>NZ_JAXOJP010000004.1:0-283365 GCF_036663795.1 Parasphingomonas halimpatiens
CAGCTGTTCGCCAAGGTCAAACACTGGATGCGCAACGCCCAGGAACGTAGCCACGACGCTACATGGCGGCGCGTCGGTCAACTCCTCGACATCGTCTCACCGAACGAATGCGCGAACCATCTGCGAAACTCCGGATATGCTTCCGTCTAAATGGAGCACGCTCTAGCGGTTGTTCGCTTCATGCAACAGCGGCACCCTGCTGACGAACGAGCGCTTTGGTCCATGGGCGGTATCCGCGCAGATTGAACGAGGACTGCTTCAGGATCGACGCCACTTCGATTGAACGACCGCAACTGGGCGCAGAGCCGCTTGGCGGGTCAACCGTGGCGAATGGCGCGTTCCGGCACAAGCGGCCGTCCGCGCCTCGAACGCGTAATGATTCAGCTGATCGTGAGTGACCTGCTCCCTTAATTGGTGCCTCCGCCGCCTTGCCGTCGGACTCAGGGTGAGCGGCGCCAGCATGAGATCTCGCGATACGTCTTGAGCCATTCGCGACGAATTGGTATGATTTGGTGCCCGGAAAGGATGGGCACAGCGACACTCGAACCGTCGCTACGGTCGAAATGTCGGGCCATAATTCGGGCCACCGAAATTATGACTCAAGATATTGAATTTGATATCAAAATCTTGGTTCAAAAGTGTGAGTTCTCTTCTGGCACCATTCTTTCCAGGGCATTGTGCCTGAAGGAAAGATTTGAGAATGCGGCGCTTTCTGCAAGCGGCCGCTTGCGGTTGCTGGACCTGCCAGGCCTTGCCGCGACCGGCTCAGCGAATCTCGATCATGCCCCGGTCGCGCAGCGTGACGATGAAGGCGATCACCTCGTCGCGACATTCGGCCGCATCGGTCGCGAACTGCTCCGCGAGGGTCGCACAAAGTGCGGCCAGGGTTTGCGGCTGTTCCAACAGGCTCCAGATACGCGCGGCACTGCTGTTCAACTGCAGGAAATCGCCGCGCTCGGCATCGAGCACGACCATCTCGCCGTCGGATTCCGCGGCGATCATATCCGTGCGGCGGTGCAGGATCGATTCGTCCATGATCGTCGCGCTGTCAGCCATGCTGCGATACTGCCTTGGCGCCGCGGCGCGCATTAGAGTTGGAACGCATTTTCGAGCCAGATATCGCTCGCCAGCGCGAACCACAACGGGCTCAGCGACGATGGCAACGGGTCGCGCGCACCGGCGGCGCGCCAGGCGAGGTGCGGTTCGAGCAGCTGCCGCAGCACGGCGGGCTCGACCCAGCCGAGTTCGACGCAGCGCATCCGTTCGATCGGCCGCTCGCGCAGGATGTCGCTGATCGCGTCGACCAGGTGCGTCGCAAAGACCGCCTTGTCGCGGCGCAGACGCACCTTTTCGGGCAAGGTGCCGCGCATCGCCTCGCGCAACAGATATTTCCGTTCGCCATCGGCGCGCATCGTGGTGCCGTCTGCGCCCATATAGAATCGCGTGAGGCGTAGATCGTGCAGCGGGTGGCGGATTTCGACCCCGCGACTCTCGGCATAGGCCAGCATGTTGTCGGCGTTGACGTGGCGACGCGCGGTCGTGAACACGGCGAAGCGATTCTTCTGGGCAAACCCCTTCAGCCGGACGGGGATATGGTCGTCCTGCCAGCGATCGCGCAGGCCGATGCGCTCCGCCCAATCGGCGCGCACCCAGGGCGGTGCCTCGGCACCATAGGCAAGCTGGGGATGGAACAACTGCGCACGATAGCGCCGGCTGACCAGCGGCATACCGCTGTGATAGAAGACGCGGCGCGCGGCGACATAGCCGGGCCGGTCGGGCCAGCGCTGTAGCCCGTCGCGCAGCAGCGCCAGCCAGCGCCCCTGCAGCAGCAGGTCGGGCCAGTGCGCCTGCGAGCCATTGAGCCAGTCATCGCCGCCCTCACCGGTCAGCAGGACGCGGCCGTTGCCCGCCTCGAGATGCGCACAGGCATTGGGCAAAGTATCGAGCACATTGGGCCGCAACGGCAATTGATAGGTCGCGGCGCACCAGGCGCGGGCGGTTTCGAGGTCGAAGCGCCGCGCGCCGATCACCGTTGCGGTGATGCCGAGATGCGCCTCGACCGCGCTGCTAAATTCGGTTTCGTCCTGCGGTTCGCCTGGGAAGCGCGCGCTGATCGCCTCGATCTGCCGATCGATCCGTCCGGCGCGATGAAGTTCGGTCGCGCGCGCAATCACCGATGAGGAATCATGCCCGCCCGACAGATGCCCGGCGATCGGCCCGTTGCTGCGCGTGGTGGCGATCAGCGCCTGGTCGAACAGATCGCGAAAGCGCGCGACATGCTCGGCGACCGAGAGATGCGACAGATCGTCATACGGCTCGTCATGCCAATACCATTGCCGCGTGCGGCCCTGCTCGACCGCCAGCGCCGATCCCGGCTGGAGCCGCTTGATGTCCTGCCAGAAGGTCTCTTCCTGGGTCGAGAAGCGCGCACTGATGAACTCGCCGATCGCGGCTTCGTTGAGCCGGCGCGGCAGCCCCAGCCCGAGAACCAGCCCGCGTGGCTCGGTGGAGAAGCCGAAGGTCTTGCCGTCGAAGGTCCATAGCAGCGGCCGCCAGCCGAACGGCGAGCGCAGCAGCAGCAGGCGCTGCTCGCGCGGTTGCCACAGCGCGATGGCGAAGTCGCCGACCAGCCGGCGCACGAAGCCGTCGCCGAGGCGTTCGAACAACGCCAGCGCGATCGCCGGATCGGGCGCCGCCGCCAGCGCCGCGCCGTGCCAGCCGAGCAGGTCGAGCAGCTCGGCGCGGTTGTCGAGCCGCCCGTCGAACAGGATGGCAATGCCCGATTCAGCGCCGATCAGCGGCTGGACCTCGCCGACGGCCTCGCGCGTGGTGGCATGTGCGGTACGGATGAAACCGACCGGCCCGTCATGCCAGCGCGTCGTGCCGTCGAAACCGCGCGGCGGCGCTGCGGCCTGCATCGCGTCAAGCATGCGGTCGGATACGCTGCGGCCGTCGACGTGCAGGATGCCGGCAATGGCGCTCAACGATCGACTTCCCGGCTCGGCATCGCCCGCGCTTAGAGCCCACGCACCGCCGCCGCAATGGTTCGGGGGCCGCCGGACACCGCCAACACGGAACGCCGAACGTCTGGCGGGGTTATGTCTAGCCTGACACAGCGAGGCGAGCATGACCGACCAGACCGACACCGTAACCAGGGCCGAGGACGAGCAGCGCGCAATCCAGGCGCAGGTCGCCGAGGCCGACGAGAAGGCGCCCGAGGCGAAAGGCGGCGCGATGCAGGCCGGCGCACGGCGCTATCCCGAGCCGCCCCTCCCGCAGCAACACCAGGCCAAGCCCGGCGACGAAGCGGCGCTCGACCCGGCGCCGATGTATGACGCACCCTTCTACAAGGGGTCGGGCAAGCTCGACGGTTGCGCGGCGATCATCACCGGCGGCGATTCGGGCATCGGCCGCTCGGTCGCGGTGCTGTTCGCGCGCGAGGGTGCCGATGTCGCGATCGTCTATCTCGGCGAGGAACAGCGCGATGCCGAGGACACGCGCAAGGCGGTCGAGGCGGAAGGCCGGCACTGCCTGCTCATCGCCGGCGACGTGCGCGACCGCGACTTCTGCATCGCAGCCGTGGAGCAGACGGTGAAGAAATTCGGCAAGCTCGACATCCTCGTCAACAACGCCGCCTTCCAGGTCCATGCGCCGAGCTTCGCGGAACTAACCCCCGAGCATTTCGACCAGACGCTCAAGACCAATCTCTACGGCTATTTCTTCATGGCGCAGGCGGCGGTGCCGCATCTCCAGCCGGGCAGCGCGATCATCAACACCGGGTCGATCACCGGCCTGGTCGGCAACAAGGACCTGCTCGACTATTCGATGACCAAGGGCGGCATCCACGCCTTCACCAAGAGCCTGTCGACGCATCTCATTCCCAAAGGCATCCGCGTCAACGCGGTCGCGCCCGGACCGGTATGGACGCCGCTCAACCCCAGCGACAAGGAAGCCGGCGACGTCGCGCAGTTCGGCGCCGACACGCCGATGAAGCGCCCGGCCCAGCCCGAGGAAATCGCCCCGGCCTATGTCTTCCTCGCCTCGAAGCAATGCTCGAGCTACATTACCGGCGAGGTGCTGCCGATCATCGGCGGTTATGCGGGGGGCTAACCCCTATTAGCCCCTCCCCTTCAGGGGAGGGGTTGGGGGTGGGGGCCCTCCACGAATACAATGATCGCGGCTATTGCGGCACCCCCCCACCCCAACCCCTCCCCTGAAGGGGAGGGCTAAGAAAACCCAACAACCTCGCCCAACCCCAGCCAGTCCGCCATCCGCCGCAACTCCCCCGCCAGCCGCTCTTGCGTCTCCCCCGGCGCGCCGGGCTCGAGATGGCAGCGCTGCACCAGCAAGCGCCCGCTTTGCCGGTCGGCCTTGAGATCGACCCGCGCGACGATCCGGTCGTCGAGCAGCAACGGCAGCACATAATAGCCATGCACGCGCTTTTCGGCCGGCACATAGATCTCGATCCGGTAGCGAATGCCGAAGATCCGTTCGGTCCGCGCGCGCTCCCAGATCAGCGGGTCGAAAGGCGCGAGCAGCGCGGCACCCTGCACGCGGCGCGGGATTCGGGCATCGCGGTGCAACCAGGCCGGCCTGTCCCAGCCCTTCACCGTCACCGGCAGCAGCACGCCTTCCTCGACCAGCGCCTCGATCGCAACGCGCGTCTCGTCCGGCGCGAGCCGGAAATAGTCGCGCAGCTCGATCGCGGTCGCGACACCCATCGCCCGCGCCGAACGCTCGACCAGCGCGCGCTGCGCCGTCGCCGCGGCGGGCGTCGGCAGCGCGAGGATCGTCGGCGGGATGACGCGCTCGGGCAGGTCGTAGACGCGCTCGAAACTGTTGCGACGCGTCGCGGTCGTGACATGCCCGGCCCAGAACAGCCATTCGAGCGTCGCCTTGGTGTCGCTCCAGCCCCACCAGCCGCCATTGCCCTTGCTGCCGTCGAAATCCGACGCGGCGAGCGGCCCTTCGCCACGGATGCGATCGAGCAGCGCCGTCGCCTCGCTCCGGCGCTCGGTCGCGAAGCGCCTGAGGCTGGTCCAGCCACGCTCGCCACGATCGGCCTGCGCCATGCGCCAGCGCAACAGCGGATGGAGGTCGAGCGGCAGCAGCGACGCCTCGTGCGCCCAATATTCGAAGCGCCGCCGCGCGCGCTTCGGTCCCCAGGCGGCATGGTCGAACAACGCCCGATCATAGCCGCCGAGGCGTGAGAAGGCCGGGAGATAATGCGCGCGCGACAAGACGTTGACGCTGTCGATCTGGTGCAGCGCGAGCGCATCGAGCGTGCGGTCGAGGTGCCGCGCCGTCACCGTCGCGGGCAATCGCGCGCCGAAACCCTGTGCCGCCAGCGCGATGCGACGTGCCTCGGCGGACGAAATCTGTTCCCTCATCGTTCCCCTCATCGCATCATCGCGCTACACCACGCAAGATGACGCGCAAGATCATCCATATCGACATGGACGCGTTCTTCGCGGCGGTCGAACAGCGCGACAATCCGGCGCTGCGCGGCAAGCCGGTCGCGGTCGGCAGCGCGAGCGGGCGCGGCGTGGTCGCGGCGGCGAGCTATGAGGCCCGCACCTTCGGCGTGCGCTCGGCGATCCCCTCGGTCACCGCGCTCAGGCGCTGCCCCGACCTGATCTTCGTGCCGCATCGCTTCGACGTCTATCGCGCCGTGTCGCAGCAGATCCGCGCGATCTTCCGCGACTATACCCCGCTGGTCGAGCCGCTGTCGCTCGACGAGGCCTATCTCGACGTCACCGCCAATCTGCGCGGCCTGCCCTCGGCGACCGCGACGGCGCGCGAGATCCGCCAGCGCATTCATGACGAGACGCAGCTCACCGCGTCGGCCGGCATCTCCTACAACAAGTTTCTCGCCAAGCTCGCCTCGGACCAGAACAAGCCCAACGGCCAGTGCGTCATCACCCCCGAACAGGGCGAGGCGTTCGTTGCCGCGCTGCCGGTCGGGCGTTTCCACGGCATCGGCCCCAAGACCGCGGAGAAGATGAACCGGCTCGGCATCATGACCGGCGCCGACCTGCGCGGCTGGGAGCTGCCGGCGCTGCAACGCGCCTTCGGCAAGGCCGGCGCCTGGTATCATGGCCTGGCGCGCGGACAGGACGATCGCCCGGTCGAGCCCAACCAGCCGCGCAAGTCATCGGGGTCGGAGACGACCTTCGCGATCGACCTCGCCACGCCCGAGGCGGTCGAGGCGGCGTTGCTGCCGCTCGCCGGCGATGTCTGGGCGTGGTGCGACAAGACCGGCGGGCGCGGCCGCACCGTCACGGTCAAGGCGCGCTACGATGACTTTCGCACCGTGACGCGCAGCCGCACGCCCGGCGGGCTGATCGAGGATCGCGCGACGCTCGACGGGCTGGCGCTGGCGCTGGTCCGCACGCTGTTCCCGCTGCGCGCGCCGATCCGCCTGCTCGGGGTGACGCTGTCGACCTTCGACCCGCCCGGCGATTCAGAGCCCCGGCTGGACCTGTGAGATGTCGGGAATCGCGGTGCGGTGCTGCCGCCCCCAGCTGCCGCGCCCGGTGAGGAAGGCGACCCAGCCCCATAGTGCGCCGGTGTGGCGCAGCAGCTGAAAGGTGAACGGCTCGGCGATCGCGGCGACGATCGCCGGCCCGATGCCGAGCCCTTCGCGCTGCCCGGTCCAGCGCTTGTAGATGCCGAGCGACCAGAGATGGAAGCTCAGGTCGATGACGATCTTGGCGACCATCACCAGCAGGATCGGCAGCGCGATGAAGAAACGCCCGGTCGCGACGATGACGATCAGGATGACGAAGGCGGCGAGACCATAGACCGGCTGGAGCGTGTCGAGCGCCTTGACCGGCAGCATCCAGCGCCCGAGCATCCCGAAGCGGCCGTTGCCGACCATGTCGCGGTTCCAATATTGCGTCTGGAGGAAGCCGCCGAACCAGCGCCGCCGCTGCTTGAGAAAGGCGAGCGGGCTCGCCGGCGCATCGGTGCTGGCCAGCGCCCCGCCGACGACGCGCACGCGCCAGTCGCGGCCATGATCGGCGGCGTGGCGGTAGAGCCGGTGGATCAGTTCATAATCCTCGACCATGCAATCGGGGTCGAAGCCGCCGACCTCGATAACCGGCGCGCGGCGGAACGCGGCGAATGCGCCCGAGATGAGCAGCAGGCTGTGGACCTGTTCCCAGGCATGGCGCGACAGGAAGTTGCGGACATATTCGTAGGACTGGAACCACTGGAACAGCCGCGCCTGCAGGTTCGGTCCGCAGATCGGTGCCAGCACGCCGGTCGCCGCGACCAGCTCGGGCTCGGCGGCGAAGGCGGCGCGCATCGCGCGGATCGCGCCGGGTTCGAGCAACGTGTCGGCGTCGACCGTCAGCACCACCTCGGTATCGATCGCCGCGATCGCGGCGTTGAGCGCGACCGCCTTGCCGCCATGCGGCAGTCGCAGCCAGCGTAGCGACGGCAGGTTGGTCGAGCCGGTCGCCATCGCGCCGAGCGCGGGCAGGTCGAGCCCGTAGCGCCGCGCGAGCACGGCGGCGGTGTCGTCGCTCGATCCGTCATCGGCGATCAGGATGACGTCGGGCGGGGTATCCTGCGCCGCGAGCCGGTCGATCGCGCTGGCGATCACCCGCGCCTCGTTATGCGCCGCGACGATCACCCCGAAGGTCACGCCATCGACCGGCGCATCGCGCGGCGCGGCACGCAGGTGGCGGATATTCCACGCGGTAAAGCCGAGCAGCACCGTATCGTAGAGGATGTAGGCAATGCCGATCGACCACACGACCAACCCCTGGCGGAAGAAGGCCTGCGCGGTCAGCACGATGAACAGCAGCGGCGCGACCAGCCCGATCACGCGGCTGGCGGCCGGGATCGGGCGCGGTGTCAGCCGTGGCGACTCGGCCACGAAGGTTTGCTCGAGAGAGGTCATGGTGCGGGGGAGTTCGTTACCGGATCGAGATGAACCTGCGATTGCGCGCCGCCTAGCGGTTGTGCAAGCTGCACGCTAGGGCATGGCCGACGAACGACGAAAGAACGACGATGAGCGACCGCTACACCCGCACCGCGATCGTGCTGCACTGGCTGATCGCGATCGGCATCATCGGCAATATCGCGCTGGCGTGGATCTGGCCGCTCGTCGCCGACGAGCAGGTGCGGCCGATGATCGACCTGCACAAGTCGCTCGGCATCACCATCCTCGGCCTCGCGATCATGCGGATCCTGTGGCGTCTCTCGCACAAGCCGCCGGCGCTGCCGCAAGCCTATAAGCCGTGGGAGGCGCGCACCTCGCACATCGTTCACTGGCTGCTCTATGGCGTGATCTTCGCCATGCCGCTGACCGGCTGGATCATGGACTCGGCGTGGAAGGATGCCGCCACGCACCCGATGCAGCTGTTCGGCCTGTTCGAATGGCCGCGCCTCGGGTTCGTCATGAACCTGCCGGCCGACACGCGCGAGCACATGCATACCCTGTTCGGCGAAGCGCATGAGCTGATCGCGAAGCTGGTCTATGGGCTCGTTGCGCTTCATGTCGCGGGCGCGCTCAAACACCAGCTGGAAGGCCATCGCGGCCTCCAGCGCATGTGGCGCTGACGATCCTACCCCCCTCCCTGGACAAGGGAGGGGCTGGGGGTGGGTCGGCGTGAGGTGAGCGAAACGGTCCCACGATAGCGACCCACCCCCGACCCCTCCCTTGTCCAGGGAGGGGAGAAGGTTAGAAACGCGGCGCGATCAGCGTGTCGATGGCGTGGGCGACGCCGTCCTGGTCGTTGCCGAGCGTGACGTGCTGCGCAGCGTGGCGCACCGCCTCGGGGCCATTGCCCATCGCCACCGACAGGCCGACCCGCGCCAGCATCGGCAGGTCGTTGGCCTGATCGCCGATCGCCGCGACCTGTGCGAGCGGCACGTCGAACGCTGCGGCGAGCGCGGTGACGCCGTCGCCCTTGTTGGCGGCGGGCGCGGTGACGTCGAGATAATAGGTCTGCGACTGGGCGATCGTCGCCCGCTCGCCAAAGGCGGCCACGGCCCGCTCGGTCAGGCCCACGAGCAGCGCGGGATCGTCGCTGACCAGCGTGATCTTGTCGGCGCGGTCGAGCAGGGGCGCGAAGTCGTCCGTCACGATCGGCGCCTGGTTCGCGGCGACGCGCTCGCTCGCGACATGCGCGCCCTGGTCGGTGCTGGCATACCAGCGATCGTCGACGAACACCCAGCGATCGACCGCAGCATCGCCGATCAGATCGAACACGCCGCGCGCCACATCCTCATCGATCGTCGCATGCGACGCGACGCTGCCGTCGCGGCGAAAGACGATGCCGCCGTTGAATGCCGCCATCGGTGCGTCGATGCCGAGCGCTTCCGCGATCGGCAGCATGCCCGAGCAGGGCCGCGCGCTGATGATGGTGAAGCCCATCCCCGCATCGTGCAAGCGCTTCACCGCGGCGATCGTCGCCGGGGTCAGCTTCTTCTGCTTGTCGACCAAAGTGCCGTCGACGTCGCAGACCAGCAGGCGGATGGTCATTGCGGCATCTCGACATGGCCGCCAAAGCCGAAGCGCATCGCCGACAGCAGCTTGTCGCCAAAGGTATGGTCGACCCGGCTGCGGTAGCGCGCGAACAGCGCGGCGGACAGGACGTTGACCGGCACCGATTCTTCCATCGCTGCCTCGATCGTCCAGTGGCCCTCGCCCGAATCGGCGACCTTGCCGGTGAACGCCTCGAGCTTCATGTCCTTGGCCAGTGCGATCGCCGACAGGTCGAGCAGCCACGACGAGATCACGCTGCCGCGCCGCCAGACCTCGGCAATATCGGTCAGGTTGAGGTCGAAGCGCTCATCCTCGGGAAGCTTGTCGGAGTTCTTCGAGGCGAGGATGTCGAAGCCTTCGGCATAGGCCTGCATCAGGCCGTACTCGATGCCGTTATGGACCATCTTGACGAAATGGCCCGACCCGGCGGGGCCGGCATGGATATAACCCTGCTCGGCGCGCGGATCCTCGCCCTCGTCTTCCATCCGATTTGGCGTTCGTGGAATGGTACCGATACCGGGGGCAAGCGCCGCGAGGATCGGGTCGATATGTTCGACCGAGGGTTTGTCGCCGCCTACCATCATGCAGAAGCCGCGCTCCAGCCCCCATACGCCGCCCGAGGTGCCGACATCGATATAGTTGACGCCCGTCTCGGCGAGCTTCTTCGCGCGGCGGATGTCGTCCTTGTAGAAGGTGTTGCCGCCATCAATGATGATGTCGCCCGCCGCGCAACCTTGGGCGAGCGTGGCGATGGTCTGCTCGGTGGGGTCGCCGGCCGGGAGCATCACCCAGTAGATGGCGGGGCTGGCGAGCTTCGCCTTGAGGTCGGCGAGGTCGCTCGCCGCAATGGCACCGTCCTTGACGACGGCGGCGACCGCATCGGCGGAACGGTCATAGACCACCGTCTCATGCCCGGCGCGCATCAGCCGCCGCGCGATGTTCGCGCCCATCCGGCCCATGCCGATGATGCCGATCTTCATGGCTAAACTCCGCTCGCTTGTCTGAAGTCCGTCTTACGAGAGCCGACGCTTGTGGCCCTGGGCTCCTGCGTTCGCAGGAGTACAACGCATCAAGCAGCCACCGGATGCTTGGCGGCGATCGCGCCGAGCAGGTCGTCGAACGCCTTGGCGAAGGAGGCGACGCCTTCCTCGACCAGGGTATCGGTGACGCCCGGCAGGTCGAGCCCGAGCCGGTCGGCCTCGGCCATGACATGGCGCGCCGCATCGACATCGGCGCCCAGCGTCTGCGCCACGGTGCCGCGCTCGCGGAACGCGTCGAGCGTCTTGGGCGGGACGGTGTTGACGGTGTTCGGGCCGATCAGCGTGTCGAGATAGAGCGTGTCGGGATAGGCTGGGTTCTTGGTGCCGGTCGATGCCCAGAGCAGGCGCTGCGGCATCGCGCCCTTGGCGGCGAGTGCCTGCCAGCGCTCGCTCGCGACGAACTCCTCATACCAGGCATAGGCCAGCTTGGCATTGGCGATGGCGACCTTGCCCTTAAGCGGCTTGGCCGCGTCGCCGCCAACGCCGGCGTCGATCTTGTCGTCGATCTTGCTGTCGATACGGCTGACGAAGAAACTCGCCACGCTGGCGATGCGATCGATCGGCTCGCCGCGTGCGGCGCGCTTTTCGAGGCCAGCGGCATGCGCCAGCGCGACGGCCTTATAGGCCTCGATCGAGAAGAGCAGCGTGACGTTGACGTTGATCCCGGCGTCGATCGTCGCTGCAATGGCGGGGATGCCCGCCGGTGTGCCGGGGATCTTGATCATCAGATTGGGGCGATCGACCTCGCCCCATAACTTCGCCGCCTCGACGATCGTCTCGTCGGTGTCGTTGGCGAGATAGGGCGAGACCTCGAGGCTGACATAACCGTCCTTGCCGTCGAGCTTGTCATAGACCGGGCGCAGCGTGTCGGCGGCGGTCTGGATGTCCTGGATCGCGAGATGCTCGTAGCGCGCCATGGTCGAGGCATCGGGATGCGCCTGGTCGAACGCGGCGAGCGCTTCGTCATAGGCGTCGCCATGCCCCATCGCCTTTTCGAAGATCGACGGGTTGGAGGTGACGCCGGTCAGCCCGTCCTCGTCGACCAGCTTCTGCAACCCGCCATCCGCGAGGAACTTGCGATCGACGAAATCGAGCCATACCGCCTGGCCCGCGCCTGCGAGATCATTCAACCGACCCATCACTTCGTCTCCAGCATTGCCTTGGCCTGCTTCACCACATTGTCGACGGTGAAACCGAACTTGTCCTGCAGCTTGGCGATCGGCGCCGACGCCCCGAAGGTCGCCATGGTGATCGTCCGGCCCGAAAGCCCGACATAACGATCCCAGCCGATCTCCCCGCCCATCTCGATCGCCAAACGCGCCGGGATCGCTTTCGGCAGCACCGATTCCTTATAGGCATCCGATTGCAGCTCGTAGCGATACCAGCTCGGCAGCGAGACGACGCGGGCGGCGATGCCTTCGGCCTTGAGCTGCTCATAGGCCGCGATGGCAAGCGACACTTCGCTGCCGGTCGCGATCAGGATGACCTGCGGGTTCTCGCTGTCGGCAAGCACGTAGCCGCCCTTGGCGACGCCGTCCGCCGAGGCATAGACGGTGCGGTCAAGTGTCGGTAGCGCCTGGCGCGACAGGATCAGCGCGGTCGGGTGGGTCGGCTCGGCGACGATCGCACGCCAGGCGGCGGCGACCTCATTGGCGTCACACGGGCGGATCGTGTCGAGGCCGGGGATCGCGCGCAGCGTGGCAAGATGCTCGATCGGCTGATGCGTCGGGCCGTCCTCGCCGACGCCGATCGAATCGTGCGTGAAAACCCAGGTCGCGGGCAGCTCCATGATCGCCGAGAGGCGGATCGGCGCGCGCATGTAATCGGCGAAGACCAGGAAGGTCGAACCGTAACCGCGCAGATGCGACAGCGTCATGCCGTTGACGACGCCGCCCATGCCATGTTCGCGCACGCCGAAATGGATGTTCGAACCACCATAATTGTTCGGCTCGAACGAACCCGCGCCCTTGATGTCGGTCTTGGTCGAGGGCGAGAGATCGGCCGAACCGCCGAGCAGCCACGGCACCTTCGCCGCAATGGCGTTGAGCACCTTGCCGCCGGCATCGCGCGAGGCGATTCCCTTGGGGTCGGCATCGAACACCGGGATGTCGGCGTCCCAGCCATCGGGCAGCTTGCCGGTCAGCATCGCGTCGATCTGCGCGGCGAGATCGGGATAGGCACTGCGATATTCGGCGTATTTCGCTTCCCATGCTTCGCGCAAGGGTGCGCCGCGTCCGGCGATCTCGCCATGGAAATGGTCGAGTACGCCGTCGGGGACGCGGAAATTCTCGTCCTCGGGCCAGCCATAAGCGCGCTTGGTCGCCTTGACATTGTCGACGCCGAGCGGCTCGCCATGCGCCTTTTCGCTGCCGGCGCGGGGCGAGCCCCAGCCGATGATCGAATGGACGACGATGAAGGTCGGCTTGTCGGTGGTCGCGCGGAAGGTATCGAAGGCGGCAGACAAAGCGGCGACGTCATTGGCGTCGTCGACATGGATGACGTTCCAGCCATAGGCCTGGAAGCGCATGCCGACATCCTCGTCAAAGGCGAGCGCGGTGTCGCCCTCGATCGAGATGTGGTTGCTGTCGTAGATCCAGCACAGGTTGGACAGTTTGAGGTGGCCGGCCATGCTGGCGGCTTCGGCCGATACGCCTTCCATCATGTCGCCGTCGCCGGCGAGCGCATAGACGTCATGGTCGAACAGCTCGAAGCCGTCGCGGTTGTAGCGCGCGGCGAGCCAGCGCTCGGCCATCGCCATGCCGACCGAGTTGCTGCACCCCGCACCGAGCGGGCCGGTGGTCGTCTCGACGCCGGTGGTGTGACGATATTCGGGGTGGCCCGGGGTCTTCGAGCCGAGCTGGCGGAATTGCTCGATGTCGTGGAGGCTCACCGCCGCGTTGCCCGTCGGCTTGCCGTCGCGATCGATCTCGCGCACGCCGGCAAGGTGCAGCAGGCTGTAGAGCAGCATCGAGGCATGGCCGACCGACAGCACGAAGCGGTCGCGATTGGGCCAGTCGGGCCTGGCCGGATCGGTGCGCAGGAACTTCGCCCACAAGGCATAACCGACCGGGGCGAGCGCCATCGGCGTGCCGGGGTGACCCGAATTGGCGGCCTGCACCGCATCCATCGAAAGCGTCCGGATCGTGTCGATCGTCAGACGCGCGAGCGAGCCGTCCTCATGAACGTCTGCGGGAAGCGGGGTTGCGGTGTCGGACATCGGAGAGATCGCCTTGCTGGGAGATCGACCGAACGCGCGCGCATCCGATCGGGTTTCGGTGACTCGGGCGCTTTAGTCGCACATGGCCTTGCGTTCCAGCCGCGTAACGACGCCGCGCGCGGCAATATAGGCAATATCGACTTCGTCGAGGAACAGGCCATGGCCGAGTATGCCGGGAATCGCGGCGATCCGCCCTGCCTCGGCGACGGGGTCGAGCGCGGCGAAATGGCAGTCGAGCACCATATTGCCCTGATCGGTGCGATAGGCGCCGCCGTCGCGCGGCACGACCTGCGCGCCGAGCGCGGTCAGCCGCGCCGCAACGAAGCTCCGCGCGAAGGGCAGCACCTCGACCGGCACCTTCGCCGCGCCGAGCCGGGCGACTTGCTTCGACCCGTCCGCGATGACGATCATGCGCCGCGCGGCGGTGGCGACGATCTTCTCGCGCAGCATCGCCCCGCCCGCGCCCTTGATCGCGCGCAGATCGGGATCGATCTCGTCGGCGCCGTCGATCGCCAGGTCGAGCGTCGCCAAATCGGCAAAGTCGAGCAGCGGGATGCCGGCGGCGCGCGCCAGCGCCTCGCTCGCCAGCGAGGTGACGACCGCGCGGACATCGAGCCCGGCGCGCACCTTTTCGCCGAGCCGGGCGATGGCATGCGCGGCGGTCGAGCCGGTGCCGAGCCCGACCAGCATGCCGGGTCGTACCTCCTCGACCGCGGTCTCGGCCGCGAGGCGCTTGTCGTCGTCTGTGGTCATTCTGTGCACCTAGCATATTTCGCTGGCGAGAGGCGGCGGCTTCGGGGCAAGGGCGCGGCATGATCGAGAAACTGCTCACCCTGCTCGCCAGCTTCACCATCGCGGTCATTTCCGGTGGCGGCTATCTTGGCATCGCCCTGCTGATGGCGATCGAGAGCGCGTGTATCCCGCTGCCGTCGGAGATCATCATGCCGTTTGCCGGCTATCTCGTCTCGACCGGCCGCTTCGACCTGTATCTCGCTGCGACCGCGGGGGCGATCGGCTGCAATCTCGGCTCGATCGTCGCCTATGAGATCGGCAAGCGCGGTGGCCGCCCGCTGGCGGAGCGCTGGGGACGGTACGTGCTGGTCGGGCCGGGCGAACTCGACATGGCCGACCGCTTCTTCGCGCGCTTCGGTGGCATCGCGGTGCTGATCGGCCGCTTGCTGCCGGTGATCCGCTCGTTCATCGCCTTCCCCGCCGGCGTGGCGCGGATGAAGCTGGTGCCGTTCCACCTCTATACCTTCATCGGATCGTGGCCGTGGTGCTTCGGGCTGGCCTGGGTCGGGATGAAGCTGGGCGACAAGTGGAACAGCGACCCGCGGATCAAGGCGGCGTTCCATTCGGCCGATGTGGCGGTGGCGGTCGTGCTGCTCGCGGGCGTGGCCTTCTTCGTGTGGCACAAGCTGCACCGCCTGAAGCGCTGACGCGCCTCGCCGCGCCATTTCTCTCTGTTCCGCGCAAATAACAGGGGAGAAAATGAATTTTCGCGGCCGAATCGGTCTTCGCCGCGTAATGTTCTTTGTTAAATCAGTTATTTGCTGAGATATCGGTTCCCAACGGAACAGCGGCGCGACGGCCTCGGAACAGAGAAGAGCCGACGCGATATCAGAGCTGACAAGCGGCATAACAGAAGCCTCGGCGATCTTCGCGGGCGCCGACGGTGGCGCGGTGGACGACCGGCCCCGTTGCACCCGGCGCGAGCAAAGTTGAATCGCGCCGCGTACTCCCGCTTATTCGCCCGAGAAGTTCGGCGCGCGACGTTCGATGAAGGCGTCGATCGCTTCTTCATTGTCGCGCGTCGCATGGGCGAGGCTCTGCATCGCGGCCGACAGTTCGAGCGTGGCGGCGAGCGTCGCGGTCTGCGCCTCGCGCAGCAGGCGGCGCGTCATGCGCACGGCATGCGGCGGGTTGGCGGCGATCTTGTCGGCGATGCCGCGCGCGGTGGAGAGCAGATCGGCCGCCGGCACGACGTGGCTGACGAGGCCGATCTGAAGCGCGGTCGCGGCGTCGATCGTCTCGCCGGTCAGCGTCAGCTCGACCGCGCGGCTGAAGCCGATCACGCGTGGCAGCAACCATGCGCCGCCATCGCCGGGGACGATGCCGAGCTTGACGAAACTCTCGGCGAACACTGCCGTCTCGGCGGCGACGCGAATGTCGCACATACAGGCGAGGTCGAGCCCCGCGCCGATCGCCGGGCCGTTGATCGCCGCGATCACCGGCACTTCCAGCGCATGGAACATCAGCGGCAGGCGCTGGATGCCTTCGCGGTAATTGCGCCGCGTTTGTGCCGGCAGGCTGGCGCGCAGACCGCTGCCGGCCTTCATCGCCTTGAGATCGCCCCCGGCCGAAAAGGCACTGCCCGCGCCGGTCAGGATGACGCAGCGCACGCCGATATCGGCATCGGCCTCGAGCATCGTCGCGATCAGCGCGTCGATCAGGCCGTTGTCGGAGACCGGATTGCGCTTCTCGGGCAGGTTGAGCGTGACGGTGAGGATCGCGCCATCGCGGCTGGCGAGGATCGGCGCGCTGTCGTTCATGGTCATGCTCATTTCGCCTCGGCCAGCAGCTGCTTCGCGGTTTCGCTCGTCCAGTCCATCCCGCCAGTCATGCGCCACACTTCGTGACCGGTCGAATCATAGAGGATGCTGGTCGGCAGGCTGGCATTGTACGCGACGCTCAGTTTGGTCTCGGGGTCGGCATAGGATTGCAGATGCGTGACACCGTGATCGCGCAGGAACGTCGCCGCCTTGGCCGAGCCATCGGCACCGATATCCTGGCTTACCGCGACGATCGTCATGGTCGCCGCCGCCTTGTCGAGCGTCGGCATTTCGGCGACGCACGGCGCGCACCAGGTCGCCCACAGGTTGAGCAGCACGGGCTTGCCAGCGAACGCCTTGATCGAACTCGGTTTGCCGGCGGAATCGGTGAAGCCGACTGCCGGCGCCAACTCGCCCTTGTGGCTGCGATCGAGCGTGCCGATCACATCGACCGCGACCTTGTCGCCCTTGGCCGGCGGCGCATCGGCCGGGGTGCCGCTATTCTCGACCGGCAGCTTGCTCGGCATCGCTTGCGGGGCGCCCGCGTTCTGCTTATCGCACCCCGCGACAGCGCCCAGCAACAGGAGCGGCACGATCACCGAGCGTAAGGACGAGAAGGAAGCCATGGGGCACGCATCCAATGCGATGTGGGGCGGACGCTTCGCCGAGGGTCCGGCAGCGGTGATGCGCGAGATAAATGCCTCGATCCCGTTCGACAAGCGCTTGTGGCAACAGGACGTGGCGGGCTCGCAGGCGCATGTCGCGATGCTCGGCGCGCAGGGCATCGTCTCGCCCGAGGATTCGGCGACGATCGGCGCCGGGCTGGCGCAGGTCGCGGCGGACTATGCGGCGCATGGCGTGACCGAGGATCTGACCCTCGAAGACATTCATATGCAGACCGAGGCGCGGCTGGCCGAGAAGATCGGCCCGGTCGCCGGGCGGCTGCACACCGCACGCTCGCGCAACGACCAGGTCGCGACCGATTTCAAGCTGTGGGTGCGCGACGCGATCGACCAGGTCGCGGCGGCGCTCGTCGCCTTCCAGGACGCGCTGCTGACGCGTGCCGAAGAGCATGCCGACAGCGTGATGCCGGGCTTCACGCATCTGCAGAGCGCGCAGCCGGTGACGCTCGGCCATCATCTGATGGCCTATCACGAGATGATCGCGCGCGACCGCGGGCGCTTCGCCGATGCGCGCGTGCGGCTAAATCGCTGTCCGCTTGGCTCGGCCGCGCTGGCCGGGACGGGCTTTCCGATCGATCGCGATGCGACGGCCGCGGCGCTGGGTTTCGACGGGCCGACGCGCAACTCGCTCGACGGCGTGTCGGACCGCGACTTCGCGATCGAATATCTCACCGCCGCCGCGCAGTGCGCGCTGCATCTCAGCCGGCTGGCCGAGGAGTTCATCCTGTGGGCGTCGCAGCCCTTCGGTTTCGTCTCGCTGTCGGACCAATGGTCGACCGGCTCGTCGATCATGCCGCAGAAACGCAACCCCGACGCGGCCGAACTGGTACGCGGCCATTCGGGGCGGATCATCGGCTGCCTCACCGCGCTGATGATCACGATGAAGGGGCTGCCGCTGGCCTATTCCAAGGACATGCAGGACGACAAGCCGCCGGTGTTCGAGGCGCACGACCTGCTCGGCCTGTCGATCGCGGCGATGACCGGGATGGTGGCGAGCGCGACCTTCCGCACCGAGCGGATGCGCGGCGCGGCGGAGGCCGGCTTCGCCACCGCGACCGACCTGGCTGACTGGCTGGTGCGCGAGGGCGGCATCCCGTTCCGCGAGGCGCATCACATCACCGGCCGCGCAGTGAAGCGCGCCGAGGAACTGGGCGTTTCGCTCGACAAGGTGCCGCTCGACGACCTGATTGCTATCGATGCGCGAATCGACCAACGCGTCTATGGTGTGTTGACGGTCGATGCGTCGGTCGCCAGCAGGACCAGCTTTGGCGGCACGGCGCCGGCCAATGTGCGTGCGGCGATCCGTGCCGCGCGCGAAGGAGACGGGCGATGAAAGCGGTGATCGGACTGGCCCTGGCGCTGCTGCTGGCGGCATGCGGATCGATGTCGGGCCTCAAACCGGCCAAGGGCGAATCGCTGCCCGTCGCACCCTATGGCGCGCGCGCGACGCCGAGCGCGACGCAGTTGCTGATGCCGTCGAACCAGGCGCGACCGGCGCGCAGCGACGAGTTGTTGACCAACTCCGAGCAGCGCCGCAGCGACGAATTCGACCTGCCCCCCAGCCGCTGATGGATCATTTCACGCTGATTGACGGGGCGTTCCACGCCGAGAGCGTCCCGCTGGAACGGATTGCCGCCGATGTCGGCACCCCGGTCTATGTCTATTCGCGCGCGATGTTCGAGCATCAGGCCGATGCGTTTCGCGCCGGGCTGGTCGATGCCGGGATCGACGACGCGCATTTCGCCTATGCGATCAAGGCCAATCCCAACCGCGCGGTGCTCGCGGTGCTGGCGAAGCGCGGTTACGGCGCCGACGTCGTCTCGGGTGGCGAGATGCAGCGCGCGTTGGCGGCGGGCATGCCGGCGCGCGACATCGTCTTTTCGGGCGTCGGCAAGACGCGCGACGAACTTGCCGGCGCGCTCGATGTCGGGATCGGCCAGTTCAATCTCGAGCTCGAGGAAGAGGGCGAAGTGCTCGCGGCGATCGCCGCGGCCGGCGGCAAGCGCGCCGATGCGACGTTGCGGGTGAATCCGGACGTCGATGCCGGCACGCATGCCAAGATCTCGACCGGCAAGAAAGAGAACAAGTTCGGCGTCGCGATCGACCAGTCGGTGGCGATGTATGGCCGGCTCGCCGCGCTGCCCGGGCTAAACATGCGCGGCGTGGCGATCCATATCGGCAGCCAGTTGCTCGACCTCGCCCCGCTCGAAGCGGCCTATACGCGGATCGGTCAGCTCGTCGCCGAGTTGCGCGCGGCGGGCCACACGATCGAGCGCGTCGATCTCGGCGGCGGGCTCGGCGTACCCTATAAGGCCGGCGATGTGCCGCCGAGTACCCAGGCCTATGGCGCGATGGTCGCGCGGGTGACCAGGGGCTGGAACGTCCAGCTGATGTTCGAACCCGGCCGCTTCATCGCCGGCAATGCCGGGGTGCTGCTGACGCGGGTGATCTGGGTCAAGCCGGGTGCGGTGAACCCCTATGTCATCGTCGATGCGGCGATGAACGATCTGGCGCGGCCGGCGCTGTATGATGCGTGGCATGATTTCGTCGCCGTGCGGCCCTCGGGCGAGCGCATGATCGCCAATATCGCGGGCCCGGTGTGCGAGAGCGGCGACACCTTCGCGATGGGGCGCGACATCGACGCGGTGAAATCGGGCGATCTTGCGATCTTCCGCACCGCCGGCGCCTATGGCGCGACGATGGCCTCGACCTATAACAGCCGGGCGCTGGTGCCCGAGGTGCTGGTCGATGGCGACCGCTATGCGGTGGTCGCCGACCGTATCGACCCGGCGACGATCCTCGCGGCGGAGCGGCTGCCCGACTGGCTGGCTGCGTGACCTGGCACAGCCTGCCGCTGTTCATGACGGTGGCGGGCCGGCCGGTGATCCTGCTCGGCGAGGGCGAAGCCGCCGAGGCCAAGCGCCGCCTGCTCGAGCGCGCCGGCGCGGTGATCGTCGGCGAGGATGCGGCGGCGGCGCTGGCGATCGTCGCGCTCGACGACGAAGCGGAGGCGCTGGCGGCGGTGGCACGGCTCAAGGCCCGCGGCGTGCTGGTCAATGCGGTCGATCGCCCGGCACTGTGCGATTTTACCGTGCCGGCGATCATCGATCGCGACCCCGTGCTGGTCGCGATCGGCACCGGCGGCGCGTCGGCCGGGTTAGCCGCGGCGCTGCGCCAGCGGCTGGAGGGATTGCTGCCCGATACGCTTGGCGCGCTGGCCCGCGCGCTGCACGCCGCGCGCGCGGCGATCCGGACGCGCTTCCCCGACGGTGTCGACCGGCGGCGCGCGATCGGTGCAGCGCTGGCGCCGGGCGGCACGCTCGATCCGCTTGCCGCGCGCCATGACGTGGCGGCCTGGCTCGCCGGCGCCGACAACGCCCCGGGCGACATGCTGGTAACGATCCGGCCACGTTCGGCCGATCCGGACGACCTGACGTTGCGTGAGGCGCGCTTGCTGTCGCAGGCCGACCGCATCCTGCACGGTGCTACGGTACCGGCATCGCTGCTCGATCGCGCGCGTGCCGATGCGATGCGGGTTGTCTGCGACGCGCCGCCCGTTACCCTTTCACCGGGACTGACGCTCTATATGGAGATGGCATGAGCGGATTTGCCTATCGCGTGGACAAGGGCCACGCCGAACGCGTCGCGATCGAGGGCGCGCTGGGCTGCGGCGCGGCGCTCGTCTGGGTCCATCTCACCACCAACAACGAACAGGCCCAGGCGTGGCTGACCGAAGAGGCCAAGCTGCCCGACCATATCGTCGAGCCGCTGACCGCGACCGAGACGCGGCCGCGCTGCGACGCGCTGGGCGACGGCGCCTATCTCAACCTGCGCGGGCGATCGAGCGAGGCGATGACCTCGTCCGACCCGCTCGCCTCGGTGCGAATCTGGGCGCAGGCCGGGCGGGTGATCTCGGTGACGCGCAAGCCGCTCGTCGCGATCGACGTCGTCGCCAAGGCGATCGAGCAGGGGAATATTCTCGATCCGGGTGACCTGATCGCCGAGTTCGCCAGCGCGATCACCGCCGATCTCGACCCCGAAGTGGCCGATCTCGGCGACCGGCTCGACGATTGCGAGGCCGAGCTCAACGCCGACAAGGTGTTCGAACTGCGCCGCAACGTGACGGCAGTACGCGTCGCGGCGATCGGCTATCGCCGCTTTCTCACCCCGCAGCGCGCGGCGCTCGAAAAGCTGGCCGCGCTGCCGTGCGACTGGTTGCAGGACGACGACCGGTTGCATCTCAATTCGGCGGCCGACCGCGCCGCGCGCATGGCCGAGGAGTTGGAGAGCATCCGCGAACGCTCGGCGCTGGCGCATGAAGCGCTGACCGATCTGCGCGCCGAGCAGATCGATTCACGCGCGCTGCTGATCTCGATCGTGGCGATGATCTTCCTGCCGCTGACCTTTCTTACCGGTCTCTACGGCATGAACGTCAAGGGGCTCCCTTATGCCGAGGAGCCATGGGCGTTCGACGCGATCGCCGGCATCTGCCTGCTCACCACCGTCGGCATCATCGTCTATTTCATGCAGCGCCGCTGGTTTCGGGGCTGAGCCGCTCGATCTGATCGTTGAGCGCCTGGATCGAGGCGACGAGACGCTGGCGATCGGCCCGCGTCGCTGCGAGTTCGGTCCTCGCCTCGCCGAGTTCCATCGCGCGGGTGGCGATGCGCGCGTCGAGCGTGGCGTTGGAACGCTGGAGATCGGCAATGCGGCGCGCGCGCGCCAGCACGCGTTCGATCCGCGCATGGAGCACCTCGAAGGCGAACGGCTTGGCGACATGATCGTCCGCGCCGGCGGCGAGCGCCTCGACCGCCGCGGCGGGGTCGCTGCGCCCGGTCAGCATGATCACGGGCAAATCGGAAGTTTCGCGGCTGCCGCGAATCTCGCGCAGCACGTGCATGCCCGACATCATCGGCATGACCATGTCGAGCAGCACGAGATCGAAGCCGCGCGCCGCGATCAGATCGAGCGCCTCGGCGCCATTGTCGCACAACACGGCGAGGTAGCCGAGATGGCCGAGCCGCTTGCCGAGCACCGCAAGATTGGTGCGGCTGTCGTCTACGACGAGGATGGTGCGCACCGGCCCCTGTCGCGGCATGACCAGGCTTTGCTCGCCGAAAAGCTCCATCACGTCAGATCCCGTGTCGTTCACGTCGGCTAATCTAGTCCGATCACCGTCACCGAAAGGTTAACGCGACGGCAACCATGCCGCGCGCGTTCAGGCGGCGCGGACCGTCCGCCACGCTTCGGCGATCTCCGCCAGCGTCGCCGCGACGTCGCGGAAGGGGGCCGGGTCGTCGCCGATGCTCGCCGCGACGATGGTGTTACGCGCGCCGGCGTAAAGCCGCGCGAGCGTGACGGCGACGTCGCCGCCGGCCTCGAAGTCGAGTCCCGCCTCGAGCGCAAAGAGAATCGCCGTGGCGCGAGTCAGCTTGTCGCTCTTGAGCGCATAATTGCGATTCTCGGTCGCCCAGGCGGCGGTGCGCAGCGCGCGGATCGCTTCCTCATAAAGCAGCTGCACCAGCGCCGGGCCGTCGGCCTCGGCGGTGCGGCCGCTGGCGTCGATCTGACGGTAGGTTTCTTCGGCGTTGCGCCCGAGCGCGGTGGCATAAGCGGCCATGATCAATTGGTCGGCTTGTTCCAGGCGGCAATCTGCGCCGTCAGGAAGCTCTGCGTCGACTTGTACGCCGCGACCTGCGAATCCATCGCCGAATATTGCTGCGTCAACCGTGTCTTGGCGGCGTCTTCCAGCGTGCTGAGCTTGTCCTGCTGGTCGGCAATATCCGACTGCACCTTGGTATAGCGGCTGGTGCTGGCGGCGAGGCCGGTCTTGGCGCTAGTCGCGCTGGTCGAAATCGCGCTCAGCGCGGCGCCGATGCCCTTGCCGCTCGCCCCGGTACCGTCGGCAAACATCGCCTCGACCGCGTCGGGCCAGGTCGCAAGTGCCTTTTGCAGCACGTCAGCACGGACGCTAAGCGTGCCGTCGCGATTGGTCGCTACGCCGATCTCGGCTAGCGTTGTCGGCGCGCCGGTGTCCCCGCCGGTCACGAGATTGGTCAGCGATAGCGTGGTCAGCGAATGCGCCAGGACGGCGGTGGCGCTGTCCTGCTTGAGCGTGCCCTTGACCGGGTCGGTCGCCTCGGCGACGATCGCGTGCAGCTGGTTATAGGTATCGACATAATCACTGACCGCCTGGGTCAACGCGCCGGTCGGGCGGCTCGATCCGAGCGTCGTGGTGCCCGTGCCGGTAAGGGTGAACTTCACCCCATCGACGAGATCGGAAAAGCTGTTGCTGGCGCGCTCGACCGCCACGCCGTCGAGGCTCAGCGCGGCGTTGGTCGCAGCCGTGCCGATCGTCGTCGCGCTCTCGCCGACGCCGATGTTGAGCGCGGCGAGTTCCGGCGTGCTGCCCGTCAAGGTGAAGGCCTGGGCGCTCCCGGTCGCGCCCTTGAGCGTCAGCCGCGCCGTGCCGTCGACATCGGTGACGACCGATGCGGTCACGCCGGCCTTGGCGGCGTTGATCGCGCTGGCGATGCCGTCGAGCGACTGATGCGTCGAATCGATCGTGATCGATACCGGCGTGGCGCTGCCGGCGGTAAAGTCGGTCATCGCGCCGTTCGCCACCGTCGCGGTGCCGAAGGTGAGCGAGAGAGTGCCCGTGCCGATTGCGGTGGTGCGGCTGGCAACGGGGGTGGCGGTGGTCGCGGTCTGCGCCGCAGCGAGATGCGACACGGTCAGCGTCGCGTTGAGCGCGCCGACCTTGCCGCTGAGCGCCGTCGTCACGCCGGCGACCGCGCTGTTGGAGCTGGTCGGCTGGTTGAGCAGCGTGCCGCCCTTGATCAGCGAGGTCAGCGCCGAGGCGAAGCCGGTGATCCCGCTCTGCAGCTTGGCAACTTCGGAAATCTGCGCGGTAACTTCGCTGGTCTTGCTGGTCAGCGCGGCGGTCTTGCCGGCGAACTGGGCGTTGACCAGCGACGTCACGATCGCCGCCGTGTCGATGCCCGAACCGGCACCGAGCGCGAGCGCGATCTGCGAGGCGGAGGTTGCCGTGGTCGAGCTCGTCGTCGTCATGCCCTGAGTCCCGGCGATGGTGTCATGCTATAGAACGGCCGCAGGCGCATGATCTTTACCCCTTCACGCCGTTTTCGTCGAAGCGCGCGCTTGCCGGCACCGGCACCTCGGGCGCCGTGCCACCGGCCTCGGCATTGAGGCCGAAGACGAAGGCAAGGATCGTCGCGATCGCGACGTAAAGGTCGTCGCGAATCTCCTGCCCTTCGCGGCTGGTATAGTAGAGCGCGCGGGCGATGGCGGGATATTCGAGGATTGGCACGCGGCTCTCCCCCGCCAGTTCGCGGATCGCCTCGGCGACGACGCCGCGGCCCTTGGCGACGACCACCGGCACCTGGTCGTTGTCGCGATCGTAGCGCAGCGCGACGGCGAAATGCGTCGGGTTGGTGAGGATGACATGCGCCTCGGCCACCGCCTTGCGCATGTTGCGCTTGGCCATGGCGTGCTGGCGCGCGCGCATCGCGCCCTTGGCCTCGGGCGAGCCCTCGCTTTCCTTGTGCTCGTCCTTGATCTCCTGCTTCGACATGCGCAGCTTGGCGAGCAGGCGGAGGATCTGCACCGGCACGTCGATGCCAGCGATCAGCATCAGGCCGAACGCCATCGCAAAGACGATCCCGATCAACGTACCGCCGAGCGCGCCGACGACGCTGTTGATGTCCGACGACATCAGCCCGAGCGTGCTGCGCGAGGTGGTCCATAGCATGTAACTGCCGATGCAGCCGAGCAGCATGACCTTGAGCAGCGACTTGCCGAGCTCGATCCAGCCCTGCGGCCCGAAGATGCGCTTCAGGCCCGATCCGGGATTGATGCGCGAGGCCTTGGGCGCGAGCAGCGACCCGTTGAACTGGAGTGCGCCGAGCCCGGCCTGGCTGAGAATCGCGGCGACGATCGCCACCACGAACAAGGAGGCGATCGGCGTGACGAGCTTCCACCCGGCTTCGGCGAGCGGACGGAAGGGCGCGAAATTTTCGATGTCGCGGCGATCGAACTGGAAGCCCGCCGCCATCACCGCCTTGCACGCCGCCATCAGCGATGGCCCAAATAGCGCCATCCAGCCGCACCCGGCCATCACCACCAATGCCGTCGCGAACTCGCGGCTGCGAAGGATATCGCCCTTTTCGGCGGCGTCCTTGCGCCGCTTGGGTGTTGGGGCTTCTGTCCGTTCGCCGAATTCGTCTGCCATCAGCCGAGCACCAGCCGCTGGGTGGCCTGGAGCCCCTCATTGATGATGACGAGCATGTAATCGCCCATCGCCGGGAACGAGACGGCGAGCGCGACCACGCCGACCGCGAGGCTGACCGGCAGGCCGACCGCGAACAGGTTGAGCGCGGGCGCGGCGCGCGAGATCATGCCGACGACGATGTTGAGGCACAGCAGCAGGAAGCCGACCGGCAACGCCAGCAACAGCCCGGCAAGGAAGGTATAACCGCCGAACAACGCGATGTTCTCGAGCTTGGTCGCGCCGAGCCAGGCCTGGCCCGGCGGCAGCGCGTCATAGCTTTTGACGATCATCTCGACGAGCATCAGATGGCCGTTGACACTGAGGAACAGCAGGGTCAGCAGCATCGAGAAGAACTGGCCCAGCGCGGTCGAGCTATGCCCGTTCTGCGGGTCGATCGCCGAGGCGAAGCCGATACCCATCGAGGTGCCGATCACCTCGCTCGCCAACAGCGGCGCGGCAAAGGCGATCTGCAGCACGAAGCCGATCGCAAAGCCGACCAGCGCCTCGGCGGCGACCGACAGGAAGGTTTCGAGCGAGAAAATCTGCGCCGGCGGGACGATCGGGTGGACTGTCAGCACGAGCACGCCGATCGCGCCCGACAGTGCGACGCGCACCGTCACCGGCACCGACACCTGGCTGAACACCGGCGCGGCGATGAACGCCGCGCTGATCCGCACCATGACGAAGACCAGCGCCCAGAGCTTCGGCTCGATCGACAGGCCGAAGCCGAGCATCAGCTTCTGCCCGGGTCTGAGCTTGAGGTAGCGAAGAGAAAGACCTGGTTCGCGCGGAGGCGCGGAGGCGCGGAGGTGGTGCGGCCGTTGCTAACGTACGCCTTCATCACAAAAAATCGCTCGTCACCCTGAGCTTGTTTCAGTGCTGGAACTTTGGCCGGCCCCCGGCCAACCACGTTCATATTCGGGGAGCACGATCTCGCACGAACATTTGCGCGCTCATTCGCGCCACGCGTGACGCTCTTGTACATTCTGAACGCGCATGGATGCTGAAACGAGTTCAGCATGACGGGGTTTTGCGAGGGGCGCGAGACGGCATCCACGAGCGTGACACCTCCGCGCCTCCGCGCCTCCGCGCGAACGCCCTTCTTCACCTGACCGTTCATCGAACCAGGTCGGGAATGCGCTCGAAGATGCTCAGCGTGAAGTCGCTGAGCAGGCCGAGGATCATGCCGCCGAACACCATGATCGAGATCGCCACGACGATCAGCTTGGGAATGAACGACAGCGTCTGCTCGTTGATCGAGGTCGCCGCCTGGATCATGCCGATGATCAGCCCCGACAGCAGTGCCGGGATCAGTATCGGCGCGGCGGCGAGCGCCAGCACCCACATCGTCTGGTTGGCGATGGTCAGGAAATAATCCGCGTCCATGCCGCGCTAACTCACGAAACTGTTGGCGAGGCTGCCCATGGTCAGCGCCCAGCCATCGACCAGCACGAACAGCAGCAATTTGAACGGCAAGGATATGATCGTCGGCGACATCATCATCATGCCGAGCGACATCAGCACCGTCGCCACGACGAGATCGATTACGATGAACGGCAGGAACACCAGAAATCCGATCTGGAAGGCGGTCTTGAGCTCGCTGGTGACGAACGCCGGCAGCAGCACCGAGAAGGGAATGTCGTCGGCCTTGGCATAGGGGCCGCTCTTGGCGAGCCCGGCGAACAGCGTGATGTCGGCCTTGCGCGTCTGCTTGGCCATGAAGCTGTGCAGCGG
Organism: Parasphingomonas halimpatiens; assembly: GCF_036663795.1. Taxonomy (NCBI): domain Bacteria; kingdom Pseudomonadati; phylum Pseudomonadota; class Alphaproteobacteria; order Sphingomonadales; family Sphingomonadaceae; genus Parasphingomonas; species Parasphingomonas halimpatiens. Next base: position 27,016 of record NZ_JAXOJP010000004.1, read on the forward strand.
CACAGCGGCGGTCTTGATCATGTCGGTCGCGGGCATCTTGCCGGCGGCATAGGGCTGGATCGCCTGGGTGTTGATCTGGTTGATCACCGGCGCCATCACGAAGAAGGACAGGAACAGCGACAGGCCGATCAGCACCTGGTTGGGCGGCGAATTCTGCAAGCCCAGTGCCTGGCGGACGATCGACAGCACGATGATGATCCGCGTGAAGCTGGTCATCATCAGCAGGATGCCGGGCAGGATCGTCAGCAGCCCCATGATGATGAGGATCTGCAACGACAGCGCGAGCGGGGCCTTGCCGCCACCGAGATCGCCGAGCGCGCGATCGACCGCGTCGCCCGCGCCGGCAGGTGCAACCGCCGGGGCAGACGTCGCAGCGGTTGGGGCAGCGGTCGGGGCGGCCTGGGCCAGCGCGGGATGCGCGACGATCAGCGCGAGGACGAGCGCCAGCACGACCAGCGCGATTTTGCCCCAGGGCAGCCGTTTCGCCGTCGGCGCCTTGATCAGCGCGGGACCGGTGCCCTTGCGCGTCACGGTGAAGATCATTTCGGCAGATCCTGCTTGTCGACCAGCGTCACCCCGCCACGACCGACCGAGACGAGCAGCTTGCGCCCCTCGAACTCGAGCACCGCGAGGCGCAGGCCGGGCGAGATCATCATCGTCTCGACGACTTTGAGCATGCGGTTGGCGGGCTGGCCGGGCATGCGGCTCTCAAGCTTGCGCCACAGCCACAGGCAGCCGATCATCAGCCCGCAGACCAGCGGCAGCAGCACGACGAGCTTGAGGACATAGGACCACATCATGGCGTCAGGCCCGCTTGTCGGGCGAGACGAGCTCGGTCATGCGCACGCCGAAGCGCTCGCCGACCATCACCACCTCGCCGCGGCCGATCAGCGTGCCGTTGACCAGCACGTCGAGCAGTTCATTGGCCAGCCGGTCGAGCTCGATGACGCTCGATTCGCCCAGCGCGAGCAGTTCGCGCAGCGTCAGGCTGGTCGAGCCGATCTCGACGGTCAGCTTGACGTCGACGTCCTGCAACAGACGAAAATTCGCCGCCAGGCTGGCATCGACGGGGAATCCGCCGGTCATGTCGTTCATTGAAAATCCCCAGTTTCTCGGGCGCCGAAAGCGGTAATCGAAGTGAGACGGATCGCGGCCTTGCCGTTCGATGTGCCGACCGTGCCCGCGCCGAGCCGGTCGCCGCCGACCATCACCGGCACGTCCTTGTCGACGCTGATCGGAATGACGTCGCCGGCCTTGAGCTCCATCAGCATGGCGAGCGGGATGACCGGCTCGGCGAGCACCGAACGGATCGGGAAGCGCACGCCCATCACCGCGCGGGTGAGGCCGGTGCGCCACGCCGGGTCCTGCTCGGCCGACTTGGCGAGCACCTTGCCGGTGAGCGACGGGGCATAGGGCTTGAGCGCGGCGACCGGATAAACCAGGTCGAGGAAGATCGGCTTGGCATTACCTGCGGCGATGCCGATGCGGGTCACGACCAGGGCATCGTCGCCATCGAGCCCGCTGAGCATCGCCGGGTTCGATTCGACCCGCCCGGCGGCGAATTTGAGCCGCGCGAGCGGCTCCCAGGCAACGCGCATCGGCTCGACCAGCATGCCGCCTAGCCGGTTGGCGACGGCCTCGGCCGAGGGTGAGAATTCGCTCGGCAGGTCATGCGGCGCAGCGCCGGTGCCGCCAAAGAACAGGTCGAGCATCTCCATCACGAAGCGCCCGTCGAACACCGCCAGCGCCACGCCATTGCCGGGCGTGATCGCGAGCGGGAGCCAGGCGGTCAGCGTATCCGCGCGCTCGGCGCGATAATCGGCGAAGCGTTGCACCGCGAGCGGCTCGGCAAAGGTACGGACCTCCTGGCGCAGCAACGGCTCGAACACGCCGCGCAGCGAGCGGGCGAGGCGTGCCGAGAGATGCTGCACGGTATGCAGATCACCGAACGGGTTGAGATTGGCGACGCCCAGCGCGACGTGTTCCGCCTGCCGGGTTCGCTCGCGCCGTTCGAGCGCATCAGATGAAGGGCCGTTAACCATGCCCGGTCACTGAACGATGAAATTGGTAAAGTAGACGTTACCAACGCCGCCAAAACCTTCTTTTTCCTTCAACACGTCGTTGACGGCCTTGACCAGACGGGCCTGCAATTGCTTCTTCCCGTCGGTCGAAAACACCTGCTCCTCGGTCGTGTCGCTGAGCGCCAGCAGCACCGCCGAGCGCACCGCGATCTCGTTGGTCTTGATGTTCTCGATGACGGTATCGTCATAGGGCGTCGAGATGGCGATGCCGACCTGAATGAAGTGGACGCTGTCCTGCAGGTTGGAGGTGAACTCCTTGTCCATCGCATAATAGTTGGAGGCGTATTTCTCGCCGCCGACCCCGGTCGTGCTGCCCTTGACGCCTGCGCCGCCGCCTTCGCCGCTGCCGAGGCCGACCCGCTTCTGCTCGCTCTTGGGCACGAGGCGTGGCCCGACGAACCCCGCCACGGCTTCCCCGGGATGGGCGAACGGGCCGACCCCGGCGGCATAGAGCCCGCCGGCGGTGCCGCCGCCGACCAGGATCAGGCCGAGCAGGATGAACAGGATCATCTTGCCCTTGCCCTTCTTCTTCTTCTTGCCCTTTTTCTTGGGGGCGTCGTCGTCTTCGAGCAGGTCACTCATCGGCTGGCTCCTTCAGATGTCATGCGAGTCGTTGATCGGTCGTGGCGTTGATTTCGCCCGGCGTGCCGGCGTGCGGCGCGCGGTTCGAACGTGGGGCAGGGGTCGGTGTCTGCGGCCGCGACTGCCCGCCGCCGGCGCCGCCATCGACGCTGCTGCCGGCAATGCGCAGGCCGCTCGCCTCGGCGAGCTGGGCAAGGCGCGGCTGGGCATCGTTGAGCACCGCGCGGGTCGCTTCACTGGCGGAGGAGAAGCGGACATGTACTGCCTCGCCGTCCCGCCGGACCGCGACATCGACCGTGCCGAGCGCGTCGGGCACCAGGCGGATGCGCGTGTCACGCGCATTGGCGTCGTCGCGCAGCGTCTCGATATGGCCGATCATGCCGCGCAGACCGTGATCGTGGCGCAGGTCGAGCGCTGCCCCCTGGCCGTCGGCGACCTGCGGCACGGCGGCTGCAATCCGCGTGTCGCCGGTCAGCGCGGCGAGGACGGCGACGGTGCCAAGATTATCCTGCGAGTCGCGCGAATCGTCGTCACGCGTCAGAGAGCGCGCCGACAGCGCATTGAGCGCCGCTGCGAATGCCTGCCGCGCCGGGAGTATCGTAACAGCTGCAGCGGCGGCGGACGGGGTCATCGCGGCCGCGATGCTGAAGCGCGGCGTCCCGGCCGACGCAGCAATGCGCGGGTCGATCACGACGCTCGATTTATCGGCCTTCGCCGTGACGACCAGCGTGTCCGACCCCCGATCAAGCAGCTGGACGGAGTTCGGCAAGGCGGTCGCGCCGCTTGTCGGCGCGGCCGAGGCGGTCGAGGCGGTCGAGGCGGTCGAGGCGGTCGAGGCGGTCGAGGCGGTCGAGGCGGTCGAGGCGGTCGAGGCGGTCGAGGCGGTCGAGGCGGTCGAGGCAGTCGAGGCAGTCGAGGCAGTCGAGGCAGTCGAGGCAGTATCGAGTTCTGCGGGGGTGTTGAGCGCAGTCGCCGGCGTTGCGGCCGCTGCGAGCGAGGTGCCCGTCGGTGCGAGCGCCTTCACCCCGGAGGCGGCCCCGCTCTGGCCCCGCGCGGCCTCTGCCGACGCCGGCAAAAGCGCCGGCTCGATCGCGATGGGCCACGCCGGCGCGAAAAAGGTGATGGCCGACGATGGCGGCGTCGTGTCGTCGTCGGTCGTCTTGATCTCGGTGGTATCGCTTGCCGGAACGGCGTCATCCGATATGGGCGCTTCGGTCGACGGCACGATGCCGGGCATGTTCAAGATATGCACCAGGTTGCCGTCCGCTTTGGGCAGGCGGCGCAATATCGGCGATTTCGCGATGGGTACCGAAGAAATCGTGACCGGATCCAGCGCCGGCGCGTCGCCTGATGCCGGCAAATTGTTGCCGCCCACGGCATCGCGCTGCCGCGCGTCGCCGGTATCGGGTGGGGCCGATTTGGTGTCAGGCGGCGCGACCAGCAGCGTACCCAGCGCGCGCGCGAAGTCTCCCGCCGCCCTGCCAGACACAGGCGTGGCAGGCGAGGCGATCGTCGCAGATTTTGCCGTGATGGACAGTTCGATCATTGGCCCCCGCACTCCAGGCGCTTGCGCCCGTCAGGCGATCAGCAAGGATCGTGCCGAATTTTTCGAACCGGGGGTGCCTTTTCGAGTTCGCGGATCGCCTTGATCGCGGCGTCGGCATCGGCGCGTTCGATCAGCTTCTCGATCGCGCTCTGGTCACGCTTCGCGGAGCGCGTTGCCTCGGCAGCGCGGTCGACCACCGCCCGGGCGGCATTGAGCCGTGCCTCGGCCGCCTCGGCAGACTGCTGGAGCCGGTCGCGGAAATGCGCTGCGGCAACGAGCGAGAAGGCGGCGGTTTCGGTCGATGCGGGTGCGACTGCCTCGGCAAGCTGGCCGATGCGGCTCCTGAGCGCAGCCTCGCCGGCGAAACGATCATGTGCCCGCACCTCCTCGGCGCGGCTCAGGCCGAGTTGCAAGGTGCGCACGCGGAGCAGCCGTGCGAGCGTCTTGTCGCGGTTACCCGCCATGCGGTTGCGGGCCGAACACGCCGATCAGCTCGGCCACGGCATCGTCGAGCGAGACCATCGCATCGGCATCCTGGCGGATATATTCGAGTACAGCCGGGTGGCACGCGATCGCCGCGTCGATCGCGGGGTCGGCGCCCGGGCGATAAGCACCCATCAGGACGAGATCGCGATTCTCTTCATAGGTAGCGAGGTGACGGCGGAGAATCTGCGCGGCCTGGATGTGCGGCTTGCCGACGATGTCGGTCATCACGCGGCTGACCGACGGGCCGAGATCGATCGCCGGATAGACGCCGCGTTCGGCGAGCTGGCGGCTGAGCACGATATGCCCGTCGAGGATCGAGCGCGCCGAATCGACCACGGGATCGTTGCCGTCATCGCCATCGGCGAGCACGGTATAGATGGCGGTGATCGAACCGCCCGAGGAGACGCAGGTACCGGCGCGCTCGATCAGATTGGGCAGCATCGCGATGGCGGACGGCGGATAGCCGCGCGCGGAGGCGGGCTCACCCAGCGCGAGGCCGATTTCGCGGCCGGCATGGGCGACGCGCGTCAGGCTGTCCATGATCAGCAGCACCTTCTTGCCTTCGGCACGGAAACCTTCGGCAATGGCGGTGGCGCGCAGCGCACCGCGGATGCGCAGCACGGGAGAATGATTGGCCGGCACCGCGACCACGACCGAGCGCGCGCGTGCCGCGCCGGCAACCTTGGTTTCGAGAAAGTCGGCGACCTCGCGACTGCGCTCGCCGATCAGCCCGATGACGATGACGTCGGCCTGCGCCGCGCGGACGATCATGCCGAGCAGCACCGATTTGCCGACGCCCGAGCCGGCCATGATGCCGATCCGCTGGCCCTGGCCGACGGTCAGCAGTCCGTTGATCGCCCGCACGCCGACATCGAGCGGCTCGCGCACGCGACCGCGATCGAGCGGCGACTGCAACTTGCCGGCGAGCGGCCAGCGCCCGGCGCCGCGGATCGGGCCGAGCCCGTCGATCGGCTTGCCTGCGCCATCGACGACCCGGCCGAGCAGCGCCGCGCCGACCTCCGCCTCGCCCGGGGGACCCAGCGGACGCACCGGCGCGCGCGGCAGCAGCGGCGCGGGACCGCCGAGATTCATCAGCAAGGTGCGGCCGTTGCGGAAGCCGATCACCTCGGCCTCCACTTTGCCGTCGCCGCTACCGACCTGGCAGACGGTGCCGACCGGCAGGGTCAGCCCGATCGCCTCCATCAGCAGCCCGTCGAAAGAGGCGAGCCGGCCCGACACCTTGGGTTTGGGCGCGAAGTCGAAGCGGCCCAGCGATTCGAGATAGTCACCGGTGAAGCGGTTGAGCATGGCGCGGGTCAGCCTTGTGGCAATGCGACGCGGTCGATCGCCTGGGCGAGCTGCTCGAGCCACAGATGCGGGCCGTCCTCGATGATCGTCGAGGCGGATTCGAGCACGAAACTACCGCGCGCGACACTGGCGTCGCCGACGGCAAACACCGTTTTGGGCAGCTTGTCCTCGAGCAACGCAACGTCATCGGGATGCACGCGCAACATCGCCGATTCGGCACTGTCGGCAAGGATCGCGGTGGCGGCGTCGATGCGCCGGGCAAGCAGATCGGGCGCGATACCCGATTCGCCGACCAGTTTGGTGACGAGATACAACACCGTCTGGCGCAGCTGCCGCGCGAGGTCCGCACGGTCGAGCCGATCGTCGGCGCGCAGCGCCTCGGCGAGGCGTGTCAGCAGGGCCGCGTCACGCCCTGACTCGTCGCCGGCCTCGGCGAGGCCTGCGGCGCGGCCCTCGGCAAAGCCACGGGCATGCGCGGCACTGACCGGATCGGCAAAGCCCGGCGCGGTATCGGCGGTCGCGGTGAACGGATCCCAGCCGGCGGTCGGGTTGCTCGCCGGGTCGGCCGGGTGAAAATGCCGCGGCTCGCTCGTTTGCGGCGCATAGGAAGTCGGTCGCGCGGTCACCCGCTCGATGAGATCGGCCGGCGCGAACGCCTGCGGCGTGATGGCGAAAGCGGCCTGCAAGGCCTGCGCGACGCCCTCGTTCCTGGTGGTGAAGCCGACGACGAAATCAGACATAATCGTCGTCGCCCCCGCCACCGCCGAGCACGATCGTGCCATCCTTGGCGAGGTTGCGGGCAATCTGGATCATCACCTTCTGCGCCTCGAGCACTTCGCTCAGCTTCATCGGGCCGCGCGATTCCATCTCGTCGCGGATGCCGTCGGCCGCGCGGCTCGACATGCAGCCGAGGAAGCGGCCGCGCACGCTCTCGTCGACGCCCTTGAGCGAGCGCACGAGGATGTCGCTGTCGACATTGCGGATCAGCGTGCCGAGATTCTTGTCGTCGAGGTCGAGCAGATTGTCGAACACGAACATCGCTTCCTCGATCGCCTTGGCGGTCTCGCGGTCGATCTTGAACAATTTGGGCATGACGCGCTGTTCGGTCGACTTGCGCGCGCCCGACAGGATCTTGGCTGCCTCGCGTGTGCCGCCCATCGTCACGCCGGCCGGCTTTTGCGGCTTGTTGACGCGGCCGGCGAGCACGGTGCGCAGCGTCTCGATCGCCTCGGGCGTGACCGGCCCGAGCCGCGCGATGCGATGCAGGATGTCGGGTTGGGTGCCGTCGGGCAACAGCTCGAGCACCTTGCTGCCGACCGCCGGATCGAGATTGGCGATCATCACCGCCGCGATCTGCGGATGTTCCTTCTCGATCAGCCCCGCAATCTCTTCGGGTTCGAGCCAGTCGAGCAGCTCGATCTGACACGAATCCTGCGCGGGCACGATGCGCGCGAGCACCGAATCGGCCTTTTCCTGGCCAAGGGCGCGCGTCATCACCGCCTCGATCTGCGGCCGCGGGTCGAAGGTGATGCCGGTGCGTTCACGCGCCCGGCCGACGAAATCGTCGAGCACGAACTCGACATCGCTCTCGCTGACATCGGCGACGGCGAACATCGCCTTGCCGAGCTGGCGCACCTCTTCGGGGTCGAGCTTCTGCAGGATCGCGGCGGCTTCCTCCTCACCGACCAGCATCATCAGCACGGCGGCGCGTTCGACGCCGGTATAGTTGCGCGGGGGGGCGTTCACTTGGCGTCGGCCTTGATCATGTCGCGAACCGCCAGCGCGGCGCGCGCCGGGTTATCGCGGGTGAAGCCACGCACCATGCCGATGCGGTCGTCATAGTTGCGCGCGCCGGCCATCGCGTCGACGCTCACCGGCGGGTCACCTGGGTTGCCGCCAGCGACGCCGCCGCCCATCTCGCGGCCCAGCGCGAGGCGCGGACCGGCATCCTCGCGACGCTTCATCAAGGCCCTGGCGAGCGGGCGGACCCCCATCATCAGCACCAGCAGTGCGATTACCACCGCAGTGACGTTGCGCGCAATGACCGCGACCCAGCCCGATTCGTACCAGGGCTGCTTGTCGTCGGCGAGGCTCGCGGCGGCGAATTTGCGGCTGATCACCGTCACCTGGTCGTTGCGGCTCGGGTCGTAGCCGACTGCCGACTGGACGAGCTGGGTGATCTGCTGGATCTCGACCGGGCTGCGCGGCTTGCCGGTTTCCGGGTCGCGCAGCAGCACGGCGACCGACAGCCGCTTGATCGAGCCCGGCGCATTGCGCGTGACCGACACTTCCTTGCCGGTGTCATAGGCCCGCGCGAACTGGTCGCTCTGCTTCATCGCATCGCCCACCGCGCCGGCAACGGCAGCTACCGCGCCGGCGGTCGAGCCGGGAGTCGGCGTCGCACCGGGGGCGGGCGTCGCGGTCGGCTTCGGCGCACTCAGCGTCGAGGCGGCGGGCGGCGTGTTGGACAGCGCACCGGGAATGCCGCCGGGCGCGCCAGCCTGGCCGGCCGGCTGGTTGCCGGTCCAGTTGCCCTGTTCGGCGCGCAACGTACCCTGCTTGTCATAGGTCTCGCGCGTCGCCTGGGTCTCGTCGAGATTGACGTCGGCCTGGATCTCGGTCGAGAAATTGCCCGCGCCGACCAACGGCGTGAGCAACTGCATGATCTGCGCGCGATATTTGCTTTCGATCTGGCGCTGAAAGGCGATGCGCTGGTCACCCGACGCGCCGAGCCCCGATTGGCCGCCGGCCTTGCTTAACAGCCCGCCGAGTTGATCGACGATGGTGACGGCATCGGGCTTCATCCCCGGCACCGACGAGGCAACGAGATTGACGATCGACGAGACCTGCGCGTCGCTCAACGAGCGCCCGCCCTGCAGCTTGAGGATCACCGAGGCCGAGGGCGAAGCATTGTCGCGTACGAACACACTGGCCTCGGGCACGGCGAGATGGACGCGCGCTTCGGCGACCGCATCGATTTCCTCGATCGAGCGGGCGAGTTCGGTCTCGCGTGCCTGGCGCAGACGTTCCCCTTCGACCGCGCGGGACACGCCCATCGGCAGCTGATCGAGAATCTGGTAGCCGGCCGGCGTGCCCTTGGGCAGGCCCTGCCCCGCCAGCAGGATGCGCGCGCGGGAGTAGTCGTCCTCGCCGACCGTCAGCGCACCGGTGCCGCTGTCGATCCGCGCCTTGATGTTGCCCTGCTCGAGCGCGGCGCTGACCGCCGCCTTGTCGCTGTCGGGCAGGTTGGCGAAGAGGATCTTCTGCGTCGGCGTCGACAGCGCCATCCAGGCGAAGGCGGCGGCGGCGATCAGGCCGATCATCAGCACCATGGGCAGCGCGCGGCGCACCGCGGGCTGACCCAGCAGATCGCCGATCTGGCGCAGCGGGTTGGCGAAACGCTCGGGCAATTGCACGGGCGTGGTGGGCGTGAGGGCGTTGCTCATCGCATTACACCGGCATGCTCATGATGTCCTTGTAGGCGGACAGGATCTTGTTGCGGACCTGCAGCGTCGCCTCGAAGCCGACCGAGGCTTCCTGGCGGGCAAGCATAACCTTGGCGATGTCGATCGTCTCGCCGCGCTCGTAGGAGGCGGAAAGGTCGGCGGCCTTTTGCTGGCCGGCGTTGACCGCGTTCAACGCGTCGGTCATCGATTTGGCGAAGCTGTTGGGCTGGGTGCCGGTGGTTGCCGGCGCCGCGACGCCTGCTCCCTCGCTGGCACGGCTCAGCGCCTGGTTGCGTTCGAGGATCTGCGCGCGAAGCTGCATCACCCGATCGACGCTCATCGCGCCGCCGATATCGCCGATGCCGCTCATGCCGACATCGCCCGGCCGATATCGTCACCCTGCTCGCGCGCCTTGGCGAGGCGGTAGCGCAGCGTACGCTCGGAAATGCCGAGCCGCCGCGCGGTTTCGATCCGGCTGCCGCCGCACTGGCGCAGCGTCTCGCGGATCGCGGCGAACTCGCTCATCTGCACGATGTTGCCGAGCGTCGATGGCTGGTCGTTGGCGGCGGCAAAGTGATTGGACATCGTCGGCGCCGGGCGATCGAACACGATGTGTTCGGCGGAAATCGTGTCGCCGGCGGCGAACAGCAGGGCACGCTGGAGGACATTTTCCATCTCGCGGACATTGCCCGGCCAGTCATGCGCCATCAGCGCATCGATCGCGCTGCGATCCGGCCAGGGCACGATCGCGCGATTGCCGGCGTGGCGCAGGATCAGCGTCGCGGCGAGCACCGGAATGTCCTGGCGGCGCTCGGCGAGCGGGCGGGTGGTCAGCGGAAAGACCGACAGCCGGTAATAAAGATCGGCGCGGAACCGGCCGGCGGCGACTTCGTCCTGAAGGTCGCGGTTGGCGCAGGCGATGATGCGAACGTCGATCTTTTCGGCGCTGGTCGCGCCGATCGGGATGACCTCGCGCTCCTGCAACGCGCGGAGCAGCTTGGCCTGGAGGCCCAGCGGCATCTCGGCAATCTCGTCGAGCAGCAGCGTGCCGCCATTGGCGGCGCGAAAGAAACCTTCGCCGCCGGACGATGCGCCGGTGAAGGCGCCCTTCTGGTGGCCGAACAGCATCGCCTCGAGCATCGTCTCGGGGAGTGCCGCGCAGTTGATCGCGATGAACGGGCCGTCACGCCGGCTCGACCCTTGATGGATCGCGCGCGCCAGCACTTCCTTGCCGGTGCCGGTCGGGCCGTTGATCAGCACGGTGATGTCGGCCTGGGCGACACGCTCGGCGAGCGCGAGCAGGGCAAGGCTCTCAGGGTCGGCGGCGGTCGGTGCGCCGGGCTCGGCGGCGAGCGCCGCGACGAAGCCATGACCGACGGCATTGTCGTCGCGGTCGAAATCGACGCATGCCGGGCTGCCGTCGCGCGACGGGGCGATGCGACGACCGGCATCCCCGATAATGATCGTGCGGGCGGCGGCCGGCGGCGTCTCGCCCTCGGCGACGAGATAGAGCTCGCCGGCCTGTGGACGGTTGCTGGCGGTGCCGATGGCGAAGCCCTGGGCGCGCAGATGCGACACCAGCGCATAGCGATCACGGAGCAGAGCGGCCGACGGAACGATGGTGCGCATGAACTTCCCCCTTGGACATGTGGGAAATGCGGCAAAGAGGGTAAACCAACGGTTAAGCATTGCCGCCCCCGGCAAATTATTTCCGGGCGCGCGTTCCCCGCGCGCGCGTAAGGGCCGCGAAGCGTGCTCAACAAAAATGCTTAAGCCCGGAAAGACTCTGCCGTTCAGTGCTGGTGACGGCTCAGCCCTCCGCTTGGGGGCGGCGGGGATCGTCGGAGCAGAACGGAGATACACAGATGACTGTTATCGGAACAAATATCGCATCGCTGCGGGCGGGCAACGCCTCGACCGCGGCCAGTGGCATGTTGCAGCAGGCCATGCAGCGCCTGTCGACCGGCTCGCGCATCAACTCGTCGAAGGACGATGCCGCCGGCATCGCCATCGCCTCGTCGATGACCTCGTCGATCCGCGGCATGAACCAGGGCATCCGCAACGCCAATGACGGCATGGCGATGGCCCAGACCGCCGACGGCGCGCTGAACGAAGTCACCAACATGCTGCAGCGCGTTCGCGAGCTTGCTGTCCAGTCGGCTTCGGGCACCTATAGCGACTCAGACCGCACCAACCTGCAGACCGAAGTCACCGCGCTGACCGGCCAGATCACCAGCATCCTGAACAACACCAAGTTCAACGATGTGGCGCTGTTCGACGGCTCGGCCGGCACCAGCGGCACGGTGACGATCCAGACCGGCTCGACCTCGGCCGACACCGTGGACATCAGCTTCGGTTCGATCGATCTGTCTTCCGCAACGTCGGTCGATCTTTCGTCCGCATCGGGTGCGACGAGCGCGCTCGGCACGATCGATACCGCGCTGACGACGGTCAACACGGCACGCGCCACCTTCGGTGCGGCGTCGAGCCAGCTGCAGTCGGCGGTCAATAACCTGACCAACAATGTCGAAAATCTCAGCCAGGCACGCAGTGGCATCCAGGATGCCGACTTCTCCGCCGAAACGGCGAACCTCGCCAAGGCCCAGATTCTGAGCCAGGCATCGACCGCGATGCTCGCCCAGGCGAACCAGAGCCAGCAGAGCGTTCTCTCGCTGCTGAAGTAAGGGCCGGGGATACGGCCCTGGCACCGCCCCCCCAAGGGTGTCGGGGCCGAATAGTCCGCCCTCGCGGGATGGGCGCACGGGACCCCGGTGGCCACATGGCCGCCGGGGTTTCTTGCGTTCTCGCTCGGCTCAGGCGTTGGCCGACAGGTTCGGCGCGCCGAGATGCTGGAGGAAATCGGGCTTGCCCAGCGCCACGCCACTGGCGCGCAGGATCGCGTAGGCGGTGGTCGCGTGGAAGAAGAAGTTGGGTAGTGCGAACCCCGTCAGATAGTCGGCACCGGTAAAGCGATAGCCCATGCCATTGGGGAAGCGCAGCTCGACGGTGCGATCTTCGGCACCGGCCAGCGACGCGGCATCGCACTCTTGCAAGAAGGCGATGGTCTTGTCGCAGCGCGCTTGCAGCTCGGCAAAGCTCGCCTCGGTATCGGGCATCGAGGGCGCGTCGATCCCGCGCAGCCGCGCGAGCGCGTTCTTCGCGCTGTCCGACGCCATCTGATATTGCGCCGGCAGCGGCCGCATGTCGGGCGCTAGACGCGCTTCGAGCAGTTCGGCCTCGGATTTTTCGGCTGCGGCCTTGTCGAGCCAGGCGCGCATATTGCCCAGGATGTTGGTGAAGACCGGAACAGACGCGTCGTATAGGGTGAAGCTCATGTCTGGGTATCCCGCAATGGTTGCCGTGGCTCCTTGCACCGCACCATTCGACGATGCCAGCGTCCAGAGCGAGCTGCGCTTCGATGGAAACGCAGCCCGCCCCAGATTTTCGAGGTCGCGTGCTTGATCTCGAATAGCCGGATTCGACCTGTGCGCAGCACGATCTAGCGTGGTTCGACAGTCAGCACGATCGGCATCGCGACGCTGGTGCCGGTGAACGGCCAGCGCAGCAGCGTCACCTTGTCGCCCGACACCTGCGCCTCCCAACGCGCGTAGAATTTACGGCGGAACCCCTTTAGCCGGACGCTCTGGCACGCCACTGGCCCGCCATCGAGGTTGAGCGCTAGCTTCAGGTCGAGCGGTGCGCGCTGCAGGAAGGTCGCGAGACGGTCGAGCGGAAAAAAGGCTTCGCGGGTCGAGCCGATGATGATTCGCCCCCTTCCATCGCGCCCGACAAAGCTGCGATTGGCCAGCCAGCGGCTCTTGACCATGACATGGGTCTGGCCATCGGCGCCGATCAACAGCGGATAGGACACCATCGCGTTGCGCGCGCCGGCAAAGGCCTGCCGCCAGTCCGCTTTCGACAAATCCCTGATATCGGCGCGGCCGTCGCCCGCGACGAATGCCCCGGCCCGCGCGTCATATTGTCCCGGGCCCATGGCGACGCCTTCGCTGAGAAACGGCGTGTCGGGACGACCGGTGACGTCGAAATAGCTGCCGTTGACGATCAACGCGGCCGAAGGGAGGGTACGTTCCCATTCATCGATTCCCCTGTCGCCGCGCGGTGCGTTGCGCACCACGAAACGATAGCGCGCCGGATCGATGCGGTTGAGCAACAACGCGTCGACCTTTCGCCCGCGCACCATCACCGCCAGCGTCGCGACCTCGAAACCGGGCGCTTCCTGATGCCAGACGAGCCGTCCCGGCACCGCTTCCGGTGCCGGGACGGTAAGCGCGAGGCGCATCGCCGGCGACAATCGAGGATCGTCCGGCGTCATATCGACCCAATAGGAGCCGCCGTTACGCGCGACGACGTTGACGCCGTACGCCCCCGACCAGCACCACAAAGTGAGTCCTGCCAGCGCCACGAGCAGCCCGCCCGCCACCATCAAACGCTTCAATCCGATCACTCCCCCTGGCGGCGGGAAGCTGCGCGCGGTCGATGCAGCGGTGATGGAGGCGTCGTGAATTCGGTGTGACGATTACAAGGCGCCAAGGGCCGACAACAGCGCATCGAAGCGATCGATCACCGCATCGGCACCGAGTTGGTCGGCAGGGCGGTCGGCGAAGCCGAAGCTGACCGCAATGCACGGTACGCCGGCCGCGCGTGCTGTCTGGACGTCGACGATCGAATCGCCGACGAACGCGGCGGGACCACCGCCGGCGCGTTTGACCGCCTCGTGCAGGGGCGCTGCGTCGGGCTTGCTCACGGCGAGCGTGTCACCGCCGACGATCGCGGCAAAACGGTGCCGCCAGCCCAGTTGCTCGACGAGGCCCAGCGCGAGCAGCTCGGGCTTGTTGGTGCACAATGCCAGCACGATGCCGCGATCGCTGAGGGCATCGAGTGTTTCCGATACGCCGGGATAGGGGGTGGTGAGGTCGCAGAGGTGCGCTTCGTAGAAGCGCATCATCTCAGGAAGCCCCGCGTCGAGTGACGCTTCATCCGCCCCACCCGTCGCGGCGAGGCCGTTGCGGAGCAGGGCGCGGACACCATGCCCGATCATCCCGCGCACCTCGGCAAGCGCGACGGTACGGCGGCCGAGAAACGCCAAGGTGTGGTTGAGCGCTGCGGCGAGATCGGGCGCGGTGTCGGCCAGCGTGCCGTCGAGATCGAAGGCAATCGTCCTGAAGCGAAGTGTCGTCATGCGGTCATGCCCGCAAGATCGGGGAGGAAGGCACGGCCCTGCCCGATGATGAAATCCTTGAACGCCGCCATCGCCGGCGACAGCGAACGATCGCTGCGGCTGACCGCGAACCAATGCCGCTGGATCGGCGTGTCGACCACGTCGAGGATCGCCAGTCTGCCCAATTCGACCTCCATCGCGATGGTGTGTGCCGAGATGAAGCCGACGCCGAGCCCGGCCATCACCGCCTGCTTGATCGATTCGTTCGAACCGAATTCGACCCCGAGATTGTCGAGGCGCCCGGGGATCTCGCCGAGAAACAGTTCGAGCGACATGCGCGTGCCCGAACCGGGCTCACGCACCAGGAAGGTTTCGTCGGCAATGCGGCTGCGCGTTATGCGGCGCACGCGCGCGAGGGGATGATCGGGCGCGGCGATGATCACCAGCGGGTGGTCGCCGATCAAATAGGAGCGCAGCGGCACCTGGCGCGGCGGACGCCCCATCAGCGCGAAATCGACCTCATGGTTCTCGATCGCGGCAATCGTCGCCGCGCGGTTGCCAATGATCAGCCGCACCTCGATCCCCGGCAATGCCGCCATGAACGCGGCGACCATCTTGGGCGCGAAATATTTCGCGGTCGATACCGCGCCGAGGCGCAGCGTGCCGCGTCCAGCGCCACGGATCGCGGTCAATTCGTCGCGCAGCTGGGAAAGCCGCTCCTCGATCGTCTGCGCGGCGGCGATGACCGCGCGGCCGGCATCGGTCGCGCGCAGCCCGTCGGCGGTGCGGTCGAACAACACGGTACCGGCCTCGGCTTCGGCCTGCTGAATCTGCAGCGTCACCGCCGGCGCGGTCAGCCCGATCTCGCGCGCGGCGAGCGTGATCTTGCCGAGCCGATCGACCGTGGTCATCGCATGAAGCTGGCGAAGGGTAAGATTGCGCACCGCATAGAGTAAGCAAAACTTACGCAATCTGTAAATATAACGAACTTTACTAAATCCCGTTCTCCTGGCCTTCTTGTCCGGCCGCGACGCCGAAACCGGCGCACACCGCAGGGAGAGTGGCATGACCGAGCGCGACCGCCATGGCCGGACATGACCTCGACAGCTGGCTGTCGCAGCATGCTGCGGCATCTGCACCACATGCCGCCGCGGTCGCGACCACCATCGGGCTGATCGCCGAGGCGGGTGTCGGCATCGCCGCGACGATCGCCGAGGGCCCGCTGGGCGCAACCTTCGCCGAAACCGGCGGCAGCGCGAACAGCGACGGTGACGAACAGCGCGGGCTCGACATTCTGGCCGACGAACGCTTTCTCGGCGTGATCGCGGATTCGCCGGTGGCGCTTTACGCGTCGGAGGAGTTGGCCGAGCCGGTGCTGATCGCCGCCGACCGTCCTCTGGCGCTGGCGATCGACCCGCTCGACGGCTCATCGAACATCGACACCAATGTCTCGATCGGCACGATCTTTTCGCTCCGCGCGGTGCGCGGCGACCCGACGATCGATCCGCTGGCGAGCTTCCTGCAACCCGGGCGCGAGCAGCTCGCCGCCGGCTTTCTCATCTATGGCCCGCAGACCGCGCTGGTCGTGACGGTCGGTGCCGGCACGCATCTGTTCATCTATTCGCGGCGCGACGCGCTGTTCAGGCTTGCCCGCGCCGACCAGCAGATCCCGCCCAAGACGCGCGAATTTGCCATCAATGCCTCGAACTATCGCCATTGGGACGAGGCGGTGCGGCTCTATTTCGACGATTGCATCAAGGGCGGCCATGGTCCGCGCGAGTCCGAGTTCAACATGCGTTGGCTCGCTTCATTGGTCGCCGAGGCCTATCGCATCATGACGCGCGGCGGCGCGTTTCTCTATCCCGGCGACCGGCGACGCGGCTATGCGCAGGGCCGGTTGCGGCTGGTCTATGAAGCGCATCCGATCGCCATGCTGGTCGAGCAGGCCGGCGGCATGGCGACCGACACGCTCGACCCGATCCTCGACATCGCCGCGACCGAGTTGCACCAGCGCACGCCTTTGGTGTTCGGCTCGACCGCCGAGGTCACGCGGATCGGCCGTTATCACAGCATGCCGAGCCAGATGGCAGACCGCGCGCCGTTGTTCGGCAAGCGCGGCCTGTTCCGGGCCTGAGGGGTAGCGCGATGTCGGCACGCCATCCGATCATCTCGATCACCGGCTCGTCAGGCGCGGGGACGACCTCGGTCAAGCGCATCTTCGAGCAGATCTTCCGCCGCGAAAAGGTCGAGGCGGCGTTCATCGAGGGCGACGCCTTCCACCGCTACAACCGCGCCGACATGGCCGCAAAGGTCGCTGCGGAGCGCGAGGCCGGCAACCCCAATTTCACCCATTTCCACCCCGACGCCAACGAGCTCGAGCGGCTGGAGGCGGTGTTCGCCCAATATGGCGAGAGCGGCACCGGGCAGACGCGGACCTATATCCATGACGATGATGAGGCCGAGGCGCGCGGCGCGGCGCCGGGCACCTTCACGCCGTGGGTCGATTTCGCGCCGAGCGACCTGCTGTTCTACGAAGGGCTGCACGGCTGCGCGGTGACCGAGACGGTCAATGTCGCCCGGCATGCCGACCTCAGGATCGGCGTCGTGCCGGTGATCAACCTCGAATGGATCCAGAAGATCCACCGCGACCGTGCGACGCGCGGCTATTCGGCCGAGGCGGTGATGGACGTGATCCTGCGGCGGATGCCCGACTATGTCCGCTACATCACCCCGCAATTCTCCGAGACCAACATCAATTTCCAGCGCGTGCCGATCGTCGACACGTCGAATCCGTTCGTCGCACGATGGATCCCGACCCCTGACGAATCGATGCTGGTGATCCGCTTCGCCAACCCGCGCGGGATCGACTTTCCCTATCTGCTGTCGATGGTGCCGCAGTCCTTCATGTCACGGCCCAACTCGATCGTGATGCCGGGCAACAAGCTCGATCTCGCGATGCAGCTGATCCTCACCCCGCTGATCCTGCAGCTCATCGAGCGCAAGCGACGCATGTCATGATGATGGAGGACTGACCCGATGGCCCGCATCACGCTGCGCCAGTTGCTCGATCACGCCGCCGAACAGGGTTATGGCGTGCCGGCATTCAACATCAACAATATGGAGCAGGGACTGGCGATCTGCCAGGCGGCGGCGGCGTGCGACGCGCCGGTCATCCTGCAGGCGAGCCGCGGCGCGCGCTCCTATGCCGGCGACATCATGCTGGCCAAGATGATGGAAGCGCTGGAGCAGATGTTCCCGCAGATCCCGATCGTCATCCATCAGGATCACGGCAACAATGTCGCGACCTGCATGACCGCGATCCAGCACGGCTTCACCAGCGTGATGATGGACGGGTCGCTCGAGGAAGACGCCAGGACCCCGGCCGATTACGACTATAATGTCGCGATCACCGCCGAGGTGTCGCGGCTGGCGCATATGGTCGGCGCCTCGGTCGAGGGCGAGCTGGGCTGTCTCGGCAGCCTCGAAACCGGCAAGGGCGAGGCCGAGGACGGGCATGGCTTCGAAGGCGCGCTCGATCACGCCATGCTGCTGACCGATCCGGACGAGGCCGCGCGCTTCGTCGCCGAGACGCAGGTCGATGCGCTCGCCGTCGCGCTCGGCACCAGTCACGGCGCCTACAAGTTCAGCCGCAAGCCAACCGGTGACATCCTGGCGATGGAGGTGATCGAGCGCATCCACGCCCGCCTGCCCAACACGCATATCGTGATGCACGGATCCTCCTCGGTCCCCGAGGAATGGCAGGAAATCTTCAACCGCCATGGCGGCGAAATGCGCGAGACCTATGGCGTGCCGGTCGACGAGATCGTGCGCGGCATCAGGATGGGCGTGCGCAAGGTCAATATCGACACCGACCTGCGGCTCGTCGCGGCAGCCGAATTCCGCCGTATCGCGCAGACCCAGCCGGCCGAGTTCGATCCGCGCAAGTTCCTGAAACCCTCGATGGACGCGATGGCCTCGATCTGCCGCGCACGCTTCGAGGCGTTCGGCACCGCCGGCCAGGCCGGCAAGATCAAGGTCGTGCCGATGGCCGACATGGCGCGCCGCTACGCCGCCGGGTCACTCGATTCGCACCGCACCATCGCCCACGCCGCCGCTTGAGGAGTAAGCAGGATGAACGAGCACAGCACCGTCACCGGCAAGGAGCGCTACGCCGCCGGCGTCATGGAATATGCCAAGATGGGCTATTGGGAGCCCGATTACGTCCCGAAGGACACCGACGTCATCGCGCTGTTCCGCATCACGCCGCAGGACGGCGTCGATGCGATCGAGGCGGCGGCGGCGGTGGCGGGCGAAAGCTCGACCGCGACCTGGACGGTGGTGTGGACCGACCGGCTGACCGCCTGCGAGAAATACCGTGCCAAGGCCTATCGCGTCGATGCCGTGCCCAACAGCGAGAACCAGCATTTCGCCTATATCGCCTATGATCTCGACCTGTTCGAGGGCGGTTCGATCGCCAATCTGACGGCATCGATCATCGGCAATGTGTTCGGCTTCAAGGCGCTGAAGGCGCTGCGGCTCGAGGACATGCGTATCCCGGTCGCCTATCTCAAGACCTTTCAGGGACCCGCCACGGGCATCGTCGTCGAGCGCGAGCGGATGGACAAGTTCGGCCGGCCGCTGCTCGGCGCGACGACCAAGCCCAAGCTCGGCCTGTCGGGCCGCAACTATGGTCGCGTGGTGTATGAGGCGCTGAAAGGCGGGCTCGATTTCGTCAAGGACGACGAGAACATCAACTCGCAGCCCTTCATGCATTGGCGCGACCGCTTCCTCTATTGCATGGAGGCGGTGAACAAGGCGCAGGCCGCGACCGGCGAGGTCAAGGGCCACTATATGAACGTCACCGCCGGCACGATGGAGGAGATGTACGAGCGCGCCGAATTCGCCCGCGATCTCGGCTCGTGCATCATCATGATCGACCTGGTGATCGGCTACACCGCGATCCAGTCGATGGCCAAATGGGCGCGGCGCAACGACATGATCCTGCACCTCCACCGCGCCGGCAACTCGACCTATTCGCGCCAGAAGAATCACGGGATGAACTTCCGCGTGATCTGCAAATGGATGCGCATGGCAGGCGTCGACCACATCCATGCCGGCACGGTGGTCGGCAAGCTGGAGGGCGATCCGCTGATGATCGCCGGCTTCTACGACACGCTGCGCGAGGACCATGTCGCGCAGAATCTCGAACATGGCATCTTTTTCGACCAGGACTGGGCCTCGCTCAACAAGGTCATGCCGGTGGCGTCGGGCGGCATCCATGCCGGGCAGATGCACCAGTTGATCCATTATCTCGGCGAGGACGTCATCCTGCAGTTCGGCGGCGGGACGATCGGCCATCCGATGGGCATCCAGGCCGGCGCGACCGCCAACCGCGTCGCGCTGGAGGCGATGATCCAGGCGCGCAACGAGGGCCGCGATTATCTCGCCGAGGGCCCCGACATCCTTGCCGCGGCGGCGCGCTGGTGCTCGCCGCTCCGGGCGGCGATCGAGACGTGGAAGGACGTGTCCTTCAACTATGCCTCGACCGACACCGCCGATTTCGTCCCCACTTTGACCGCCGCCTGAGGAGCACCGTCATGCGTATTACCCAGGGCACCTTCTCGTTCCTGCCCGACTTCACCGACGAGCAGATCGTCGCCCAGGTGCAATATTGCCTCGACCATGGTTGGGCGGTGAACATCGAATATAGCGACGACCCGCACCCGCGGAACACCTATTGGGAGATGTGGGGCATCCCGATGTTCGACGTGCCCGATGCGGCCGGCGTGATGCTGGAGCTGGCGGCGTGCCGCAAGGCGCATGGCGGAACGCATTATATCCGCCTCTCGGCGTTCGATGCCAGCCATGGCTGGGAGTCGCTGCGGCTGTCGTTCATTACCGACCGGCCGGCCGAGGAACCGGGCTTTGCGCTCGAACGACAGGAACAGGCCGGCCAGCGCGTGTCCTACACGACGCGTGGTTATGCCGCGGCGCGGCCCGAAGGCCAGCGTTACGGTGCCTAGGTGACCGACACCGCGATCGACCTGCAGCGCGAGTTCGCCGAGTCCGGGCTGGCCGAGGATCTCGACCAACTCGGCCGCGAACTGGTCGGCCTCGCGCCGGTCAAGCAGCGCATCCGCGAGATCGCGGCGTTGCTGCTGGTCGATCGCGTGCGCCAGCGGCTCGGGCTGGTCAGCCAGCCGCCGACACTGCACATGAGTTTCACCGGCAACCCCGGCACCGGCAAGACCACGGTCGCGCTGCGCATGGCCGGCATTCTCCACAAGCTCGGCTATGTGCGAAAGGGCCATCTCGTCTCGGTGACGCGCGACGATCTGGTCGGGCAATATATCGGTCATACTGCGCCCAAGACCAAGGACGTGCTCAAAAAGGCAATGGGCGGCGTGCTGTTCATCGACGAGGCCTATTATCTCTATCGCCCCGAAAATGAGCGCGACTATGGCCAGGAGGCGATCGAGATCCTGCTCCAGGTGATGGAGAACCAGCGCGACGATCTCGTCGTGATCCTCGCCGGCTATGCCGCGCGGATGGACACCTTCTTCATGTCCAACCCCGGCTTTCGCAGCCGCATCGCGCACCATATCGATTTCCCCGATTATGGCGATGACGAGCTGGTGAAGATCGCCGACAACCTGCTCGCGGCACAGGGCTACACCTTGTCGGACGCGGCGCGCGCGACGCTCGGCGACTATGTCGCGCTGCGCCGCGCCCAGCCGCATTTCGCCAATGCCCGCTCGATCCGCAACGCGCTCGATCGCGCACGGCTGCGCCAGGCCACCCGGCTGTTCGATGCCGCCGCACCGGTGACGACCGAGCAGCTTTCGACCATCGAGCCCGAGGATATCCGCGCCAGCCGCGTCTTCGCGCCGGCGGAAGCGGCGACGTAGCGCGTGGCGCTTCGCGCGATCATCTTCGACGTCGACGGGACGCTGGCGGAAACCGAGGAGGCGCACCGCACCGCGTTCAACCGCGCTTTTGCCGAAGCGGGCAAGCCATGGTCGTGGTCGCAGGACGATTACCGGGCGCTGCTGACGACGACCGGCGGCAAGGAGCGCATCGCGCGCTATCTCGATGAACTGGGGATGGCGCCCGACCCCGCGCTCGTCGCCGCACTGCATGCGCGCAAGAACGCGCTCTATGCCGATCTCGTCGCAGAGGGCGCGGTTCTCGCGCGACCTGGCGTACGGCGCTTGATCGAGGACGCAAGCCGGCAGGACATCGCGCTGGCGATCGCGACGACGACGAGCGCTACCAACCTCGCCACCTTGCTCGACCATGTCATCGGTCGCGGCGCGGCAGGATGGTTCGCGGCAATCGTGACGGGCGAGATGGTCGCGGTGAAGAAGCCCGATCCCGAGGCCTATGAACTGGCGTTGGTCGACCTGGGCCTGCCGGCATCGGCATGCGTCGCGATCGAGGATTCGCGCAATGGTCTCGAGGCCGCACGCGGTGCCGGGATCGCGACGCTGGTGACACCGTCGCACTATACCCACCATGAAGATTTTAAGGGCGCGGCGTTGGTGCGGCGCGATCTCGATGATGGCGTGACCCTCGACACCGTGCGCGATCTCGTCGTGGTGTCGCGGGGCATGGCGGTTTCGCGCATGTCGTCCTAATCTCCCCGCAAAAGCCGCCTCGGGAGAGTTCATGTGCAGATCGACCGCCTTCCCCCCGTCGTCTCGTCTTTGCGCCCCAGCAACCACCCCTATCTCAACGGCGCGTGGACGCCGCTCCACGAGGAGGTCACGGCGACAGACCTCAAGGTGATCGAGGGCACGATCCCCGACGACATCGACGGCATCTATCTGCGCAACACCGAGAACCAGCTGCACCAGCCGCTCGGCCGCTATCACCCGTTCGACGGCGACGGGATGATCCACCAGATCGATTTCCGGAACGGCACCGCCTCATACCGCAATCGCTGGGTACGCACGCGCTGCTTCCAGGCCGAGCAGGAGGCCGGCGAGTCGCTGTGGGGTGGGCTGGCCGATCGCCCCGGCACCTCGAAGCGCCCGGGGTTCGGGGCGCATGGCAGCCTCAAGGATTCGTCGAGCACCGACATCATCGTCCATGCCGGCAAGGCGATCTCGACCTTCTATCAATGCGGCGAGGGCTATATGCTCGATCCCGTGACGCTGGAGCCGCTCGGCCTGGCGCCCTGGGTGCCGCTCGACGGCATCTCGGCCCACCCCAAGGTCGATGAGCACACCGGCGAGCTGCTGTTCTTCAACTATGCCAAGCACGCGCCCTACATGCATTATGGCGTGGTCGATCGCAGCGGCACGCTGACCCATTACATCCCGGTGCCGCTGTCCGGGCCGCGCCTGCCACACGACATGACGTTCAGCGAGCATTGGTCGATCGTCAACGACCTGCCGGTGTTCTGGGATGCCGAACTGCTCAAGCGCGACATCCACGCCGCGCGGCTGCACGAGGGCGTGCCAGCGCGTTTCGCGCTGATCCCGCGCCATGGCGGGCCGGACGAGATCCGCTGGTTCGAGGCCGCGCCGACCTATGTCCTGCACTTCCTCAACGCCTATGAGGAGGGCGACGAGGTGGTGATGGACGGTTATTTCCAGGAAGATCCCACCCCCGCCCCGCTGGAGAATCCCGACGGCTATGGCCATCTGATGGCCTATGTCGACGAGCACAGCTTCCGCCCCAAGCTGCATCGCTGGCGCTTCAACCTGGCCGACGGCACGACGCGCGAGGAACGGCTCGACGACCGCATCCTCGAATTCGGCATGATCAACCAGCGCGTCGCGGGCCACAAGCACCGCTACGTCTATTCGACCACGGCCAAGCCCGGCTGGTTCCTGTTCAACGGCTTCGTCAAGCATGACCTCGACACGGGCGAATCCTGGGAGATGATGCTGCCGGAGGGACGTTATGCCAGCGAGGCGCCCTTCGCGCCGCGAACGAACGCGGTCGACGAGGATGACGGCTATCTCGTCAGCTTCATCATCGACGAGTTGCAGGGCACGAGCGAGTGCGTGCTGATCGACTGCAAGAATTTTGCCGCCGGCCCGGTGTGCCGCATCGCGCTGCCGCACAAGATCTGCAGCGGGACGCATGCGCACTGGGTAGAGCGCGGATCGCTGCTGTAGACTGCCGCACTGCCGGATTCAGGCGCGTTTCGGCCACCAGGGCACGAACCCGCTCGTCCGCCGCATATAGTCGTCATAGCCCGGTTTCTTGCGCTTGAGCCGCCCTTCGATCGTCGGTGCGCCCGACCATTTCATCAGCGTCCAGGTCAGCAGCACCGGGCCCGGCAGCGCGAGCAGGCCGATGCGTGTCTCGGCGGCGATCAAATACAGGCCCCACCAGGTGCAGGCGTCGCCGAAATAATTGGGGTGGCGCGTGTAGCGCCACAGGCCGCGATCCATCACCTGGCCGGCATTGGCGGGGTCGCGGCGGAAACGGACAAGTTGCGCATCGCCGATGCTTTCGAACGCGATACCGATCAACGCCAGCGCCGCCCCGGCCCAGCCGATCGCGCCGAGCCCCTGCGCCGCATCGATCTGGCCGAGTTGCACCGGCAGGCAGACGATGAACAGCAGGGGCGCCTGGATCGCGAACACCAGCAGCAACGAGGCCGTCGCGAAGCCCCAGCCCTTTGCCTCCTTCGCCCGGGCGAACATCGTCTGGTAACGCCGGTCCGGCCCATGATCGCGCCAGCGCCACAGCAGATAACCGCCGAGCCGCACGCCCCACAGTGCGCAAAGCCCGAGCAGCAATGCCTTGCGCGTCGGATCGCCGCTGGTCTGCGCGAAGGTCGAGGCGGCCATCACCACCATGCCGAGCGCCCACAGGCTGTCGACCGGCGTCACGTCGCGCGTCTTGAGGCACAGCAGCCACATCGCGACGAACAGCGCGACCAGCACCGCCGCATTGGTCACCAGCACCACGCCGACACTCATGCGGCGCGCTCGACGATGAAGCTGACCGTCGTGGTGGTCGATCCGCCGATGTTGAGCGTCTGGACGCGCTCGGCACCCTCGACCTGATAGTCGCCGGCCTGATCGGTGACCTGCTTGTAGCCGTCGAGCAGCATGCGCACCCCCGTCGCGCCGACCGGATGGCCCGCGCCGATCAGTCCGCCCGAGGGGTTGATCGGCAAGCGTCCGCCCTGTTCGATCGACCCGTCCTCGATCGCCTGCCATGACTGGCCCGGCGCGGTCAGCCCGAGATGGTCGATCGCCATATATTCGGTCGCGGTGAAGCAGTCGTGTGTCTCGACCGCGTCGAGCTGGGCGATGTCCGCCACCCCGGCGCGGCGGCGCGCATCGTCGATCGCGTGGCGTACCTGCGGGAAGACATAGGGTCCGCCGGCGCTGCTCGCGATCTTGCTTGCGTAGGGCAAGGGCGCGTTGCGATGCCCCCATCCGTTGATTCGGGCGAGCTTCTCGACCGGGATACCGCGTTTGTCGGCATATTCCTTCGCGCGCCGCGGCGAGGCGAGGAACACGACCGCCGTACCGTCGGTGACCTGGCCGCAATCCATCTTGCGCGTGCGTCCCGCAACCACCGGGTTGGCGTCGTTATCGGCGGTAAAACTCTCGGGCGTGAAGCGATGGCCGCGCGTCTGGGCGTTGGGGTTGCGGCGCGCATTGCCGAAATTGATCTCGGAGATGCGCATCAGATGCTCGTAGCGCAGGCCATAGCGCTGGTCATATTCCTCGGCGAGATCGGAGAAAGCGGCGGGCCAGACGAACGCCGCATCGGCATATTCATGGCCATGCCACACCGCCGCGCCGAGATGTTCCGCGGCGGTCTTCCCCGGCACGTTGCGCATCTGCTCGATCCCGATCACGCAGGCGAGGTCGTAGCGGCCCGCCTCGATTTCCGCGGTCGCGGCAAGCAGCGCGACGCTGCCCGAGGCGCAGGCCGCCTCGTGGCGCACCGCCGGCATGCCGTCGAAGGCGGGATCGGTCAGGCCGAAAAAGCCGCCGAGCAAGCCCTGCCCGGCGAACAGTTCGGCGGCGAAATTGCCGACATGGCCGGTCTCGATCTCGGCGGGGTCGAGCGCGGTCGCGGCAAGGCCGTGGTTCACCGCCTCGGCAAAGGCATCGGCGAGGTCCGTGCCCTGCCGGCTCCACACCTGCGCGAAATCGCTCTGCCACCCGCCCAGGATATAGGTCATTGCCCGGCCCCTCTCTCGTTGCTGGCAGTTGTCGCAAGTCCGGCGCGGCTTGGCAAATGATCGCGGCGGCGCAGCGGGTGTCACGCGAGCACGGCCTAAAATTTTCCCGGGCAGGGACCCGCCGTCGCCAAGGCGCGTTGAGCAGCGCGACGCCGAATTTGCGGCACGGAGAATTGCGCATGGCCGAGGATCTCAAGCAAGTCACGGGCAAGGGCGGCGAAACCCACCAACAGGCCGGGAGCGACAATGTGCTCACCACCAACCAGGGCATCGCGGTTTCCGACAACCAGAACAGCCTCAAGGCTGGCGCGCGCGGGCCGACGCTGCTCGAGGATTTCGTGCTGCGCGAAAAGATCTTCCATTTCGACCATGAGCGCATTCCGGAACGCATCGTCCATGCGCGCGGCTCGGGCGCGCATGGTTATTTCGAGGCGACCGACGACATTTCCGATCTGACCAAGGCGGCGCTGTTCACCAAGGGCGAGAAGACCGAGGTGTTCGCGCGCTTCTCGACCGTCGCCGGCGGCGCGGGATCGGTCGATACGCCGCGCGACGTGCGCGGCTTCGCGGTAAAATTCTATACCCGCGAGGGCAATTGGGATCTGGTCGGCAACAACATTCCGGTGTTCTTCATCCAGGACGCGATCAAATTCCCCGATCTGATCCATGCGGTGAAGATGGAAGCCAACACCGGCTATCCCCAGGCGGGCAGCGCGCACGACACCTTCTGGGACTTCGCCTCGTTGTCGCCCGAGACGACGCATATGCTGTTCTGGGCGATGTCGGACCGCACCCTGCCGCGCTCGCTGCGCATGATGGAAGGCTTCGGCATCCACACCTTTTTGCTCGTCAATGCGGCGGGCAAGGCGAGTTTCGTCAAGTTCCACTGGAAACCCAAGCTGGGGATCCAGTCGACGATCTGGGACGAGGCGCTGAAGCTTCAGGCCGCCGACAACGACTATCATCGCCGCGACCTGTTCGAGGCGATCGACAGCGGCAATTTCCCGGAATGGGAGCTCGGCATCCAGGTGTTCGACCAGAAATTCGCCGACGCGCAGCCCTATGACGTGCTCGACTCGACCAAGCTGATCCCCGAGGACGACATTCCGGTGCGGATCATCGGGCGGATGGTGCTCGACCGCAATGTCGACAATTTCTTCGCCGAGACCGAACAGGTCGCCTTCTGCCCGGGCAATATCGTGCCGGGGATCGACTTCTCCAACGATCCGCTGCTTCAGGGCCGCCTGTTCAGCTATCTCGACACCCAGAAGTCGCGCCTCGGCACGAGCAACTTCCACCAGATCCCGGTCAATGCGCCGCGTTGTCCGATGGCCAATTTTCAGCGCGACGGCATGATGCAGATGGCGGTGCCCAAGGGGCGCGCCAATTACGAACCCAACAGCCTGGCCGCGCATGGCGAGGAAGGCGGCCCGCGCGAAAGCCCGGCCGGCGGCTTCGTCACCACCACGGCGCCGACCGGTCCGGACGAAAGCGGCGAAAAACTTCGCGTCCGCAGCGAAACCTTCGCCGACCATTATAGTCAGGCGCGGCTGTTCCTCGCCTCGCAGACCGAGAGCGAGCAGGCCCATATCGCCTCGTCCTTCGTGTTCGAACTGTCCAAGGTGGGCCAGCTCGATCAGGTGCCGGGGCGGATGGTCGCCAATCTGCGCAACGTCGACGAGGCCTTTGCCCAGCGCGTCGCCGACGGCCTTGGCATTTCCCTGCCCAAAAAGGCCAAGGCCGCGCGCGAGCCGGTCGACATGGCGCCATCCGATGCGCTGTCGATCCACAAGAACATGAAGGACACGATCGAGGGCCGCGCGATCGGCGTGCTGATCGCCGACGGCAGCGATGCTGCCCAGCTCAAGTCGGTCGTCGCCGCCATCACCAAGGCCAAGGCGAAAGCGGTATTGGTCGCCCCCAAGGTCGGCGGCGCGACGCTGTCGGACGGCAGCGTGCAAAAGGCCGACGGCCAGCTCGCCGGCATGCCATCACAGCTGTTCGACGCCGTCGCGGTCGTGCTGTCCGACGATGGCTGCGCGGCGCTGCTCAAGGAAGCCGCGGCGGTCGAATGGGTGATGAACGCCTTCGGCCACCTCAAGGCGATCGGCGCCAGCGATGCCGCCAAGCCGTTGCTCGACAAGGCGGGGGTGACGCCGGACGACGGCATTACCGCGCTCGACGGCAGCTTCGTCACGGCGGCGGCAAAGCGCTTCTATGCGCGCGAACCCGCGCTGCGCACGCTGGCCTGAAGCGAATGTCGGGCGGCGCGTCACAGCGCCGCCCGACCCGTCTCAACCCTGATCGATCAGCGCCGCCAGTTGATCGAAGCTGTTGCCCCAGCCGCCGTGCATCGACGGGATGTTCGAGACGAAATTGGCCAGCTCGTCGGCGGCGGCGTCGAGCGGACGCCATGTGAGCGTGACGCGCGTACCATCGCCGTCCAGTTCGAATGTCACAATGGTCAGCATCTCGAGCGGCCACCGGCCCTCAAAAAACGGCGCGCGGGTGATGGCGCCCGCGTCATCGGAAAAAGACTGGACA
This sequence comes from Parasphingomonas halimpatiens, assembly GCF_036663795.1. Taxonomy (NCBI): domain Bacteria; kingdom Pseudomonadati; phylum Pseudomonadota; class Alphaproteobacteria; order Sphingomonadales; family Sphingomonadaceae; genus Parasphingomonas; species Parasphingomonas halimpatiens. The sequence goes on from NZ_JAXOJP010000004.1 coordinate 55,352, forward strand.
TAGACCAGTCGCGAAGGCGCGATCACCTCGCGATAGACCGCCCGGCCCCACATGCTGCCCTCGGCACCGTCCATGCGCCAATGGAGCAAGCCACCGGGCCGCACATCGGCCGCGAGCGTCGTGCCGGTCGTGCCCTTGGGACCGAGCCATTGCGCCATCTGTGCCGGGTCGGTCCACGCCTCCCATAGTCGTTCAGGGGGTGCGGCGAAGTGGCGCGAAATGACGAATTCCGGCGTGGTCTGTGCCGTGGCGTCGGTGGTCATGACTTATCCCTCCTTGGTCGTACTTTCGGGGTTGGCGGCGAGGAAGGCATCCAGGCGATCGAAGCTGTCGGACCACAGGTCGCCGACATAGGCGATCCAGTCGGTCGTCTCGCGCAGCGCCGCGACGTTGAGACGACGCGGGCGCGATTGCGCCGCCCGCCCGGAATCGATCAGCCCGGCCTTTTCGAGCACCTTGAGGTGTTTCGATATCGCCGGCTGGCTTATCGCGAACGGTGCGCGCAATTCCGCGACCGTCGCCTCGCCTAGCGCGAGCCGGGCGATGATCGCGCGGCGCGTCGGATCGGCCAGCGCGGCGAATTTGCTATCGAGCGATTCATACATAACCAAATGGATATATAACCATCCGGCTTATGACAATCGTTTTTGATGAACGCGCGGCTCAGCCGTGCGCCAGGCAGCCCGTCATGACCGCTTCGCGTTCGGCGTCGGTCGCCTGTTCGATGCGATAGTCGATCGGCTTGAAGCTCCCCCCGTTCGAATCGCGCGCCGAACAGGCGGTGAGCCCGATGATCAGGTCCATCGCCGCGCGGAAAGCGATGTGGTCGCCAGCCTTGCTGGTCGGCGGCAACACCTGCAACCGGCCGGTCGCGCCGTCGACGGGCACATTCATGAAGCAGTTGAACGCGCTGGGGATAGCGTCGGGCAATACCCCATAGGGCGCCAGCGCAGCCGCGAGATTGCCGAAGCATCCCGGGTGCGGATCGTGATCATCATAGCAGATCCGGAAGGTATCGCGCGAACAGGGCGTGAGCAGGAAATCATGCATGCCAACCGAATCTTCGACGATGTCGAGCATGACGCGACTGCGGTTCGACCATAGCCGGTCGCCGGTGGTCAGGCGGATGGTCGATTGATAGTCGAGCGTACGACCCGACGACAGCACCTCGCCAATATCGTCGGCGTTGAAGGCGAGCAGGTCGGCGACCTGGCAACCCTGCGGGTCGATGACGATCAACGTCTCACCGGCGGCAAGCCGGAGGGCTGTGCCGCTGCGCGGCGGAATCGTTACCGGCGTCATTCCTCGTCTCCCTTGTAACGGAACGGGCAGCGCCATTCCCCGTCGACCGCGCGGCCGGAATATTGCCGCGCTTCGCTCGCGTCGCCGTGGCGTGCGAGCATCGGATTGATGCTGCCGGCAATCGCCTCGTCGCGCGCAAGGATTTTCTCGCGCATGCCTTCATATTTGCCCGCCGCGCGCAGCTGGGTGAACTGGTCGTGCAGGTTGAAGATCATCGCCGGCCGCGGCAGGCGCCGCGCCGGGCGGCTGGCCTGCGGGTGAAGGCCGACGACGAAGAACGCCTCGCCGCCGAAACTGAGCGAAAAATGCTGGTCATCGGGATCGGGGCTGACCCGCGCGTCGTAATTCTGTCCGCGCCACAAATCCTTGTCGGACAAGGACTGGATCCGCGCCCACATAGCGGATTCGAAGCTGGCTTCGCAGAGCCCGACGGGACCCTCGAACACGACCGCAAAACTGCGCAGCGCACCCGGATCCTCGCGATACGCCGCTGCCCATTGCAGCAAGGCATCGTGGATCCGAAGATCGTCCCATGCGCTGTCGATACTGTTGCAGGCCAACACCTCGAGGCTGTTGCGGGCAAGCGCCGACTTGGCGCCGACGCAGGGAAAATCGCGCGCGGCGACATGATCGTGCAGCATCGTGCGCAGTTCGTCCTGCGAACGGTGTGGCCAGCGGAACAGGGGGGAGGACAGGTCGGACATGGCGAAAGGACGAACAAGGCGCGGCGAACGTTCCCAAGAATCACCTTAACCCAAGGCAAGTCGGACCGGGCCGATCTCGCGACGGAACGAACGATCGGGGTGGCGCGTAGTGCCGCGATGCCGTCGCCCGCCATCTCCGCATTGCCTTCCTGCGCGTGAAGGGGTCGCAGCTTCGTTCTTCGGTGGTGCGCGCCCTGGCGCCCGCTGCCCCCGCAACGCCGCTTGGCCCCTGGCTTCGACTGCACCTGACCTATTGGTGGCGGCATCGCCGTCGGTTGTCGCTGGACCGGCCGATGCGCTTCACCGAACTTATCCAGCGCCGAAAGCTGCGCGATCGCGACCAGCGACTGCCGCACCTGATCGACAAGGTTGCGGTGAAACGCTTCGTCGCCGAGGTGCTCGGTGACGATTGGGTGACGCCGACGCTGTGGTCGGGCGATGCGCTGCCCGATGCCCCCTCCTGGCCCTATCCCTTCGTCGTCAAGTCGCGCCACGGCTGCAACCAGCGCCACTTCGTGCGCGACGCTCACGCCGACTGGCCCGCCATCCGCGCCGCCGCTGCAGGGTGGATGCGGAGCGATTATGGCCGCTGGCTCGACGAATGGGGGTATCGCGGCGTGACGCGCGGCGTGCTGGTCGAGCCGTTCGTCGGCGACGGCGCCACGCTGCCGATCGATTATAAATGCTATGTCTTTCACGGCCGCGTCGCGGCAGTGCAGGTCCATCTCGACCGCGAACATGGCCATCGCTGGATGCTGTTCGATCCCACCTGGCGGCGGCTGTCGTCGCCGACGGCAGAGCCCGATCCCGCGCCGCCAGCGGCACTCGACCGCATGATTGCAGGGGCAGAGACGCTGGCGCGCGGATTCGACTTCGTGCGGGTCGATTTCTACGACACCGGCACCACGCCGCGCTTCAGCGAGATGACCTTCTACCCGGGATCGGGCCTCGACCCGTTCGATCCGCCGGTGCTGGACGACGCACTCGGCCAGCTATGGCGCGCCTCGGCGCCGGGCGAAGCCTGACCGCGCCGCGCTCAGTCGCTCAACGCGTAGCGCCGGCAATGCTCGAGATAGGCGGCCTCATGGTTGCCGGCGAGATCGACCACCGCGCGCCACAGCCATGACGGCGCGTCGAGCGCCGCGTCGCCGCGACGGCTAAACAAAGTCTGCCACGCCGTCCGACCATCCTTGTTCAGCTGCCGCGCATGGGCCGCGCCCACGACATGAGCGAGATAACGCGCCGCACGGACGGCGTCGCGGTGCGAGAATTGCCCGATCTCGATCTTGAGGTCCTGCGGTTTCAGTTCGCGCAGCACGACCGCGCGGCCCAGCAGTCGCGCCGCGACCATCCGCTCGCCGAGATGCGGGGAGAGCGCACGGGCACCGGCGACGACGCGCTCGGCATTGTCGCGCGGCATCGCGCGGATCGTGGCATTATGTCACCGATACGGTGCTGACCGTGCGCGGCCAGGAGGCGCCCTTCGCGCATCGCGATGAGAACCGGCTGGTGCGGGTCGGTGACGCGCTCGCCAATCCGTTGCAGGCAATTCTCGCGGCCAAGGGTCACTGAGTCCCCTCATTGCCGCCAAATTACCCGAAATGAGCAGGCGCGGACCAATAACCCGAGCCTCCCTGTCGGCGGACCCGCAAGGATATCGGAATTCGGTCGTATTATTGCAGCGTGGGTGAATGAACGCGTTCTTGCCGATAGGGTAAGGGCAATATTTACCCGCTACCGATATGCCGTCGATGGGGAGGGTTGATCTTGTTTGTCGTTGTCGGATCGAACACCTTGCCCTGCCGCTCCGGTCACAGCCGGCTGACAGGTGCCCGCACTCCCATCCTGGCGACGAAGGGCGGCGATGCACCAGTCCTTTGAAAGCACGCGGGTTGCGCAGGCCGTCGCCGGGCGCGGCGCGCGTGGATTCACGCCGGGCGCCGCCATCATCGAGGCGGGCGCGCGGGCGGGCCAGTCGCAGTCGTTGTTCGACGAGATCGGGACCTTCCTGTTTTCCAATGAGCTTGACCTGACCGCGCTGAACCTGATGTGCGCGCACGATTATCTGTCGCGCTCGAACCGCAAGCTCGTGCTGGCGATCGAGGAAGCGCTGGCCAGCCGCACGCCCTTGTCGAACGCGTGGGTCGAGACATTCTATGCTGCCTGCCCGGTGACCGAACGCCGCGCCGCGTCGATCGCTTCGACGACCGAGCAGGTCGAGGTCGTACTGACGCAGTGCGTCGAACTGGTCGAACGGTCGCGTGGTTCGGCGCATGTCTATAGCAACGCGCTCCAGGCCGAGGCCGAGGAACTGACATCGGCCGAGGCGCTGCCGGCGGTCGAGCGGCTGATCGGCCTGACCCAGGCGATGCTCGACCAGACCCGCGACATCCAGGAAGAGCTGCGACAGCGCGCGATCGAGACGACGCAGTTGCGCACCACGCTGCAAAGCGCCCAGCGCGAGGCGCATGTCGACCATCTGACCGGCCTGCCCAACCGGCGCGACTTTGATGCGCGCCTGCGGACGGTCGCCGAAACCGCCGCCCGCGAGGGCCGACCCGCCGTGGTCGCCTTGTGCGACATCGACCATTTCAAGGCGGTCAATGACGCACACGGCCACGACACCGGTGACCGTGTGCTGATCCTGGTAGCATCGTCGCTAAAGAAAGCCGCCGGCGACACCTTCTATGTCGCGCGCCATGGCGGCGAGGAATTCGCATTGATCTTCGAGGATTGCACCGTGGCGGCGGCAGTGGCGATCGTTGATGACCTGCGCGGCGCGCTGGCCGCGCGCCGACTGATCAACCAGGCCACGCACCAGCCGATCGGGCATGTCACCTTCTCGGCCGGGATCGCGGAACTCGATCCGTTGGACGGCGGCACCGTTGCGCTGAAGCGGGCCGACAAGGCGCTTTACGCGGCCAAGCAGGGTGGACGAAACCGCGTGCTGGTCGCCGAACCGAAGATCTAACCCCCCGCCCGCCGACCGCGCATCAGCGCCGTCATTTCCGCGAAAATTCGCGCGAACGCATTTGACCACCACGTCGCGCATCGCCATCTCTGCCCCGACAAGACGATCAGGAGGCGAGGATGAGCGACGTGACGGGACTTGAGCTGCGGTCGACGGTGGATGATGCCGGTACGCTGACCCTGAGCCTGGAGGAGGTCACGCTGACCGCGCCGGCCGATGATGAGGTGATCGTCCGGGTCGAGGCGGCGCCGATCAACCCGTCCGATCTCGGGCTGCTGCTGGGTCCGGCCGATGTTTCGACCATGGCCAGCACAGGCAGCGCCGCGCGTCCGACGGTTACCTTCGCCATCCCGCGCGAGCGGCTCGGCGGTGTGCGCGGACGGATCGGTCAGTCCTTGCCGGTCGGCAATGAGGGCGCCGGCACGGTCATCGCCGCCGGCGAGGGCGCCAAGGCGCTGATCGGCCGCAAGGTCGGCATGCTCGGCGGTGCGATGTACACCCAGTTTCGCAAGCTGAAGACGCGCGACGTGGTGCCGTTGCCCGAAGGCGCCAGCGCGGCCGATGGCGCCGCACTGTTCGTCAATCCGCTGACCGCGCTGAGCTTCGTCGAGACGATGCGGATGGAAGGTCACAAGGCGATCGTCCACACCGCCGCGGCGTCCAACCTCGGCCAGATGCTGCAGAAGATCTGCCTCGCCGACGGCGTGCCGCTGGTCAACATCGTGCGCAGCGCCGCGCAGGCGGCAATCCTGACCAAGATCGGTGCCACCCATGTGCTCGACAGCAGCGCGCCCGATTTCCGCGCCCGTCTGGTCGACGCGATTGCCGAGACCGGCGCCACGATCGCCTTCGACGCGATCGGCGGCGGATCGCTCGGCAGCGACATCGTCCAGGCGATGGAACAGGCCGCAAGCCGCGCACCGGGCGAATATAGCCGCTACGGGTCCAACACGTTCAAGCAGCTCTACATCTATGGCGCGCTCGACCTGTCGCCGACGGTGCTCAACCGACTCGCTTTCGGCTTCCAATGGGCGGTGGGCGGATTCCTGCTGACACCGTTCCTGCAAAAAGCGCCCAAGGAGATCGTCGCCGCGATGCGCCAGCGCGTTCTCGATGAACTGACCACGACCTTTGCCAGCCATTATAGCGCGACGATCGGTCTGGCCGAGGCGCTCAGCCCCGATGTGCTGAGGGCCTATGAGCGCAAGGCCACGGGCGAGAAATATCTGATCGATCCGACGCGCCCGGCTTAGCCGGGACGGGATATAATCCCGTACTCGTGCGTTGAACGAGGTGCCGGATGGAAGAACTGGCCCCGCCCGAAATGGCGGGGCCTTTTTTCATGCCATCGGTTTGAACGCCGAGACCTACTTCTTGGTCCTGTCGTCCATTGCATCGGCGCGGTTCTCGCCTGCCGCACGCACGGCGTCGGCGCGGTTTTCCATGCGGTCGGCCTTGTTGTCCATCATCGCTTCGGTGTTGGCGCTCATCTGATCGCCTTCGTTGCGCACCATCGCCGCATTTTCCTCGATCATGTCGGCACTATTGTCGGCCATCGCGGCAACATTGTCGGCAGCGTCGGTCTTGTGGCCGCAAGCGGACAGAACGAGCAGGCACGTTCCTGCGGCAAGGATCATTTTCTTGTTCATGTGCATCAACCCCTAGTGCGAGCGCCGGTGCCCCGAGCCCGGGATGTAACGACAGTCAGGCGGGCCCTGCCGCCGAGCGCGGCCGGGCGTACCCTGTCCCGTCGCCCAACCCGGCACGTCTCTTATTGTTCCGCATCACGACAAGGCAAAGCGCGCCGACGGAACCGATGCAAGTGCCGGCGGACGCCTTATATGCGACCCAAAGCAGCAAAGAGGCCCGCGATATGACCCGACAGATGCAGATCGATTTCGTTTCCGACATTGCCTGCCCATGGTGCGTGATCGGGCTGCGCGGTCTGGAACAGGCGCTCGCCGCGGTCGGCGATCTGGTCGATGCGGAGATTCGCTTCCAGCCGTTCGAACTCAACCCGCAAATGCCGGCCGAGGGACAGGAGATCGGCGAGCATATCCGGGAGAAATATGGCGCGACCCCGGAACAATCGGCCGCCAACCGCACGGTGATCCGCGAGCGCGCCGCCGAGCTTGGCTTCACCATGACGATGGCGCCGGGCAGCCGGATCTACAACACCTTCGACGCGCATCGCCTTCTGCACTGGGCCGGCCTGATAGACGCCGGCCGGCAACGCGCGCTGAAACACGCGCTGTTCACGGCCTATTTCACCGCCGGACACAATCCGGGCGACATCGCTGTTCTCGTCGATGCCGCCGGCCAGGCCGGTCTCGATCGCGATGCGGCGCACGACGTGATCACTTCGGGGCGCTACGCCGAGGAGGTGCGCGCGGCAGAACGGCTATGGCAGGCGGAAGGGATCAGCGCCGTGCCCGCCGTCATCATCGACCGCAAATATATCATCTCGGGCGGCCAGCCGGCCGCGGCCTTCGAGCGCGCGCTGCGCAGCATCGCGGCCGAAGCCTAGACGAAGCGCGTCAGATCGGGCGGGCTTCCTTCGATGGTGATCTCGGTGCTCGACTAGGCCGACGCGTTCGGGCACACCGGAAGCGCGCCGTGTAGAGGCGCGGTACCGTGGCCGGCACGCGATGCGAGACCAGGCAGGGAAACCGATTTGCCCCCACGCCCCGATGAACCATCAACCCCGCTGGTTGATCGGGCAATCGATGACCCGGTCACCGATCTGCAGCTGTTGCTGCGCCCGGAGCCCGCGCGCGTCGTGCTGCGGCCGTTCGTGCCGGCCGAAAATGGTGACACAGGACCTTCTGGCTCGCGCGTCGAGCGGATCGTCGACCGTGTGTTGGGACTGAGCGATGCCGCGCTCCACAGCGACCTCGCCCGCGTCACCACCAGCCTCGCCGATCGCCACCGCGACGTCGAGCGCGTGCTGGAGCGGCGCTATTACGATATGGCCGAACCCTTTGCGCGCGGCCGCAAGGTCAGCGCCGAGCAGGTGTTGCTGATCGGCGCCTATTTCGCCGAGGAATATTCGTTCGAGGCCGCGGCCTTGTTCAACCCGAGCATCGTCGCCCATCCCGATCAGTCGGGCCTGTCACCCGGCGCGGTGCGTTTCGTGCTGTCGCTGCGCGGCGTCGGCGAGGGACATATTTCCTCGATGATCTTCCGCACCGGCGAGTTCACCGCCGAGGGCGCGTTATGCGTCAATCCGCCGAGCCCCTGGGCGACATCGCCGACGATCGAGAATATCCCCGGCGGCGCGCCCGGCGACCCCGGGGTCAGGCTGTTCTACGGCGATCAAGGCGACCTGTCGCAGATCGTCATCTTCCCGGTGACCTTCGACCAGCGTCACGGCGTCGAGGATCTCCGGCTCGTCCGCTTCACCGACGATGACGGGCATGTCAGCTATTTCGGGACCTATACCGCGTTCGGCGGCGAGACGGTTCGCCAGGAACTGTTGCGGACCGACGATTTCGTCACCTTCGAACTCAACGCGCTGCGCGGCTCGCTCAGTGGCACCAAGGGGATGGCGCTCTTTCCGCGCCGGATCGACGGGCGCTACGCGATGCTCGGCCGACAGGACCATGAGAATATCTGGCTGCTCCAGTCGAACGACCTCTACCAATGGGACAGCGGCGCAATCATCGTGTCGCCGCGCTAGGAGTGGGAATTCGTCCAGATGGGCAATTGCGGCTCGCCGATCGAGATCGACGAGGGCTGGCTCGTCATCACCCATGGCGTCGGGCCGATCCGCAACTATTGTCTCGGTGCCTGCCTGCTCGACAAACGCGATCCCGCCAAGGTGATCGCGCGCTCGACCGAGCCGCTGCTGCGCCCCGGCGACGACACCCGCGACGGCTATGTGCCCAATGTCGTCTATAGCTGCGGGGCGATGGTGATCGGGCGCACCTTGCTGCTCCCCTATGGCGTCGCCGACTCCGTCACCGCCTTCGCCTCGGTACCGCTCGACCGGCTGCTGGCCACGCTGCGCTGAAGCATAGGTAACTTTGCGGATTGGGATTCCCGCCATCGGCGGGCAGGGTTCGGCCGTCCGCACCAGCCCGGCTCTTGCCGACACCGTTGACCCGATTCCCCGCACCCGGTCCCCGCACCCAATCCCTGCGAAAATACGAGGCAAAACGATGGAAAAGACAATGAAGGCGGCGGTCGTCCGCGCATTCGGCCAGCCGCTCGTGATCGAGGAAGTGACGGTGCCAATGCCGGGCCCGGGTCAGATCCTCGTCAGGATCGCCGCGACCGGCGTGTGCCATACCGATCTCCATGCCGCCCAGGGCGACTGGCCGGTCAAACCCAATCCGCCGTTCATTCCCGGCCATGAGGGCGTCGGCCATGTCGTGGCGGTGGGTGCCGGCGTCACGCATGTGAAGGAGGGCGACCGCGTCGGCGTGCCGTGGCTCTATACCGCGTGCGGCCATTGCGGGCACTGCCTGGGCGGCTGGGAGACGCTGTGCGAAACCCAGCAGAACACCGGCTATTCGGTCAATGGCAGCTTCGCCGAATATGTCCTGGCCGACCCGAATTATGTCGGCCACCTGCCCGACAATGTCGGCTTCGTCGAGATCGCACCGGTGCTGTGCGCCGGCGTGACTGTCTACAAGGGCCTCAAGGTCACCGATACCAAGCCGGGCGACTGGGTGGCGATCTCCGGGATCGGTGGGCTCGGCCATATGGCGGTGCAATATGCGAAGGCGATGGGGCTCAACGTCGTCGCGGTCGATATCGACGATGCGAAACTGGCGCTGGCACGGGAACTGGGCGCGGCGCTCACCGTCAATGCGCGCGATACCGACCCCGCCGCCTTCATCAAAAAGGAGATTGGCGGCGCGCAGGGCGTGCTCGTCACCGCCGTCAGCCCGGCCGCCTTCCAGCAGGCGATGGGCATGGTCCGGCGTGGCGGCACCGTGTCGCTCAACGGGCTGCCGCCGGGCGACTTCCCGCTGTCGATCTTCGACACCGTGCTTAACGGCATCACGGTGCGCGGCTCGATCGTCGGCACGCGGCTCGACCTGCAGGAAGCGCTCGACTTCGCCGCCGCCGGCAAGGTCCATGCGACCGTCACCACCGACCGGCTAGAGAACATCAACGACATTTTCGGCCGCATGCATCGCGGCGAGATCGAGGGCCGCATCGTCATCGACTTCGACAAGGCGGCGTAACGCGCTCGCCTCGCTGGCTCAGTCGCCGGGCGGGCCGAGATAGTCCGCGCCATAAACGGCGGCGCGGAAGTCGTGATGCAGCGTGCCGTCGAACGGCGTCACCTGGGCAAAGAACACCGCCGCGAGATCATTGGCCGGATCGACCCAGAACAAGGTCGATTCGGCCCCGTCCCAGAAGAACTCGCCGACCGCGCCGCGATTCTCGCGCGCGTCGTGCGGTCGCGCCGTCCGCACCGCAAAGTCCAGCCCGAAACCGACCGAGCCCTTGGTCGGCAGGAAGAAGCGTCGCACGATGCGCGGATCGAGCTGGTCGGTCGCCATCAGCCGCAGCGTCGAGGGTGCGAGGATGCGCACGCCGTTAAGCGTGCCATGCCCGACCAGCATGCGCGCGAAGCGCATATAGTCGTCGAGCGTTGAGGCGAGCCCCGCGCCGCCCATGGTCAGCCGGCGCGGCCCGAAATTGAGCGCCGCGTTGCGCTGGTCGGGGACGCGGACGAGCGCGCCGGCCTGTTTGGTATAACTTGCCGCGAGGCGCGCGCGCCGCGCCGGCGGCTGGGTCCAGCCGGTCTCGTGCATGCCGAGCGGATCGAGGATCGTGCGCCGGACATGTTCCTCGAACGGCGCGCCGCTGAATTGTTCGACCAGCCGCGCCTGGACATCGACCGCCGCGCTGTAGCTCCACTCGCTGCCGGGATCGAACAGCAGCGGGACGCGCGCGAGCTTGTCGATCGCCTCGGCCAGGCTGTTGTCCAGCGCCAGCGGGTCGATCGCGTGGAAGTCGGCATCGGCTGCGGTATCGCGCATGCCGTAGGGCAGGCCGGCGGTATGGCGCATCAGGTCGCGGATCGTCATCGGGCGCTTCGGTGCGCGCAGGATCGGTTTGCCGTCGGGTCCCTTGCCGGCAAGGACCGGGACCATGCCGAACGCCGGCATATAGTGCTCGAGCGGGTCGTCGAGTCCGAAGCGACCCTGCTCCCACAACTGCATCAGCGCGACGCCGGTGACCGGCTTGGTCATCGAATAGATCTGCACCAGCGTATCGCGTGCCATTGGCCGGCGCGCCTCGCGATCGGCATGGCCCGCTGCGCCGAAATAACGCTCGCTACCGTGCTGCCACAACAGCGCCGAAACGCCCGCCGCGCGGCTATCGGCGACCATGCGACGCAGTGCCGCGTCGATCCGCGACCGGTTGATGGCGAGCGATGTCGCGACCGGCCCGATGCGGCGGGCGCGCGCGGATGCCGGAAGTGCCGCCGTCAGCATGATGGCCGCGATAGCGTCGCGTCGATGCATCACGATCTCCTCTTCCCGTCGACGGGATGGTACCGGTGCAGCGTTACCTTGCCTAGAGCAGCGTGCCCCGAATCGGAATCAGCAGCGGCCAAGGACTTATGACAGGAACAGCTCCGCCGCCGCATCGATGATCGCCTCGGCATCGAGCCGATAGGTGCGGTAGAGGTCGGGCAGGTCGCCGGTCTGGCCGAACCGGTCGACGCCGAGTGGGCTGACCCGCATCCCGCGCACCCCGCCGAGCCACGACAGCGCGCCGGGCGAACCGTCGAGGATTGTGACGAGGCCGGCGCCGGGCGATAGCGCGGCAAGCAGATTCTCGACATGCGATGGCGCTGGCGGCGTGCCGGTCCAGCGCGCGGCGCGGCGGGCCGACCAGCCGCGGTGCAGCAGGTCGGGCGAGGTCACGTTGAGCAGGCCGAGTCCGGGGATATCGTCGAGCAGCTGGGCATGCGCATCGAGCACTTCAGGCGCGATCGCCCCGGTGAACACCAATGCCGCGTCGGTGCGTGCGCCGGGCTTGCGCAGCCAGTAACCGCCCTTGAGCGCACCGGCCTCCCAATCGTCATCGTCGCGCACGACTTGTGGTATCGAGCGCGTGCTGAGACGGAGATAGACCGAGCCGCCGTCATCGGCCTGGATATGTTCGAAGGCATGGCGCATCATCAGCGTCAGTTCGTCGGCCCAGCTCGGCTCGTAATAGGTCAGGCCGGGCTGCCCCATGCCGATCAGCGGGGTGTTGATCGACTGGTGCGCGCCGCCCTCGGCCGCAAGCGTCAGCCCCGAGGGCGTGCCGACGAGCAGGAAGCGCGCATCCTGGTAACAGGCATAGTTGAGCGCATCGAGGCCGCGCGCGATGAACGGATCATAGACCGTCCCGACCGGGATCAGCCGCGTGCCAAAATGCTGCGCGGCAAGGCCCAGCGACGCGAGCATCAGGAAGAAGTTGTTCTCGGCGATGCCCAGCTCGATATGCTGGCCGGCACCGCCGCCCGACCATTTCTGCGCCGACGGGATCTTCGCCGCGCGGAACACGTCCTTCAGTTCCTGGCGACGGAACAGCCCGCGCTGGTTGACGAAGCCGCCGAGATTGGTGGTCTGCGTCACGTCGGGCGCGGTGGTGACGATGCGGTCGCCGAGTTGCTCGCCCGACTTGGCCAGGTCGAGCAGGATGCGGCCGAACGCACTCTGGGTGGATTGTTCGTCGCCATCGGGCACCGCGAGGCGAGCGGGGACCGGCACCGCCGGCGCGCGCGGCTCCGGCGCCTTGCGCGCCAGCGCGCTACGCCCGACGAACGCCTTCAGATCGGCCGCGACATTGTCGCCGAGCCCGCCATAGGGTTCCCATTCGTCGCCCTCGGCGATCCCTAGGCTGGCGCGCAGCGCCGTGATCTGCGGCGGGTTCATCATGCCCGAATGGTTGTCCTTATGCCCGGCGAGCGGCAGGCCATAACCCTTGATGGTGTATGCGATGAACAGGGTCGGCCGATCGTCATTGGCGCTGTCGAACGCCTGGGTCAGCGTCTCCATGCAATGTCCGCCGAGATTGGTCATCAGCGCGGCGAGCGCGTCGTCGTCATGAGCATCGAGCAGCTTCGCGACATTGGGCTTGCCGCCGATATCGGCCATCAGGCGCGCGCGCCAGGCGGCGCCGCCCTGATAGGTCAGCACGGCATAATCGGCATTGGGGCAGTTATCGATCCAGTCCTCGAGCGTCTTGCCGCCGGGGCGCTTGAACGCCGCGCGCTGCAGCGCGCCGTGCTTCAGCGTCAGCACGCGCCAGCCGCACGTCTCGAAGATGTCGTCGAAGCGCCGGAACATGCGGTCGGCCGTGGTGTGGTCGAGCGACTGGCGATTGTAATCGACCACCCACCAGCAATTGCGCAGGTCGTGCTTGTAGCCCTCGATCAGGCACTCGTAGATATTGCCCTCGTCGAGTTCGGCATCGCCCATCAGCGCGATCATCCGCCCGGCATCTGCCTCGGCCAGCGCGCCATGCGCGATGAGATAGTCCTGTACCAGGCTCGAAAAGGCGGTGACCGCGACGCCGAGCCCGACCGACCCGGTCGAGAAGTCGACCGGGATCTTGTCCTTGGTGCGCGACGGATAGCTTTGCGCGCCGCCCAGCCCGCGAAAGCGCTGCAGCTGGTCGAGGCTCTGGCTGCCGAGCAGATAATGGATCGCGTGCAACACCGGCCCGGCATGCGGCTTGACCGCGACCTTGTCCTGCGGCCGCAGCGCATGGAAATAGAGCGCGGCCATGATCGCGGTCATCGAGGCACAGCTCGCCTGATGCCCGCCGACCTTCAGCCCGTCGCGCTTCTCGCGCAGATGGTTGGCATTGTGGATCGTCCAGGCCGACAGCCAGCGCAGCCGCGTGTCGAGCGCTTCCAGCGCGGCCAGCGTGTCGTGGCGGGAAGGGGTGGCGAGCGTGGTCATGGCGTGTCGTCCGCGGCAAGATCTATGGCGCCATCAGACACTCGCGCGGCGCAGGGTCAAGCCGAACAATGGCATGGCGCCATGACCCGGGCGCGCGGTCAGGCGGGCGGTTGCCCGAGCAGCGCGATGATCGTGTCGCTATCGACGACCTCGGCATATTTGGCCTGCAGGTCGAACAGGTTGGCGTCGTGCGGTGCCGGCGTGCGATCGGCGCAGGCGTCGCTGGCGACGAACGGGCGGAAGCCGTTCTGCAGCGCGTCGAGCGCCGAGGCGCGGACGCAGCCCGAGGTCGAATAACCGCACAGGATCGCCGTATCCACGCGCATGGTGTGGAGCGTCGCGGCGAGCGAGGTGCCGAAAAAGGCCGAGGCATATTGCTTGGTGACGACGATCTCGTCGGGCGCCGGGCCGAGTTCGGCCGGGAAAGCGCCGAGTGCCGAGCCCTGGTCGAACACGCGCAGCGCCGGCACCTTGCGGTAGAACAGCCCGCCATCCGCGCCGCCCTGCTGATAGACGACATTGGTGAAGATCACCGGCACGCCGCGCGCGCGCGCCGCCTCGACCAGCCGCGCGATGACCGGCAGCGCGGCGACGAAGGCCGGCGCGCAGAGCGGTGAGGTCGGATCGACATAGGCACGGACGACATCGATGACGATCAGCGCGGGACGCGCACCGAAGGCGAGGTGGCCATCGAACGGCTCGCCCGTCGCTTCGCTCATATGATGCCGGCTTCTGTCATGCGTTCGATTTCCTCGCGCGCGAGGCCGAGCGCACCATAGACCGCATCATTGTCGCGCCCCACCGTCGGCGAGGCCGGGCTGCGGATCGAGCCCGGCGTCTCCGACAGCTTGGGGAAGCAGTTCTGCATGTGCAGCGTGCCCCAGCGCTCGGTCTCGACCGGCACCAGTGCCTCGCGTGCCGCGAAATGCGGGTCGGCGAGCATCTCGGGCGCGCGGAATATGGTGCCCGCCGGCACCGAATGGTCGAGCATCGCCGCCTCGACCTCGGCGACGGTGCGCACGCGCGTCCAGTCGGCGATCAGGCCGTCGAGTTCCTCCTGGTGCGCGCCGCGCGCGATATGGTCGACATAGCGCGGGTTGCGCGCCAGTTCGGGCTGGCCCATCGCCTTGCACAGCCGCGCGAACACCGCATCCTGGTTGCCGCCGATCAGGAATTCGCCATCGGCGCAGGGGTAGACGTTGGACGGCGCGATCCCCGGCAGCACCGACCCCGAGCGCTCGCGGATATAGCCCGACACCTCATATTCGGGGACGAGGCTCTCCATCACCTGCAGTACGGCTTCGTACAGCGCACTGTCGACGACTTGCCCGCGCCCGGTGCGCTCGCGCGCATGCAGCGCGGCGAGCGCGCCCATGCAGCCATAGGTCGCCGCCAGGCTGTCGCCGATCGAGATGCCCATCCGGCTCGGCGGCCGGTCGGGGTCACCGACGATATAGCGCCAGCCGCCCATCGCCTCGCCGATCCCGCCGAAACCGGCGCGCTCGCTATAGGGGCCGGTCTGGCCATAGCCCGAGACGCGCACGATGATCAGCCGCGGGTTGATCGCGTGCAGCGCATCGGGGCCGAGGCCCCATTTCTCCATCGTGCCGGGCTTGAAATTCTCGATCAGGATATCGGCTGTCTCGGCGAGCTGGCGGACCAGCGCCTGGCCTTCGGGCACGCGCAGATTGGCCGAAACGGTCAGCTTGTTGCGCGCGACGACTTCCCACCACAATTTGTCCTCGCCGCGCCCCCATTGCCGCATCGGGTCGCCCGCGCCGGGCGGCTCGACCTTGATCACCTCGGCGCCCATGTCGCCGAGCAACTGCCCGCAAAACGGCCCGGCGATCAGCTGGCCGAGTTCGATCACGCGGATCCCGCGCAGCGCGCCCTTGTTCTCCGTCATCGGCTCAGGCCGCGACATGGTCGTGCTGCCACACCGGCTGGCGCGGCGCGGGCAGGCCGGTTTCGGCGAGACAGGTCGTGCGCAGCGTCGCGATGTCGGGGCCGAAGTCGAACAGCGCGTCGCTCGTCCCGCGCTCCTCCGCCATGCGCTGGCGCAGTGCCGCCGTGGCGGCGCCATCGGCGGTGCCGTCGCGCACCACCACGCCATAAGCGAGCGCGCCCGTCACGCTGACCAGTCCCTCGCGCACCTCGAGCGCGACGAGATCGGGGTCGCGCGCCAGCGGGTCGCCCCAGCCGCCGCCGCCCCAGGTGATGAAGTGCAGCTGGTCGCCGGCCGCGACCTCGACATCCTCGACCTTGTTGCCGACGACGCTGATCGTCCCGTCGGCGCGTTCGAGCAGCTTGCGCGCGCGCGCGCCGGGCTTGCCGCCGTTCACGCCCCAGGGGCGGGTGAACCAGCGATCGTCATGGATCGCGATCATGCCGGGTTCGAGGAAACGATAGGTCATGTGGATGCCGTTGCCGCCGCGGTGCAGCCCGGCGCCGCCTGAATCCGGCTCGGTCTCGTAGCGTTCGATACGCAGCGGGAAATAGCGCTCGAGAAACTCGTTGGGCACGTTGGTGAAGCCCGGCCACAGCGAGTGCCCGTCGGGCCCGTCGCCGAGCGGCCGGCCCGGGATGCCGCCAAAGCCGATCTGGAACAGCTGAAACCACGCGCCCTTGGCGTCGCGCCCCGAATAGAACAGGTGCGGCGACGACGAGAAGCCGGCGGCGTTGAGGAATTCGGGCGTCTTCTGGCCGAGCAGCCCGCCGAGAATGTCGAAGATCCGGCCCAGCGCGTGCGTCCGGCCCGACAGCGCGGCGGGGAATTTCGGCTTGAGCAGCGAGCCTTCGGGGATGCGCACGTCGATCAGGTCGTAGAAGCCGTCGTTGAACAGGATCTGGGGATCGAACACCATGATCATGTAGATGCCGAAGAACATGCGGAACATGTTTTCGTTGAGGAAGAAATTGATCGAGGCGTGCGATTGCGGGTCGGTGCCGGCGAAATCGAGGATCACGCGCTCGCCCTCGCGCCACATCGTGCACTTGATCTTGTACGGGCCATAGCCGAGCCCGTCGTCGCACAGATAATCCTCGAAGCTCACCGGCGCCTCGCCGATTGAGCTGGCGATCAGCTGCTTCATCGCGCGGTGGTTGCGCGCCAGCAATTCGCCGGTCGCCGCGACATAGAGGTCGTCGCCGAAGCGGCCGGCCATCTCGACCACGCGCCGCGCGGCGACGCGGCACGAGGCGACCAGCGCGTTGAGATCGGCGGTGCACCAGTCGGGCTTGCGCGTCTGGCACATGATCAGCCGGATCAGGTCGGTATTGTGCACGCCCGCGGCATAGAGCTTGACCGGCGGGATGCGCACGCCCTCCTCGAAGATCGAGCGCGCGGTGATTGGCATGCTGCCGGCGACCTTGCCGCCGATGTCGCTCTGATGGCCGAACATCGCGGTATAGGCGATCAGCCGGCCGTTCTTGAACACCGGCAACAGCACCAGCCAGTCGTTCGAATGGCTGATCGCGCCGCCGACCGAATAGGGATCGGACATCAGGAACATGTCACCCTCCTCGACGGTGCCGTGATAGCCGTCGAGAAAACCGCCGATGAACGAGCCGAACTGGCCGACGATCATGCGGCCCTGATGGTCGGCGATCAACGGGAAGGCGTCGCCCTGCTCGCGGATGCCGGGTGACATGGCCGTGCGCACCAGCGTCGCATCCATCTCGACACGCGCATTGCGCAGCGCGTTCTCGATAATGTCGAGCGTGACTGGGTCGACCGGGGTGGGGGCGAAGGGCTGGGGATTGGTCTCGACGATGGTCGCGGGCATGGTCGCTGCTCCTCAGGCCGGGTTGATCATGATGTTGCCGACCGCATCGACGACCGCGACGTGGCGGGTCTCGATCAGCGTGGTCGAATCCATTTCGATGACGATGGCGGGACCGGTGATGCGATCCCCGGCGCGCAGCTTCGCGCGGTCGTAGATCACCGCCGCCTGCTCGGCGCCGTCCATCCACAGCACATGGTCGCGCAGCTTGGCGGCGGACGGGTCGCCATTGCCCTCGGCCAGCCGCGCGGCGGGCAGGTCGAGCGCCTGGCCGAGCGCGACGGCGCGCAGGTTCACGATCTCGTGCGCGCTCTCCATGTTGAAGGTGAACAGCCGCAGATGCTCGGCGTCGAAGCGGCTGGTCAGCCCGGCGATGCCGTCGCGGCGCAGCACCTCGGGGTCGATCGTCAGCGCGACCTCGAACGCCTGGCCTTCATAGCGCAGGTCGATCTCGAACAGGCTGGTGATGTCGCTGTCGGCGATGCCGTCGGCGGCGAGCTCGCCGCGCGTCTGCGTCGCCATCTCGTCGAGGATTGCGTGGAGCTGCGCCTCGTCGGTATTGCGCGCCAGCCGCGAGAAGGAGCGCGCGGTCTCGGTGCGCATCCGCGTCGTCGCGTCGCCCAGCGCGCACAGCACGCCCGGCGAGACCGGCGAGACCGCCGGATAGCTGCCCATCAGCCGCGCGACCGCATTGACGTGGAGCGGCCCGGCGCCGCCAAAGCCCATCAGCGCGAAGTCGCGCGGATCATAACCCTGCTGCACCGAGATCATGCGCAACGCGCCGAACATGTTCTCGTTGACGATGTCGATGATGCCGCGCGCCGCCTCCATCAAGCCGATGCCCAGCGCGTCGGCGATGGTCTGTACCGCGGCCTGCGCCGCCGGCCGGTCGAGCTTGAAGGTGCCGCCGAGCAGGTTCTCGGGAAGGTAACCGAGCACGACATTGGCATCGGTCACGGTCGGGGCGGTGCCGCCCTTGCCATAGGCCGCCGGCCCCGGCACCGCACCGGCGCTCTGCGGCCCGACGCGCAGCGCCCGGGTCAGCTCGGGGACATAGGCGATCGACCCGCCGCCCGCACCAACGGTCTTGACGTCGAGCGACGACGCGCGGACCGACAGATGGCCGACCTCGGTGGTGCGCACGCGGCGCGGCTCGCCATGCTCGATCAGCGCGA
Source organism: Parasphingomonas halimpatiens (assembly GCF_036663795.1). Lineage (NCBI taxonomy): Bacteria > Pseudomonadati > Pseudomonadota > Alphaproteobacteria > Sphingomonadales > Sphingomonadaceae > Parasphingomonas > Parasphingomonas halimpatiens. The sequence goes on from NZ_JAXOJP010000004.1 coordinate 74,210, forward strand.
CATCGGTCGAGGTCCCGCCGACATCGAGCGTCAGGATATTGTCCAGCCCGGCATTCTTCGCGACCCACAAGGCGCCGGTCACGCCGCCGGCCGGGCCCGACATCAGCAGCGAGACGGGATGCTCCTCGGCCTTTTCGGATGACATCAACCCGCCGTCGGAACGCAGCAGCGCGATCTTGCCGGCCATGCCGGTGTCGCGCAGCTTGCTGCGCAGGCTGCGGACATAACGCCCGACCACCGGGCGCACCGCGGCGTTGGCGACGGTGGTCAGCGTGCGCTCATATTCCTGCATTTCGGGCAGCACGACATGGCTCAGCGACACGGGCACGTCGGGCATGATCTCGGCGGCGAGCGCGCCGATCCGCGTCTCGTGGTCGCCGTTCACATAGCTGTTGATCAGCGCGATCGTGACGGTCTCGACGCCGCGCGCCTTGAGCGCTTCGAGTGCGGCGCGTGCGCCGGCCTCGTCGAGTGGGCGCACCTCGCTGCCGTCCGCCGCCATGCGACCGCCGACCGCGATGGTGTCCTCCAGCGCGGCGAGCGGCTTGGGCTTGGGCCAGATGATCCAGCCCGCCAGGCCGCCCGGGACGAAGCTGCGCGCGATCTGCATCACGTCGCGATAACCCTCGGTAACGATCAGCCCGACGCGCGCGCCCTTGCCCTCGAGCACGGCGTTGGTCGCGACCGTGGTGCCGTGGAGGAAGATCTCGATCCCGGCCGGATCGACCGCGGCATCGGCGCAGATCGCGGCGACGCCCGTCAGGATGCCGATCGAACTGTCGGCCGGGGTGGAGGGCGTCTTGTGGCGCCAGAAGCGGCCCGATGCCGCGTCGAGCAGCAGGAGGTCGGTGAACGTGCCGCCGACATCGACGCCGAGACGATAGCTCATACGCTGCGCTTGCTCCTGTAAAGCCGTTGTCATGCCGGTTTCGGAAAGCCGCCCGTGCGGGCGAGCCGTCCGGGCAAGGGCTTGCCCATGATGCCCGAAAGCCAGTTGCTGGCACCGATCACCGCGTCGAGGTCGAGCCCCGTCGCGACGCCCGATCGCTCCAGCATGTAGACCGTGTCCTCGGTCGCGACGTTGCCCGCCGCGCCCGGTGCGAAGGGACAGCCGCCAAGCCCGCCCAGCGCGGCGTCGATCGTCGCGGCGCCGGCCTCGACCGCCGCCCAGACATTGGCGATGCCGGTGTTGCGGGTATCGTGGAGATGGACGCGCACCGGCAGCGGCGCGATCGCCGCCGCGACGCGTGCGACGAGCGACGATACCTGTGCCGGCACCGCGACGCCGATCGTGTCGGCCAGCGCGATCTCGACCATGCCGGCCTCGGCCATCCTGACGGCCATCGCGACGACATGGTCCGGGTCGACCTCGCCCTCGAACGGGCAGCCGAACGAACTGGCAATGGTTGCCTGTGCGGTGCGGCCCGCGGCGTGCGCCAGCGCGGCGATGCGTATCGCGACCGCCACCGATTCGTCGCTGGTCTGGCCCTGGTTGCGCATCGCGAAGCTGTCGGTCGACACCGTAACCGCGCCGAGCTGGTCGATCCGCGTCGCCAGCGCGCGCTCCGCGCCGCGTTCGTTGAGCACCAGGCCGATCCATGTGGCGTCGTCGCGCTCGGGCAGTGCTGCGACGACCGCCTCGGCATCGGCCATTTGCGGCACGCGCCGCGGATTGACGAAGCTCGCCACCTCGATGCGGCGGATGCCATAGGCCAGCGCGCGCGCGACCAGCGCGACCTTGTCGGCGGTCGCGACATGGATCGACTCGTTCTGCAGGCCATCACGCGGACCCACCTCGACGATTTCGACACTGCGTTGCACCACGACCCTCCGCCAGATTGTATACAACTTAGCGACTGGATGGTCGCGCGGTCAAGGCACGCGCTTGTCGCGCGGCGTGGCGGTCAGCGCGTCGCTATAGACGTGGAAGGCGCGGCGAATGTGCCCGATCATCACCGCCTTGGCCCATTCGGGGTCGCGGTGCCGGAAAGCAACGACCAGTTCCTCATGCTCCGCGACCGAGCGTTCGAGCTGGGCGCGATCATAGCGCCGCGCGGTGCGCAGCACGACCGGCTGTTCGACGATCGAGGCGAGCAAACGGGTCAATCGCTCCGACCCCGCGGCATCGGTGACGATCGCGTGGAATCCGCGATTATGGTCGATAAACAAGGCGACATCAGGCGTTTCACCGGCGATTGTCGCGCGGATCGCGAGGTTGTGCTCGGTCAGCGCGGCAAGCTGGTCGGGCTTGATCCGTTCGGTCGCGCGCGCCGCGGCATGGCCCTCGAGCATCGCGCGCAGCGCGAAGGATTCGGCAATGTCGTCGAGCGACAGCGTCGCGACGAAGCTGCGCTGCGAATCGCTGCGCTGGATGAGATGTTCCGCCTCGAGCTTGCGCAGCGCCTCGCGCACCGGGGTGCGCGACACGCCGCAGGCGTCGGCCAGCGCTTCCTCGCGCAACTGCTCGCCCGGCGGCATCGTTCCGGCGAGAATCTCGCCGCGAATGAACTGGTAAGCGCGATCGGCGGCCTTCGACATGTCTGATGTTTCTCCTGCGTCACGATAACGGTTGACGAGTCGCTTTGTATACAGCAGATTTGTATACAATAATCACGATGGTGGCCGCCGCGCGGTCAACCAAAGGGGGAAATGGCATGAGCGTCAAGAATATCGCCTGGCTTCTGTGCGGCGCCGCCACCGCCGCCATCACCGCACTTCCCGCAGGCGCGCAAACCGCGCCGGCGGCGGACACCACCGCGCAGGCGCCGGCCGACACCGGCGAGATCGTCGTCACCGCGCGGCGCACCAGTGAGAAGCTGTCGCAGGTTCCCGCCTCGATCACTGCGTTCAACGCCGAATCGATCGAAAAGGCCGACATCCACCGCGCGACCGACTTCACCAAGTTGACCCCGGGCGTCAGCATCGTCTCGGCGACCGCCGAGGCCGGCGACAACCAGATCAACATCCGCGGCCTCAACGGCGCGCGCGACGCCGAGAGCTCGGTCGCGCTGGTGGTCGACGGCATCCTCAAGACCAATACTGCGGTGCTCAACCAGGACCAGGGCACGCTGCGCCAGATCGAGGTGCTGAAAGGCCCGCAGGGCGCGCTCTACGGCCGCAACGCCGCCGCCGGCGCGATCGTCATGCAGACGATGAAGCCGGGGGATCATCTCGAAGGCGGCTTCACCGGCAGCTATGGCAGCCAGAAGACCGGCGCGTTCAACGCCTATGTCGCCGGGCCGCTCGCGCCGGGCATCGGCTTCGTCCTGTCGGGCAATTACGATCGCACCAACGGTTTCTACCGCAACATCTATCTCAACAACTACACGATCGACAATCATGAGGAATGGGCGGTCAATGGCCGTATCGTCGCGGCGCTGGGCGACGCCACCGAAATCGACGCCAAGCTGCGCTACGGCGAATATCACGGCGCCTCGATCAACTTCAATTCGGTGTTCCATCTGCCGGCGTTCGGCGGCGCCTTCTACGAGAACGTCAACGCCCACCCGTTCAACTATTATTCGAACATCGTGCCGACCAACGACCAGAAGACGCTGGAAGGGTCATTCAAGCTCGATCACGAGTTCGACGGGGTCAAGCTCACCGCCTGGGCGCTGTACAGCAACGTCAAGAACGATCTGACCGCCGATGGCACCTCGGCCGATTTCGCGCGCTATATCTCGGCGGCGAACCCGGCGGCGGCGTCGGTGGTCAATGCCTGCTTCGCCTCGACCGCCAAGCTCACCGGCTTCAAGACCAACCCGCCGACCTTCATCGGCCAGATCCCGGTGCCGTTCATCTTCGTGCCCGCCACCGGCTCGACCTTCGGTGCCTATTCGCCGACGACCTGCGACGGCACGCAGTACCAGGTCCGCAACCAGAAGGATTTCAGTACCGAGATCCGCCTCGCCTCGACCGGCGCCGGGCCGATCAGCTGGCAGGTCGGCGGCTATTATCTGCATATCGATCGTTTTACCGCGGTCAGCCTCGGCGGCGACACCGGCGCGGGGGTGACGCACCAGATCTACAACGCGCCCAACTCGTCCAACCCGACCTCGCAGTTGTTCGCCGACAAGTTCCGCACCAACGTCTTTGCCGGTTTCGGGTCGGTCGACTGGAAGCCGACCCCGGCGATCGATCTCACGGTCGCGCTGCGCTATGACGTCGAAGAGCGCCACGTCGACAACCAGGTCCCGGTGGCGACCGACCCGTTCACCGGCGGGCCGATCAACCCCGGCCAGGTCGGCGGCGCGATCCCGTCGAAGAGCCGTACCTTCAAGCAGCTCGAACCCAAGATCAGCGCGCGCTGGACGATCGCGGAGAACACCAACCTGTTCGCCAACTGGGGCGTCGGCTTCAAGTCGGGCGGGTTCAACAACCAGGGCTCGGCGGCGATCGTCAACCAGAACTTCAACGTCGCGCCGATCAATGCCGGCGTGCTGATCACCGACGATTTCCGCAAGGAACGGTCGAGCGCGTACGAGGTCGGCATCAAGGGCAAGCTCGGCCCGATCAACTATAATCTCGCCGGTTATTATACCCAAGTCCGCGACATGCAGTTCTTCGAATTCTTCGTCGGCAGCTTCGGCCTGCTGCGCGTCGTGTCGAACATCGACCGGGTCGATCTCAAGGGCGTCGAGTTCAACACCGACGTCCGGCTGGTGCAGGGCTGGACGCTGTTCGGCGGCTTCAACTACACCGATTCCAAGATCAAGAAGAACAGCTCGCGCCCCGACACGGTCGGCAACAAGTCGCCCTACACGCCGGAATATACCATCAACCTCGGGTCGCAGCAGGAATTCCCCGTCGCCAACGGCATCAACCTGCTGTTCCGTGCCAATTACCGCATCACCGGCCCGACCTGGTTCCATACCGTGCAGAACCAGACCAAGGCGACGATCTTCAGCGCGCTGCTGCCGATTTCCGCGCTCGGCCTGCCGGCCTTTGTCGGCAATGCCGATTACAGCGTCACGCGGCGCGATGCCTTCGGCGTGCTCGACCTGCGGCTCGGGCTCGAGGGGCATAACTGGAAGGCGGCTGTGTTCGCCAACAATGCGCTCGACAAGCGCTACCTCAACGAGGTGATCCCGGCGATCGAGTTCGGCGGGTCGTTCAACTCGCCGGGTGCACGGCGCGCCTACGGGCTGGAAATCGGCTACAAGTTCTGACCGGCGCGGCGATCGGGTCCGCCCGGTCGCCGCACCTCCCGCCTGCGGGGGCTCAGGCGCCCCAGTCGCGCATCGCAGCGATCACCGCCGCCGGATTTTCCCACGGCACGAAATGCCCGGCATCGACCTTGTCGATCCGCACACCGGGGACCAGCGCGTCGAGACCGTCGAGCTGGCTCGGCAGCAGCGCCGCGTCGCCCAGCCCCCAGATGACCAAAGTCGGCACGTGCAGCGCGGGGAAGGGCGCGTCGAGAAAGGCCGGGCGCGCCGGCGCCTCGTCCATCGCCGGCACCTGGATCGCGCTCGCGCGGTACCAGTTGAGCATCGCGGTCATCGCGCCGGGCTGGCCCCATTGTTCGAGATAGACCGGCTTTTCGTCGGCGATCTTGGAGAAGTCGGTGTGGCGCAGGAAGCTGCCGTCGAAGAAGCTCGACAGGCCGATCTCCGCGATATGCTTTTCGAGATCGGGGTTGCGGAAGGCACGGATATACTGGCTCGCCTCGCGCTGCGCGGGGTCGTCGAACATCGTTTTCTGGAAGATGAACGGGTGCGGCGCGTTGATGATGACGAGCTTGCGCACGCGGTTGGGGTGCTGCAGCGCCGCCATCCACGCCACCGCGCCGCCCCAGTCATGCCCGACCAGCGTGAAGCGGTTGATGTCGAAATGGTCGGCCAGCGCGAGCAGGTCGCCGACGATCTTGTCGGGGGTGTAGTTCGCCACGCCTTCGGGCTTTGACGACTTCGCATAACCGCGCTGGTCGGGCGCGAGCACGAAATGATCCTTCGCCAGATCGGGAATGATGTGCCGCCAGGTGCGGTGCGATTCGGGAAAGCCGTGGAGCAGGATGATTGGCGGATTGGCCGGGTCGCCCGCGACGGCGACGTCGAGCGTGACGCCGGTGGGCAGGGCGATCGGTTCCAGCGTGAAGGCGTTCATTTCTACTCCCCTCCCGCTCGCGGGAGGGGTCGGGGGTGGGCTCCCGTTCTCCCCCGGCGGTATCGCTCGCAGTTGGCGGGCGCCCACCCCTAACCCCTCCCGCGAGCGGGAGGGGAACAATTTTTACGGATAACTCACCGTCAGCGGCACCTCGGGCAGCGGGATGAACTCCTTGTCGTCGCCCGGCACGGTCGGGAACGCGCCCGCCTTCCACGCGCGCTTGGCTTCCTGGATGCGCTCGCGGCGCGACGACACGAAGTTCCACCAGACATGGCGCGGCGTGGTGAAGGCGTCGCCGCCGCACAGCATCGCGCGGCCGCCCTTGCCCGATGTCAGCGAGGTCGCGACGCCGGGCTTGAGCACATAGAGCGTGTGCAGTTCGAGCGGCACGCCGTCGAGCGTCGCCTCGCCGATCGCGAGATACACCGCGCGCTCCTCGGCCGCCGCGTCGATCGGCACGCTGGCGCCGGGGTCGAGCACGATGTCGGCATAGATCGTCCCGGCATAGGTCGTGGTCGGCGCGGTCGCGCCCCACAGCCTGCCCATGATGATCCGCGCGCGCGCACCATGCGCTTCGATCACCGGCAGGTCGGCGCGCGCGACATGCTCGAACGCCGGGTCCATTTCCTCGTCCGCTTCGGGCAAGGCGAGCCAGGTCTGGATGCCCGACAGATCGGGGCCCTGCGCGCGCTGGCTGGACGGCGAGCGCTCGGAATGGACGATGCCGTGGCCGGCGGTCATCAAATTGACCGCGCCGGGCTCGATCGTCGCCAGTGTGCCGAGCGAATCGCGATGGTCGATCGCGCCCTCGAACAGATAGGTGACGGTGGCGAGGTTGATATGCGGGTGCGGCCGCACGTCGATCCCGGCCCCGACCGCGAGATGCGCCGGTCCCATCTGGTCGAAGAACAGGAACGGCCCGACCATCGTGCGCGGTTTCGAGGGCAGGGTGCGATGGACCTTGAACCCGCCGAGATCGTGGGTCGACGGGGTGAGGGTCTGCAGCACGACGTCGTCAGGCATATTCGGCCTCCGCCAGCGCGAGGATGTCGACGATATCCTCGGGAAAGATCAGTTCGGGCCAGCCGCCCAGCTCGCCGCGGTCGAACCAGCGATGCGTCTGCATCACGCGGCGTTCGAGTTCGGTATGCGCGCTGGTGTCGAGATCGAATCCCGCGGTGCGGACGAGGAAATAGCGCTCGTCGGCGATCACCCGCACATCCTCCAGCGTGGTGAAGCGCACGGTGCGGGCATGGACCTCCGCGCCGCAATCCCGGTCGAGCCCGGTCTCCTCGCGCAGCTCGCGCCGCGCCGCGGCTTCGAAGCTTTCGCCGGGGTCGACCGCGCCGCCCGGCGTCGCCCAGAAGGGCGGGCGGTCGCCGGCGGTGAAGCGGAACAGCAGCACGCGGTTCCGCTCGTCGACCAGCAGGATCCGCGCCGCCGGGCGCTGCGCCCGCGTCATGCCGCGTCGAGCTCGGGATAATGGCGGAAGATGCCTTCCTCATTGAAGCCGAGCCGGCGGTCGCTGGCGAGATAGTCGATGAGCCCCGGCAGCAAACCGACGCGGTCGTGCAGCGCGATGACGCCGGGATAGTCGCGCTCGATCGCCGCCATGCGCTGCGGGAACATGTAGCGCAGCCCCGCGACGATCTGGAACAGCGAGGTATCGGCATGGCTCCAGTCCGCGCCGGCCAGCCAGTCGCCGTCATGCGCCGTCGTTGCCGCCTCGAAATAACCGAGGAATTTGGGCATGCGCTCCTCGCGGAACTGCCGGGCGGCGCGGGCTGCCTCGGGCTTCTGGTCCTCATAATAATCCGACCCGCCGACCGGGTGGTGCACATTATGCACCTCGGCAACCATGTCGGTCACGGTCAGCTGCAGCTGGTTGACCCAGTAACGCCCCGCCGGGTCGGACGGCGCGAGGCCATGCTTGTCGCCGAGATAGAGCAGGATGTTGGCGACCTGCGCGATCGTCCCGCCTTCGGCCTCGATATAGGGCGGCGCAAAGGGGCCCGTGGCACCGCGCGCCTTCATGTCGGCGATCATCGCGCCCGCGCCGACATTGCGCGCGCAATCCTCGTACGCGATGCCCGCCGCCTCGAGCGCCAGGCGGACGAACTCGCCGCGCCCCTGGATCGTCGGCCAATACCATAAATGATAGGGCATCATGCCTCTCCCGGTGCCGTCGCGCGGATCGACAGCGCGTGGATGCGCGTCGCGAGCAGGTCGGCCAGCGCCTTGTTGACCAGCCGCTGCCGCCGGACGCGGTTGATGCCGGCGAACGCCGCGCTCTCCACGGTCACCGCGAAATGCGATTCGCCCGTGCCCGGGTCGCCGCCATGCCCGGCATGGAGGTGGCTCTCGTTGATCACCTCCAGCCGCGACGGGGCGAGCGCCGCGTTGAGGCGAGCGGTGATGATATCGGCGAGCGGGGCGGTGGCGGGGAGCGTCATCGCGCCTATATAGCGCGCTTTGCCCGGGTTCAGACCCCCTTTAAATGAGGTCCGAACCCTAGAACGGGGAGCCGCGTGGCGCGGGAATATGACAGGAAAGACCGGCCCAATGCGCGCTTCCACGGCCGCATCGAAGGTGCGGGCCGTGCGTGCACGGAACCCGGGTGCGAGGAACCCGGTGAATTCCGCGCGCCGCCCGAAGAAGGCGTCGGCTTCGACGGCGAGGGGCCGCGCCCCTATCGCTGGTTCTGCCTCGACCATGTCCGCGCCTTCAACGCGCGCTACAATTTCTTCTCGGGCATGAGCATCGACGAGATCAACGCGGCGCAGCGCCCGCTTGCCGGATGGGAGCGCGAGACGCGCGCCTTTACCGCGCAGGCCGGCGATCGCCCGCCGCGCTGGGCCGATTTCAACGACCCGCTCGACGCCATATCCGGGCGTTTCGGCAAACGCACTGCGACTGAACGCAAGGACGGCAAGCCGCTGTCGGGCGAGGACCGCCGCTCGCTCGGTGTGCTCGGGCTCGACAACGATGCCGATCGCGCAGCCTTGCGCCGGCGTTACAGCGAGCTGGTGCGGCGTTATCACCCCGATCGCAACGGCGGCGACCGCAGCCATGAGGCGATGCTGCAAAAGGTCATCGCCGCCTATCAGCAACTGCGCAAGGCCCCCGCCTTCGCCTGACCCCGCGCCGGTCGCAATGATCGGGCGGAGAAGCGTGCAAGGTTGCAAATGCGCCCGCCTTCGCGCAGTCGCATCGCATCCGCCAACCAGCAGCATCGACCCGAGCACCCATGGAAGACGCATCGACCCTCCGCGCCGCCGCCCTCGACTCCAAGGCCTGGCCTTATGAGGAGGCGCGCAAGCTGTTGAAGCGTTACCCGGACGGCAAGCCGGGCGGCGCGCCGATCATCTTCGAGACCGGCTATGGCCCATCGGGGCTGCCGCATATCGGCACCTTCAACGAGGTGCTGCGCACGACGATGGTGCGCAACGCCTATCATGCGCTGAGCGACACGCCGACGCGGCTGATCGCGTTCAGCGACGATATGGACGGGTTGCGCAAGGTGCCCGACAATGTCCCCAACAAGGCGATGCTGACCGAGCATCTCGGCAAGCCGCTGAGCCGCATCCCCGACCCGTTCGGCAAGTTCGAGAGCTTTGCCGCGCACAACAATGCGGTGCTGCGCGACTTTCTCGATCGCTATGGCTTCGACTACGAGTTCCTGTCCTCGACCACCGAATATGCCTCGGGCCGGTTCGACGACACGCTGCGGCTGATCCTCGAACGCTACGCCGCGATCATGGACGTCATGCTGCCGACGCTGCGCGCCGAGCGCGCCGCGACCTATTCGCCGGTGCTGCCGGTGAGCCCCAAGTCGGGGATCGTGCTGCAGGTGCCGGTCCAGGTGGTCGATGCCGCGACGGGCATGATCGCCTTCATGGATGAGGGCGAGCGGATCGAGCAGAGCGTCTTTGGCGGGCTGGCCAAGCTGCAATGGAAGGTCGACTGGGCGATGCGCTGGACCGCGCTCGGCGTCGATTACGAGATGTCGGGCAAGGATTTGATCGACAGCGTCATCCAGGCAACCAAGATCACGCGCGTGCTCGGCGCCCGCCCGCCCGAGGGGCTGACCTATGAGATGTTCCTCGACGAACGGGGCGAGAAGATCTCCAAGTCGAAGGGCAACGGGCTGAGCCTCGAGCAATGGCTCACTTATGGCCCCGAGGAGAGCCTGGCCTTCTACGCCTATCGCGAGCCGAAAAAGGCCAAGTCGCTGCACATGGGCGTGATCCCGCGCGCGGTGGACGATTACTGGCAGTTTCGCGCCAGCTATGGGGCCCAGGAGCTGAAGGAAAAGCTCGGCAACCCGGTCCACCATATCCATGACGGCAAGCTGCCGACGGGCGAGCTGCCGGTGACGTTCGGCCTGCTGCTCAACCTGGTCGGAGTGATGGGCGAGGCGACCAAGGAACAGGTGTGGGGTTATCTCGGCAATTATGTCGCCGATGCGACGCCGGAGCGCTTCCCCGAACTCGACCGGCTGATCGACCGCGCGCTGGCCTATGGCCGCGACTTCGTCACCCCCACGCTCAAGCGCCGCGCGCCCGAGGGTGTCGAGGTGGCGGCGCTGGAGAAGCTCGATGCCGAACTGGCCGCGCTGCCGGCGGATGCCGATGCCGAGACGATCCAGAACATCGTCTATGAGATCGGCAAGAGTCAGTTCGGGGATCTTGGCGGCTTCGAGAGCCTGCGCGACTGGTTCAAGGCGCTGTACGAGACGCTGCTGGGAACGAGCCAGGGGCCGCGCATGGGGAGCTTCATCGCGCTGTACGGGGTGGAGAATACACGCGGGCTGATCAAGGCGGCGTTGGGGCGGTAGGGGCGGAAGCAAGCTCACCCCTCCCCCGCCAGCCGGGATGCCCCGTCGGGCTATCCCGCGCCACCTGCTCCACCTGTTCCGCCTGCAACATTTTTTTCAGCCGGCGCGCGATGGATTTCCAAGGCGCCTGTTTCGCGGTGTTGCAATGACTTGCCGGTAGAAATGTCGCTTCCGGATATCCAACTTAACAGGTGTGGAGCAGGAGGCCGACCGCCTGCCAGCAGGTCCTGCTCCAGCGCGGAGCAGGGCATGGCCACGCCGCGAGCGCATTACATCTTGATCGACGATGAGAAACAGCGGCGCGATGCGCGAGGGCATATCGTCGCATGAATTGGTGAGCGTTGAATCATCGCGAGACCACCTTGAGTTTAGGTGTTTCTGCGCGAGGCACCGTAACCCGAGCTGAAAAAGGCCAAGTCGCTGCACATGGGCGTGATCCCGCGCGCGATCGAGCGAGTATTGGCAGCTCCGCAGCAATTATGCCGGGCAGGAGCTGCAGAAGAAGCTCGGCAACGCGGAGCACCATATCCATCGCGGCAAGCTGCCGACGGGCGAGCTGCGGATGACCTTCGGCCTGGTGCTCAACCTGGTCGGGGTGATGGGCGAGGCAACCAAGGAGCAGGTGTGGGGCTATCTCGGCAATTATGTGACCGATGCGACGCCGGAGCGCTTCCCCGAACTCGACCGGGAGCTTCATCGCGCTGTACGTGGCGGAGAATACGCGCGGGCTGATCAAGGGGGCGTTGGGGCGGTAGCATCCGCCGCGACCTTGCGCACCAGATCGACCAGCGAGGTCGCGGCGAAGCGTTGCATGATGCGGGCGCGGTGGAATTCGACGGTGCGCGGGCTGATCTTCAGCGCCTGGGCGATGGCCTTGTTGGTCGAGCCGGCATGGAGCGCGAGCATCACCTCACGCTCGCGCGGTGTCAGCCGGGCGCAGCGCGCGATCAGATCGCGTTCGCTCAATGATGGCGCGACGATCCGACCGGGTTGTTCGCGCGCGGTAATCAACCAGCCTGCCGCAGTGCCGGAATCGCCAAAGGGTTCGACCACGACGTGCAAGTCACGGCGCGACGCCGAGTCACCATCCAGGGCCTGGCGGGCAACGCCCTGCCAGGTGCCTTGTTCAGCGATGCCGGCCAAAGCGCCATCGACGGAGACGCCGAGCGCTTGCAGCAGCGCTACACCATGCCGGTTAGCGGACGAATCGCCCGCGACGGAAACGAGCAACCGGGCAATGGCCGGGTTGAAGAATATTACGGCGAAGTCGTGATCGCAAACGGCAAGGGCGATCGATGATTCCGTGACTGCCGCGCAAAGCAATTCCGCCGGCACTGACGCTTCGGCCAACTCGTCGATCATTCCGCTCCGTCCCCCCGCGCGTCGCGCACGCCATTTTAATTACGCCACCGAAATCATTGATTTCCGACTGGTATTCATACGAGTAGCCTAGGCCAAAGGATCCATCTAGTCGCGAAAATATACCGGGGGGGCCTGTTTCAGGAGTCCGGTTCCTATTTGCGTTTCGCCTGACGGCACCAGCCGTCCCAACCTCCAGGCGCCCATCTCAACCTCGGCGAAAGCCACCATAAGGCAGCCGCGCGCCTCCGCGCGCGCAGCCACGACAGGGAAATTCAACGATGACTAACTCGACGATTCGACGCGCGATGCTGCTCGGCAGCGTCTCGACCGCAGCAGCGATCTTCCTTCTGCCGGGCAGCGCCGCCGCCCAGGCGACGACCTGTTCGCAGGCCGGCACCACCATCACCTGCGTCGATGGCGCCGCTACGGTGCTGACCGCGACGACGACGCCGAGCAACGCGACCGTCCCCGGCGCAGGCCTGGTCACCGTCGATACGACGGGCCCGGCGGCGACGACCTATAGCGCGACCGGCACGATCGCGACGACCGGCGTACGCGCGGTCACCATGACCTCCACCGGCGGCGCGCTGAGCTTCACCCCCGCCGGCAGCGGCGCGGCGCTGAACATCGCCACGACCGGCGGCAACGCCGCCAACGCGCTGACGCTCAACACCCTCGGCCAGGCGGCCACTGTCACGGTCGGCAACATTGCCACCAGCGGCACCAATTCGTTCGGTGTGCTGTCAACCGCGGGCGGCGACCTGACGCTGCGCACCGGCAACATCACGACGACCGGCGCGGGCAGCACGGCGATTGACGCGGGCAACCAGACCGGCAACATCTCGATCGTCGCGGGCGACATCACCTCGACCGGCCGCGGCATCCGCACCAACTCGGTCACCAACGGCAGCAACACCACCGTCGTCGGCAATCTCGTGACCGGCGACCGCGGTATCCTCGCCAATGGCGGCACGGTGTCGATCACGGCCGGCAACGTCACCACCTCTACCAATGGCGGCACGACCCCCGGCGGTTACGGCGTCATTGCGCAAACCTTCAGCGGCGACGCAACGGTCACGACCGGCGCGGTGAATTCGGTCAACGGCGCAGGTGTCGGGGCGAACATTCTGGGCGCAACTGGTTCCGCCGTCATCAAGACGGGTGCGGTCACGAGCACCAACAACAACGGCATCTTTGCGCAGGTCTTCAATGCGACCGGCTCGGCGGACATCGGCGGTTGCCCCAGTGTCAGCACCACCGGCGACAATGCCACCGCCATCTTCGCCCAGACCCAGGGCACGGGATCGGTAACGATCAATTGCGGGGCGCTTTCCACCACCGGCGGGAACAGCAATGGCGTGTTCGCCACGTCCGCCGGCGGCAACATGGTCGTCAACATCACCTCGGCGACGACGTCGGGCCTCGGATCCTATGGTGTCACCGCCAACACCGGTGGCACCGGCACGGTGACGACCAATGCCGGGGTGATCACCACCACGGGCAACGGCGCGACCGGCCTGTTCAGCCGCGCCGGGACGGGCGCGATCGACGCGGGTTACGGCAACATCACGACCTCGGGTATCGCGGTCGGTGGTAACAGCGCCAGCGCGCTCGACCTCGCCTCGACTGGCACGATCAACCTGCGCGGCAGCGGCGCGACGCTGCGCACCAATGGCGCCGGCACGACCGCGGCGATCATCACCGGCGCGGGCGTCACCGGCAATCTCGGCAATGTCACGACGACCGGGCTGGGCGCGCAGGGCGCGATCATCACCTCGACCGCACCGGTCAACCTGACCATCGGCACCGTCGCGACGACGGGCAACGGTGTGATCGTCAATGCCGGCACCAATGCCGTTACGCTGACGACCGGCGCGGTCACCGCGACCGAGGCCGGCGCGACCGGCACGGTCGTCAACACGACCGGCGCGGTCACCTTCACCGGTGGCAAGCAGACAGCCAATGGCGCGAACGCGCTGCGCATCACCGGCGGTGCCGGCACGATCAACGCCACGCTGGCCGGCGCGGCGACGACGGGGGTGGGCACGGCGGTGCTCGTCACCGGCACTGGCCCGGTGACCGTCGCCAATACGGGGACGATCACCACCACCGGCGCCAATAGCGATGGCATCAACGTCGCGACGACCGGCAGCATCGCCATCAGCGGCGGGCAGGTCGCCACGACCGGCGCCAACAGCCGCGGCATCGTCGCCAACGGCGGCGGCGCGGTCACCGTCGCGGCAACGGGCGTGACCACCACGGGCATCAACGCCAACGCTATCTCGGCGACCAGCACCGGCGGATCGGTCGGCGTCACGCTGAGCGGCACCAACAACTCGGTCAGCCTCGACGGCGCGAACATCGCGGCGGCAACCACCGCCAACCTCACGCTCACCTCGGGCACGCTCGCCGGCACCAACAATGGTGCGACGATCGTCTCGGGCACCGGCACGACGGTGACCAACGCCGGCACCATCAATGGCGCCAACTACGCGCTCGCCATCACCGGCGGCGCGGCGACCATCGCCAATAGCGGCACGATCACCGGCCGCATCCTGCTGACCGCCAATGGCGACACGCTGAACAACAGCGGCACCTTCAACGCCAACAGCAGCAGCGATTTCGGCGCCGGCAACGATCTGTTCAACAACAGCGGCACGCTACGTGTCCTCGGCACCGCGACGACGGCGGGCACGGTCACGCTGACCGGGCTGGAGGCGTTCAACAACAGCGGCCTGGTCGATCTGCGCAACGGCCATGTCGGCGACGTGCTGGTCCTGCCGGGCAGCTATACCGGCAGCGGTACGGCGCAGCTCGGGCTCGACGTCAACCTCGGCAGCGCGACCTTCACCGGCGACCAGCTGCGCATCGGCGGCGCGGCGACCGGCGCGACTGTCGTGTCGATCACCCCGCTCAACACCACGCCGGCGGTGCTCAGCACCAGCGCGGGCACGGTGCTGGTGCAGGCGGGCGCCGCCTCGACCGCCTCGGCCTTCACGCTCAACGGCGCGAATGTCGACCAGGGGCTGATCCAGTACGGCATCGTCTACAACCCGACGACCTTCGCCTTCAGCCTGGTCGGCACGCCGGGTGCCGGCGTCTACCGCACCGCGTTGTTCGCCGAAGGGGCGCGCAATTTGTGGCTGCAGTCGGGCGATGCCTGGTCGGCCCATATGCGCGAACTGCGTGACAACGTCGCGGCCAATGGTCCGGGCGGTGCCGGCGGTCGCGTCTGGGGCCAGGCAATCGGCCAGGTTGAGCAGCGCACCGGAAGCCGCAGCTTTGCCTTCAACGGCGTCACCACGCCGGTCAACATGGGCTATAAGCAGGATTATTTCGGCGGTCAGATGGGAATCGACTTTGGTGGTCCGGCGGGGAGCGGGGCGTTCGCGTTCGGCATCACCGGCGGCTATCTCAATTCCGACCTGAGCTTCGCCAACTCGCCCGACCGGATCAACTTCGACGCGGTCAATGGCGGGGTCTATGCCAGCTACAATGCCGGGATCTTCTTCATCAACGCGCTGGGCAAGTACGACTATTATTGGGGCGACAATGTCAGCGTCTCGGGTCGCTACACGCAGAAGCTGAAGGGTTCGGTCTATGGCGGCAAGGCCGAGGCCGGCTTCCGCTTCGGCAACAGCCTGTGGATCGAGCCGGCGGCGAGCGTGTCCTACACCCACTCCGACTTCCATGATTTCGCGGTGTCGTCGGGAACCTTCAACTTCAACGACCAGGACGGCGTTCGTGGCCGGGGCGGCGCGCGGCTGGGCTACACCCGCGAGATCGGCACCGCCAAGGTGACCTTCTATGGCGGCGGCAACTATGTTCATGAGTTCAAGGGCCAGGACCAGGTCGTCTTCACCAGCGGCGGCCAGGTCGTGACCTTCGCCAACCAGCGGCTGCGCGATTATGGCGAAGGCACGCTGGGCGTGAACATCGGGTCGCAGCAGGGCAAGATCAGCGGCTTCTTCGAAGGCCGTTATGCCAATGGCGGCGATTATGAGGGCTATGGCGGCCGCGCCGGCGTCCGCTTCCGCTTCTGATGTCGTCGTAACATCGCATCACGAGACATGGGTCACTTCGCAAGAAGCGGCCCATGACTTTTTGTGGCGGCGCAGGACCGGCGTCTAGCGCTTGGTCTCGGCAAGGAAGAGGAACGAATAGTCCGCCGCATAGGCCGCCGGCGCGCCCGCCCCCGGCTTGGTCACCTTGCGCAGTCCGTGCGCCGCAGGCGCTGTCGCGATCGAGGCGAAGACGTGGCAGTCCATGCAGCTGTTCGAGGTCTGCTGGAAGCTTTCCATCGTGGTGTTGGCGACGATCTGCGTCGGGCCGCCGGCATTGCCCTTGGGCATCGGATTGCCCATCGTCAGCGGCACCTTGAGCCCCGGGCCAGGCGTCGGGTCGGCGATGCCGGTCTGCGGCCATTGGACATCGACCAGCCGGTAGTAATTGAACACCGATTTGGCCGGCAGCATACCCCAGACAAAGGCGGTGACGCCGTTGGCGGTGGTGCCGACGGGGTTGATGCGCGTGATCTGCATCGGCGCGTTATATGGGTCGCACGCCACGCCGGGCTTGGTGCAGGGCGTCGGCGGGGCATTGTGCTTGCAGCCATAGGCCGGGTCCTTGCCCGCGGTGCAGCCCGCGTTGAAGAAGGTGTAGCCCGGCGTGGGCTGCTGGTTGGCATTGGCTGGCAATGTCGGCGCGCTGTAGCCGCCGCCGCTTGCCTCATCGGGGCTGTTGTCGATCTGCTCGAAGGTCGCCCACACCCAGGGCAGGCGCGGGAAGCGCTTGCGGATGATGTGCAGCCCGGTCAGCCCGACGGTGACGGTGCGGACCTTCTTGGTGGTCGGGTCGAGGATCTCGGCCTGGGCGGTCTTGTAGCGATAATCGAGTTTATGGTCGGCCGGCAGCGGCGTCCATGACGCCTTGATCTCGATCGCGCCGACGCCCTGGCCGAACGCATGCGTGCTGCCGGTGCAGTCGGTATCGTCCCAGCCATTGGCTTCGCCGGCGGGGAAGTTGATCCCGCCGCGCAGTACCGTGCCCTTGGGGTAACGCGGCTTGATCGGCTTGCCGCCATCAGAAACCGGCTTGCCGGGTTGCGTCGCGCAGGCGAGTTGGCCGGCGGCGGTGGTCAGGTCAAACCCGGCCTGCGTGATGAACTCGAACTCGTCCTGGTTCATCAGCACTTCGTAATAGGTAACGTCGCCGCGCTGGTTGGTCAGCCAATGCGCGCCGCCGCCGGCCTGGGCGATGTCCGACAAATCGAGGCTGCCGAGCTTCGAGATGCGGCTGAGCGGCTTGATCGCCGGTCGCTTCGCCTGCCAGAGACCCTTGAGCGGCGCCTTGTCGCCGAACACATTGGCGGCCTCGAGATAGCTTTCCCATACCATCGGGCGGGTGTCGCGCGGCGTGCCGAAGCTGTCCCAGCTCGCGGCAGGATCGGGGAAGCCGGGTTTGGCAGGGTCTGCGCGCCAGTTGAGCGCGATGAACGCACCCCAGGCGGCGCAATCGACCTCGGTCTGGCTGCCGCCGGGGTTGACCGGCAGCACCGGCGTCTGGGTCGGCGCGAAGGTGCCGCAGGGATTGGCGACCGGGGTCTGCACCGCAATGGTGTTGCCGGACGGCGCACCGGGCTTGCAGCCGGCGAGCCCGGTCATGGCGAGCGACAGGCCAAGCAGCGTGGCCATGGCGCGACCACCGTCATGGTGCAGGCGTGATGTCATGATCCGTCTCCCCTGTGCCGCGCCCCCGCAGCACCCGCCGGCGACGCGCGCCGGACGAGCTTTCAGGGCAGAAGAGTGCCGCATCGGCGGCAATTAACAATAGCGAAGCGGATGGATCTGGGGGGCGATGCTAGGGCCTTGGCGCGGACTCGGCCGGCGCCACCGGGGCGGCTGTACCTGGCGCGGGCAGCGTCGGCCCGACGGGCGGGGCGACCGTCGGCGCGGGCCGCGACGGCGCGATGTAACCGAGCGGATTTTCCGACATTGGCGCGGCCTCCATCGTCGTCCTGCCCTTGAGATAATCGATCTCGGCCTGGCGGCGACGCAGGTAGAAGTCGCGCGACGATTCATAGGGGCTGGGCACATTGTCGTGCAGGATGTGCAGTTCCGCGTCGAAATCCGCGCGGTGATCGAGCGCGCCGAGCACGCCGGAAGGCGCGCCGAAGGTAAGGCTGTTGAACGGCGCGCCGACGCCGAACGGCAGGATCAGGCGATCGACGAACCCGCCAAACAGGTCGCGCACCGTGGTCGGGCCGACGATCGGCAGGAACATGAACGGGCCGTTGGGCACGCCGTAAAAGCCGAGCGTATCGGCAAAGCCGTTGCCGCGCCGCCGCCAGTGGAACGGCTTGCGCCGGGCGATGTCCATCACCCCCGCGACGCCGACGGTCGAATTGATCGTGAAACGGCCGACCGTCTCGACCGCCTTGCCGATCTTGAGCTGGAGCAGGAAGTTCACGAACACGACCGGCTCGCGCAGATTGTACAGGAAATTGTGGACGCCGCTGCGCATCTGCTCCGGCACATTGTGCTTATAGGCCAGCGCGACCGGGCCGATGAATGCCTTGTCGACCGCGTCGGTGACGGCAAAGCCGGCCTCGTTGATCTTCGAAAAGGGGTCTGGCGCCAGCGGACGCTTCGGCGCGGTAACGACGACGTCGTTTTCGGGATTGTCGGGGTCGGCAGGCCTCGGCGTCGGCGGGGTCGTCTGTACGGGCGAGGCTGGCGCATCGACGGTCTGCTGGGGCGTGGCGGCCGGGACCGGCTGCCCGGCCGGCGCTACCTGCGTGTCCGCGACGACCATCGGCACGGCGCCCGCCGGCAGCGGCGCCATCGCCAGCAGCATCGCATGGGGAATTGTCAGCACGCTCACGTCGCCGCCTCTTCTGTCACCAGCCCGTGACGCGACCACCGCACGCCACGCCGTCTCGTTCGGAGATTTGTTACATGGATGTGTCGATCACCGGCCCAACGCAAGCGGTGAATCCCGTAGCCGGCGCGAAAGCGCGGCGCGTCAGTGCCGTGCACCGGCGATTTCCTGAAGCAGTCGCGACAGCACCCATTCGGGCCGGGCCGGCTTGCGCACGATCGTCAGGTCGGGATAGCCGGCACGCAAGGCAGCCGGGATGCCGGTCGCGGAGTGGAAGATGAACGGGGTCGACTGCGCCATCAGCCGTTCGGCGACGGGGCTGGCCTCGCCGTCCTCGAGATTGGCATCGAGGATCGCGGCATCGATCCGCGTGCTGTCGAGCAGTTGCATCGCCGCCGCCGCGCTGCCGACCGAGCCGGCGACGATCGCGCCGAGATCGAGCGCGGCAAGTTCGAGGCCGAGCGCGATGATCGCCTCGTCCTCGACGATCAGGATGTGAAGAGGGGACATGGCGGCTCCCGGGATCGAGCGGGAGCGCGGTGTCTCTCAGCCGGTGACGCGCAGGGCTTGGTCATCGATCGGGCTACAACCCCCCGGCGCCGCGATGGTTGCGACAGCCGGGCCGGGGCCGCGCGGGAGACGCTACGCTTTCCATTCGGGCCCGGATCGCCTAGGATGCGCGGATCGTCGACAGTCTGCATGTAAGCGTCGACGGCTGAGAGACGCGTGCTCCCGCTTACGAGTCGGAGTTGCGCGCATGACCCGCCCCTATCGCGACCTTTGCCGGATCGACCGATGCGTCTGAGCCGCGGCGGAAAAGCCAGCGAGCGTGTTCGCGCCGCGATCCAGCCGCATGAGCCGGTCGAGCCGACCGTCGTCACCGTCGCGCCGCGCCCATTGCCGGAAAGCCCACGCAACCGCTTCATCGGCGTCAAGCTGACCCCGCGTGCCGCCGAGCGCCAGGGCCTGGTGGTCAAGCTCGCGCTCAAGATGCTGACCGCGCCCGGCGCGGCGACGGCGTTCCTCAACAACGATCACCCCAAGCTCGGCGGGCGCCCGCTCGACCTCGCGGTGGCAAGCGACGAAGGCCTCGCGGCAGTCGAGGCGCTGCTCGCGGCGAAGTAGCCGGCACGACCCGCGCGGTGGTGAAATGCCGCGTGGGTTACAATTTCCGCGCGAACTGCTATATAGGGCATGCTTCAGTCGCATATCGACGGTCTTCGGCGCTTTGCGGCTCCTTTCTCCTTCTTTCCCTGCTGCCACGGCACCGGGCCGTCCGGCGTTCGGGCGTCCCCCCAGAAAGAAGGAAATCATCATGACCATCGGCACCGTCAAATTCTTCAACACCGAAAAGGGCTTCGGCTTCATCTCGCCGGATGGCGGCGGGAACGACGCCTTCGTGCACATCTCTTCGCTCGAGCGTTCGGGCATGGGCCCGCTGGCCCAGAACGACCGCGTGTCGTACGAGTTGGAGCAGGACAAGCGCGGCAAGATGAGCGCCGTCAACCTGCAGCACGCCGAATAATATCGGATTGCGGCGGCGTGGGTCCTCGGGCCCGCGCCGCCTTCTACCCTTTACCCCGCGCTCTGGCATCGTCGATCGCGGGGAAATGCCTGTCGACCACCACGCTTCAGACCGGAAGGAGCCTCCCTTATGGACACACCGGACATCAGCCGCGCCCGCGCCGCCGCCGAGCGCGCCATCGGCGCCGCCTCGACGCTCGACAATGTCAAGGCACGCTGCGAGCGCGCCGCCCAGGCGTGGGAAGAAATCGCTGACCGCCAGGAGCGCACCGCCAAGGCGCGGATCGAACGCGAAAGCCGGGTCGTGCCGCGCGTCGACGGCCAAGCCCCGCTCGCCACCGCTTCCTGATACCCGCTCGGTGCGCGCCGCCGGGAGTGGCGCTGCACTGACCCCGGATTCCCTCGCCCGCCACGATTTCGGAACCATTCCCAGCATTTGGTTGCGAAGCGAGGTGACGCGCGCGGCAGATTGGTGCCAATAGGCATGATGCGCCGTACCCGCTCCGCCCTGCGCCGTTTCCTCGCCGACGAAGCCGCCGGCGGAATCGTCCTGATCGCCGCCGCCGCGCTGGCGATGCTCGCCGCCAACTCGCCGCTCGCCGTGGATTATTTCCACCTGCTGCACGCCGTGACCGGCCCAACGCTCGCGCCGGCGGTTGGGCCGATGACCGTCCATCTGTGGATCAACGACGGCCTGATGGCGATTTTCTTCCTGCTCGTCGGACTGGAGATCAAGCGCGAGATCGTCGCCGGCGAACTGTCGCGCCCGGCCGACCGCCGGTTGCCGCTGCTCACCGCCGCGGCAGGGATGGCGGCGCCGGCCCTGGTCTATCTCG
Organism: Parasphingomonas halimpatiens; assembly: GCF_036663795.1. NCBI lineage: Bacteria > Pseudomonadati > Pseudomonadota > Alphaproteobacteria > Sphingomonadales > Sphingomonadaceae > Parasphingomonas > Parasphingomonas halimpatiens. The sequence goes on from NZ_JAXOJP010000004.1 coordinate 95,753, forward strand.
CCGTGACCTGGGACCATCCGGCGCTGCGCGGCGGCTGGGCAATTCCTGCGGCGACTGACATCGCCTTTGCGGTCGGCGTGCTGGCGCTGCTCGGCAAGCGCGTGCCCACGCAGCTCAAACTCTTCCTCACCACCGTCGCGATCGTCGACGATATGGGCGCGGTGGCGATCATCGCGCTGGTCTACAGCAAGGGGCTCGATGGGGGCGCGTTGCTTGCCGCGACCGGCATGCTGGCGGTGATGTGGGCGCTCGGCCGGCGCGGCGTGACCGCGCTGACGCCCTATCTGCTCTGCTTCGCGCTGTTGTGGTGGTTGCTGTTGCTGTCGGGGGTGCATGCAACCGTCGCCGGGGTGCTGGCCGCCACGCTGATCCCGGTCGGCGCGGACGAGAAGACCTCGCCGCTCCACCGGCTCGAACATGCGCTGAGCCCGTGGGTCGCCTTCGCCATCGTGCCCTTGTTTGCGCTGGCCAATGCCGGGGTGTCGCTCGCTGGGCTCGGCCTGCATGCGCTGGGCGAGCCGCTGGTTGTCGCGGTCGCCGCCGGACTGTTCGTCGGCAAGCAGGCCGGGATGCTCGGCGGGATCGCGCTGGCCGACCGGTTCGGCATTGCGCCGCGCCCGCGCGGCGTCAGCTGGACGCAGCTTTACGGCGTGCTGCTGCTCGCGGGAATCGGCTTCACGATGAGCCTGTTCATCGGCGGGCTCGCCTTTGCCGACGATGCGCAGATGAATGCGGTCAAGATCGGCGTGCTGATCGGATCGGGCCTGTCGGCGCTCGCGGGGTATGCGGTGCTGCGCTGGGTCGCGCGCCCGGCGCGCTGAACCTTACCGCGCGCCGGTATCCAGTCCGATCCGTGCTACCGGCTGCGTGCCGCGCCATGTGCCGAACAACCGGTCCCACCACGACACGCTCTCGCCATAGTTGCTGTCGGTCAGCGCGCGCTCGTCGGAATGATGCACGCAGTGCGCGCCGGGGGTGACGAAGACCCATTCGAGCCGCCGCGACAGCTCGGCCGGCAAGCGGACATTGACGTGGGTACACATGTTCTGCGCGAACAGGATGGTATCGGCTATCGCCACCGCGATGGGCGAGACACCCAGCAGCAGCACCGTGCCGCTGGCGACGAATAAGCCGAGCACCAATTCGACCGGGTGGTTGCGCAGCGCGGTCGACAGGTCGAGCGCGCGATCGCCATGGTGCAGGCGGTGGAAACGCCAAAGCAGCGCAAAGCGGTGCGACGCCCGGTGCAGGCCGTAATTGGCCAGGCTGTGTGCGAGGTACATCGCCAGCACGGCAAGCGGCAGCGGCACCGCACGCAAACCGAGCAGCCCCCAGCCGTGCCGCTCGGCAACGACAGCGGTCGCCACGGCGGATATCGGCAAGATCGAGCCGAGCGTCAGATTGACCAGCCCGATCGAGAAATTGAACGCGAGCCGCCGGTCTGAAATGTCCTGCCCGAGGCGGGCCGCCCAGCGCGCCTCGGCGAGCGCGAGCAGAGCGAACAGCGCGATCAGCACCGCAAGGAAACCGACAGAGGACACAACGCCACCGTTGCCGATTCCGCCGCGCCTGCCAATGGCCGTTTACATTCGCGGCGACGGCGTCGATACGTCGATGCTGGCGGGCTGTATCCGTCAAGGGAGCGCAGATCATGACGACCGCACGTTTCTATACCATCGCCACCACGCTCCTGATCGGCTTCGCCGCAACGCCGGCCTTTGCTGGCGCGCCCATCACCCCCGCCCCGATCGCCGGCCTGGGCATCGGCGCCTTCGCCGTGGTGGCGATTGGCTATCGCGCGCTGAAGCGTCGTCTCGACCGCTGATGTGACGACCGTCGCGACGGCAGCGCGTCAGGCGCTGCCGGCCGACCCGATCCGGTTGCTCGCCTTCGCGGCAGTGCTCGCCGCGATCAATGGCGTGTCGACGACGATCTTTGCCTCGTTCGAGGGATTCGGCTGGCGCGGCGCGTTGCTCGACCTTAGCGGGGTCAGCGCGGTGTACTGGTTCGCGCTCTACGCCGTGGTGACCCTGTCGCGTGCGACGCCAACCGCAGACGCAGCGGTGCAAGCACGTCCGGCCGATCGATGGCTCGCCGCGCTCGTGGTTTCGCTGGCGCTATGGCCCAGCGCCCGCGCCGGCGCGGTCGGCGTATTGATCTGCGCGCTGTATCTCGCCCGCCGCGACGACCCGCGAGCGCGACCGATCGCCGTCATCCTGTTCGCGCTGAGCGGCATGCTGGTCGTCGGGCAGCTGCTGCTCGTCTTTGCGGGCCCGGCGCTGCTGACGCTCGACGCGCGCTTCGTCGCGATGCTCGCCGGCGTCGAGTCGAGCGGTACGACGGTGCGCTTTACCGGCCATGACGGGTTGTTCGCCATCGCCGTGCCATGCTCGTCGGTGCATAATGTCTCGTTGGCGGTGATCCTGTGGGCGAGTCTGACGCAGCTGCTCGGCTTTCGCGTGACACCCCGGCTGATCGGGCTGTGCGGCGCGGCGATGGCGACAATGGTGCTGGTCAACGGCGTGCGGCTCGCGGCGATCGCGCATTATCACGGGTCGTTCGACTGGCTGCATGTCGGTGGCGGCGCGCAGCTGTTCGGCTGGGCAAGCCTTGTCGCGGCGGGACTGGTGATCGCGGCCGGCCTGCTGCTGCTGCGTGACGAACGTGCGTAGCGTCGCGTTCGCCCTGCTGCTGCTGCTGTCGCTTGGCGTGAAATTCGCCGTGCGCGGGCACCTCAAGCCGACCGATGATGCCACGCTTGTCGCGACGCTCGACGCGCGCGCGCGCACTGCGGGCTTTACAACGACGATCGAGCGCCGCCCTATCGGCGCCGTGGTGACCGCGACGAAGGGCGATTGCGTGATGCAGTTGCGCGACGGTGATGGCGGCGCGGGCTTCGACCGCGTCTTTGCAGAGGTCGCGCGCGACGTCGGGCGACCTTTCTATCTGTATCGCGGCACGCTGTCGGCGACGCCGCCGGGACGGCGCAAGACGCTCGAGGCGTTCGTCCAGCACCAGCTCGCCGCGATCGGCATCGCCACCGCGCGCCCGGCGGTGATCATGGTGGCGCGCCGCCCGGCGTGTGGGACCGCTTTACCGCGGCTGGCGGACCTGCGGGTGACGATGACGACGGCGCGGTGAGCGGGGCTATCGCCGCGACGCGACGCGGCCATGTACCGCCTGCGCCGTGAAACGCGGTGCTCAATCGGCAATGAAGATTCGCGCGAGTTTCCCCATCGAGCACCAATAGATGTCGCGCGCCCAGCCGATCGAGGGGAAGACGACGCCTTGCGTCAGCCCGCCGACCGCCGCGCGCGCCAGTTCGGCGCCGGTCGCGATATCGAGCACGACCACGACTTCGCCCGTATTCCGGGCAAAGTCGTTGGTGACGATCTGGCCGGATCCAGGGTCGAGCAGCATGTGGCTTGCAGCGCCGATGCCCTCCTTGCGCCACAGCGGGGTGAGGCCGTCGGCAAACCGCCACGCTGCCATGACGCGATTGGCCGAGTCGTAACCGACGACGATCTGCCTGGCATGATCGACCAGCGGCGGATTGGTGATGCTCCCGCCGGCAATGCCGCTGATCTCGATCGCGTCATGATCTGCCGCGTCGGTCATCGACACGCGGATCAGCCGGTTGGGCGTGGGCACGACGCCGCGCCCGATCATGCTCGTGCGGTAGCGATGACGGCCATTGTCCATAAACCAGGCATTGGCGCCATCGATCACGACGTCCCAGCCATAGCTTTGCCGCGTCCCGCTCGTGTAATCGAAGCGCCACGCGGGATCGATCTCCAGCGTCCGGCCGGTCCAGCGATAGCGAAAGATCGAGCGCGTGCCGACGACATAGACCTGGTCGCCGATGGCGCTCAGCCGCGCGATCGACGGCTCCCGGCATTCGACCCCGGCGCACACCGCGGTCATCGTTTCGGGATCGATGACCGTCAGTCGCGCGCACACCCTGTCCGACAGGTTCTTGGTGACGAGCAATCCGTTGTCGAGCACGACGAAGGAATTATAGGGCATGTCGTGGGGAAGCTCGAACGAGCCCTTCAGCCGGCAATGTCGGTCGAGCCGATGCGCCCAGCGGCCGTAAACCACATAAAGATCGCCATTGCCGTGCACGGCGACACCGCCGGGCCACATCGGTCCGCCGGGCAACCTTGCCGATCGCGCGATGGTCTTGAGCGTCAGCGGATCGATCCGTTCGACCCGCGCCGTCGTCGAAAGACCGATCCGCGCGCGCAGCGCCGAATGGGTCAGCAGATAAACCTCGCCGGGGTCGCCGAGCACCGTCATCGTCGACATCATGGTGCGGCGGGTCGTAACGGCGAGCCGCTCGCCGGGCGTGACGGCGAAGCCCGCGCCCTGTGCCGGAATCGCCAGCCTTTGTGGTCCGCCGTCTTCGGCCGGCCACGGTCCGGGCCAATAGCCGCTCATGCTGTGCCTTGCTCTGCGCCGGCGAGCCCGGCGGAGGCCCTGCCGACACGTGCCTCTTGAGTCACTATTGCGCGAACGTCGCGTCGCGTCAGCGCGTTCAGCGCAGGTCTCCGGCCTCGGTCGGGCGCGACTGCTTAAGCGCGAGCCGGAGGAAGATCATGATCAGCGGCAGCAAGATCAGGCTGCCATAATGTTCGGGCGGATGGTGCCCGGACGGCGGATCATTGCGCACCCAGGCCGACCAGCTGAGCAACGCTCGCTCGACCAGCCCCACCAGCAGAAAGAGCGGCACGAGCGCGCGGTAGCGGAGGGCGATGATCAGCGTCACGGTCCCATGCGCGATCTGCGTCGCGCCGGCCCATGCGAACATGCCGATAATCATGTTCCGATTGTGACTGAGATCGAGCCCAGCGATCACGCCCGCGCCGCCGTCAGGAAGGAAGCTGTGGATCATCCCCGGAATGATCCAGCCAAGGCCGTAAAGCGCGAGGAACCATGCTGCAAAGCGGGAGCCTCGATATTGCTCGTTGGTGCTCGGCGGCAGGAATGCGCTCATAGCGCGAAACTCGCGAAACCGATCGTCGGCAACACTGGCGCCACGATGCCCGACTCCCATAACGCACACTGCAATAAATTGGCATTTAATGTGCCATAATATCGCCGGGGCGGTCAATCGACGTGAGCGACAGGCCAATTGGCGCAAGGCAGGCCAAAAGCGCTCGCGCCACGGCGGGCCGATCGCGGCCATGCCGGCGACAAGCGCTGCCCTGGCCCAAACCGGCAAGCATGCGCGCTCAACCGAAATCCTCGGCTCGCCAGCGACTTTGAACGAACCATCGAAACGCTACCGCATCGCTCTATCGTGCGCCTCGCGAGCGCATCACAGGCAAAACTGCAAGCCTATGAAATAGCGTTGCGCTTCATGATTCGGTCGCGTGGACCGTGGCCGCGCGCGCCGCCCGTTCCCGCAGATACCGCATCACGACCGCTTCATTGCGGTCGGTGGCTTGGCGACGCATGCGCACCGGCGGCGGCGGCGCGTCACTGCCGAGATAAAGCAGCACATTGGCGACGGTAAGCTGATAATCCGCTGCCAGTTGCTCATAGGTAACGCGGTGCGGCGCGACCCCGAGCGCGGCAAAGAAATTGTCCCAATGGCCATGGCAATAGTCGGAATAGCCGATCAATCGCTCGATTCGGTCGAGGTCGAACTGCGGTTCGGCGCGCGGTTCCTGCTCGCCGACATTGGGTATCGATCGCCAAAGCCCCGATTCGCTCGCCGCCACGGCGGAGATCGCCTGCCGCAACCGGTCGCGGCGCGCCAGATGGACGTAGGTTGGTGCCGGGAAGATCGGCGCAAGCAATGCGGCAAGACCACGATAGGTTTCGGGGTCGGTATCGGCCGGCGAGCGATCGGCCAGGTCGGGAAATCCTATGGGGTCCAGTTCGTTCGCGAGTTCGACCATGTCGCGCCAGAAGATCTTGACCGACAGCGTGCCGCTCGGGTCCGTGCGGAATCTGGTAACGGCGCGGGTGTAGCTCTCAAGATCGGGCGTGCCCCAGCGATCGGCGAGCGAGGGGCGAAAACCGCCATGGAAATATTCGAGCGGACAGCCAAGGCCGTCGGCGAAATGGATCGCCTCACCAAGCAAGGTGCTGCCCGAACGCTGGTGCGTACAGATCAGGACGGTTTTGCGCGGCGCGCCGTCCCACGCGGGATAATCATGTTGCGCGGTCGCAAGATCATAGAGTTTGCGGCCTTCAAAGGTCGCGACGTCACTCGTCATGCTGGCGCTCGCTTCGACGGCGTCGAATCGCGGAAGGTCTCATCACAAAAAGGGCTGGATGCGCTAGCATCCAGCCCAATTCTACCACGATGTAACAGTCCAGTGTCAGCTGGCGTTATTGAGCGCTTCGCCGGTAAGCGAGCCCGAGCCCTGCGCTGCCGCAACCGGCTCGAACGAGAGAATCTCCGGCTTCACCCAAGCGTCGCGGGCGATGGGCGATTCGGAATTATTCGCGGTCATGCCAGCGTCTTTGTCGAAAGCCATGATCAGTCCCCTTGAATCGGTTCACCCTTGTACCGGTCTGCGCTAACACAAGCTTAATCGGGTATCAATCCAAAGCGGCGTGATTCATGGTGCATTGCGGCATGGGCATCGCGCATCGGTCCATTTCCGGAAAACTTGCCACACGCCGCCGACCGAGCGCGGGGCTGTGGTTCGTGGACCATCTCGGCGTGTATCGCCAACTATTCGCCCGGGCGATAACGCCGTTCGGTATGACCTTGTAACTGTTCGGGATAGAAATAGACCGGGCGGAGCGCGCCGGTAGCATAGCGCGGTGCCTGATCGTTGAAGTGTTTTGCCGTCGGGTTCCCGCTTTCACCCCCCGCTGTCACGGCCCAGGCGCTAAGTCGTGGCCCGAATTCAACCACCGCCACGAAACTGTTGCCGCTGGTCCCATAATAGTTCTTCGTATTGGGATAGGCGTGCGCGCCGAACGAGGCGAGGCTGCCCCATTGTGCCGAGGTGAAGCCGACCGGGATGCTCGGTTGCGCATCGTCGAAACGTGCGGTGATCGAATCGTCGAGTCGCTGGAAGCGGTTGATTCGCCCCCAAGGCACGCGCCACGCGCCGAAATCGCGCGTCAGCCGTGCCACCGCCTCCTCGAGCGCGCCGAGTCGCGAATCGGCGCCGGCACGCTTCAGGATATAGTCGGGCACGTTCATCCGCTCGTCGCGGGCGAAATTGCCGACCTCCTGCCACAGCCCGTCGCCCCAGAAGACCGCGAGCGAGGTCGCTTCCGAGGCAACGCCCCAACGATAATCCCACGCCTTGAGCAAGGCGATCGGGCCGGCCAGCCGCGCACGGCGTGGGTCGTTCGCGGGCAAGGCGTCGAAATCGGCGGTTAGCTGCGGGATCAGCGCGGCGAAGGCGGGAAGATAGCTGTCATAGGCGGCGGCGATCAGGCGCTCGGGGTTGAAGTCGTGGCGCCCCGTCAGCATCAGATCGGCATGTGTCCCGCGCGCATTGGGGCCGGCCACGTCCATATAGCGCGGAAAGTCCTTCGCTTTGGGGCTGTCCGGCCCGGCGGCCTGCCACGGCGAGTCATTGGTGTTTTTGGCCCAGCCGATCGCGGGGTTGATCGCATTGGGCAGGCTGGCAACGCCGTGCAGCCCGTGCCAGTCGGTCGCCGGGTCGCTGCCATCGACCGGTTTGGTATAGTCGAAGCGGTCGCTGCGGATCGGCACGAATTGCGGGTGGAGATAGGCGATCTCGCCCTTGCTGTCGGCAAACAGCGTGTCGTTGGACGAGTTTGCCTGGCGCGCCGCGACCTGCAGATAGGAAGCGAGATCGTGCGCTCGGGTGCGCAGCCAGCTTTGTTCGAGCGCGGGGATCGGCTTCCACATCAGGCTCTCGGCGATCCACTGCGCGCCGCGCGTGGCGACGATCGGGCCGTGATGCGTACGCCAGGTGGTGAAGGTTCGCTGGCCCAGCGTGCCGTCGGGCTGGCGAAAGGCGATGGTGATGGTGCGCTCGCGCACGGGGCGCACCTCCGCACCATAGCGATAGCCATGTTTGCCATCGGCCAGCGGCACGATCGTCTCGGCGAACTGGTCGACATTGTCGACGCCCGACGAGGTGTGCATCCAGCCGGCGCGCTCGTTGAAACCCTGGTAGATGAAGAATTGGCCCCAGGTCGAGGCGCCATAGGCGTTGAGCCCGGCGTCGCTGGTCATCTGCAGCTCGGACCGGAAATAGAAGCTGGTATGCGGGTTGATCAGCAGCAGCGCGCGGCCGTCGACGGTGTTCTTCGGCGCGATGGCGATGCCGTTGGAGCCGCGCGGTTCACGCGGACGGCGTCCGCTTTCCTCATCGCTGAGCGCGATGTGCTCGCCGTAAAAAGCCGCAAGGTCGGCGGTCGAGATGCGCTCGATGTCACCGCCGATGCTGCCTTCGGTGAAGGACAGTGCCATCCACGGTTCGAAATGTGTCAGCACCTTGGGGTGTACGGCGGGGTGCGTGGCGAGATAAAAGTTCAGCCCATCGGCCCAGGCATTCATCAGCCCGCGCAACCACACCGGGCTGGCGCGATACTGTGCCTTGAGCTCGTCCGGCTCGACATAGAGCCGCTGGCGCAAATCGTTCCAGATCGCAGCCGGCCCCTCGGCCTCGGCGGTGCGGCCGAGCGCGGTCAGGTAATTGGCCTCGATCCGCCCGAAATCGTCCTCGGCCTGGGCGTAGATCGCGCCGAACACGGCATCGGCGTCGCTCTTGCCATGGACATGCGCGATGCCCCAATCGTCGCGCGTGATGGTCACCCGCGCCGCTTCTGCGCGCCAGCGCGGCATGTCGTCGGCGCGCGCGGCAGCAGGCAGGGTGAGGGCAAGGGCGAGCAGCAGCTTGCGCGCGGCGTGGTGACAGCTATCCATGGCACCGACGCTATCGGGCGCGGGCGCGGGCGACAAGCATGGGGATGACGGCATGAAGATCTGCGCGCTGCTCGCCATGCTGCTCGCCACGCCGGCCGACGCCGACCCGGTGCCTGCGACACTGTTGCGCCCGGCCGCGGTGTTCGACGGCATCGACCCTGTGACACATCCCGGCTGGCAGGTGTTGGTCGCGGGCGACAGGATCGTGGCGGTCGGCCCGAACCTCAGCGCGCCGGCCGATGCGCGCGTGATCGACCTGGCCGGCGAGACGCTGATGCCGGGCATGATCGAGGGCCATGGCCATCTGTTCCTCCATCCCTATGACGAGACCAGCTGGGACGACCAGGTGCTGCACGAACCGCTCGCGCTGCGCACCGCGCGGGCGGTGGCGCAGGCGCGGGCGACGTTGCTGGCGGGCTTCACCACCGAACGCGATCTCGGCACCGAGGGCGCCGGCTATGCCGATGTCGGGCTCAAGGCAGCGATCGACCAGGGCATCGTGCCCGGGCCGCGCTTGCTCGTGGCGACGCGTGCCATCGTCGCGCTCGGTGCCTATGGCCCGAAGGGGTTCGAGCCCGGTGTGGCGATTCCGCAGGGGGCGGAAGAAGTCAGCGGAGTCGATTCGATCGTCGCGGCGGTACGGCGCCAGATTGCGGCAGGCGCGGATGTGGTAAAGCTCTATGGCGACTATCGCTGGCGGCCCGGTGAGCCGAGCATGCCGACCCTCTCGCTCGACGAGGTGAAGGCGGCGGTGGCGGCGGCGCATGACGCGGGGCGCATCGTCGCGGTCCACACATCGACGCCCGAGGGCATGCGCCGTGCGATCGCCGCCGGTGCCGACACCATCGAGCATGGCTATGGCGGCACGCGCGAGATTTTCGCGGCGATGGCGGCGAAGCATATCGCCTTGTGCCCGACACTCGCTGCGTCGGATGCCGTTTCGCGCTATCGCGGCTGGAAGGGCGGCGATCCGGTGCCCGAAGCAGTGGCGCAGAATCGTGGCAGCTTCGCGCTGGCGCGTGCGGCCGGGGTGCCGATCTGCATGGGCGGCGATGTCGGGGTGTTTGCGCATGGCGACAATGCCCGCGAGATGCTGCTGATGGTCGCGGCCGGTATGCCGCCAGCCGAGGTTCTGGTCGCGGCCACATCGGGCAATGCGCATTATTTTCACGTGGCCGATCGGCTTGGCGCGGTGAAACCCGGCTTGTTCGCCGATCTCATCGCGGTACAAGGTGATCCGACACGTGATATTGCCGCCGTCCGGGCGGTGCGATGGGTAATGAAGGGAGGCCAGATTGTCCGCCAGCCATGATGAGAACGCACCGCGGGTGATGCTGACGGTCGAGGACTTCGCCCCGCATGTCGGGAGCGAGTTCATCGCCCGGTCCGGCGACTTCGAGGACCGGCTGACGTTGGTCGAGGCGACGCCGTCGCGCCGCGCGCCGCCCGAAGGCTATCGCCACGCGTTCAGTCTGATCTTCGATGGCATTCGCGACGACGCGATGATCACCAACATCATCGAGTTCGATCACCCGGTGATGGGGCCGCAGTGGATGACGCCGTCTGCGCTCGGCCACAGCCCGACCGGCGGCTTCCGCTATGAGGTGCTGTTCAACTAGCCGAGGGTGCCGTCCAGCGCATCAGTGCGTCGAGCCCGAGATCCTCGATATCGACAAAACCCTTGCGCAGGTAGAGACGCTTGGCCGGGTTGCGGTGATCGACGCGTAGCGTGGCGGTCGCCCCCGCGCGCGCAGCGCTTGCCAGCAAGATGTCGATCAGGGCAGCACCGATGCCTTGTCCGTGATGCTCGGGCAGGATCGCGATATCGACCAGGCGATGCTCGCGCTTTCCGCGCTGGACATAGAATCGCCCGATCGGCGCACCGTCGCGTTCGACGACCTGAAAGTCGGCATCGGGGTAATCCGCGCGATATCCGGCATGGCGCGCGTCATATTGCTGTTGAAGCAGCGCGACCTTCTGGTCTGCGGGCAGCGGAAGTGCCGCGAATTCGTTCCAGCGCACGGCAATATTAAGACGGCGGAGGAACGCTTCGTCCTCCGCCGTCTCGGGTCTCAGTGTGATGGCGCCAGGCGTCAGTTGCGCGCCGGGAAGACACCCTGGGTGCAGATGCAATAGTTGATCGCCAGGACGGGCTGGATGTTGGGGTGCGTCTGGTTGCCACCCGCAAGGCCGATGAAGCTGGGGTGCAGCGTCGTCGCATTTTGCAGTGGCGGGTTGTTCCAGGTCTTGTTTATGGTAGTGGCGACCCCGTTGTACCGGCTTAGGTAATCGCCGGCCTGCGGAACGGTGTGCATGTTGGTGCCAGCGCCCGCCGGCGGCTGAACCTTGGTGTCGGGCGTGTGGCTGTGCGCCGCCATCTCGGTCGACAGCAGGAGATGATTCTCCTCGCCCGTCTCCTCGCCGATCACATAAGTGCTCAGCCCTGAACCCGTCCCCATGCCGAGCGCGAGGCGGCTCTGCAGGTTGGGCAGCGCGAAATTCGACGTGCCGTTGCCGCCATAATAGGTCCCGATGATCGAGAACAAGGCGGTGTTCGACGAGATCGCCAGAAGCTGCCCGCGGCAGAACATCCAGTTGCGTGGTGCGAAGTTGAACCCGAAGGGGCGGATTTCGCCGATATATGGATCAGACACGGATTTTCTCCCCCTTACGAGCCTAGTTCTGCTGCGGGTAAACGCCCTCGAGCGCGATGAGATAGTTCAACGCGAGGATGGGCATGATGTTGTTGTGCGGCACGCTGTTGCCGGCCGATGTGACCGAGGCTGCGTTCGGCGGCGTGTCGGTGTTGCCCGACGAACTGCCGCTCAGGTAAAGCAGCGCGGGCGCCGCCGGTGCCGCCGGCAGTGCATTGGCCGGGTTCGTGAGGGTTGCCGCCCCGGTCAGCGCGATCGTCTGGTGCGTGTGGTTCGGCAACTGGGCCTGCGACACCGAGGCATTCTCCACGCCCGACGATTCGCCCAGCACCCGGGTGGTCAACCCGCCGCCCGTCCCCTGGTGCAGCGCGACGCGGCTCTGCAGGTTGGGCAGCGCGAAGGTGTTGACGCCGTCGCCGCCATAGGTCGTGCCGAGCAGCGTGTAGAGCGCATCATTCTGCGCGATCGAGAGCAGCTGGCCGTTGCAATATGCCCAGCCGCGAATCTGGAAATTGCCGGCGAACAGCTTGATCTCGCCAAGAAAAGGTTGAGCCATTATCCAATCCTTCGAATAAGCGGTTTCGGGCGATCAGTTGCGCGAGGGGAAGATGCCCTGCAGCGCAATGCAATAATTCACCACGAGATAGGGCTGCATGTTCTGGTGCCCGACATTGTTGCCGATCGCGGCCAACATCCCCGTCGCGAGCGGCACAGTCGCGCCGCCGGCGGCGCCATAGGTCTTTTGCGCCAGCCCTGCCGTATCGATCGCGCCGGCGAGGAAATTGCCCAACGGCGTGGCGACATCGCCCGCCGCCGAATTGGCGGTCCATAAATGGGTGTGCTGCGGGATCTGGGTCGACAGCAACGTCACATTCTCGGTGCCGGTCGGCTCGCCGATGACATAGGTGCTCAGACCCGGGCCCTGTCCGTAGGAGAGAGCGGCGCGGCCGCGCAGGTCGGGCAGCGCGAAGTTGGTCGTGCCGTTGCCGCCGTAATTGGTGCCCAGCAACGAGAACAGCGCCTGGTTCTGTTGAATCGACAGAAGCTGGCCGTTGCACATTGCCCATGCCTTAGGCGCGAACCCAAAGCCGAAGGCGCGAATTTCTCCCATAAACGGTTGTGACATCGGCTCTCCCCCTTCAACAGATGTGCTGACGTCCCGCGGGACGGCTCGCACGGCTCGCTTCGCCACTGATCGTCGCATCTGACAAACGACAACATGCGCACGAAAGCATCATGACGAAAAACGTGAATAACAGGCGCCGCCATGTGAGCCTGAAAAACCCCACACCGTCCGCGCCGGGTGATTTAGCCACCGCCCCGGGGGGCGCGTCAAGTAATTTATTAGGTCCGTTTCGCTAGTAGTCGCAAAGCGAATTTGCGATTGTTTCAGGCAAGATTTTCCGCCATATCAGCGAGGTTCGAACAAGCCTCGCAAGTAGCCGTGGCACCAGATTCAAGGGGGAACTAATGACCGACAATCGTGAAAGGATCGACGCTCAGGCCCCGCGACCGGTATGGCGCACGCCGACCCTGAGCGACGCGGGAATTTCCGAAGTGACCTTTGGCACGATCCAGACGGCCGGCAGCGACGGCGCCGATCCAACGCATCCTACCACGGGCGTAAGCTGATCGCACGGACCTGCGATGCGGGTCCGGCGCGCTGATTTTTTGCAGGGAAGCGCGCGATGTTCGGGAATGATGGGGTGAAAGAGTTTCGCCCGGTGTGGGATGAAACCCGCGCGCCCATGACCGTGGTCGAGCTCTGGTAGTTCAGTGAGCGAGTTTGTCGGGGTCCTCCCGTGGGGGCGCGGGGCAGTAGACCCCGCGATCATCGCGCGTCTCGGGGGCAATCTTGCCGGCGGTGGCGCGGGGCGCTGCATCGTTTCCGGCGGCATCGCCTTGCGCCATCTGCCCTTGCGACACGATGACCGGCGCCTTGCAACGCAACCGCTGCGGATCGGCGGCGACGCGCTGGTCGTTGCCGATTGCCGCCTGGATGAGCCGGGCGAGATCGCTGCCGCGCTGGGGCTCGGCGGGCAGCGGCGCGACGACGCCTCCGTGGTGGCGGCAGCATGCGAGCGCTGGGGTCTCGCCGCTGCCGAGCGCCTGAACGGCAGCTTCGCTTTCGCGCATTGGGACGAAGCCGCGGATCGGCTCGTCCTCGCGCGCGACGGGCTGGGCACACGCGCGCTCTTTTACGTCGAGCATCCGCATTATCTGATCTTTGCGTCGTCGCTGCAGACGTTGCTCGCGCTCCCCGAGGTATCGCGCGAGATCGACGACGTCGTCCTGGCGCAATATCTGACGATCCAGTTGCCCGACAACGAAACCACGATTTATCGCCACATCCGCCGGGTGCCACCGGGGGGCATGGTGGTGGTCGAGCACGGGCGGTTACGCAAATCGCTATACTGGACGGTGGATCACATCGCGCCGGTACGCTTCAAGCGCGACGACGATTATGTGGCGGCCGGGCGCGCGCTGCTCGATCGGGCTGTCGCGTGCCGACTGCCGACGGACGGTCGCCTCGGCGTGCAATTGTCGGGCGGGCTCGATTCGGCGGGCCTGGCAGCGACCGCTGCGCGTCTGCTGGGCGATACGGGATTCGATGCATACCACCGCACGCCGGGCGCACCGCATCTCTACGAGACGATGGACGAACGCGCGCTCGTCGATGCGGTGGTGGCGCGCTACCCGACGATCGCGCTGACCGTGATTGACGGCGACCGGCAATATGCCGCCGATGTCGAGCCGGAAATCGATGCCGCGAAATATGTCGTGCCGCGGGCGCGCGGTCTCAACGCCAGCTGGTTTGAACCGATCCAGGAAGCTGCGCGGGCAGCGCATGTGTCGCTGATGTTCGCCGGCGGCTGCGGCAATGCGACGCTCTCCTGGGGTGGACGACCGCACTTTGCCGCCGATATGCTGACCGGACATTGGGGACTCGCATGGCGTGGCGCGACGACGGCGGCGGCGCAGCGTCGCCAGCCTTTGCATCGCTTTCTTGCCGGGCACGTCGTCAAGCCGCTGCTTCCGCGCTCGCTGATGGTTCGGCGCGCGCAGCGCGCGGCGGGGGATCGTTCGCCCTGGGCGCTCTACAGCATGGTCTCCGACGATTTTCTGGCGTCGATCGACTACGCGGCGCTGACTCGCGGGACGGATCACGACGTGCCGTTTCAGGGTAAGATCACCGACAAGGTCGCCCGGTTTCGTGGGCTTCAGGACCAGCGCAATCGTGACAAGCGCGCCGCCAACCGCCGCGCCGGCGATGTCGCGACGGTCGATCCCTATGCCGATCGGCGGCTGGTCGAGTTCACCCTCGGCGTTCCCAACAGCCAGTATTGGAACGCCGGAGAAGATCGCTGGCTCGCGCGACGTGTGCTGGCCGATCGGTTGCCGGCGGAGCTGGTGTCGGAGCGACGGCGCGGCGTGCAATGCCCCGAATGGTACGAACTGGCATCGCGGCGTCGCGAGGGGCTGGCGGCAGCGGTCGAACGGATCGGGCGCTCCCCGCTCGCCAGCCGCGTGGTCGACGTGCCACGCATGAAGGCGCTGCTCGACGATTGGCCGGACGCGGAGACGGCGATGTCGCAAAAACAGGTATACGGTTATGCGCTGGCGCGGGGCATATCGATTGGCGGGTTCCTGCGCTGGTATGAGGGTGGGAATGAGTAACCGTGGTGGCGATTACGACCTGTGCGGCTGGCGGGTCGACAGCGCGATTTCCTTGCCCGATCTGCCGATATGGGCCGGCGACGATCGTGCCGCGGATATCGTCATCGACATCGGAGACGTGGCGCCGCTCGCCTCTCCCACCATGGTCACCCCCCTGGTTTCGATCGATGCGAACGGTTCGGCCCATTTCAGCGTCAACGGGGTGGCCGACTATCTGGTGACAGATGGCTGTCGCATTACCGTGGCGCCGGTGCTCCCCAAGGACTCGCCCGACATCAGGCTGTTCCTGCTCGGCAGCGGCCTTGGTTTTCTATGCCATCAGCGCGGGGTGCTGCCGATCCATGGCGCGACGGTCGACATCGACGGCGAAGCGGTCATCTTCGCCGGCGCATCGGGCGCAGGCAAGTCGACCCTCGCCGACGCGTTTGCGCGGCGTGGTCATGTCGTCCTTTCCGACGATGTTTCGCCCATTCAGATCACGGCCGAGGGCCCCCTCATCCTGCCGAGCCTGCGCCGCATTCGCTTGTGGAAGGATGCTGTCGACAATGCCGGCTGGAATGCCGACGATCTGGAACGCTGCCGGGCCGGGCTCGAGAAATTCAGCAGGTCGCTGCATGGCGAACCGGCGGTCAAGCCGCTGCCCCCGCGCGCCATCTTCCATCTCCGTCGCCAGTGGGTGAAGCTCGGCGGCGCGCGCTTCCGGCGGCTTCGCGGGCGCCCCGCCGTGGACGAACTCCAGCGCCAGGTGTTTCGCTGGAAGTCGCTGGTGGGCGTGGCGGGTCCGACCGGCGCGCTCGCACGCACGGCAATCGCTGCGAGCAACATTCCCGGTCATTTCGTCCTCGAACGCCCCATTGCGTTCGACCGCCTCGACGAATCGATCGACGAGATCGTCATGACGGTGCGGGCCGCGCGATGACGGCAGGACGACGGGGTGGCGTGCACTGGCTCGCTTCCTATCCCAAGTCCGGCAACACCTGGGCGCGCATCGCGCTCCTTTCGCTGCGCGAAGGCGGCGCGCATCTCGATCTCAACGAGGTGGTCGGTTTTTTCAAGATGCCGACCACGCGCCTGATGTTCGACAAGGTTCTCGAAGTCGAGGCGGGTAATCTGACACTCGACGAGCTCGAGTTCCTGCGCCCGGCCCTGCACGATGCCATCGCCGCGCTGGGCGACGAGCCCCAGTTGCTCAAGGTCCATGATTGCTGGTTTCGCAACAGCGCGGGGCGTCCGATCTTCGATCGCTCCCACACGCGGGGCGCGATCTACATCATCCGCGATCCCCGCGATGTCGCCATTTCCTGGGCGCGCTTCAACAGCAGGTCGATTGACTGGAGCATCGGCAACCTCGCCGATGCGACGTCGAAAATGGCCAGCAGTCGTACGAAAAGCGTCAGCAGCATCGCCCAGCGGCTGGGCCATTGGTCGGCGCATGTCACCGGCTGGGTCGACGATTCGGGTCTGGCCCCGCTGGTCGTGCGCTATGAAGATATGCATGCCGACCTCGCCGGTACCCTGGCGCGTATGGCAGCGCATATCGGCTGGACGACTTCGCCCGAGGCGATCGCCGGCGCGATCGAGGCGTCGCGCTTCGATCGCCTGGCAGCGCAAGAGCGGCAGACCAGCTTTTCCGAGATCCCCGACACGGCATCGCAGTTCTTCGTGTCGGGTCGGGCGGGTGGCTGGCGCGACATATTGACGGCCGAGCAGGCTGCGACGATCGAGCGCGACCACGCAGCGGTGATGCGCCGCTTCGGCTATCTCTGAGACCGGCCGCCCTCAGGCCAGTCCCGCGGGCAAAGCCACCGTCCGGTGCGCGGTGCGCAGTTCGGCCAGCGACAGCCGCTCGATCCGCTCCAGCAGCAGGCGCTTGAGCGCTGCTTCCTGGTCGGGCTCCCTCTCAGCGTCCCCGCGGATCGGGCGTCGAGCCAAGGCTGAGTCGAACATATCGCGCATCATCAGGTCCAGCACGCGCGGCGCGGTCAGCGGATAGAAGAGCAGCCCAATATGGAGCGACCGCTCGCCCGCCACCATGCAGTGATGACGATAGCCCGCAGGCAGCAGCAGCATGTCGCCCGGTGCGAGCACCGTGTCGAGCAGCGGCACGGGTGCCGCGTCGGACTGCACATGTCGTGCGCCGACCACCGGGTCGATCATCGGATCGGCATGGACGATCCATTGCTTGCTGCCGGCGATCTGGATGATCAGCAGGTCCCCGTCATCATAATGCACCGGCAAGGCACCGTGCTCGCCGGTGCCGGCGATTGCCGCGCAGAGGACATGCTCGCCCGTCTCGGCTGCGGCCGATGCGACCAGTCGCGCCAGCGCCGTTACGAAGCTGTGCAAGTCGTAGGCGATCAGGCTACCGCCACCCTCCAATACCTTGGCGACGACATCGCGTCTCACCTTACCGTCGTGACGATAGAAAATGGTTGGCAACAGGCGGGCCTCCTTGGTCACGCGAAGGCGTCGGGCGGGAAAATCGTCGCGGAGTGCGGCGTCGAAAAAGCCATCCCAGTCGAGAAGCGTCGCGACATCGCCGTCGCTGTGCAGTGACAGCGGTACGCGTCGCGCGAGATGCTTGCGAAACGCGTCTACCGACAGCGGCGCAATCAATCCTGCAAGGTCCCCAATCATCGTCCGTCGCCTCGGCTACCCCGCTTAAGGGGAGTGTTTGACAGCGGCAATGGTAACGATATGCCTTGTCCTGTCACGCATGCGTCTGGCGCGTTCGGCGCATATGTCGCGCATCGCAGGATGATCGTGCTGCGTGACATGGCGAGGGCCCGCCCGGGGGGAACGTGCAGAATATGCTGAAGCCATCGACGCGGGAACAGGCTCATCTGGCGCTGTTGCGCGAGGCGGTGAGCCAGCGACCAAAGTCACCCGAGCTTTTGTACGCGCTGGCCGATGCGCTGGCGGAACGGGGTGCCTATGACGAATATGCCGACGTCGTGCGTCGGGCCTATCAGGCAAAGCCCTGCGCTTATCCTGATTTGGCCTGTCAAAACGGGCAATCGCAGCGTGACGCGGCAATGGCGCTGCGCGCGCGTACCGATGCCCTTCTCACACGCGGGGTGATGTATTCCCAGGTCATCGCGGCGCATGTGATTGCCGAGGCCATTCTCGGGAATAGCAGCGATGTCGCGTACCTCATGGATTATGACGCATTCCTGCGTTGCGAAACGGTGGAGCCGCCCACCGGCTACGACCGCAACACCTTTCACGCGCACCTCGTCGACGAGATCAAGGCCGGCATGACCTATTTCGGTCGGGAAAAGAACGCGGCGATGAACGATGCGTGGTGGCACGCCGATCTCCTCCGCCCCGAGCGGCCGGCCGCATGGCAATTGCGCGAGATCATTCGCTCCCGGGTCGAGCGCTACATTGCGGCGCTTCCCGCTGGCGCCGGCCATCCTTTCGTCCGCACTGCGCCGACCGCGTTCAAGATCGCCGGCTGGGCGCTGGTGTCGGGTGGAACCTCGTATCACGCGTCGCACATCCATCCCGAGGGATGGCTGAGCGGAATCTATTATGTCGTTCGTCCCCCCGCGTCGCGCCAAACCGGCAATGTCGGATGGCTGCGGATGGGGCCGCGGCCTTCGCTCGGGCTAACGGGGGCGGACGGCTGGCAGGAGCGATTCATTGCACCCGAGCCCGGAACGCTCGTGCTGATGCCAAGCTATTTCATCCACGACACCGAGCCGATGGGCATCGACGAGGAGCGCATCTGTATCGCCTTCGACATTGTGCCGCTGGCACTGGCGGAGCGGGCTTCGCCATCGGGCAGCGCGTAGCGCACGGCGCGCCCCGCCGATGCCATTCGCCGTCACGCGGCGCGCGCGAGGTCCCGTTCGACCAGCTGTTCGAGAAATGCCCGTGTCTCGGCCGCAATCAACGCCGGATCGCCTTCGAAATCGTCGGCCAGTCCCGTCAGCAGCGCGTCGAGGCGACAGGGTTGCTCGATCCGCTTCCAGATCGCGGTGCCGATCGCGTCGAGACCGAAATAGCGTCCGGTTTCAAGGCCGATCAGGACGATCTCACCGTCAATCTCGGTCGACAGCGCGTTGCCGGTCTGTGAAATCGTCATGTCGTCGGTGATGGTCATTGTTTGCCCCCGCCCCGGTTCTGGCCCTGCCCGGACAGATTTCGTCCGCTTCGCCCGCGATGGCAAGGGGCTAGCGCGCGACGATCGTCCCGCCTTCGATCGTGATGACCCTGTCGCAATAGGCCATGGTCTCGGCGCGGTGCGAAATCATCACGATCGTAGGGCGCGGTTCCAGCGCCGCGAGCCGATCGAGCAGCGCCGCCTCGCTCGCCGCGTCGATCGCGTTGGTCGCCTCGTCGAGCACCAGCAGGCGGGGACGTCGCAGCAGCGCGCGGGCAATCGCCAACCGCTGGCGCTCGCCCCCCGAAAGCCGCGCACCGCGCTCGCCGACGACGGTGTCCAGCCCCTCGGGCAAAGCGCGGACCAGCGCCTCGGCACCGACAAAGTCGAGCGCCTGCCACAGCGACGCCTCGTCGAGCGCGGGCGATCCCCAGCTGAGATTGCGCCGCACGCTGTCGTGGAACAGGAAACCTTCCTGCGGGACATAGGCCAGTCCGTTGCGCCAAGCGATCGCATGGTCGCCACGCAGCGGCGTGTCGCCGACGCGGATCTCGCCCGACTGCGGGAGCAGCAGCGTGATGAGCAGATCGACCAGCGTCGTCTTTCCCGCGCCCGATGGCCCGGCGATGCCCGTGAAACTGCCAGGCGCGATGACGAAACTGACATCGCGCACGCCGCCGCCACCATCGTGGAGATAGGTTACGCGGCGCGCTTCTATGGCGCCCGAGGGGGCTGACGCGGTAACGCCGCTCATGCACTCGCCGCCATCAAGCTCGCGCTCGAAGGCTTGCACCGCCTCGAACGCCGGCAGCGCGAAGAAGAAATTCTGCGCCGCCATCTGCAGCGTCTGCGCCGGGGCTGCCATGCGCGAGAAGATCACGACGATGGTGATCAGCACGGCGGGCGCCACGCCCGCGGCGAAGCCGATCGTGATGACGGTCGCGCCCATCAGCGCCGAGCCGATCGAGAAGATCCGCCGGCTCGATGCCTGGCGTTGCGCGAAGCTCAGGCCGCGCGCCCGCACCTCGCGCTGGATCGTCTCGAACTCATCGACAAAGGCGGATTGCGCGTTCTGCGCGGCGGCGGCCTTCAGGCCGCCGAGAAAGCCGCTGGTGCTACCCATCAGCGCGATGTTGGCACCGACCATGCCCGCGCCGAGATCGCGAATGCGTCCCTGGGCGAGCAGCGCCAGCAGCGCGCCGAACAGCACCAGCAGCGTGGTGGCGAGCGCGAGCAACGGCGCCAGCGCAAAGGCCAGCGCGCCTTGCACCACCAGCATCACCACCGCAACGCTGCCCTGGATGAGATATTGCGCCGAGCCGGAAATGCGCGCCACCTCGCTGGTCATCAGGCTGGTGATCCGCGCATGGCGCAGCGCGGCGACGCGGTGCCACGGCGCTCCGGCGAGCCGCCGCATCAGCCGGTTGCGCAGGCTTTCGACGAAACCGCTCTGCAGGCGCGCCAGCGCCATTTCGCGGGCATAAAGTACCACCGCGCGCACCAGCGCCAGCGCGACGAACAGCGCGAGCATGATCGCCAGCCGCACCAGCGGGGTATGCGCGCCGGCGGCCTCGAGCAGCATCGTCGTGCGCGACGGTTTGCCCGGTGATGCGACGACCGCGTCGATGATCGGGATCAGCAGCAGCAACCCCGCGCCGTCGAGGATCGCAGCCAGCCCGACCAGCGCGGCGGCTGCCCATCCCTTGAGTCCGGCATAATGCGCGAAGGAGCCGAAAAAACCACGCGTCGCCCGCAGCAACGGCTTGATCGCGGAGAGACGCGGGACGTTCGGCATCGTCGCCCTCCTAGGGTTCGGATGCGATGGCGGCAATGGTAGCCGCGCAGAGCCCCGCCGCCGCGCACGGTACTTGATGCCGATCAAGTTTATTGTCGCATATAAACAATGTCTTGCGGGAAGGTCGGCCGACCGGCCCTTGCGGTTCGATGTTGGCCACCGCATTTTTCCCGAACATACGGAGCGATTCAACCGCAGCATGGACCGGCGGACCGCGCACCGGGGGGACGGCTGCGATGACCTGGCGCGTGACGGGGAATAACGCTGATGACCAAGGCCAACGGCCGGGGGCGGGTTTTACTCGCCGCTTCGATGATGCTGACGCTCGCCGCATGCGGCAAGGGTAACCAGAACCAGGCGCCACCGGCGCCGCATGTCACGGTGGCGACGCCGCTGGCGCGCGACGTCGTCGACTGGGACGAATATGTCGGCCGCTTCGAGGCGATCCAGGATGTCGAGTTGCGGCCACGCGTCTCGGGAACGATCGATCGCGTGCTGTTTACCGACGGCCAGCATGTCAGCCAGGGCCAGCCGCTCTTCATCATCGATCCGCGTCCCTATGCCGCCACGCTCGCCCAAGCTCGCGCGCAGGCCGCCAAGGCCAATGCTGCGCTGGTCAATGCGCAGTCGGAACTCGCCCGCGCCGAAAAGCTGCTGGCGGCACAGGCGATCGCCAAGGAAGAATATGAGACCAAGCAGGCAGCGGTGCGCACCGCCGCCGCCGATCTCGCCGCCGCCCAGGCGACCGCGCGCACCGCCGCGCTCAATATCGGCTTCACCACCGTCCGCTCGCCGATCGCCGGGCGGGTGTCGGACCGCCGCGTCAGCAAGGGCAATTATGCGCAGGACGGCACGACCGTCCTGACCCGCGTCGTCTCGATCGACCCGATCTGGTTCTCGTTCGAAGGCGCCGAAAGCTTCTACCTCAAATATCTCCGCCAGGATCGCAGCGGCGAGCGCGGCTCGTCGCGCAACACGCCCAATCCCGTCGAGATCCAGTTGGCCGATGAGTCGGGCTATCGCTGGCACGGCCATATGGATTTCGTCGACAATGCCATCGACACCAATTCGGGAACGATCCGCGCCCATGCCGTCGTCGCCAACCCGGGCGGTTTCCTGACCCCCGGCATGTTCGGCCGGGCCAGGCTCCTCGGCTCGGGCACCTATCATGCGATGCTGATCCCCGACGAGGCGATCCTGACCGACCAGACGCGCAAGATCGTCTATGTCGTCGGCCGCGACGGCAAGGTCGCCCCGCGCCCGGTCCAGACCGGCCCGCAGGTCGAGGGGCTGCGCGTCATCAAGAACGGCCTCGCGCCGACCGAACGCGTCGTGATCGAGGGGATCACCACGCTCCAGCCGGGCATGGCGGTCGTCGCCGCGCTGGTGAAGCTCAAGCCGCGTGCGCCCGACACGGCACCCGGGTCATCGCCGGAAAGCGCGCCGCCGCCGTCCGAAGCCACGGCGCGCTGAGCCGGCGATGAAATTCCCCCATTTCTTCATCGACCGGCCGATCTTCGCGGCGGTGTTGTCGATCCTGATCGTCGTGTTTGGGGTGGTCGCCTATCCCGGGCTGCCGGTCGCGCAATATCCCGAGATCGCGCCGCCGACCGTCGTGGTCAGCGCGACCTATCCCGGCGCCAATGCCGAGACGCTCGCCGAAACCGTCGCCGCGCCGCTCGAGGAATCGATCAACGGTGTCGAGAGCATGATCTACATGTCCTCCTCGGCGACCGGTGACGGCAGCCTCGCCATCACGGTGACCTTCAAGCAGGGCACCAACATCGACCAGGCGCAGGTGCTGGTGCAGAACCGCGTCTCGACCGCCGAACCGCGTCTGCCCGACCAGGTCCGCCAGATCGGCGTGACGGTGCTCAAGAACTCGCCCGACATCCTGCTCGTCGCCGCCTTGACCTCGCCCGACGGCTCGCTCGATCAGCAATATGTCTCCAACTATGCCACCACGCAGATGATCGACCGGCTCGCCCGCATCCCCGGCGTCGGCGGCGTGCGCATCTTTGGCGGGCGCGACTATAATATGCGCGTGTGGATCGACCCCGATCGCGCCGCCTCGCGCAACCTCACCGTCGATGAGATCACCGGCGCGGTTCGGTCGCAGAACACCCAGGCCGCCGTCGGCGCGGTCGGTCAGCCGCCGTTCAACCAGGGCGGCACCGCCTTCCAGCTCGGCATCCAGGCGACCGGGCGGCTGAGCACGCCGGAGCAGTTCGGCGACATCATCATCAAGCGCGACGACCAGGGCAGGCTGACGCGGCTGCGCGACGTCGCGCGGATCGAGCTTGGCGCGCAGGATTACGGCATCAACGCGCTGCTCAGCGGCAAGCCGATGACCGCGCTGGCGATCACCCAGCTGCCGGGCTCGAACGCGCTGACCACCGCCGAGGCGGTCAAGGCCGAGATTGCCCGCGCCTCCGGGTCGTTCCCGCCGGGGATGACCTATTCGATCCCCTATAACCCGACCGACTATATCCAGGCCTCGATCGAGGCGGTGCAGCATACCCTGTTCGAGGCGCTGATCCTCGTCGCGCTGGTCGTGCTGCTGTTCCTGCAGAGCTGGCGCGCCGCGCTGATCCCGATCATCGCCATCCCGGTGTCGCTTATCGGCAGCCTCGCGGTGCTGGCGGTGTTCGGCTTCAGCCTCAACAACCTGTCGCTGTTCGGCATGGTGCTGGCGATCGGCATCGTCGTCGACGACGCGATCGTCGTGGTCGAGAATATCGAGCGGCTGATGGAGGAAATGGGTCTCAGTCCACGCGAGGCCGCGCACGAAACGATGGACGAGGTGTCGGGCGCGCTGATCGCGATCGCGCTGGTGTTGTGCGGCGTCTTCATCCCGACCAGCTTCATCCCCGGCATTTCGGGGCAATTCTACCAGCAGTTCGCGCTGACCATCGTCTCGGCCACCGCGATCTCGGCATTCGTCTCGCTGACGCTGTCGCCGGCGCTCGCCGCACTGATCCTCAAGCCCAAGCACGAGGGCGAGCCGCGCCCCGGCTGGCGTGGCCTGTCGACGCGGTTCGCGCGCGGCTTCAATGCCGGCTTCACCCGGCTCGGCGCGCGTTATGGCCGTTTCACCAAGCGCGCGGTGCGCTCGCTCGCGGTGGTCGGCGTCTGTTATCTCGCGCTGATCGCGCTGGCCGGCTGGCGCTTCGGCGCGACCCCGACCGGGTTCATCCCGGCGCAGGATCAGGGTTATCTGATCGTCGTCGCGCAGCTTCCGCCGGGTGCCTCGCTCCAGCGCACCACCGATGTGATCCAGCGCGCCGCCAAGGTCGCGCTGAACAACCCGGCGGTCGCGAAGACCGTCGCCTTTGCCGGGCTCGACGGTGCGACCTTCTCGACCGCGCCCAATGCCGGCGCGATGTTCGTCGCGCTCAAGCCGCATGGCGACCGCAAGGGCGCCGACGATGTCGCCAACCAGCTGCGCCAGGCGCTCGGTTCGATCAACGACGGCCTGCTGCTCGTCGTCCCGCCGCCACCGGTGCGCGGTATCGGCACGGGCGGCGGCTGGAAGATGCTGATCGAGGACCGTTCCAACCTCGGCTACAAGGCGCTCGAAGGCGCGGCGTTCGGCATGATGATGAAGGCCAACCAGGCCCCCGGCATCACCTCGGCCTTCACCACCTTCAACACGCGTACCCCGCGGCTGTTCGCCGATATCGACCGTGAGCGCGCCGAGCAGCTCGGCGTGCCCGTGGCCAACGTCTTCTCGACGCTCGGTACCTATCTCGGTTCGAGCTACATCAACGACTTCAACTTTCTCGGCCGCACCTATCGCGTGACGGCGCAGGCCGATGCGCCGTACCGCGACCAGGTCTCCGACATCGGGCACCTCAAGACGCGCTCGGCCTCGGGCCAGATGGTGCCGCTCGACGCGGTGCTGACGATGAAGAACGACAGCGGGCCGTACCGCGTCGTGCGCTACAATCTCTATCCTTCGGCGGAATTGCAGGGCGATACGTTGCGCGGTTATTCGAGCGGGCAGAGCCTTGCGACGATGGCCAAGCTGGCGGGCGAGATCCTGCCCAAGGGGATGAGCTTCGAATGGACCGAGCTTGCCTTCCAGCAGCAACAGGCCGGCAATACCGGCGTGCTGGTGTTCGGGCTCGCGGTGCTGTTCGTGTTCCTGCTGCTGGCGGCGAACTATGAGAGCCTCGTGCTGCCCTTCGCGGTGATCCTGATCGTGCCGATGTGCCTGCTGGCGGCGATCGTCGGGGTCGATCTGATGGGCATGGACAATAATATCCTGACCCAGATCGGCCTCGTCGTGTTGATCGGTCTCGCCGCCAAGAACGCGATCCTGATCGTGGAGTTCGCGCGGCAGAACGAGCTCGACGGCATGGAACTCCATGCCGCCGCCGAACACGCCGCCGAACAGCGTCTGCGCCCGATCATCATGACCTCGATCGCCTTCATCCTCGGCACGCTGCCGCTGGTGATCGGCACCGGCCCGGGCGCCGAGATGCGCCGCGCGCTCGGCGTCGCGGTGTTCTTCGGCATGATCGGCGTGACGACCTTCGGCCTGCTGTTCACGCCGACCTTCTACGTCCTCAGCCGTAAGGGCGGCGACTGGATCGCGGCGAAGATCAAGCGTCGGCCGCGCGATCCGGCGCCCGAGACGGCGGAGGTGCCCGCATGAAGCGCGCGATCGCCCACATTCCGGCCTTGAGCGCGGCCGTGCTGCTGTCGGGCTGCGTCGTCGGGCCGAACTATAGCCGTCCCGCGACCCCCGCCGTGGCGAGCGGAGCCTTCGTCGATCGCGGCGCGACGACCGCCGCGAACGCGACGCCGCTGCCCGATCATTGGTGGCGGCTGTACGACGACCCTGCGCTCGACCGGCTGGTGAGCGAGGCGCTCGCCCACAACACCGACATCCGCGTCGCCGCCGCCAGCCTGGCGCGGGCGCGCGCGGTGCTGTCGGAACAGCGCGGCGCGCGGCTGCCGACCACGGGCAACAGCGCGCAATATAGCCGCAGCCGCGTCAACGCGACGCAGAGTGGCGCGTCGCGCGCGGTCGAAGGGGACTTCTTCCAGCTCGGTTTCGACGCCTCCTACGAGGTCGATCTGTTTGGCGGCGTGACGCGCGCGATCGAGGCGGCGCGCGGCGATGCCGATGCGGCGCAGGCCCAGCTCGACGCGGCGCGCGTGTCGGTCGCCGCCGAAACCGCGCGTGCCTATGTCACGGCCTGCAGCAATGCCGCGCAAAAGGCGGTCGCGACCGACAGCGTCACGCTGCAGAACAAGACGCTCGACCTGACCAAAACGCTGTTCGACGCTGGTCGCGGTACGCTGCGCGACGTCCAGCGCGCCGATGTGCTGCTCGCCCAGACCCAGGCGCAGATCCCGGCCTTCGAGGCCGAGCGCCGCGTCTCGCTCTATGCGCTCGCCGTGCTGACCGGCCGGCCGCCTGAGCAGGTCGACCCCGCCGCCGATGCCTGCACCGCGCCGCCGCGACTGAAGGTCGTGCTGCCGGTCGGCGACGGCGCCGCGCTGCTCGCGCGACGGCCGGATGTGAGTGCGGCGGAACGTACGCTGGCCGCAACCACAGCACGCGTTGGGGTCGCGACTGCCGATCTCTTCCCGTCGATCAAGCTGCTCGGCAGCATCGGCTTCGGCGCGCCCAAGGCCGGCGACGTGTTCAAGGGATCGAGCTTTTCCTATTCGGTCGGCCCGCTGATCTCGTGGAACTTCCCCAACCTCACCGTCGCCCGCGCCCGCGTGCGTGAGGCGCGCGCCGATGCCGATGCGCAGCTCGCACGCTTCGACGGCACCATCCTCGGCGCCCTGCGCGAAACCGAACAGGCGCTGGCGCGCTATGCCGGCGCGCTCGACCGCGACACCGTGCTGGCGCGCGCCGAACAGTCGAGCAGCGAGGCGGCGCGGCTGTCGAAACTGCGCTTCGACTATGGCGCCGACAGCTTCCTGCTGCTGATCTCGGCCGAGCGCGACCGCGCCGATGCGCGCGCCGCGCGCGCCGCCGCCGATGCAGCGGTGGCCGACGCGCAGATCAGCCTGTTCAAGGCGCTGGGCGGCGGGTGGGAAGATGCGCCCGCGCCGACCCGCGCGGCGGTGAATCCATGAGCCTGCGCTCGGCGCTGTTCATGCCGGCGTCGAATGCGCGCGCGATCGAAAAGGCGCGCACGCTCGCCGCCGATGCGATCATCCTCGATCTCGAGGATGCCGTCGCGCCCGAGGCCAAGGCCGGCGCGCGCGACCAAGCGGTAGGCGCCGCGCGCGAGGGCGGATTCGGCGCCCGCCCGCTGGTTTTGCGCATCAATGGCCTCGACGGCGACTGGGGTGCCGAGGACTGCCGCGCGGCAGCCGGCGCCGGCTTCGATGCCGTCCTGCTGCCCAAGGTGTCGAGCCCCGACGATCTCGCCGCGGCGCGCGCGCTGCTCGGTCCGGTGCCGCTCTGGGCGATGATCGAGAGCTGCGCCGCGATGCTCGCGCTGCCGGCGATCGTCGCGGCGGCGAGGGCGAACGATCTGCGCTGCCTGATCGTCGGCCCCAACGATCTCGCCAAGGACATGCGCTGCACGCCGGGCGCCGACCGGCTGCCGTTGCAGCCGCATCTCGTTGCGATCGTGACGGCCGCGCGCGCCCATGGCCTGATCGCGCTAGACGGCGTGTGCAACGCGATCGGCGACGATGATCGGCTGACGGCGGAATGCGCACAAGGCGCGCGCTTCGGCTTCGACGGCAAGACGCTGATCCACCCCAGCCAGATCGCCATCGCCAACGCCGCCTTCGCGCCCTCGGCCGAGCGCATCGCCTGGGCCGAACGCGTCATCGCCGCCTTCGCGCTGCCCGAACATGCCGACAAGGGCGCGATCCAGCTCGGCGGCGAGATGGTCGAGCGTCTGCACCTCGAACAGGCGCGGCGGGTGATCGGTTTGGGCTGACCTACTCCCTTTCCTTCCCCGACGAAGGTCGGGGCCCAGTTGGGAAGGTCACGGTGCCGACACGCAATGGGTATCATTTTCGTTCCCCGGCTGGACCCCGGCCTTCGCCGGGGAAGGTGAGGGGGCAGCGCCTACAAGAACCCGACCAGCAGCGTCAGGTTCAACGCGATCACCACCGCCGCGATCGTCCACGCCGCGATCCGCAGCCACACCGGGCTGACCAGCGCGCCCATCTTGGCGCGGCTCGCGGTGAAGGCGACCAGCGGCACCACCGCGAACGGCAGTTGCAGGCTGAGGATCACCTGGCTCAGCACCAGCAGCCGCGTCGCGCCGACGTCGCCCGACATCGCGACGACGATCACCGCCGGCACGATCGCCAGCAGCCGTGTCGCCATCCGCCGCAGCCACACTGGCAAGCGCAGGTCGAGAAAACCCTCGGCGACGATCTGCCCGGCCAGCGTCCCCGTCACGGTCGAATTCTGCCCCGATGCGAGCAGCGCGACGGCGAACACCACGCTCGCCGCACCGGCGCCGAGCACCGGGGTGAGCAGCTTATAGGCGTCGCCGATCTCGGCAATGTCGCTGTGCCCGCTGCGGTGGAAGGCGGCGGCGGCGAGGATCAGGATCGCCGCGTTGATGAACAGCGCGAAGCTCAGCGCGATATTGCTGTCGATCGTCGCATGACGCAACGCGTCGCGCCGCCCGGCATCGTCCTCGCCGCTCGCCCGCGTCTGGACGATCGCGCTGTGCAAATAGAGATTGTGCGGCATCACCGTCGCGCCAAGGATGCCGATCGCGATGTACAGCATCGCCGGATCGGTGACGATCCGTGCCTGCGGGATCAGCCCCTGTGCGATGCCCGCCAGGTCGGGCCGCGCGACCCATAATTCATAGGCGAAGCAGCCCGCGATCACCACCAGCAGTACGATGATGAACGCCTCGAGCTTGCGGAAGCCGAAGCGTTGCAGCCCGAGGATCAGCAGCACGTCGAACCCCGTCAGGCACACGCCCGCGACCAGCGACAGCCCGAACAGCAGGTTGAGCGCGATCGCCGTGCCGAGCACCTCGGCAAGGTCGCAGGCGATGATCGCGATCTCGCACAGCACCCAGAGGATGATCGTGACCGGCCGCGGATACCAGGCGCGGCACGCCTGGGCGAGGTCGCGTCCGGTGCCGATGCCGAGCCGCGCGGCGAGCGACTGCAGCACCATCGCCATGATGTTCGACAGCAGGATGACCGAGAGCAGGGCGTAACCATAGCCCGATCCGCCGGCGAGGTCGGTCGCCCAGTTGCCTGGGTCCATATAGCCGACCGCGACCATATAGCCGGGGCCGGAAAAGGCCGCGAGCTTGGCCCAGAAACGCCCGCGACCCAGCGGCACCGCGACGCTGCGATAGCTTTCGGCCAGCGAAGGACGCGGAACCGACGCCATCGCGATCAGCGCGTCCCCAGCGCGCGGCCGGCCACCGCGTCGAGCCGCGCCAGCACCGCCGGGTCGCGCGCCTCGGGCGCGGTGATCAGCGCATGGTCGAGTACGGTATCGAGCGGCGAGGGCGCACGCACCGCCGGCGGCGCGGCGACGAAGGCGGCGACCGTGCGGCGGGCGATTTCGCCATTGGCATGCATCTGCGCGATCACCTCGCTCACCTCGACAGGCGCGCCCTCGTCGCGCCAGCAATCATAATCGGTGACCATACCGATCAGCGCGTAGGGAAGTTCCGCCTCGCGCGCGAGCTTCGCCTCGGGCATCGCCGTCATGCCGATCACATCGGCACCCCAGCTACGATAGAGCAGGCTTTCGGCGCGGCTGGAAAATTGCGGACCTTCCATCGCCAGATAGGTCGCCCCCTGCGTGACCGAACCTCCCGCTGCGCGGACGGCATCGGCGGCGATGCCCGACAGCCGCGCGCAGACCGGCTCGGCCATCGAGACATGTGCCACCATGCCGCTGCCGAAAAAGCTCGCCGGGCGCGCCACGGTACGGTCGATGAACTGGTCGACGACGACGAAATGCCCCGGGGGCAGCTCCTCGCGCAGCGACCCGATCGACGAGATGGCGAGAATGTCGCTGCATCCGGCACGTTTGAGCACATCTATGTTGGCGCGGAAGTTGATTTCCGACGGCGATATGCGATGACCGCGCCCGTGCCGGGGGAGAAATACCAGGTCGACATCGCCCAGCGATCCGCACAACACGGCGTCGGAGGGCTCGCCCCATGGCGTCGCGATATGGCGCCATTCGGGGCGCTCGAGCGTAACTATCGCATAGAGCCCCGAGCCGCCGATAATGCCGATCGTCCACCTGTCCTTCATTGCTGAGCCTCCAAGCACACGCCTCGCCAATCTCCATCGCCCGAACCCACCAGGATAAACCGTTGATGCGAATCGCAGCTGCCGCCCTGCTCTTGCTTCTCTTTGCCGTACCCGCGCAAGCCGCCGCGCCGATCATCGGGCGCTGGATCACCAAGGACGCCAAGGCGCTGGTCGAAATCGCGCCGTGCGGCGCATCGATGTGCGGCCATATCATCAGGATCCTGTCGGGGGTGAAGAACCCGCCGACGACCGATATCCACAACCCCGACCATGCCCAGCGCCAGCGCCCGCTGGTCGGCCTGCCGGTGATCTTCAATCTCGCCGAGCGCGGCGACAAGTGGCAGGGCAAGCTCTACAGCCCGGAAGACGGCCTCTTCGTCAAGGGCACGCTGTCGCGCAACGCCGATGGGACGCTCGCGGTGCATGGTTGCGCCTATCTCTTCATCTGCCGCGACCAGGTGTGGCGCCGTGCGCCGTAACGCATTTCACTAAGTTGCAAATCGCTCTACGGTCGTCGGCTGACGACAAGGGGCGGACATGATGCGCAAGATGATGACGGGTTTCGCGGCGGTGGCGGTGATGGCGGCGGCGGGTGCGCATGCCGCGCCGGCGGGTCATCCCCAGGCCGAGGCGCAGGCGCTCGAACTGGCGAAGCAGGCGATCGCGCTGCGCTCGGTGCGCGGCCCCGGCAACCAGACGCCGCAGGTCGCCGCGCTCTACAAGGCCGCGCTCGTCGCCGGCGGCTTCGCCGATGGCGATGTCGAGATCACCCCGGTCGACGACACCGCGTATCTCATCGCGCGCTGGCATGGGTCGGACCCCAAGCTCAAGCCGCTGGTCATCTCGGGCCATATGGATGTGGTCGAGGCCAAGCCCGCCGACTGGCAGCGCGACCCGTTCACCCCCGTGGTCGAGAACGGCTATCTTTACGGCCGCGGCGCGACCGACATGAAGCTCGACGGCACGATGGCGATCGCCGCGCTGATCGAGCTGCGCCGCTCGGGCTACAAGCCGCGCCGCGACATCGTCATCGAATTTTCGGGTGACGAGGAAACGGTGATGAAGACCTCGGGAATGATCGCCGACAAGCTCGCCAATGCTGATCTCGTGCTCAACATCGATGGCGGCGGCGGCACCTTCGACGAGAAGACCGGCGCGGCGCTCTATTTCACCTGGCAGGGCGCCGAGAAGACCTATGCCGATTTCGAGCTGAGCGTCACCAATCCCGGCGGCCACAGCTCGGCGCCGCGCCCGGTCAACGCGATCAACCAGCTTTCCGCCGCGCTCGTCCGCATCGGCCAATATCAGTTCAAGCCCGAAGTCAGCGAGCTGACCCGCGCCTATTTCGCCCAAGCCGCCAACTATGGCGATCCGGCGATCGGCGCGGCGATGAAGGCCTTTGCCGCCGACCCGACCGACAAGACGGCGATTGCCACGCTCACTGCCAATCCCGCGACCGTCGGCAAGATCGGCACGACCTGCGTGGTGACGATGGTCAATGGCGGGCATGCGCTCAACGCGCTGCCGCAGCGCGCCACCGCCAACATCAACTGCCGCATCTTCCCCGGCCACAAGCTGCCCGAGATCATGGAAGAGCTGCAACGCGTCGCCGCCGACCCGGCGGTCAAGATCAGGGATGTCACCGAAGGCTCGCTGCCGTCGGACGCCTCGCCGATGCGCCCCGACTTCATCGCCGCCGTGACCAAGGCAATGGGCAAGATCCGCCCCGGCGTGCCCATCTTCCCGAGCATGGCATCGGGCGCCAGCGACAGCATGTATTTCCGCAACAAGAACATCCCGAGCTATGGCGCCAGCCCGACCTTCAGCAAGGATTCGGACGATTTCAGCCACGGCCTGAACGAGCGCACCGCCGTCTCCAACATCGCGCCGGCGATCACCTATTATCTGTCGCTTTTCACGGACCTGTCGAAATAGGCCGCGACGCGCGGCGTGGACTATGATTCGACCGAGGCAGCGCTGTTCCGGCCCGAGAGCCGGCCGGCGCTGCCGGTCGATGCAAGCTGGAGCGTGGACGCGCGCTGCGCCGAACTCGCCCGGCTCGCTTATGTCCGCGCCGAAAGCGACCCGGCGGCCGAGGCCGAGCTACGCATCGCGCTGGCGGCGGCCGGTTACGGCGACATACAGTTGTTCTTCGTGCCCCGCACCAGCGGCAAGCCCGGGCCGGGCCTCTATGCATTTGGCGCGCGCGACGCTGCCGGGCGCCGCTTCGTCGCCTTTCGCGGCACCCAGGCCGACGACCGTGGCGATCTGATCGACGACGCGCAGTTCCTGCCGCGACCCTGGCCGGGCGTCGGCCGCGTCCATCGCGGCTTCTGGCGCGCCTATGACAGCCTGCGCGCCCCGATCGACGGCTGGCTCGCGGCGCAGCCTGCGGGTCCGCTGATTGTCACGGGTCACAGCCTTGGTGCGGCGATGGCGACCTTGATGGCCGGGCTCCATCCCGATGCAGAACTCGTCACTTTCGGCTCGCCGCGCGTCGGCGGCCGCGCTTTCGCGCACGCCTTCGCCGGTCGCGCGGTGCGGCGCTATGTCGGCTGCTATGATTTCGTCACCAACCTGCCGCCACCGATCTGGTTTCGACACGTCGCCAAGATGCACTATGTTGATCGCCACGGCACGGTACACTCGCCGCCGCCCGGCCTGCTCGGCCGGATGGTCGACCGGCTCATCGGCGACCTCGCCTATCTCCACCGATCCGGGCCACGGCGCGGCCATGTCTGGCTGCGCACCGGGGCGGACCACGCCCCGATCAACTATGTCGCGGCGGTGCTGGGGAAGCGGGTCGGGCCGTGAGGGCGCCAACTGACAATATTATCCAACACTGACGCGCGCGAAACTCGCGGCAATCCGCCCGTGCTGCCGGCGCCCATACGCCGACTTATGTCACCCGTCCCGGGCCGCTCAGATCACCTCGATCTTGTAATGATGCCAGGCGAAGATCGCCGCCGCGCCGCGGTGCGGGCGCCACGCTTCGGCAAGCTCGCGGGTCAGCTTTTCCGACGGGCGCGCCTCGTGGCCGAGGATGCGACCGATTTCGATCTGCACCGCGAGGTCGCCGGCGGGCCAGATGTCGGCGCGACCTTCGGCGAACAGCAGGTAGATCTCCGCCGACCAGCGCCCGATGCCCTTGATGCTGACCAGCGCGGCGATCGCGTCCTCGTCGTCTGCGGGCAACTGATCGAGGTCGAGCCGGCCGCTCGTCACTTCCTCGGCAAGGCTGCGGGCGTAGCTCGCCTTTTGCCGCGACAGCCCCGCCTCGCGCAGCTGCTCGTCGCTCGCCCGCGCGATGTTGCCGGGGTCGGTGAGCGGGCCGACAATGCCCTCCAGCTTGCGCCACACGCTCTCGGCGGCCTTGGTGCTGACCTGCTGGCCAACGATCGTGCGCAGCAGCGTGGCATAACCGCGCTCGCGGATGCGCGGTTCGGGATAGCCGGCGCGCGTCAGCGCCGTGGCGAAGGCCGGTTCGCGTGCCGCAAGGTCGTCGAGCGCGGTGCGCAGTTGATCGGCGCTCAGGCCCATGTGGAGATTCCTTGATTCATGCCGCGCCGGACGGCATGGCGGCCGCGACAATGTAGGAGCAATTTGATGCCGAAGCTTATCGTCGTGACCCGCGATGGGGAAGAACGCGAGATCATGGGCGAGGTGGGCCTTTCGGTGATGGAAGTGATCCGCGACGCCGGAATCGACGAGGTGCTCGCTTTGTGCGGCGGCTGCTGCTCGTGCGCCACCTGCCATGTCCATGTCGCTCCGGAATTTGCGGCCAAACTGCGGAAAATGAGCGAGGACGAGAACGACCTGCTCGATTCGACCAGCGACCGCGACGAATATTCGCGCCTGTCGTGCCAGATCGCGTTCAGCGACGCGCTGGACGGCATGAAGGTGACGGTCGCCGCCGAGGATTGATTGTTGCTCCCTCTCCCCGGACGGGGAGAGGGTTGCGCAGACTTGGTCCGCGTCCTTCACGCGGGCATAGTCGGAGCTGGGAGAGGGGTGTGCGGCGCACTTGCGCCGCGCGGTCCTGCGGACCGCTCAACCCCTCTCCCAACCTCCGCTAGGCAGCAAGCTGCCAAGCTGCGGTATCCCTCTCCCCTGTCCAGGGGCGAGGGAAACAAGGCTCACTTCAACCTTAACACCGCCGTCGGCGCATCCTTGGTCAGCGGGGTTGCCTTCCACACGATCGTCTTGCGGCCCGGCGTGCCGGCGGTCGTGCCGTCCTCATTGTTCTGGCTGACGATTTCGGCGTCGGTGTCGAGCGTGAAGACGCCGTCGAGTTTGCTGGTCTGCTGGCCTGCGCCGGGCACGTTCTTGGTGCTGCTGTCATTGGCGAAGCCCGGCGCCTTGACGCGAACCGTGCCGTTGGCGCGCAGCTCGACGATGACGAACGGGAACACCGCCTCGGCATCGAGATTATAGGGGAAGACGAAGGCGTGATCGAGCGTGCCCGACACGGCATAGTCGATCTGGAATTTGCCGTCGCCGACATAGCTCACCTTGCGGTAGCCCGCTTCCTTCGACAGCGCCGCGGCGATCTCGCGGTTGCGCGCGTCGGTCGCCGCCTTCTTGGCCGCAGAATCGTCCTTGCCTTCCTGCTGCAGCGCGGCGGGGCGCACGGTCGGGCTGTCGGTGCCGTCGTCGCTGCTCGGGTCGGTCTTGTCGGCGGGCGTGTCGCCCAGGCCCTTCATCTCGTCGCCCATGTCGATGGCATAGACCTCACCGACATAGCTGAAGCTGAAATGATGATCGGCGTCGATCTCCAGCACGGAGACGAACTTGCCCGGTGCAAGCACGCAACTGGCGAGCGCGAAAGGCAGCAACAGCGCCATCGCCGCCTTGAACAACCGACCCATCGCGCTACCCCCGGCCATCAGCCCCGAATCGACACCGCATAGAGCGCGATCGCCGCCGCATTCGACACGTTCAGGCTCTCCACCTTAGGCGAGATCGGCAGGCGCGCAAGCTGGTCGCAATGCTCGGCGGTGTTGTGGCGCAGGCCTTCGCCCTCGGCGCCTAGCACCAGCGCGATGCGCGCCTCGCCGATCGCCTCGGCCAGCGTCTGCTGCGTGTCGCCGGCCAGGCCGATGCGCCAGAAACCGGCCTCGGCGATCTCCTCGAGCGCGCGGGCGAGATTGACCACGCGCACCCAGGGCACGAGTTCGAGCGCGCCCGAGGCAGAGCGCGCGATCGTGCCGGATTCGGGCGGAGCATGGCGGTCCTGCGTGACGATGCCGAGCGCATCGAACGCAGCGGCCGAGCGCAGGATCGCGCCGACATTGTGCGGGTCGGTGACCTGGTCGAGCACGACCAGCGAGCGCTTGTCGCCGGCACCCTGTTCGAGCAGGTCGCCGAGCCACACATCCTCGAGCGGATCGACCTCGGCGACGAGGCCCTGGTGCGGCGCGTCGGACGGCACCAGCCGCGCGAGGTCGGTGACATCGGCGAAGGTGATCGGGATCACCGGCGGGATGTCGAGCCCCGCCAGCGCCTCGCGCGTCGCCCACAGCTTGCGCACGACGCGCTCGGGATTGGCCAGCGCTGCCGTGACGGCGTGGCGACCCCAGAAGCGCGGGCGGCCGGCCTGGGATTGAGATGGGCGGTGTCCGCGGCGGGCCATTAAAAGGGTGACCTTTCGAAGCTTCCAGTTCCTCCCCGGCACGGGGAGGGGGACCAGCGAAGCTGGTGGAGGGGCTTGGAGCGCGGTGCACCGGAAACGCGCGCCAAGCCCCTCCACCACGCGCTGAAGAAGCGCGCGTGTTCAAGTGAGATCATGTTCCCCGAACATGATCTTGGCTTGCCGGGGGCAAGCCAAAGCTTGAACACCCTCCCCGTGCCGGGGAGGAGCTTAAGGGCGCTGCTATTCATCGTCGTCGCTGTACGCATAGGGATCGGTTACCACGGGTTGGGTCGGGAGCGGCGGGCGCGGCAGGGCGCGCTCGGCATTGGCCGCATTGACCAGGAAGGATGCCAGGATGATCGACGCCTGGCGCATGTCGGCACCTTTCAGATGGTCGAAGGTGTCGATCGAGGTGTGGTGCACCCGGCTGTCATAGTCCAGCGGGTCCTGGATGAACTGGAAGCCGGGCACGCCGACTGCCTGCATGAAGACGTGGTCGGTGCCGCCGGTCTTGCGGATCACGACGTTGCTTGCGCCCATCGCGGCGAACGGCGCGAGCCATTCGCGGAAGATCGGCACCACCGCCTGGTTGTTCTCGACATAGATGCCGCGCACCTTGCCCGAACCGTTGTCGAGATTGAAATAGGCGGCGAGATCGCCCCAGCCGGGACGCGGGGTGATCGGCCAGCGGTTCGACCAGCCCATGTAAAGCGCAAGCCCGGTCTGCTTGGGGTCATTGGGGTTGCCGCGCGTCGCGAGGTGGTTCTCGACATAAGCGAGGCTGCCGAGCAGGCCCTGCTCCTCGCCGGCCCATAAAGCGAAGCGGATCGTGCGTTTCGGCCGCACGCCCGTAGCGGCGATGATCCGCGCCGCCTCCATCACCATCGCGCTACCGGCGCCATTGTCGGCCGCGCCGTCGCCGGCGACCCAGCTGTCGAGATGCGCGCCGGCCATGACATAACCCGCCTTGGGGTCGGTGCCGGGGATTTCGGCGATGATGTCATAGGCGCGGGTGTCGCTGTCGTCGTATCGCACGACGGTATCGATCTCGACCGTCGGCGCGGTGCCCGATTTGGCGAGTCGGGCGAGGCGGCGATAATCCTCCGCCGCGATCTCGACCCCCGGTACACTCGGCGTGTCGCCGACGCCGAACAGATAACCCTCGCCATGCACCAGCTTGCCGTCGGAGCGCGACTGCGTGGCATAGGCCAGCGCACCCTCGGCCTTGAGGAAGGCGTCGAACTTCTTGGCGAAGTCGAGCCGCTTGACGCGGCGATCGGCGGCGGCGGGGTCGTAGGTTGGCTGCTGATACTGGTCGAGCTTGCCGAGATCGTCGGCGCTATAGCGCTTGAACGCGCCCTCGCCGGGCTCCGAGCCGGTGTCGGGCAGCGTGACCATGACGATCTTGCCCTTCAGCTGGCCGCGCCATTTGTCGAAATCGCGCTCGCGCTTGATCGGCGCGACGATCACCGGCGCGGAGATCGTGCCGCCGGTCGACGGCGTCCAGGCGATCGGGATCGCGGTCAGCTGGATCGGGCGCGGCGACACCATGCGCACGCTCGACCGCTCGATCGACCAGCCGCGGCCGAAGTCGAAGCCTTCGCGGTGCACCGCCTTCAGGCCCCATTCGCCGAACTTCGCCATCGTCCAGGCTTCCGCCTGGCGCATCTGCGGCGAGTTGGTCAGGCGCGGGCCGATCACGTCGGCGAGGTGCTCGGCGATC
Organism: Parasphingomonas halimpatiens; assembly: GCF_036663795.1. NCBI lineage: Bacteria > Pseudomonadati > Pseudomonadota > Alphaproteobacteria > Sphingomonadales > Sphingomonadaceae > Parasphingomonas > Parasphingomonas halimpatiens. The sequence continues at coordinate 133,455 of NZ_JAXOJP010000004.1, forward strand.
GGCATCACCTGGCTTCGGGTCGTGCCCTCATCGATGATGCGGTTGACCTGGTTGCGGTCGACCGACTGGCCAAACGCCGGGACGGCGAGCGCGACAAGGGCAGCAGAAGCGAGCAGCAGACGGCGCATGGAGGGTCCTCCCGGGGGACGGCGTGGCGTTGTCCCTGCGCTATTCGTGCGCGCGGCGCGGCGCAAGCCGTTGACACGCGGCCCCCCGCTCGGCATGGGACCGCCTCGCTTTTTTGGCGGCTCATCTGGACAGGTGGCCGAGTGGTTAAAGGCAGCAGACTGTAAATCTGCCCGTGCAAGCGTACGCTGGTTCGAATCCAGCCCTGTCCACCAACTCTAAGTTACCGAAATATCGGGACTTCTTCGGATGCGCGCGGCTCAATGTTTGGGTTGCCCCATTTCCGTTGAGTTCCGCCGATTTCCGCAGTTTTCCGCCAATTGTCCAGCGCTCTCGGCGTGTCCTAGGTACATGCCGCGTACACGATCGTACATGTTTGCGTGTCAGGGACTCCGCGTGGCTCCGCACGGCGGCGATTGAGTCGCAGTGCCTTTGCTGACGGACGATCCCGACGCTTGGACCCGAAGAAGCAATAGGTGTACGCAAGGCTGCGGCGGGAGGCGTGCGATGAAACTGGTCGATCTGACGTTGCTGATTTTGGAGTTGAGCGCCCTGATCGACAGCGGTGCCCACGAAGGCACGACAATCGACGATGTCGAGCAGCACATCGCTGACGGTGACCTTTTTCCATGGCTTGCCCAACGCTTCTCCCGCCTCGACCTCAGCCTGCATCGCGGCCGCAGCGATCGCGAGATTAACGATGGCCTGAATGATATCCTCGGCGGGTACGCGGGCCAGGAGCGCAGAAAGTGGGGCATCGAGAACAACGGGATTTGCCTCCTGCTCTCCTGGACGAACGAGCTCATACAGCAGCGCAAGTTCATCGATTGAAGCCGCGCTGGCAGCCGACGATAGGCACTCGGAAGTCGGCCGGCTGAGACGTGCCTCTCTACAAGAGGTTATCGCAGCTGTTCGGGCGCTTGATTGCCGACCCGTCCGCCGGCAGCCCGAACTGAATGGCGACGAGGTGGTCAAGCTGCCGCTTCGCCCACAGCAGGTTCGCTCCCTCCCTCACGCCGAACTCGCCAAATCTGTTTCGGAAGGTTGTCGGCGACACGCCCATGTAAGCGGCGGCGACTGGGGCCGTCATGCGCGCTGGCCAGTTGGGAAGATTCGCGAGACGGTCGAGCGCGGACATCCCTCGGGAATAGGCATTATGGGTACCCCTGAAAAGCCGGCCCGATCGCACCGGGCCGGGAAGGGTTGTAAGACACCCCGCAACCGAGCCATGTCTCGCGACGGCCGGATCAAGGATTACGGGCGGAATTTGTAGGCCCGAACTATGCTCACACCTTGCCAGTGTCAGGCTTCAGGATCGCAATCGTGCCGCCGCCGAGGCGGACAAGCTCTTCCTCCCATATCTGCCGGTGAAATTCGGCCAAGTTGTCCACGACGGGGTCGCCAGTTGGAACCGCGCTATCAAACCGCTCGAGCATACCGAGTGCGGTGACGAGCTCGGCCGACCGGAAATAGCGCGCGGCGGGGAATGGGATGATCTCGGCCATCACCGCACCTCCCCGCGGCGCAACCGCGCCATGTCCTCGCGAACGATCTCCATCGGATGCCGCTTCAACCACGCATGGTTATCGAGCGATTCCTCCTTGATCATGGCAATCTTGAACACCGCCGCCTCGACGTCTGGCGCCGGCGTCAGTGCCAGCAGGATCGCCGCCTTGTCGGCCGGGATGATATAGTCGCGATAATGCGCGTCGCTGGCCGCGTACTCGGCTTCACATATCGCTTCGCACTGCTTGCCCGCGACCGGATGCGCCACGGCGCGCGCCCAAGTGCCGTGATCGGCTTCCATTTGATACCGCGCCGCCGCGCCTACCTCACATGCTTCCGCCAACAGCCCGAATTTGTCGTCGGCGTCCGCCAGCGCCTTCAGGATGGTGTAGCACTTGAGGCGACGGTCCCATTTCGCACGCTCGGGCAGGACGGGCGCTGCGGCAGCGGCGGTGACCGTCGCGGCGAGCATGGCGCGACGTGTCGCGGCGGCCATCAGTTGTCCTCCCCGCGCGGGCGAAAACTGCGATAGCCGCCTTCCGTCTTGAAGATCAGCGCTGGCACATAATCAGGCGGCACGTCCTTCGCGAAAAAGAAGATGCCGGTAGAGAACGACGATGGTGACATTCCGGCGTCGATCGCTCGCTGCGCCGCCAGTCTGCCGTTCGGGTGGAGGACCTCCATGGCATCCAGGAACTTCTCGGCGTGCGTCTGGGCGCGCGATACATGCGCGGCGGCCGGCGCCGCGATGACGGGCGCGAGGGCTATTGCGCCGAGTATGCTGCGACGTGAGGGGGTGCCGGGCGAATTCGTCCTGAAGGTCTGCATGTTTTGTACTCTCGGTTTTGGCCTTCCACAGCCAATTCCAGGTGACGGACCTGGTGCCGGGAGGTGGAAGTCGGCCGAGAGACCGCTCGAGCGTTTTCCCCCAAAAGGGGTATTGTATGGCGCCCGCTCCCGACATAAGGTGTCGGTGAGCAAAGGACGCCAATCCTCGCTCTTACATTTCGGCAATTATCCCGCGCCAACGGGACGAGTGCCTATCTCGGTCCGGGCTTCCACACCCACTGGGCAACATGCCCCCATCCAGAATCAAGCGCAAGTCATCCCTTCCCGGGGAGGCTTCCGCGCGCCCTTGCCCTCCTCGAGCGCCAGCCCGATATGGTGGACTATCGTAGGGGATATGATGATGGGTGAGGCGAAACGAGGGCGGCTCAATGAAGAACCGATCGTCTGGCACCATACCAGCACGTTGCGCACCAACCTCATCTGGATGTCTGGCGTCATCCAGCTTGAGGGTGCGTCGGAGTCAGTCTTCCACCCCAAGCTCGGCAGGATCAATTCGGATGTTCTGATCCGTCGGGCGATGAAAGATTTCCCGCCGCTCGCGTGGTTCACGACGCGGATCGATGTCCCGCGGTGTTTGGTCCAGGCGGTCTTCTACGGCGTGCATAAAGAGACGGGTGAGCGGATCGATATCGATTTTCCGGAGGGCATGTCGCACGTGATCGCGCTGAACCGCGTGGCGTTGGGTTTCCTCCCGTCCGACATTGCGGTCACGTACTGGCCTGAACACGCTGGCTATCACACTGCCGAGGGCGCAGCGCTCAATCAATCCGCGGTCGACGCGGGCGACGATCCTGCAGATTGGTGGGTCGCCGACGAGCCGGTCGACGTGATGGCGGTGAAGGCCTTTCGATCATCCAAGAGCGTGATGAGCCCGAAAATGGAACGTCACGATGAGTATATCCCCGACATCCACAAGATGGTCAGCATGTGTCGCGATACGCCCGGCGCGGTGATCCCGCCGAGCTGGCTGACGATCGCTCAGGCCACTGAGCTAGCGCGACGTATGGATCTGCCGATCGCAGGCTAGCGCCGCCGCATCGCCTGATGACGTTGCGCTTCCTCATGCGCCTCGACCGCCTCCCGAGTGATCCGATAGAGTTGACCGCCCAGCTTGAAGTGCGGAAGCTCGCCTGACTTCATCAGGGTGTAGACTGACCCGGTGCTTACCCCCCACCGCGCCGCTAGCATCTTCACGGAAAATACCGGTGGTGTCGGGGCTGGTTCCGGCGCGACCGTGTCCTCAATTTTGCTTGCGTCGGGCGCCGGCTCGACCGCATCCGTCGCTCCTTTGGTAAGGAAGCTCAAGTCGCCGCCGCGCGCCTCTATGCGCGCAGCCGCTACAGCGAAGCGCTCGCGTGCGACGGCCTGTAGCAGCGCCGCATATGCACCTGACACCACGAACCAATCGAGATCTTCGGGTGAGAGCTGAAGCGTTCCGCCTTGCTCATGCTTGCGTGTAATGCGGCCGTACAGTGCATCGAGTGGATGCGGCGAAAAGCTGATGTAGCGCTTTGATTCGTCGGGTCTCATCGGTCGCTTATGGCTCAGTCGCTGGCGCGCGGTATAGTGAGACAGTCAACATGGAGTGAAAATGACTGTCATCGCACAATGGCCGCGCATGATGCGCCGCTCGACCGCCGCCGTCTACTGCGGCTTGGCCCCTGCGAAGTTCGTCCAAGAGGTTGCGATCGGCCGATTGCCCGCCCCGGTCAAGCTCGGCGGCCAGGATCGTTGGGACCGCAAGGCCATAGATGAGGGCCTAGATCAAATTGCCGGTTTGCCGAATGACTGGCGGAGAGACCAACCAAGCTTGTCTCAAGGTGATCGCCGAACTGAGGCGGAGCGCGCCTTTGATCGGCTTGAACACCTGCTCTAGCTACCGCCTTGCGATGCTATCGCCGTCGCGAAAGAGCCTCCTCGTAGCGTCGCAAGATTTCGCGCTCGTTCCGGGTAATCACACGCCCGGCCAGCGATCGCCGGGGCGCTCGACCCAAAGCTGCCGCGGCTTCTTGGTCGGCAACCCATTGACGCAAGCGCGCCTCATTATAGGTCCAGCGATGGCCGAGTTTCGCGGCGCCATGCACCTTGCCGCAGCTCGATAGAGATTGAAGCGATCGACGCGACAGGCCGGTAATGGCGCAAGCGATGTCGATGGTGACTCGCTCGCGCGGGGGCTCGTCAGCGGCGCTCAGCACTTCTTGAATCGCCCCTTCGCATCACGGCATCGCGTCACCGTAGGCTTAGCGGCGGCAGCGGGCGGACACTTCATGAACTTGCCATGCGTGTCCTTGCAGCGAACGGTGGTGGGCTTGGCCGCCGGCGCGGGCTTCGACACCAACACGGCGCGCGGCGGGCATTTCACGAACTTCCCGTGGACGTCCTTGCACGGCGCGGCGGCGAGCGCAGGCGTGGCGAAAAAGATTGCGACCCCGGCCGCGAGCAACAGTTTCCGGTTCATCGTGCATCCCCTCGAGCCGTTTAATCGGCGAGGGGATGCTATTCGCTCGTGAGCGTCCGTCCAATGACAAAATATTCAGATTAGCCCGAGCGAGCAGGGACCGGGCGATCGCGCGTTGAGGTCGCGAAAGCCAGCCCCTGCTCCCGCAACAATAGCTCGAGAGGGATCATCGTTGCGGCGCCGCACTGGTAGAAGCCAGCGCGGCCGTCCAACCTTAAGCGATTGATCTGCCGTGCCAAGACGTTTTCGGTTCGAGCCCATGGGTGCTGCGGTGCATGATTGCCTAAGGAGACGACCGGACATCTGTGACGAGGTACGGGGAGTCTGTCATGCACCGCAACGGCGCGATGATATGCCGCCGGCTGATGCGCGCAAGCGACTTTCGGGCCTATCTGTGCCGGCATCATCGCCGATGTGTCCGGATCAAGCACGATGGACTGAAGCGCTCGCGATCGAGTGCGAGTATGGCGATGACGCATCACGCTACATCGCCGAATTGATTGGTCGCGCTCGCTCTTCACGGAATCTTGCAGGCGTGGCCAGCCCGTGACAAACCCGGCCCAACCAGCCGGGCTTGTTCGTCACCCCGCGAGCGGACCAGTCGTCGTGGTCACGGTCGTGACCGTCTTGGTCTCACCGACCCTATGGCCGCCCGCGTCATCGATCGTAATCGTGAGGCGGATGAGGTCTACCGCGCTCCGCAATTCATCCGCGAGGATCTCGCCAAGAATCTTGCGGGCCTCTTTGTGCGCCGCCTCCAGATTTGGCAGTATGGTCCCATGCTCATCTGTGAGCGACGACGTGTCGTGTACGACATGGAAGAAGAATCTTGGCACCGCCGTGTTATAGAAATTGCAGCGGATCGGTCGTTAACCCGGTTTGCATACCGATGTTGGGTCACACACGTATACAGATCCCAGAACGAGTGGGGTGCTGCAAGCCAGTGAAGACAGCAATTATCATCGCCTCAGGCGCCGCAATTGGCGCGGTGGTCGGATTGGCATTTCACAGCCCGGCGATCGGCGTGGTATTAGGTGCGGTGGACGGCGCGGCTCTTGCGACCCTCGTCCGGATGAGGCCGCGATGAGTGCGAGCATGAGCAGTGTCCCGACGCCGGCCGAGTTGACCGACATCCTGGTCGCCATAATCGTTGGCGCGGCGGGCGGCAGTGATGCGCGGTGGCGCGAGGTCACCGGTCCCGTGGAGAAATTGCCCGTAGCTAAAAATGTGAGGTCGAACTGGGCGGTGCATCCGTCGGGCGGCGCGGAGGAGCTCGACACAATCGCCAAGGCGGTCGAGATCGCGCGCGCGACTTATCCCTATGTGGCAGGCTGATCGGTAGCGTTGCGCCAAACAAAACTGCCCAGCTTGCGAGTCGCGACGCCCCCCTCAAGTTGGCGTCGAAGGGAAGAGGGGTCAAGTCGCTAGTGCTTGATCGACATCGGGTATCATTCCAACGCGACACAAAAAAAGCCCCAGCCGTCAGGCCGGGGCGAGTTGGGGTTCCATGGTCCGATAGTAACGCGCCAGTCTTTCATTGGTTCAATTCGGACGCACGCGCAGGTCTCGCTGCTCGCGTATCAGTCTCGAAATCAGTTCCTTGCGTCGCACGATCGTACCAGATTAGCATAGGCATGTCGCAGCGCCTTAGCCTCCCGCATAGGCGCTGCGGCAACCCGGCTTGGTGGGGATGCGCATTTTGGGGACGATGGTCGAGCGCGTCGCGCGCTTCCTCTGCGAACGTGAGGGCCGCGAACCTGACGAGCTATGCCACGGTGAGGGCAAGGCGGCCGGCGAAACATGGGTCGGGTGGCAGGCGTTCGCCAGCGATGCCGACGAACTGTTGAGAGCGATGCGCTCCCCGACCACATGGATGATCGCGGAATGCGGCGATCTACCCGTCTCAATACAGGAAGCGTGGCCGCGCCTAATCGACGCTGCGCGAAGCGATCCCGGCGAGGCTATATGAGGCCGCCGCCGATCGATGCCGGCTCCCGTGACGCATGTCAGCGCCTGAAAGAACTTGCGCCAGCGCGCCCGACGTCGCTCGCGGCGCTGTCGCGCATGATCGGCCAGCCCGATCGGTACCTCAACCAATTCGTTCGCGATGGCCGGCTTGATCGTTTTGTCAGTGCATGGGCGGCGTCTCCTTGCCCTATTCCCGCGCTTGCCGGAGCCTAAGCTGGGCGCGGTGGTGGAGGATTGATGAAGACGACCAGCCACACACCTCTGTCGGATAACGAGCGCACATGGATGCGATGCTGGGCGACATGCTCGGTATGCGGGAGATGCGGGAGCGGCTGTTGGTCGATAGTCGATGGCCAGCGATTCAGAACGCCCCGCAACCACACGGGCACCGATGGCAGCCCGTGCCCCGGCAATCTTCTACCGGCGATCGCCACCAAACCCGACTGGAAATAAGGAAAACCATCTGCTGAACGCAAAACGCCGGAGACCCGAAGGTCCCCGGCGCTGAATAACTCGGAGATTGTCGCTATCTTGCCGGCGTTGGCAATATGGTCACCCCGTCTCGGCCACGTCGATCGCCGCGTCGAGACGGTCGAGCGCCGACAGCGCGGACGCTTCGACCTCGGCGAACTTCGTCTTGAGCGCTGCCTGATCGGTCGGGTGCGTGAACAGCCCGGTGACGATGTGCACCAGGCTCTCGGCCGACTTGATCGTGGCGGAATTGCCGGTCAGCGAGCCGATGGCGTCCAGCGCCTGGGTGAGGGTCGGTAGGTTCGTCACGATTGTCCTTTCGCCATGGCACGGATGTCGTCGATCGCGCTTTGGGCATTGGCCACCGCTGCGGCGATCGTCTCGGCATTGCCCGACCCATAGGCCGAGTGGACCGCAGCCACGGCGAGCCGCGCCTTGCGGCTCAACTCGCGCAACGCGGGAAGCTGCGATGGCTTGATGACGTGCGCGTTTACCGCGAGTGTCGCCAGATCGGCCGCTGCCTCAATCGCCGAATCGAAGCCGATGGCGGCATTCTCGTCGAGCGTCGTCTTGTTGGCGACGGTCACCGGCGCGGGCAACGCGCCGGGCGCGGCGAACATCCCAGGCAGGGAGCAGGCAGATAGGGCCGCGAGCGCCAGGAATGGCGCGAGCATTCGATATCGCATGGTGATGTCTTTCATTATTGACCCGGGGGAGCGGCAACCGGCACCGGGGTCGCGGTGGCCGGAGCATGCGGTGCAGGTGCGACAGCATCGGCAGGCGCATCGGGCGCCGCGTCTGGTGCCGGCACTGCGGCGGTGACGTTCACATCGCCGCTATCGGTGATGCCGACTGGATTGCGCACTGACGGCAGGCGCAGGAGACCGATCAGGCCGCCGGTGACCGTGCCGAGGCCGTAGACCTCGATGTGCCCAGCCACGCCCGGCGAGATGCCTCCGGCGACGATCGCGATGGTGAAGACGATCACCAGCGCGGCGAGTGTGGCGAGGTAGGCGATGAGCTGTTCGCGGTTGCTGGTCATTTGAAAAAACTCCAGTCGATCGGCGTCCCCGCGACGCCGGGTTGATGCCCCATCATCCCACGCGCCCGCGGATCGAAGCTGACGTGGACGGTGCCGCGCCCGCTTTCGAGGATGAGCTGGTCGATCTTGATCTTTCCGGCCTTCATCGCCGCGGCGATCAGACGGGCGGTGGCGAGCGGTGTCTGCCCGGGCACGTCGATGTCCGCCGCGAATCCGAGCGGGTGGGCGCTGGTCGGCGTGCCCCCGACCATCTTGTTGACGGCCGGGCAGCGATAGGCGTCATGGACGTTGACCGGCACGTTGCCGACGATCTCGCGGACCTGTTCGAGGCCGGGCGCGAGAAAGGCGGTCATGTTGGCGCGGTGCGCCGGGAGCGGCGTGTTGGCGATGTGGTGCGCGTCCGCCGTGTCGCTGCGCGTCAATTCCTCAAGCGTGAAGTGGCGCGAAAGCTGCGTCGTCATCGTCGGGTTTCCTTCTGATTGAGCGGCCGCGCGGTAGATCCAGGCGAGCGCGATCACGCCCGCGTCGAGATCATCGAGCGGCTCGTCGGTGATTTTGTCCATGGCGCCCCCGCACCGGCTCTATTCGGAGCTTTTCCCGATCGCGCGGATCTCCATTTCCTTTTCGGAGAGCGCCGCTTGCATCTGCTGGCGTAGCGCGGCCGGGCCATAGAGCAGCAGCATCGTCTCGAGCTGCTTCACCCGGTCGCGCAATTCCCTGAGTTCTTCATCACACCGCCGTCGTTCGTCGGCGAGCTGCGCCTTCATGTCCTTCAGGCGCGGTTCGAAGAACATGCGCCAGATCGTGGCGCCGATGCCCATCCAGAACACCGTCGCGGCGCCCCATGACGCCATGATCACTCCGGCGAGTGCGCCACCGGAAAGCCCGGGCACATGTGGCGCGCTCATCCGATGTTCTTCACCAGCGCGAGGTTCTGCGCTGCTACCTGATAGCAGCCGTTCGCATAGTGGATCGTATCGGTGTAGCGGCGTACGATGCCGTCGCGATCGCCTGCAGCACGCCAGTATCCGGAGCCGCTCGGCCCGACCTTCACGAACCAACCGCTGATGTCGGTCACTTTGGCGAGCGTGCCGTCGCCCTGGGTGAGGTTCATCCCCGCATAGGTCGCGAACGTGACCCCCGCGACGATCGACGCGTTCTTTGGGCCCGGCGCGCCGAGCGGCCAGCCGGTGTCCGGATCGACCGAGACGCCGGTCGCGGTGACATAGATACCGCTCGCCTCGCGCCCCGAGAACTGCGTGATTTGCTTCTGCGCGAGAATCATCCAGTTGCGACGCGCGCGCCATGCAGGGCCGTAACTCTGGCCCATCTGGCCATCCTGCCCGTCACGCGGGCCACATGTCGCGGTATAGACGACGATCTTGCAGCTTGGTGCAGCCGCGCGAACGGACGTGATGATCGTCTCGACCGTCGCCGCATAGGCGGTCGCGCTGATCTGCGCACCGCTGTCCGTGGCCGCCGCGCCCACATCGACCTGGCCACCTTCGATGAAAAAGTAGCTCGGCGCCGTCTGTGAGGTGCTCGACAGGTAATAGGCATAGTCGAACTGGCTAGTTCCCGGATTATAGAACGGGTTGGTCGCGCCGCTGCGATAGGTCGCGGTGAGGAACTGGCCAAGCGACTGCCCACTCTCCGCGTCGAACTTGATCGGCGTCGTTCCTTGCGTTCCCATGAGCGTGATGGTCGTCACGCCGTCGGCCGCCGACTGGGCAAGAAGCTGCGTCAGCATGCCGCCATTGGCGACGAGGCTGTCACCGATGAAGTGGCACTTGCGCGTCGCCGCTGTGGCGCTCGCAGCGCAGACGACGAACGACGTTGATACCTGGCTGGAGAAGATATCGCCGCGATAGGCCGCGATCGTCAGCGGGAACGTGCCGGCCGAGGTCGGCGTGAGCGTCACGCGCTCCTGTTGCGGGCCGTCGTTCGTGGTCGGTGCGGAAAAGCCCAATATCGTCTTGATGTTCGCCGTGCGCAGCGGGCGCTGCATGAAGTTGTCGTAGTAGATATTCACTTGCTGATTGACGATCGCATAGACCTTGGGCGGGCAAGCGATGATCAAAGGCGGCTCATCGGTGAAGCTGGCGACCTGAGCTGCAAATGCCGGCGAGGCGACATAGACCTCGGTCGGCGTGGTAAGCATAACCTGCCGCAATGCACATGGCTGATCGCCCGTCGACCAGCCATTCGTGCGCGGGTTCGTCGCCGCGAACTGATAGGCAAGCCCGCTGTTATAGGTGCTGTCGCGCGCCGCCATAACACCTTGAGAATTGTAGATGCCGATCGCCGGGGTTTTCGCTGCCGTTACGCCGTAATAGGCGATAAAGTAGCGCGTCCCGAGCATCGCTTGCGTCACGGTGACCGGCAGGCCCGTCGCGGGGCTGTAGAGCAGGATATGCTCCGTCCCGAGGGTTCCAGATGACGGATCGACGTCGATATAACCCTCGGCGATCAGCGAACCATCCGTCGCCGGGTTCTCGCTCGCGCCAGCCGAACGCACCATAGCATAGATGCGTGAGGGTGGGCTGTAGCCGCTGCCGGTGAACCATTGCAGGCCAAGCGGTAGCTGCACCGCGTTGAACGGGTTCGTGCTGGACGATGCAGTGCAAACTGCACCGTAGCCGCCCGTCGTCGCCGACAGCGCCAGCGACACCGAAGTGGTGTCCACCGTCACCGTGCGGGTGCCCGATTGCGTGATATCGACACGCTTCAAGGCAATGTTGTTCTTGCCGAGCGACTGCGCTTCGAGGCGCTGCATGCGGCCCATTGCATCGGGGATCGGGCGCGCATCGACCGGGCGGGCGGGGACGGTTCCGCGATGCGACCAAATCGAGCGAACGATAAGGTCGTCTGTGGTTTGGAAGGTAAGATCGAGCCGCGCGCCCTTTGCAGGGACGGTCAGGTTGACGGCTGGATTATAGGCAGCGCCGGCCGTGCCTGGCGTGACCGCCGACAGCAACGTAACGGTGCTGCCAACATAGGTGCCGTCGCGTTGGCGCCACTGTCCGGTAACCGAGACGGCCGCCGTGCCACTCTGCTGCAGTTCCATGCCGAAGCGGAACACGTCCCCGGTAATGAGACCGAGGTTGTCCATCAACGCGGCTGCGTAGAGGGTGAAGTTCGACGACGGCTTGCGCGCCTGCTGGCAGTCCGAATACGGATTGGTGCCCGTCGGTGCTTCGAAGATCCATCCGGATTCGAACAGGAAATAGCTGTCGAGCGAGTTCAGATAGCCTGAGGCCGTTGTTTCGGTGAAACGCGGGTCTGCGATCAGGTTCTTGCGGCCAAGACCATCGACGACATAGTTCGCGCCGCCGCCAAGGCCGGTGAGCGTGGCGACCGCCGCCGCCCCGGCCGTGTTGACTGCCGCCACGCCGGTCGTCTGCGCGCCACCGATCGCGGTGAGCGCGGTCGCCTCGGCGTTGGTGACCGCCGTGACGGCGCCGCCGACGGTACCGGCAGCGGTTTCAGCGCGGCGGGCTGCCGCCAGTGCGGCGCGCGCGTCGGGGCCGATGAACTGGATTTCGAGGTCGGTCACGAATTTACGCTCCCTTGGATGAAGAGGTTGCCGGTCAGGATCGTCTCTTCGAGCGGCGTGGCCGGTGCGACGAGTCCGGTGGGCGGTGTCCATTGCAGGTCATAGGCGAACAGCGCAGCGCCGCCCGGAACCGCCGCCGGATAGGCCGCGAACGCCGCCATGAAGGCAGTCTTGGTCATCTGTAGCTGAAGCGTGCTGTACGGCGTGCCATCGGCATCGGTCGCGACGTCGATTACTGCGATGCCACTGCCGTTGGTCAGGGTCATCAGCGCGCTGCTCGGCACATCGCGAGCGAGTTTGACCGCGAAAGAGAGCGCGACCCCGGTCAGGTCAGCACCGAAGAATGCGATCTGCAAATCAAATGGATCCGCGCGGAAAGCATAGATATCCGCCCCTTGAGCTACGTTCATGTGAGTGACCTTTCGGTGAGAATAGGAATCACGCGCCGTAGGTCACGCGCACGAGGTAGCTTTCGAGCGTGATCGTCTCGCCGGTGTTGGTGAGCTGCCCAGTAAAATCGATGTTGACCGAGGCCGTGGTATCGACCGCCGACGTCGTATTGGCGTTCGCGCCGCCATTGCCGACACCGGCCGTGGCAATGGCCTGGAAACCGACCTGCGAGTTGGTCGCGTTCCGGTTCGCGATCCGTGTCACCGCATTCGCGCTCAACGTCGCTGTCACCGGGGAATTGTAATAGGCCGTCCCGCCGAATTTCACGCGCAGCGTCTTGGTGTTGGCACTGTTGGTGGTCGACCACAGGGTCATGATCTCGACCTGCCCGTTCGGCCCGATCGCGTTCGCGGGGATCGTGCAGGTGACCAGCGTCGTCTCGATCACCGTGCCGGTGACCGATGCCGCCACCGCGGACTTGCACGGCACCGATGACGACGAGATCGCTGCCGCCGTCAGCGTCGTGGCGCCCGCCGCTGTGACTAGCCCCTTGGCATTGACGGTGAAGTTGGGGATCGAGGTGCCCGAGCCGAACGATCCGATGTTGGCATTGACCGTCGCCAGCGTCGCCGTGCTGCCGACGTTTGCCGAGCCGTCGACACCGGTAAGCGTCCATGAGACATCGCCGGTCATCGACAGATTGCGCGCGGTCGCCCATTTGGTCGACGTGCCAGCGTTGCCGGTGATCGCCGTCTGGTCGCCGCTATTCGTCCCCGCCAGGCCGAGGTCAGCCTTGATCGTCGCGAGCGTCTGCACTTCGGGCGCGCCGCCGCCCGCAGTCTTGCGGTAGACGACCGAGCCCGTCGCCATGTTCGCCTGCTTGGCGAGCGTGACGGCGCCGCTGGCGATGGTCGCAGCGAACGAGCCTGTTCCTGTTCCCGTCACATCGCCGGTCAATGCGATCGTCTGATCGCCCGTGTTGGTGCCGGACAGATTGGACCCTGCGACGGTCCCCGTGGCTGCAACGCTCGACGGCGTGATGGCACCCAGGGTGAGCGTGATGGCCGGCGTCGTCGTCGAGGTCGCCACGGTGCCTGAGACGCCATTGGCAGTGGCAACTGATACGCTGGTGACGGTGCCGGAACCTCCGCCACCCGTCGCGGCAAGTGTACCCGCGCTGAAGGTCAGGTTCGTGCCGATCGTCACCGGCGACCATGCGTTCGCGGCCGAGCGGTAATAGATCGTGTTCGTGCCCGTGAGCGCCGCGATGGCGTCGAGGTCGGCGTCCCACGCCTGGACGTTGGCGCCGATCGCGAGGCCAAGGCTGGTGCGCGCCGCGCTTGCCGACGTCGCAGCCGTACCGCCCTCGGTGAGCGGCAGTGCGGTCGTCAGGCCGGTCAGCGAGGTGATGTCACCGTTCGCGCCCGATGCCGCTGCACCAAGCGTCGTCCGCGCCGTCGACGCGCTCGACGCATTGACCACCGACCGCCCGAACGACGGGCAGCTGTAGGTCGCAACCGCTGTGGAACTGGTGAAATAGAAGCAGGTGTCCGCCGACGGCGACAGCCCGGCGATCGCGACCAGCTTCGCGTCGAGGCTGGCATTGGCATAGGTCGCGATCTGCGCAGCCGAAACGCGCACATCGAGGCACGGCGTGGTGTGGGTCAGGCAGCCGCTGCCCTGGATACCGCGCAGCTGCTCGGTACCGCCGAGCGTCGTCGCGGCCGGGATGTCGCTGATCTTCTGCGCCGGTGCGGCCTGTGGCGCGCACGCCAGCAGCCCGGCCGCGATCGTCGCGGCGAGCCAGGTCATCATTCGCATCGTCAAATCCTTTTAGGGCAGTGCTTCGCGCGGGCCGTAGCCGCCGAAACCGGGCGGATCGGGTGGCGAAGACGGATAGGTGCCGGCGCCATTCGAGGTCGCCTGCCAGACGAGAAACACATAATCCGACGACGCCTTACGGATCAGCGCCGGCGATAACTCGGCCTCGTAGGCGCCGGCCGTCAGGTTCCAGAACACGCCATATTTCGTGCTGTTGGTCAGCCCGGCGACCGTCGCGGCCGGGAAGCTGATCGGCCGCGCATCGTCGAGCACCGCGTCGAAGGCGGTGACGTAGATGTTGGTGCCGTCGCTCGACAACGGGATAGCGCCATCATAGCCGACGATGACATAACAGGTCCGCGCGACCGCCATCGCCCCGGCCTGGGCCGGGCCAAGGATCAGGCGGTCGCCGACCGTGCCGCGCACAAGGTAGCTGACCGCGACCTGGTAGAATTGCCCAGCCGCGAGGCCGCGTAGCGTGTACGCTGTCGTCGCCGGCGACATTGGCGTCTCCGCAATCCACGGGCCGGGATCGGCCTCCGCCAGCGTCAGGCCGCCGGTGACGGTCAGCACCGGCAGGCCGGTCTCGTACAGATCAACCGTCACAGTGCGATATTCGACGATCAGCGACGTCGCATACGGGTCGAGGGCGCCGCCGGTCAGGAAAATCGCCGGCAGCACCGCGCCATTTTCACCGGCGACGACACCACCGGCGACCGCCCATTCCGCGACGTCGGGCGCGCCGCCGAACACCGGCACCGGGTTCGCCGTCGCCACCGCGCCTTCGGCGATCTCGTCGGCCGTCGACCAGTCGAACACACTCGCCACCATCTCGCGCAACTGCAGGCTGTTCTGCCAGCTCTGGTCGAGCAGCATCGATTCGGCGCGAACGCCCACCGGAAGGCCCTTGGTCAACCTGGTCGACGTCAGGACGCCCCAGTCGCCCTCCTCGACCCCGATATACAGCGGCCCGAAGGTACCGCCTCCGGTGCGCTTGAGGCGACCCATGCGACGCGCGATCTCACCGCAGCGTTGTGCCTGCGTGCCCGAGGTGACGTCGGGCAGCGATAGAGTCGCCTCACGCGGCCCGCCATCGGCGATGACATCGGCATAGACGCGCCGGATCGGCGCGGCATGATCCTGCCATTTCTGGTTCGGCTCGACATAGCGCGGGATGATCGTGTTGACCCATTGCGTGTCGGCCTTGCTGCGAAAGGCCGCGAAGGTGCGCTTCTTCTTTGTCACGAAATCGGCATCGGTGATGAAGAAGCTCGGCGTCACGGCATGGCCTGGGTCGACCTCGACGCTACCTTCCGGCGATTTGATCACGCCGGCACATGCCGCGGCGAAGCGCTCCTCGGTCTGGAGATAGACTTCGTCGGCCTTGATCAGTCCGTTGAAGCGGTAACGTTTCTCGCTCCCGCCTGCTGCCAGCGCGACCATCTCGTCGCAGATGTTGGCGCGCCATGCGACATTCTCGGGCGGCGCCTCGATCGCCGACAGGCCACGGCCGACTAGCAGCATATCGGGCTGCCCGACCCGGTCGCACGCATAGACACCACGTACCCAGTTGTAGCGGATGACGATCGGGTTATCGGTCCACTCCCATGTCGAGGGATCAGCCCACCGGTGCGCGCCTGACCCACCCGCGACAGTCGAATCCTTGCGCGGATCGTAGCAGCGCTTCCCCTTGAGCAACCAGCTGAAGCGCGGCCGGCCCGCGGTCCAGATCGGGTTCTTGTTCTTTTCGTCATCGGCCTTGTAGGCGACGACGACGTAACACAGCCCGGTGAGCCGGTCGGCCGAGGTCCAGTCACCATGGCCGGTCAGCGTCGGATCGGCCGTCTGGCCCTCCGTGCCTGGGTAGAAGGTGACCGACAACTGGTTGTTGTAGCCCGGCACCATACCGTTGCCGGTGAAGGCGACGAACTGGTCGTTGGCGTAGAATCCGATCAGTTCTTCGCAATAATGGTCTGCCAGGACGATCGGCAACACTTCCCAGTCGGTGCCGTATTGGCCGCCATAGTTGAACGCATCTTCGAGGCTGCCGCCGATCAACGCCTCGCCGAAGACTGCCTGGCGGGGCACCTCGCCGAGCTGCAGCGACGTCGTCTCGGCTTGGCGCGCCTGTTGCTTGTTGCCCGGTGTCAGCAGCGCCGAGCCGAGCAGCAGCACGCCGTCCAGGATCAACTGGAAATTGCCGGTCACGACGCCGACGACGATCAGCACCGCGGCGGCGATGATCTTGACCAGCTTGCTCACGGATCAATGCCCCAGGCGAGCGTCATCGCATGCCGCGCCAGCCGCATTCCGCCAGGTCCGACGAGGAGCGCACCGTCGACGACGACGATCGCCAGCCCGCCGAGATATTGGTCACCCGGTACCGCGCCGATATCGCCGCGATGCGCGTGCGCCGGCGCGATGGCGCGGAGCCGTGTCGAGATCATCGCCTCGAGCCCGCCCTCGCGGGCGATGATCCGGCCGGCGCTGATCGCGCTGGTCCAGTTGAGCCCATCCAGAAGCTCGCGGCCGTTCTGGACACGCACAGCGCCAGCGCCGTGGCTGATGCAGTCGTTGCCGTCCCGACCCCAGGCGAGCGGCATCAGCGAGCGCTCCGCTAGATAGCGGTGGAGGGCTTCATAGTCGCGGACCATCAGGCGGTCGCGAACTTCGGCGAGATGACGGTGGAGAAGATCGAGCCGAAGGTGCTGCCGACCGTCGATGGCTTTTGCCCGCCCCAATACAATGTCTTCGCCGCCGCATAGCTGACATGCTTCATGCCGCCATCGGTCGCCGAGATCAGCCGTTGATCGGCGTCGGTGCGCATCCGCCCGCCACGCCGACCGAGCCCGCGCGCCGCGCCCTCGATCGTCAGTGTGATCGTTGCCTCGCCCTTCGGCGTCTCCTCGATGTTCAACTGGTCGACCTGGCCGCGTGTAAATACGTGATGGTCGAGCAGCGTGGTCCCGCTGCCGTCGAACACGAGCCGCGTCAGTACGGCCGGCGCCGACTGAAGCTCAGCCGCGTCGAGCAGCGGAAGAAGATCGGGATCGACCCCCGATAACGCCAGCGTGACCGCCTGGGCGGTACCGCCGAGCGACGCGCTGCTATTCTGCGCCAGCGCGCGGTCGCCAATGCCGTCGTAAGTATCGGCGCCGATCGTCAACTGGCCATAGCCCGACCAAACCTTGACGGGCGGATCGCAGGTGATGATGACGGCGCCGCCGACCTGCGCCGTGCCGTTGGCGAAAGCCGCCATCGCCGCATCGGTGAAAATCTTCACGAGATAAGGTCCTGGACAGCAACGATCCGCGCGCCCGCAGGCATGAAGCCGAGGTCGATATCGGGCAGTTTCGTTTGACTGGTGTCCTGGCGCATCAGGCACCCCGCGCGGCGTAGCGTCGTCGTCGCGTCTGAGGGCACGCTGAGCGTGGGCACGGGTGGTTCGATCGCGAAGCCTGCCGTCCCGCCCGAATTGGCGGTCACGGTTTCAAGCGCGCGCACCATCGTGAACTTGCTCGCGCCCCACGCAAAGCCGACATAATCGCCGACCGAGACAACCTGCCCGGGGTGCAGGCCGGTCAATGCGAGCAATGCGAGGCCGCTGCCATCGATCGTCTGCGCCCACGATGTGGGCGCGTCGACGAAGGGGCGCCCGCCCTGGTGGAACAGCGGTATCTGGCGGTCGGGATCGAAGGCGAAGATCAGCCGCTGCGAGCCGGCGAGGCTGTCGACCCATGCCTTCAGCGCGAAGGCGTCCTCGCTCATCAGGTTGGCATAGGTGAGCGAAATCGACCACAGTGGCTGCCCAGCCGTCACCGAGAAAACGCGGCCCCCTGCGGTTGGCGAGAGGTAGTCGATCCGGTTCGGATCGAGCGATGACGACTTTATGCCGCCGGTGATGATCGGGCGCGGAAAAACGATCGACGTCACAGGCCATCTCGAAACATGAAGCGGCTCTTCGCCTCAGCTACCGCCTGGATCGCGGTCGCGGGCACCTCGGAGCGCAGCTGGTCGACCGAGTCCTCGACGCGCTTGAGCGCGGCGGGGTCGGCGCCAGGCGCGTTGATGCTGATCGGCATGTTGAACTGGATCGCCCCACCGCCACCCATGCCGGCGATGTTCGGCAGCGACGGTGCGCGCGGAGCGCTCGGCATGCCGCCCGACGCGAAGCCGGGAAGGGGCCCCTGGTTCATGGCGTCGATCAGTGCCCAGTTCCGGCGCGTCGATTCGGCGGTGTTGATCGACTCGCCGTTCGACACGCGGATTAGTTTGCGTCCGCCGAGCAGCGCCAAGATGCTGTCGGAGGTGCCACTGCCAGCGCCCTTGATCACCCGCGCACCGCCAGCATAGCCGGGGATCCCGCCGTCCGCGAAGCCCTTTGCCCCATTGCTGATATCGTGGCTCCCATCGCCAACCGAACCGCCTCCAGCGAGGCCGGCGATATTGTCGAGCACCGACAGGATCAGCTTTTCGGCGGCAATCCTTATGAGATCGGCGATGATCTGATCGGCCATCTTCTTGAAGGCCGAACCGACGCTTTCGGTGCCGTTGATGATACCGATGAGGCCGTCCTGAATGCCCTTTATCCCGTCGACCTCAACCGACTGAAGCGCATCGTTCATGTCGCCGACGTCGCGCTTCAACTGATCCTTGTAGGAGTCGATCGGGCTGGCGTTCTGGCGGCGCGTGTCTTCCTGCGCCTTCCCGTACTGATCCTTGACCTGGCCTTGCCGCGTCTGCGCGTCCTGCCGCTGCGCCGCCGTGCTGGTCGGGTCATCAATAATCTTCTGCTGCTCGCGAAGCGCCTGCTCCTCCTGAAGCTCCAAGATTTTTAGCTCGATTTTCAGGCGCTCTTTGCGGGTGTACGCAAGCCGCTCGTCGAGGCCGAGCATTTCGACCTGACCCTGAACCTCAAGCTGGTCATGCGCGAGCTTTTCGCTCAACAGTCGCGCCTGCTCCTTGCGCCGCGCAAGCTCTTCCTGGTCAGCCTCGGTCGCATCGAGAATCGCGACAAGCTGGTCACGCCGCACCTTGGAAATCTTGCCGGCCGATAGCTGGTTGTCGATCTCGTCGCGGCGCGTGATCAGCGCATCCTGCAGCGAAGCCAGTTCGGCGCGCAGCTGGTTCTGCGCGGTGTCGGCGAGCGCGGCCTCGGCGTGCTGATATGCCACCTGCGCCGAGCGCAGTTCGCGGTCAAAGGCGCTGTCTTCCGCAAGCGCACGCTGGCGTTTGGCCTCGGCTTCGCGGGCAAGCTGTTCGGCGGATTTACCCTTCTTGTGGTGGGATATATCGGGGTTGGAGTCACCCGCTTCATCGCTACCGAGGCCGCCTTCGGGCTTTTTTGGCGATTTCGAAAGCGCGATGGCCTGCTTGGTCAGGTCCATCTGGTGCACGAGTTCGTCACGCGCATGATCGATCGTCGGGTTCGCTACGCCGCGTCGATAATTCGGATCGCGCGCCAGCAGGTCATAGCTCGCCTTCGCCTCACGCAGCCGCTGGGCCCGGAAGCGAGGATCCATATTCTGCTCGTCGGCATTCTGCCGAGCAAAGTGGCCTGCAGCCTCGCCTGCGACCGCACCGATGGCCGCGCCCCATGGGCCGAAACGCGAGCCGCCGGCCGCTCCAAGCATCGCGAAGGCGACTTCGGGGTGCGCACTCTGGAATTTCAATATCGCCGACGTCAGAGAAATCAGCGAGTTCGCCAAGCCCTCGATCGATGACGCGTTCGAAGCGACTGCCGATGCCATCTGTGCATCGAGGATAAGCTTTAACCCAGCGAGCTTATGGTTGACCTCTTCGGCGTGCTCGATCAGCTCAGGGCTGAGCACGATGCCGAGATGGTCAGCCGCGTCGGCTAACTCGTTGAACCCCTGCGCGCCGCGCGCCATGAGCGGGATCAGGTTGCTCGCGCCGCGGCCCATCAGCGTTAGCGTGTCGGCCGTACGCTGCGCCGGGTCGGGGATCTTTGAAATCGCGGTGGACGTTTCCTTGAAGATCGCCTCGACCGAGCGGACCTTGCCGCCTGAATCCAGCACCTGGACGCCGAGCCGGTTGAATAGCTCGATGACCTTCTTGTTGCCGTTTGCCGCCTCGCCGATCGAGCGCGAGAACTTCGTGAGCGCAGCATCGGTATCGAGGATCGTCGCGCCCGACTGGCTCGCTGCATATCGGAACTGTTGCAGGAAAGTGGTCGAGACGCCGATCTTCTGCGAAGCAAATTCGATATTGCCCGCGAACTCCAGTGCCTGTTTACCCTTCTCGATCAGGCTTTCGCCGAGCATGAAGGCAAACGCTGTCTCACCGACGCGTTTCAGGTGCTCGAGCGGCCCCTCCAGCCGCTCGATAGAGTGCCCGAAAAATTCGAACCGTGCGTCGCTGCTGTCGAGGTGCTGTTGCGTCTTTGCGGTGAACTCTTGCACCGCACGCTCGGCTTGTGTCAGGTTCGAGCGCAGAAGCTCGGTATTCGCCTGAATCGTGAGCAATAAAGCGCGGGTGTCGGTAGCGTCGGCCATGCGACCTCCCGCAATAGGGTTAGTATTATGACGATCGCAGCGTGGTGCGTAATTTGGGCATTCGTCGTCGGGGCCATTGCTGCCGGGAAGAACCGATCGGTGCCGATATGGGCTCTATTGGGGTTCCTGTTCGGCCCCTTTGCCTTTGTCGCCGTGCTGGTTATGCCGCGTATCGATCCGACCGCGCAGCGCTTGAAGAGCGGCGAGCTTGTATCGTGCGATGCCTGCCGCGAGCCCGTTGCCCGCGATGCCAGCGTTTGCCCCCATTGCCGCACGCCGAGGACGCCATTGGCACCATTGCCGGCGGCATGGGAGGTTTAGGGCGTCGGTACCTTGTTCATTTCCTGCCACGCCTCAAGCGCCGCGAAATACTCGTGAGACGTGCTGCGCCAGAAGGTATCGGGCGACCAATGAAACGCGGCCGCCGCGATGCCGGCTAAGCGGCGGCGACGTCGGGAGCCGGTGACGGGCTCGTCGTCGTCACCGGCTTCACTTCCCCCGTCGCGGTCACTCCGCCCGAGATCGCCATGTAGAGTGCGATACCAAGCCGGCGGCTGACCAACATCGAGCCTTCCTCGACGATCACCGCCTTCAACCGCTTGTCGTTGAACGCCGCCACCGTCTTGTCGCCGACCTGGACGCCCCATGCCCGCAGGAACGCGCCAGCGACGGTCGCGTTCTCGTGCAAGGTCATGCGGCCATTATCAGCCGCCAGCGCCAGCATCTCGCACGACTTGCCGAGCGCGGTCTCGATCGCCTCCTGCGCCTCGTGGCTCGGGCGCAGGCCGTATTCGACACCTTCCAGCGTCAACGACAGCTCGCCGCGTGTCTCATTCGCCAGCGACATGCGGCACCTCCACCGGGTCGGCGTAGAACGGAGCGACGGCCGCGGCGATCACCGCCATATCGCCCAAGCCGACCAGTTCACCCACCTGAGCGGGATCGAGCGCGTCGACCGGTACCAACGGCACGACCGCGCGCGCCAGCAGCGACGGAAGCTTGCTGCCGACCAGCAGCACGCGCGCCTCTGCCAAGCTGATGCCGCTGCTGGCCATGATGCGCGCCGCGAGGTCGTCGGGGCGCGCGAGCGGGTATACGCTCCCGCCAAGCGTGATCTCCGCCATCAGACGGCCATCGCGTCAACAGTCGGCGCCGTCGAGAGCATGAACTCGAACGACGACTTGAGCGGCGTGTTAAAGCTCGCGTCCTGCTGCGTCATCGCGCCGGTCACCAGCGCCTGGAACACGACGTCGCCGGTCGTGCCGGCCGTGCCGCCCTTGCGGATCTGGATTTTGAAGGGAACCTGCGGATAGGCGAGCACCAGCGTTTCGAGGCGCGTATACCCGGCCGCGTCGGGCAGATCGGGCAGGATATCGACCTTGCCGTTCCAATCCTTGAAGGTGAAGCGGCTCGTCTTGTAGCCGCCGCTGTCCTTCGAGGTCGTGTCGACCTTGTCCGGCGTGCCGCTGCGCTGGAAGGTCTGCTGACCCTTCGGCATCGCGTACGTGTCGGGGGTGGCGGTCTCTACCCACAGAAAATAGTCGTTACCGATGCCCTTGGTCATGTCATTTCTCCATGCGAAAAACCGCGCTGGCGAGGCGCGGGCGGTGATTGGTGATGGGGTGGAGCGTCAGCCGGCCGGCTGCGCGAAAAGCTTGAAATTCTGGGTGCCGACGTAGGTCGCGCCGTCGTCCATCAGGACGAGGTTGCCGCTCTGGAAGGTTGGATTTGATAGCTTCGCGCCGGCAGCGGTTATCGGCTGGAGATGCAGCGCGCCTTTCACGAGGTCTTGAGCGGCTCTCACGGTCAGCTTCGTCGTCGACTGGTAAATCACATGGATCGCGACCGTGTGTTCCTCGATCGATGCGTCCTTACCCCCGACCTCCGTCACTTGATCGTCGCCGAGCAGCGTGAACGGATATTCGGGCAGGTCATTCGCGCCGATTGGCACTTCGGAATACACAGGCGGCAGGCCACCCACGGGGCTCAGCGCCGCGAACAAGGCCCTTTGCACCGCACCGGTCAGGTCAGTCATTGCCCGCACCCTTCGCCGCATCGAGCAGGATCGAATCCATCAACGTGCGGTAGCCCGGCAATGTATCGACCCGGAACGCGGTGCGCGTCGCCCGGACGATGTTCAGCGGCGCCATTCCCGGCACGCGCATGGTGTACGGGGCCTTGCTGCCGCGCGTGACATTCACCGTCTGCGCCTTGCGGCCGACGTCGAGAATGTGCGCGTAAAACACGATCGATTTCTTGGTCAGCTCGCCGACCTTCAGATTGAGCGTCTTCGGCGTGACTTTCCACGTGATGCTGTCGCGCGCGGCGCCGGCGGTGCGGTGCGGGCGGGGCGACGCGAGGACGGGGATTTTCTCGCGCATCGCCGTGGCGATCACCGGCCCGGCATTGTTCAGGAACGCGACGAGGCGGGTATTGGCGCTGTCGGGCAGCGCCTTCAGCATCCGCCGGAAGCTCGCCGCTCCCTTGATCGTCGATCGCTTGCCGCTCATGGCTCGCCAGCTCCGCTCTCGGCCGTCATCACCAGATTGCGGCGGCGGTTCTCGGGGTCGCCGCATGTCCGGATGTTCAGCAGCGTCCCGTTCCACACCAGCCGGTTCGCCGGCGTCACGCCATCGCGGTGGTGCATCGTCACGCGGTAGAACTGCGTGTTGTTCGCGACGCCGTGTCGGAAAGCTTCCCCGCCGGTGAGCGGGATGATCTCCGCCGCCACGCTCGACGCGATATTCGCCCACGATTTCAATTCGCCGCCAGCGCCATCCGACACCTGGCTTGCCGCCTGAATATCGACCCGTTGCCGCATGCGACCGGCGCGCATCCCTACACCCGGAAGTTCGAGAGGATCGCCGTGACACCGTTCGGCATGGTCTCCGGCTTCACGCTGCGCTCGGCGACCGTGTCTTCGCGGTTCTCATACCAGTCGGCCGCCAGCATCATGATCGCCTGATGCAGTAGCGTCGGTACGTCCGCCGGGGCGCCGTAGCCGACCACCGCGGTGACCTTCACCGCGTCCGCGACCCGGCGCACCACCGGCCAGCGATAATTGAACGCGGCACGCACGCCTTGGTCGAGATCGGCGCCGAAATGCTCATAATTCGACGGATCGAGCATCTGCGCCATGCCGTTGCTGTCGAGATATTCGACCGAACTCACCGACTGTACCGGCCCGACAGGCAAGTGAATCAGGTCGGTGAAGTCGCTCGCACGAAGAACGACGGTTTGGGTGAGGAAGCGCAGGCCGGTCTCTTTTTGGATATGCATGATCGCCGCCGCGACTTGGCCGACGACCGTCACATCATCGGCGGTGAAGCCGGCGTCGAGGCGCAGGAACGCTTTCGCCTCGGCCAGGGCGACGACGTCACCGGACGGCTGGACCGTGGTTTGCGCCGCGAGCCACATCAGCGGGTCTCCGCCGGGCCCTTCTTGACCGCCCGCTCTTTCGGCGCATCGGCCTCGGGCGCAGCAAAGCCTGCCTCGATCAGGCGAATGGCCTCCGCCTGGTCGCATTCGTAGATGTCGCCAACCGACATGCTGATATCCGGGCCGGCCATGCTGGTCAGCATCCGCACGCGCATGGCTGGGCCATCCGCGATCGGCGGGGCCGGCGGGGTGACCGGGGCGTCGGCGGATGCCGGGGCGGGCGCCGCCGGCGTGGTTTCATCGGCCATGATATTCTCCTTGAAAGCAGCTTGGGGCGGGCCTCGCGACCCGCCCCGCCTGCGCGCCCTAGAATTAGGCGAGCTTCAGAGCCTTGACGGCAGCGACGTCCATCAGGTTGCCGTCGAAGCGGATCCAGCCGGCGATGCCGAAGCCCGGCCAGAAATCCTTGTCCTGAATGGCGCCGATCAGCGGCGAACCGACCTTGCGGACGATATATTTGCCGAGATCGCCGAACAGCAGCGCGCGGTTGCCCGTCGCGATCTGCGGCACCGCCTGGTTCACGTGATAGGCATAATCCAGCAGCAGGTTCGGCGTGCCGGCCTGAATGTTGCCCATCTGCCAGAGGTAGCGGCCCTGACCGTCCTTCAGCAGTCGGATCGACTTCAGCGTGAGGTCGGCGAGCATCCAGCCGGCTTTGGGCGACTGGCGATAAGCCGGATCGACCGAGTGCTGCAGGGCGAACAGCTCGTCGGCCGCAATCGCGGTCGCCGATGCAGCGGTGAGGCCGAGGCCGGCGGCGGTGACGATACCGTTCGGGGCACTCGCGCCGCTGCCGACGGTCAACTGGCTGTTCGCGGTACGGCCCAGGCGCTCGCCGAGCAGATCGCCAAGCAGCGATTCGACATTGAGAATGGCGTCGTCGGCGAACTCCTTCGAGACGCGGATCCACGGGGTGGCGTACGCATAAGCGCCGAGCGAGCGCTGGCCGAACGTCACGTCGCCGCTGCCATCATCAGGCAGGGTGGTGCCCTGTGTGGTGCCGGCGGCGGTGTTGCCGGTATCGTCCACGGTCGGGAACGGCAGGGCGACGCCGCTGGTGGTGTTCATCTCGCGCGTGATGCCGGGGTCGTACATCGGACCCCACATCTTCATCGTCTTGATGATCTCGGCTTGCAGCTCGATCGGAACCGCATAGCCGCCAGCGGTATTGGTGCCCGTGACCTGCGCGCGCGATTCCTGGCTGACGTCGGTAAAGCCGCGGCGCAGGATCGAACGCTCTTCCTCGGAGAGCACCGCGATGTTGCCCTCGGAGCGAAGATAGGCATGGAAAGCGTCGCGATAGGTGATCTCACCATTGCTGCCGCCACCGGGCGCACCGTTGACCGGCGCGATCGGGCGACGATTGCGCAGTTCCTGTTCGCGGAACTGCTCGCCGCGGCGCTCGGCGTCGCTGAGACGCATGTCGCGCTCGATGCGCGCGTCGAGCGTGTCCAGTTCGGCCATCGCGGCGTCATGCTGCTGCTCGAGCTCGCGGGTGCGGCTCTCGTCGGTGTTGTTGTTGATCTGATCCAGCCGCTCGCGCGCGCCGGCAAGGAGGGTTTCGCGCTGCTCCTGCAGCTCACGAAGGGTCGGCATGTTGATTTTCTCCAAAGAAAAGGCCTGCCGGGGCAGGCGTTCACTTGGGCCGGTGC
This sequence comes from Parasphingomonas halimpatiens, assembly GCF_036663795.1. Taxonomy (NCBI): domain Bacteria; kingdom Pseudomonadati; phylum Pseudomonadota; class Alphaproteobacteria; order Sphingomonadales; family Sphingomonadaceae; genus Parasphingomonas; species Parasphingomonas halimpatiens. Next base: position 159,247 of record NZ_JAXOJP010000004.1, read on the forward strand.
GCGGATGCGCTAGGCTTTACTCGTCATCCCGCGGGCTCGCAGATCGACGGTCATCTTCATCGCCACGCGCTTGGCGGCGGCGCTGAAATTCTGGCTGCGGCGGCTGCGCCGCACAGCTTCGAGGGAGCGCATACCCACCTCGGTGTCATCATAGGCGGGGTCGGCCGTGACCGTCACCTCATAGAGGTCAACAGCCATGATCGTGCGCTTCGGTGGCGAGATGGTTTCGTCCCATTCCTGCTTGGTGACGCAGAAGCCGAACGACATGCCTTTCAGGTCGCCGCGCTTGACCAGCACGGCCACGTCGCGCCCGTCGCTGGTGTCGGGGAGGTCTATCTCGACCGCGAGGCCCTTGTCGTCCTGCGCCAGCCGTAGCGTGCCGGAGCTGCTACGGCCGAGCAGTCGGTCGATCTCGTGGCTATACAGCGCCAGCACATCGTCGCCCGACGCCAGCGTCTCGGTAAATGCGCCCCGTTCGATGACTTCCACCCACATATCGCCGATGCTGGCGGGGCTGCCGAACACGGCGGCATATCCGACGATCGTGCTGCCGCCATCGGCGCCTTCGACCTTCAGCGGCTGGGCGCTGGCACGCTTTTCCCGGTTCATTTCGCCCCGCCTTTCGTGGGTATGGTCGTCGGAGTAGGAGTGGGGACCGTCGGCTGACTGCCGAGGGGCACCGTCGCACCCTGAATAAGGAGATGGTCGCCGCCGGGGAGCCCCGGGCGCCCTTCGGATTTCCGGCCCTCGTTTGGCGTGAGCAGGGCATTCTGAACGCCGGCTGCGAGACCATCCATTCGCGTCTTGAAGTCGCCGCGCAGGAGGCTGTCGATATCATGTCGCACGTAGCGGCGTCCGTTCATCTGACCGAACAGCTTGAGGTTCATTTCCTGCTCAAGCGCCGTCGCCCACTGGCTGATGAGATGCTTGACGAGGTGGAGATCCTGCTGCTCGGCGTTCGTGAATGTCGCGTGCGTGAGGTCCTGCAAAAACACCGGCGGCATCTGGAAAACGCGCGCGATCTCGGTCAGCTGGAACTGCCGTGCCTCGGTCATCTGCCCCTTTGCCGGGTCGTATCCGACCTGGGTGAGCTTGTAGCCCGGCGGCATCGGGAAAATCGGCTTGTCGCTCGTGCGCGCCGCGTCGATCGCGCGGCTGACGTCCGCCATCGCGCGCTGCTGAGCCTCCTTGCCCCCGGCGATCGTCCCTTCCATGGCCAAGGGCGGGACGCCGCCGCCAGCGAAGAAGGCGGAGCCGTAATCGTTCATCGCCAGCGCGAGCTGGATCGCCTTTTCGCCCAGCATCACTGGACTGAAGACGTTGCACATGTCCTCCGCGAGCATAAAGGGCACGTCGATGATGTCGGCGGCGGTGAAAGTCTTGATCACCGGCTGGGTGGTCGAGACGGTAACCGTGTACGATTTCTCGCCAAAGACGTTCATCGACACGCGCACCGCCGACGTGTTGAGCGGCCATAGCTCATAGGGCTGGCCATTCTGGCGCAGGATCGCGAACAGGCCGCGCCCGTGTAGGAACACCTGTTGCCAGAAATAGGCTCGCGCGTTCCAGCTCGACCATTCCGGATTCGGCGCGTCCCGCACCAGCGTCTGAAGTCGGCCGCCAAGCTCCTTCGGGCCGTCGGCGGTCGAGCGGAAGGCTCCGAGCGAAAGCGTGGCCATGGTCCGCGACAGAAATGTAACCGCCGATAGGACGGCGGGTACGCGAAGTGCGGAGCGGCTGGTGACGGCCGGCATTTTCGACGGATCAAGGCCGAAAAACGCGAGAATCTGCTCATAGCTCGCGTCTTGCGTGATCGCGATCGCGCGCTGCTCGACGTCGGCGGTGCGCGCGCGACTGATCTCCATGCCGAACAGCTTCACGCCGGCACCATCGTGAAGGCAGGATCGTCCCAAGGGGAGTATGGCACAGCGGATCCTCCCCCTCTGATCAGCACCCCGACCGCCATGCAGAGGGCAATGGCAGCGTCGATCTTGTTCACCGCCCGCCGCTTCGACAGCCAGTAATTGCCCCACGGGTCGTGTTCGCAGACGGCCGACATCATGGCCGAGATCAGCACCGGGTTGCGGCGCAGGCGAAGCCGTCCTTCGAGCAACATTTCCTCGACCAGCTTGACGGATGCCGGCATCCACAAACCTTCGGGGTCGCGGCCTTCACATTTGGCGGCCTCGACCATGGCGGGCGATGGGGCGCCCTTTTTTTTGCCGCCCTGCGGATGCTCAACCTGCTCGATCGAGACGCCGATATCTTCGAGTTCCGGCGCCAGGCTGGCCTTGTAGGCGTACCGGTCATAGCCGAGCGCGATCACGTCGAAATCGACGGCATCGCGCGCGATCGCCGCGGCGATATGCCGAAAACTGATGTTCCTGCCGGGCGGAGCCTCAAGGAAGCCGGCAGCGACCCACTGGTCATACGGCGCCTTGTCGCGCAGTGCGCGCGATGCGAGCGTATCGCCGGGCGTCCATGCTTCAATCCATGCTTCCACGATCGGCTTGCCGATATGCTCGCCGGCTTCGACCTTGCCGACCTCGACGGCGCCGGCCTTGACGCTCAGATCCTGCGTTTGAGAGAGATCGATGCCGAAAGCGGCGCGCTTGCCGTGATGGATCGCCGGATCGAACTCCACTAGCGCCGGTTCGAGCACCGCCCGCGTCATCCACGCCGTTTCAGCGTCGGTCCACACGCAGAAGTGCAGGCGCAAGATGTTGTTCAACTTGCCCGGCATGTCCTTCGCCTGTTTGACGACGCCGGCGAGATATTCTTCGGTGATCGTAATGCCGAGCAGCGGGTTCGCCTTCGGCCAGCAGCTCGGGTCGTTCAGCGGATCGTCGCCCTGATCGAGCGCGCAGACATAGCTGAATGTCGTGTCGTCGACGGGTTCGCCCAGGTAGTGGGCGTCGTCGTCCTTCGCGTCCCGGTTGCCGGCGGCCACCTTGACCGCGTGCTCATGCTCCTCCCAACAAACTGAATTGCGGTCCGACCCGCTGTTCGTGATCATGAAGAGCAGCGGCTGGCGCCGGAACTTGAAGCCGCGCTCGAGCATTTCCATGACGCCGCGATCAGGGTGCTCATGAACCTCATCGCACAGCGCGAAATGCGGACGCGGGCCTGACCCCGTCTTCTTCGCCTCGCGACTGATCGGACGGAAAAAAGAGCCCGTTGGCAGGTGCGCGAGGTTGAACTCGCGCCCCGGGCCGCCGCTCGGCTTGATCCGCTTTTTCAGCTCCGGCGACTTGTCGACCATGTTGACCGCGTCGCGAAACAGAATGCCGGCCTGATCCTTCGTCGCACCCGCCGCGTAGATCTGCGCCCCAGCCTCGCCGTCTGCCATCATGCCGTACAGCCCGATGCCGCCGGCGATCGGCGACTTGCCGTTGCCCTTGCCTTCCTCGACATAGGCACGGCGGAAGCGACGCGTGCCGTCGGGCTTCTTCCAACCAAAGATCGAGCCGACCTTGAACGCCTGGCTGGGCTGCAACAGCAGCGGTTGACCCTCGAACTGCCCTTCCGACAATTTCAACCGGGTCTCGAAGAACCGGATGGCGCGGTCGGCGGCGTCGGGGTCGAATCGCAACCCGCGCTCACCGCCGCGCGCCAGGTCGTCGAGATGACGACGGCAGGCGTTGCGGACATGGGGACCGGCGATGATCTCGCCGGCTGTCACCGCCAGCGCGTAATCCGTCGCCCGGTCAGCAGGTACCGAAGAACTCGTCGGCTTCTTCGTCATCCGGTACGTCCACCTTGCTGCGGTCGGCCGGCGTCGCTCCGAGCTTGCTGAGCACCGATTGGTACATGTTCAGCGCGGTGATGCCGGGCACGTCGCCCGACAGCAGCTTGCCGCGCACGATGGCGGCGATCTCGAGGACGGCGGCGTCAGACGAGACCAGCCACGGCAACTCTGCCCGGAAGCGATTCCACGCCCGCTTCGCGAAAACATCGAGGTGAACGGGCGGCCCGCCAAGCGCGGCTGTCTTCGGATTTGAGCGCTTCTTGAACCGGCCTGGGCTGCGCGCCGCAGCGCCGATCACCTTGGCTTTGAGCGCCGGAAGCCTCGGCTTCGGCATCACGACCCCCGAAGTCTGAATTGTGAATGCGATAATTTGGCGTTGGGGCGGTGTCCGGCAGGCGCGCCGGAAGCGATTTCACCCACCCCCGCCCGGGTCACCCGGTCGGCCACCCGTCCGCCCCCACTGGCTGGCACCGGCGCACAGTCGGCGCCGCGCGCCCCTGCGCCCGGGCTGCCTCCTCGGCGGTCTTCTGATCGTGGCACGGCTCGCACATCCCGGCGAGGTTGTCCCGGTCGTCGGTGCCGCCCTCAGTCAGCGGAACGATATGGTCGCAGATGGTGCTGAGGCTATCCTTCGTGACCGTGTCACGCTCGACGCACCACCGACACAGCGGCTCCTCGGCGAGCACCAGATCACGCAATCGACGCCAGCGTCGCCCACGTGATCTATTCGGGCTTACACCTTGCCAAGCCATATGCTCATCCAATGCCGACGCGGCTCAGGATTGAAACCGCGCCGGCTTGGTGATTGCGATCAGCCTTAGCCAGCCGCCTGGGCGATGACCGTGCCATCCTGCGCGGGCACGGGATCGGGATCGGTATTGTCGATCGCATGCTCGACGTCACCGACGCGCTTGGCCAGTCCGTTGAACGAGTCGATCGAGACGAGGGTCGAGGGATCGGTCTGCTTGGCCGCGAGCGCGGCGATCTGTTGCTTGAGTCCGGGCATGTCTGGGTCCTTCATGATGACGACGGTGGTGCGCAGATAGATCGCGACGGCCACCGCACCGATCGCGACTATTTCGAGAATGGAGAGAATTGTTGGCATGGCGAGGATCCTTGCTCAGCCGCGGAACACCGACCATGTTGCCTTGGCAATGCGCTCGCCCTCGGCGATCAGCTGGTTCGAGCGATCGATGTGGTGCGATGGCTGCTCGACCGCGTCAGCTAACGTATTGAGTTCATCGGCGAGAGCGCGAAGCTTCTGTGCCTTGGCGATGTGCGACGGCTCGGGCATCGCATGCTCCTCGCCGTCTCGACATCGCTGAAATGAGGATGCCCGCGGCGTCAGCCTGCGGGCATGGTTTTTTGCGCTAGGCGCAACTCAAGTGCTGCGCCTTATGCCTGTTCCCGTGCCCCGGCGCAAGGCCCACTCTATCCCTTACGCGGGCGCTTCGCCGCATCAGCTGCAAGAATAGCGCCCCATGCTTCAGCGGACTGCGGTGGAGGCTTGCCGTTGGCATCCGCGAAGATAGTGGCGCGAGGGAGCAAGTGATTGGTTGCTACGAACAGCTGGCGCTTGAACCGACTGAAGCATCGCAACGTTGCTCCGCACCCGTTGGCCACGTCGACATTGCGACTTCCCCAATACGCGCGGGCACCATCGCCCTCGATTTCGTATTCGTAAGACCGGATCGTCCTTTCCCAATCCTCCCAAGCGGCGAGCGCTTCCTCAAAGGAAGCGATTGTCTTGTCGTCGTAATCATAGTTCTCGCGGGTCGGACATTGTGGCTTTGTTTCAGCCTCGGTGATGCCGAACACGGCAATGGACGCGGCGTCGCACCGATTCTCGTAACCCGGGCTCCATTCACCCGATGGAGAAAGCGCCAATGATTCTACCTCGACGACAATCGCAATGTTTCGAAGGATTAGTGGTGCGGCGCCGTTGCGGGGCGGAAGCCTGATACCGCGCAGAACCGACAGACCTTTGGGTGATGCGACGGTCATTCGAGACCCTGCCTTTGCTCGTCCGCCGATGCCGCGAACCGTTCGAGAATAATAACACGCACCTGGTGGAAGGGAAGCATCCTGCCATTCTCGTCAAGGAATGCCGGATCGACGGATGGTAGACCGACTTCACTCACCACCGCGGCCATCGTCTCAGACTCGACATCGGCGCGACGCCGCGCCGCATCGGTCGATGGCTGGCGCTCGTTGCTCATGAACGGTGAGACCGCGCCGACGAGGTTGCGCGCGGCAAGCAGGAACTCCTCTCGGACATTTTCCCGGTGTCGCCCCGATCGCGGCTCGAGCGACGTCGTCAGCGTCGGCTTGCGCCGGCTCGTATCGATGCGCTGAACGTCGCGGCCGCCATAGATGGCGATGGCGATCGTCTTGAAGTCCTGATCATCGAGCGCCACCGCGCGCAGGATCGGCAGCTGCACGGTCGGAATACCTGCCTCGATCAAACCGATAAGGAAACGCGCTGCGACGATGGCGTCGATCCGCGCGATGGCGGCTTCGGCTCCACTGCCGCCGCCCCCCTTGCCCTCAATATCCAGACCGCTTTTGATCTCCGAAAGCTCCGACTTGTCGAACTCAGCGCGATAGAAGCGCAGCGCGCGCAGCTGGTCGACGGTAAGGCCTTGGATGGTCTCGAACCGCGCGCGGCGCTGGTACGCTTTGCCTTTCAAGCTGACCCGCCCGGTCAGCGGGTCGCGATCAAACACGGGCGCCTTCACATATTCGGCCTTTGCGGCTTGCTCAGGCGTCGGGGCGAACTCGTCGCGGACGTCGATCACGTCGCGCGCCCGCTGGGCCCGCCGACGCGTTTCAGCGCGAGCGGCGGCGAGTTCGTCATGGTCGACCGCTCGCGCCGGCAGCGAGGCGATTCGCCGCCTAGCCCATTCGCTGCGCGGGTTCGGTGGCTTGCCGCCGGCTTTTTCGTCACACGTACTCATTCACTCAACCCCGCCCCAACTCGCTGTTAAATAGTCCCGCTATCGACAACGACCGACCGATCAGGCGGGCCGCCCATATCCAAGGAACGATACCATTCGGCTGTGGCGCTCGACTTCGCCCGCGCTTCGTCTGCGGTGGCGCCGGCCGAGAGCAGCCGCGCTTCGATCCACGGGACCGGGTCCGTTATCGATCGCGCGGTCGCTGCGGCGATAGCTGACATGGCCGCGTCGTCGCCGCGATCCTTGCGCCACTTGCCTACCATCGAGCGGGCGTTTTTCGCGCTGATACCCGCCGAGGTCAGGAGCGCGACGCCCGCATCAAAGAGCGCTTTCACCGGATCAACCACCGGCGCATCGCGCCCATTACCGTTAGGTAATGGTAATATGGGTGTGGGGGTTGCCGAGTGGTTGCCGGTTGGTTGCTCGCTTGGTTGATTCTTGGTTGGTCGCTTGGTTGAATGCCGCGCCTTTCTTTTCAATGCACTAGCTCGCCCGTTAGCCGCCTGACTGTCGCGCCTGCGGACAACAAATTGTTTCTCCTCCAGGAGACGCAACTGGCTCCATCGCCCGTCCCTGATCTCAAAAAACGGCGCGATGACCGGGCGCAGTCGCTTCCACAATTTGGTGCCGCATCGGGCGTACTTGGCAAGTAGGCGGTCGTCGTCGGGCAGCGTCGTGTCAGGCGCTCGCCACGCGCAGATCAGCAGTAGCAAATACGCACCGTGCTCGGTCGCATCGAGATGCGTGGTGTCGCCAAGATAGGCGTCGGTCCACAATGGTAGGGCGGGAAATTCAGCCATGGTATTCGCCCCCGCCGGAGCGATAGAAGTCGGCGCCGCGGATCGCCGCATAGTCGCCGAAGAACCAGCCCAGGGCCTTGCCTGTCCGCCCGCTTCGACGTTTGGGCATGATGAACTCGATCTTGTTTTTCACCGCCCGCATGTCGGTGTCCCACTTGGCATAGTCGGCGCTGTGCGGGTCGTCGGGTTGCTGGAGTTTGAGATATTCCTCCTCGCGATAGACGAAGAGGATAATGTCGGCGTCTTGCTCAATCTGGCCGCTGTCGCGAAGGTCGGCGGGGATCGGCCGCTTGTCCGGCCGCTTCTCGACGTCGCGGTTGAGCTGCGCCACCGCCATGACGACAAGGTCTTCATCCTTCGCCAGCACCTTGAGGCCGCGACTGACCTCCGAGGCGTGCTCGTACATCGACATGCCGGGGCGGCTCGGTGCCATCAGCTGGAGATAGTCGACGATGACCAGTTCGAGCTTCTGGTTGCGGGCGGCGAGGCGGCGCTTGTGCGACCGCACGCGGCGAACGAGCGACGCGAGGGTCAGACCCGATCGATCGCATATCTCAAAGGGCAGCGCGTCCAGCCGTTCCTTCGCCTGCCGCACGCGTTCGATCTCGTTGGCCGATACGGTACCGTCGCGGACGTGCTCGTACAGAATGCCGCCTTCGATCGAATGGCACATTTCGGCGAGGATGCGGCGCGTCAGCTCGTCGGCGCTCATTTCCAGGCTGAACAGCATAACGCCGTGGCCGCGTTCGGCGGCGCCGCGCGCATAGTTCGTGACGGCGAGCGTCTTTCCCATGCCCGGCCGCCCGCCAGTCACGACGAAATTAGTCGGACGCAGCACACCCATCAGATCGTCGAGTGAACCGATAACCCCGCTTCGCACACCGATCACCGGCTTACCGAAGCTGTCGATTACCAGCTGCGCATAGTCGCCGACGGGCGCTTGCGTGACCTCGTCGTCACCCCCGGCGATCTCCGCGACCACCTCGTCGGCATCGGAAATCAACTGTGCTGGCTCGATCGTGAGATCGCGAGCGGCGTGTATTACGTCTTGCAGCCCGGCGACGAGTCGCCGCCGGCTGGACAGGATTGTGACCTGTTGGAGCAGCGCCTTGGTGCGCGCCCGCGTACCGGCGTTGAGACTGGCCGCCGCCAATATAGAATACGTGCGTGACCAGTCAGGGTCGTCCTGGAAATACGGGGCGAGCGTGATCGCGTCGACCTTTCGGCCTGCCGCGATCTCGATCACCATCTGGCCGAACACCTTACCGTGGAGCGGTACCGAGAAGTCGAGTGGCCGGCATAGATCCGCGGCCGGGTCGATTAGCTGGTTATTGGCGAGCAGATCGCCGAGCAGCCCGATCTCGGCGTCGAAGTTGCGTAGGCTGCTAGGCTGATCGTGCAGCTCGGCGACATGGCCGTCGAATCCGTTCATCGACGTATGCCCCGCAACTGATCGTTCCAATCGTCGAACTCCTCACCGGGCCAAGCCTGCGTCGCTTCGATGCCGCGTTCGAGGATCGCGGCCACTGCTTTTCCGGACGCGATGCGACCGGCGGTGTTGTTCTGCCCGGCGATGATCACCCGGCGCACGACCGGGGGAAATTGCACCGCCGGCATCATGCTGGTGCCGAACGGCACCCACACCGGCAGGCCGGGCCCTTCTTGCATAATCGAGAAGCCGTCTTCCGGGCCTTCCGACATGGTGATGGTCGTCTCGGCCGGCGCCAGGCGCAGCGCCGAACCCTTGATCGTGCCGAGGCTCAGCTTGCAATCGGCCTTGCCGAGGCGAGGATCATCGCCCGAGAAGAATATGCGCTGGATGCCGACGACGGCATCGGTGCCGCCCTGCGCGCCACAGACCAACGCGGGACGGTTGCGCCCCCATTCCCCGGTTTCCTTGTCACGCCATGACGGGATCATCCCGAAGCGCACGAAGTCGGGCAGGGCGATCGTGATGCCGCGCGCGCGGAGATAGGTCTCCGCAGGCGTGCCGGCGATCGGCCGGGACGCGGCGAAGAACTGTCGCGCCCAATGCTCCCTCTCGAGATCCTCGAGCCGGGCTTCGGCCTGCGCCTCGGTCCGCTCCTGTTGCGTCCATTTCGGGAGATCGTCGTTCGCGAGCCGGTGATATGCTTCGCGAAAGCCGCAGCCTTCCTTGTCCATGACGAACCGGATCACGTCGCCGTGCCAGCCGCAGCCAAAGCAGTGCCCGAACTCCTTCGCATCGTTGACATAGAAGCTGGGCGATTTCTCGTGATGGAATGGGCACAAGCCCGAATATTCGCTTCCCGCCTTCTTCAACTTCACGGCCTTGCCGATGACCCCTGAGATAGGGATTTCGCTTTTCAGCTTATCGACCAGCCGACGAAAGTCAGTGTCCGACATGCGGCCCCCGCCACAGGCGCCCCGGTGCGCCCCCGCCACGGCGTCAGCCCTCGACCGGCGCGGGCGAGGGCTCCGTGCGGCTGATGTCGGCGCAGGCCTCTGGCAGCACCTGAGCCATCATGCCGCAGACCTCGTGAGGTCCACCTCGGCAAGGGCCATGAACGCCGTCCAAAGGCGCACGGCTTCCAGGCCGAGCTCCATGCGCGCACGTCGCCCGGCGAGTGTGTCGCGGTCGCCCGCGGCTCCATAGGCCGCGTGCAGCCGGAGGACCGCAGCGTCGTATTCGGCCCACGCCAGTTCAAGCGGCGATGTTTCAGCGACGGGCGCGATCATGCCTCCGACCCATCCGCCCACCGAGGCTTGCGCAATTCACGCTCAAGCTCGGCGATATCTGTGGCGAAACTGGGTTCGGAGTAAGAGCCAACGCTGTGAATCGAGCCGTCGGGCATCTCGACGTGGAAGCCATTTTCCCGGTCGTCTGAAGCCCCGTCATTGACGCCATTCGGGGTGACGACACGAATTTCGCCGTCCATGCAGAGCGCCCATGCGATCACCGGATAGCGGTAGGTGGCGCCGTAAACGCCATCCGTGGGGTGGGTGTCGATATTCACCAAGTTGATGCCAGGTAGCGCCGGGATCAGCTGCAACGGGCGGCGCATCAGTTCATCGACCTCGGTAGGGTGCAAGCCATAGCCCTTGCCGTCGCGCGTGGTGGTGCTGCAGACCGCATGGCGCCGCTCAGAGGTGGCTTTCTCCGGCCCGATGCGAAGGATTTGGTCGACGGCGATGGCGGTGCCGTCCGGAGAATAGGTGCGAATGAACCCGCTCATCATATCGGCATCTCCGGCTCCGAGGACTCGAACTCGCCGCACCAGTCGGTCCTCCCGGTCACCGGCCACAGGCTTGCGCCGACCACAGCGCCCGAAGTGGGAGTAGTGTCGACGTCGTCGTTGGTTCTCGCCTTGACGAGACAGTCAACGACGACTGGCGGATGTCTGCGGCAATCGCCGAGTCCGAAGCCGTCGGCACTGCGGTAATGCGTATCTTCGTCCCAGAAGCGGCAGCCGCCGCAGCGTTCGGTTTTCGTGGTCTGACTCATGCTGCACCCGGTCCATCGAGAGGGAATTTATCCAGCAGCCGCGAAGCCATGTCGCGAAGCTTGACCTGGCCGACGTAACGGCGCGCCTCGTCAAGGGCGGCGATCACGCCGGAAAACGCCGGGCCATCGTCATACGCTTCGTTGATCGCGAGCGCGCCGAGATAGGCGCCGAGCGCCTTGGTCTTGGCGTGCGCGTCGCTGCCGGTCGAGGCGACCGCCGCTCGGAAGGCGGCGAAGTCGATGATTTCGGCGGGCATCAGGCTACGGTCTTGAACGCGGCCTCAAGGTCGCTCTTCCGATAGAAGAGCTTACGCCCCTTTCGCACTACCGGGAGGTGCCCGGCGTCGGTCATTCGGTAGACCGCGCTACGTGAAAGCCCCATGTGCCGAGCCGCCGCAGCAGCGCCGTCGAGGAGATCATCAGATAGGGATTGCAAAGCCGCCTCCATTCTCTTACATTCATGATCGTTATCACTGGTCGTCAATCATGAAGACCAATATTGGCCAAGTAAGCCAGGAGCGACCATGAAGCAAGCAAAAAGCGGGAACATCCGGCGAACCCCCGCAAAATCGTTGCTAGGTACGCGAGATGGTTGATCTCTCCTTCGCACAGGTCGAGGAAACGCTGGCGCGAGTCCACAATATGGACTGGCAGAAGCGGGGCGCGTTCACATCGCGTCTAAAGCACATGCAAAAGCAGGGGCTTCCGCGACGGGCACTGCCGGGCAGAGGCAAGGCGGGAAGCTACAATTTCTCGCAGTTGACACAGATGGGGATAGGCTTGGAGCTGATTCAGATCGGCTTTCCGCCGAAGTTGGCAGCGGATACGGTGCTGGGCAACTGGCCAGAAATGCGAGTCACCGCTCTGCTCGCCACCTACAATACCTTGGAACTGCGGACGATGGATCCTCCTGAGTCCATTGAGCCGTGGTTCTGGATGCTTACGCCGGAGGTGATGCGCGAGCTTGCGACCTCGGGAGTAACCGACATCGATAATTATCTATCCGTTCAGACGGTCGCCGCCTCCGAACTCTCAGAGAAGATAGTCAGCTACGATCGTGTTGGCGTGGTCGGGGAAAGTCGTCGGCGGGTGATCCTGAACGGCACCGAAGTCGTGCGCGAGATACTGAAAAAAGCGGTGTATGAACTTGAATGCGGGACCGCCGAGGAACTGCGCGCGGACATTGTCGATGAAATCCAGCGGGAGCAGACGGCCCTTAATGACGCTATGGGCATCTTCGCGAATGGCGTTGGTAGCGCTGTCGAAGTCGAGCGCGCGATAGAGATGATGGACCTCCGCAAGGTCTTCCCTCTGACCGTCGAGGAGAAGGCCCAGGCCGCAGCCATCATCGCGCGGCTCGACTCAGATCAGCGAGATATAGTGGCAGCGATGATCGCTTCGGCTCCAGCGATGACGATCGCCCAAAGCAAGAGGCTCGCCCAGCTCGGGCTTATCGCCAACGGTAGCACGAGCCATAACCCGCTGCTCACGCCCATCGGCATGTCGGTGGCGAGCGAACTGCGCTGGATGGCGGAAGACGAAGAAACCCCGGAGATGCATAATGGCGACAGTTAAAAAGCGCGCATGGCGCACCGCCAGCGGCGAGCAGAAGGAGGCATGGCGCGTCCGTTATGTGGACCAGCACAGCAAGACGCTGACCCGGCAATTCGCGCTCAAGCGCGACGCCGACGCGTTTCGGGTCAAGGCCGAGGGCGAGGTCGCCGCCGGCGTCCACACACCGGACAGCACCAGTGTGACGGTGGCCGAGGCCGCATCGATCTGGATCACCAACAGCGAGACGAACGGCCTCGGGCGTGGAACGCTCAAGGCCTATCGCGAGATGGTCGACCTTCATATTGCCCCGCTGCTCGGCAAGGAAAAGCTCGCACGGCTCACGGCGCCCAAGGTCGTCCAGTTCGTCGACGCGATGAAGGCGACCCGCTCGATGGCCATGACGCGCAAGGCGGTTCGTCACCTGTCGATGATCCTGAACGAAGCCCAGCGGCGCGGACTGGTCGCGCAGAACGTGGCGGCCGGCGTGAAGGTCAAGCGAACCGACCGCGACGTCGAGCGCGTGACGATCCCGCCGAAAGAGCATCTCCGCGCGATCATCGAAGCGGCGGATCGTCTCGGGAACGAAGATCCGCGCCTCCCTATCCTCGTGAGGGTGCCGACGTTCACCGGGCTACGCCAGGGCGAGCTGCGCGCGCTCGCCTGGCCGTCGGTTGAACTGGTCGGCGAAAAGGTCGAGGTAGGTCAGAGCGCCGACCGTTGGAACGATATCGGCGCGCCCAAGTCGGCAGCGGCGCGACGCTCTATTCCGATCGGCAAGAGCCTCATCGCCGCGCTTCGCAAATGGAAGCTGCAATGCCCGCCGAGCAAACAGGATCTAGTGTTTCCGAACGAGCGGGGCGGCGTCCTGGATCAGAAGGGCATCGGCCTACTCTTCCTCAAGGTGCAGATTGCCGCCGGGCTCGCGATCGACAGCGGCAAGAAAGACGAAGATGGCAACGTGATCTGGAAGCCGCGCTATGGCTTCCACGACCTGCGCCACGCCGCGGCTTCGGCGTGGATCAACCAGCGGGTCGATCTGAAGCGACTGCAGGTCTGGATGGGGCACGCCACGATCCAGCTGACGCTCGATACCTACGGCCATTTGATCGTCGATGCCGAGGCGGACGCCGCGCTGGCGGATAGCGCCGAGCGGGCATTGCTCGGGTAGGCTTGGGTAATAGACGCGGATCTGCGGCTATTGCGGAAATATCCCGGGCAGTGCATGCTTTTCGCACCACGCGAAAGGCAGGGCATGGCGACGGCAGCAATGGAAGATCAGCGCCACCAGTCGCCCGCTCGATGGACCAGTCGGTACCATCCGCCGGCCGATGTGCACGCCGTACGGTTCGCGGACTTGCTGGCGGAACGAGGGCGCGATGCCCTTGAGCCCAAGCAGATGGACTTCCTCCGCAATGTCACGAAAAGCGATGCTAGTGGTACCGGGCGTGTGTTCGTGGCCGGTGACGTCCAGCTATTGAAGCAACGTTGCATCGCGATCATCGGCGCGCGGAAAGCCTCGGAGATGGGCCGGCGCAGGGCGCATCAGCTTGGCCGGCGGCTTGCATCTGCCGGGGTGGTGGTGGTGTCCGGCTTGGCAGAAGGCATTGACACCGAAGCTCTGACCGGTGCGATGGAAGCTGGCGGGCGCGTTATCGCGGTAATCGGTACGCCGCTCGATCAGGCGTACCCGGCCAAGAACAAGGATCTGCAGGAGCGCATTTACGCGGACCACCTGCTCGTCTCGCAATTCTCTGCCGGTGAACGCGTCTTCCCGTCGAACTTCCCGGCGCGTAATCGGACGATGGCGGCGTTGTCGGATGCAAGCGTAGTCATTGAGGCGTCTGACACCTCAGGGACTCTGCACCAGGCAGCAGAGTGCCAGCGATTGGGACGGTGGCTCGTGATCGCTCGCAGCGTGGCGGAGGACCGTTCACTGACATGGCCGGCAAAATTCCTCGGCCATCCAAGGACGGTGGTGCTCGATTCAACTGAGCAACTCCTGGGCGATGTCTACGGAGCGTGACGCTCTGGCTGCATACACAGGCCCTTTACCCGAGCTTGAAAGACACCGGGGTCGACTGGGCGAGCGATCAATCCATTTGGGCGGCGTACAAATTCGTACAGGCGCTCAAGGGGAGGCCGATCTCCGGGTATGCGTACCTTCGCCGCCCGAACGGCATCCAAGTGAAGATCAACGAGGCCAGCGGCGTGGGTGCATTCACGGTGTTCGGCGAGTGGGCTGCGCTTCGTCTCGCGGAGATCCCAATCACCGCAGCATCACTTGTGCCCGTGCCCTCTTCTGATTGCCTTGCTCATGGAGCGGACGCAAAGGGGAACGCGCTTGCGGCTGCAGTGAGAGCTCATGCTGCGGGGATGAGCCTCGCGCCAGTGCTTTGTTGGCGCGAACATTGGCCAAAGGCCGCGGAAGGCGGCGAGCGCGACCCTGACGCGCTCCTGCCAAATTTGAGCGTTCGCGCGATTCTTCCGCAGCAACAGGTGGTTCTAATCGACGATGTAGCGACCTCCGGCGGCCATTTGATCGCATGCGCTCGAGCTCTCCGGGCGAGGGGGCTGCATGTCGAGCACGCGATCTGCGCCGCTCGGACAAGTCATCATGTGCCGGAAGGAGGAATGTTTCACGCCGAGGTGGTCGATCTTGAGGCGCCGGCCCTTGCTCTTGGATGGTAATCAGGAGCTCACTAATGTCGCCAAGGGTACATAAACCGTACACGGCGCCAAAAAGCGGCGGTTTTCCGCCACAAATCAGCAGACTGTAAATCTGCCCGTGCAAGCGTACGCTGGTTCGAATCCAGCCCTGTCCACCAACTCTACATTCTCACCCATCCGCGGGCGCCCAAGAAAACCAAGGTTTTCCGGGGCTTTGCGATGATTCGCGTCCACGCTCATCCGCTGCTTTTCGCAGGTGCCGATTTGGCCTGTGGGAAGAGATGTGGGCGTATTTGGCGATGGGAAGGCTCTCGGCAACGGCTGCAAAAGCCGAGAAACGGCCCGGCAGGCAAGGTGACGGGGATGGCCTGTTTCTGATGGTGAGCGGCTCCGGGGCCAAATGCCGGGTTTGTCGCGTCCAGAAAAATGGTCGCCGGCGAGATATCGGGCTTGGCAGCGCAGCGAAGGTGTCGCTGGCTCAGGCCGGCAAGCGCCCATGTTACACGGCGCGCCGAAAAAGCCAGGCGGGTTGCCACCGGATACCGCCGCGAGCTTGCCAATAGCAGCGGCGGCAAGCACGCCGACCGCATCGCGGGGACGTCGGCGCGCCGCCGTATCAGGCGGTCTTGGGCTTGCGCGGCACGCGCGCCGACTTCGCCGCTGTCGCACTTATGGCCCGCGCGGCGCGGCCCTTCTGGCCAAGGCCGATCTTGTGCGCCATGGCGCGGCGCGCTTCCGAATAGTTCTCCGACACCATCGGGTAATCGGCTTTGAGGTTGTAGCGTTCGCGATATTGCGCGGGCGTCAGGCCGTGACCTGCCAGATGGCGCTTGAGCGTCTTGTACGGCTTGCCGTCGATCATCGAGATGATGTGATCCTTCGAGGCGAGCGATTTCTTGACCGAGACGGCCGGGGTATATTCGCTCGTCGCTTCCTCGATGGCGGGCGCCGGCGGCGTTGCGAGCTGGTTCACCGCCTGATGCATCTTGGCGAGGAAGGACGGCACCTCGTCGGCATTGGCGCGGGTGTTCGGATTGGACAGCCAGGCGATGGTCAGTTCGGTCGCCAGTTCAACAGCGTTGAATGCGGTATCGTCGGTCATGTCTGGTCCTGATCGTTCAATATTCGGGGGGGGTGTTGTGCGACCTGTTGTGTTCGCAGAATGCATTCATAACGACTGTATCGTGAAAGTCTTGTCGAAAACTGGTTACCGTCGCCAGGCACGGTTATGCGCCGGGTCGCCGCACCGCTGCCTAATCAAGAGGCGGCGCCAGCTATCTTCGCTGCTGGTGGTGCCACGCTCCCGCGCCATATTGCGGGTGCCATCGCTCGGATCCGGGTTGTCGGTCTGTCGGTTCCCGATATGGCGTCGAGGTAGCTGCGTCGGATAGAATAGATGGGCTTGCGCGGTAAGCGCGTCATCGCTGCCTGCGACGCTGAACGGGACGCGACGGGGCGGAGCCGGCCGCTTCGTGGGGATGCCAGGCGCCGATCCACCGTCCCGGGGAGCGCACACGTACGGTCCCTGCGCTTCGACGAGCTTCGTCGTACGACCGTGTCAGCGGCGTGAGCACCAGCACCAGCTATGCTGCAATGAATCGCGTTGGCAACGCCAGCTGACCTATGATGGATGCAGACACCTTGTGGTGCACTTCCTTTACCGGCGAAGGCGTTGTCGCGTTCGGTGCTCCCCGCTTTTCTCCCCATGGGTCGTGCTTCGATGTTTCGTTTTCCAATTTCCAGAAGGGGCGGGCCGAGCCGGCGCTTCATCGCATTCGTCGCGTTGCCGGCTGTCGGCTTCGCCGCGGCGCTTGTCTTGTTTGGCCTGTGGAGTCTGTGGATTACGGCAGAAAGGAGCGACCAGGCGGCACGCGCAAGACAGATTCACGAAGTTCGCCTCGCAATCGGTGCGACGCTCGACGAACTGGCGCAAAGCCAGGCCGGCGTCGCGATCTGGGACCCGGCCGTCGCGGAGGTCGACAAGCAGAAGCCCAATCTGGATTGGCTCGATGAGAATGTCGGCGCGTGGTTGAACTATGTCTTCAATCACGAGCTCGACCTGATCATCGACGGCAGGGGCCGTCCTGTCTACGCCATGGAGAATGGCACCCGGGTGAGGCCGGAAACCTTCACCCGTGTCGACGCGGGCTTGCGCCCGCTCATCGCTGCGGCACGCGGCCTGGATACCGGGCCCGCGAATCCGCATGAGCGGCTGCCCAATCAAAGACCAAGCCCGGATAGCACCGTGCGAACATCGCCCCGCGCGGTGCACGCCACCGATCTGATCTACTTTCGCGGCAAGGTCGCGGTCGCCAGTGTCATGCGCATGGTACCGCATACCAGATCCGATATCGCGGGCGGTTCTGCACCGCTGCTCGTCAGCATTCGCTACCTCGATACGAGTCTGATGCATGCCTTGCGACGTGAGCGTGGCATCGACGGCGCGCGCATCACCGCGGCACCCGTCGACGGCGCCTCCGGCGAATATAGCGTCCCGCTCTTATCTTCCCGCGGGCAACGCGTCGGCTATTTCACATGGCGTCCGCAGATGTCCGGCGGCGCCATTCTGGGATCGGTGCTGCCGACCAGCGGAGTCGCGCTCGGCGCCCTGCTCGTCCTTCTGGCGGCCCTGGTCGCGAACATCGGCAGGCTCATGTCCAGGGATGCGCGCTCGATCGGGGTGCTCAACGAAGCGCGCCTGGAGCTTCAGGCCAAGGAGGCGCAGGCACAGTATCTGGCAAATCACGACTCGCTTACCGCGCTTCCGAACCGGACAGCGTTCAACAAGTTCGTCGAAGAGGCCATCGCCGAGCTCGGGGCAGGGCGCCTGCTCGGCGTAATGCTGATCGATCTCGATCGCTTCAAGAACGTCAATGACACGCTCGGCCACCTCGCGGGCGACAGGCTGATCCAGGCGGTGGCAGCGAGGCTTGTGGGCCGTGTCGGCGTCAACAACGTCGTCGCGCGCCTGGGCGGCGATGAATTCGCGGTCTGTCTCAAGGGTTTGAGTCACGCGGAACAATTGGCCGACTTCGCCGAGGTGGCGCTTGCCGAACTGCGTCGGCCCTTCGACATCATGGGATCAGATGTCCATGTCGGCGGTAGCATCGGCATTGCCGTCTGTCCCGCACCAGGGGCCGACAAGACCGAACTGCTTCGAAAGGCCGACATCGCCATGTACCAGGCCAAGGAGGCAGGGCGCGACGACTACCGCTTCTTCAGCCCGGAGATGGACGAGAGCATCGCGTGCCGGCGGGTCATCGAAGAAGAACTGCGGACAGCGTTGCGCGCCGGCGACGAACTGTTCGTGGCCTATCAGCCCAAGCTCGACGCTTCCGGCAGCAGGATCGTCGGGCTCGAGGCGCTCGTCAGGTGGCGGCACCCCACCCGCGGCGAGCTGGCGCCCGACGCCTTCATCCAGGTCGCCGAAGACTGCGGCCTCATCGATTCACTTGGCGATTGGGTCCTCGCCGAAGCCTGCCGGGTGGCGGGAAATTGGCCGGGACTTTCGGTGGCCGTGAATATTTCACCGGCCCAGTTTCGGTCAGCAAATGTGGTACGATCGATAAAGTCCATCGTACGCGGCGCCGGTATCGCGCCGCAGCAGATCGAACTGGAGGTGACCGAAAGCATCCTCCTGGAAGACAATGGCCTTGTGAGAACCGCGCTGGCAGAGCTGCGCTCGGCCGGTTTCCGCATCGCGCTCGACGATTTCGGCACGGGATATTCCAGCCTGAACTACCTGAAGAAATTCAAGGTCGACAGCATCAAGATCGACAAGAGTTTTGTGAAGCGGCTCGGCCAGGATCCCGAGGCGATTGCCATCGTTCAGGCGGTGATTGCGCTCGGGCATGCAATGGCACTTTCCGTCACTGCGGAGGGCGTGGAGACCGAAGAACAGGGATGCCTGCTCCAGATCGCAGGCTGCAATGAACTTCAAGGCTTTCTGTTCTCGAAGGCATTGCTGGAGAGCGAGCTTCGTGCCCTCCTGGATCATGTGCCTCTTCCCCTGCTCGCCGGGCATTTGGGGCGATCGATTTCGGCCTGAGTATCCCGATCTGCGGCAGTGTCGGTGGACCCTCGAAAGAGCCGCGGCGGCAGCGCTGGCGGTGTCCTCCCCTTGACGATCCCGCTGGTGACGACGCGACTTCCTTCATGACATGCGGCGAGGGTCGATGGTTTGAGCGGCCAGGTCCGGCGGCGTGACCCTGACCGGCGTCTTTGTCAGGCGTATATGGCGCGCCGGCAGATCCATGGCGTCCCCGCGCAAGCCCGGCGGAAATGGTCGGCGACGCGGGCTGCGCCAGCATCGGGCTGAGCTGACGGAGCGGGTGCTGCGCTGGAAGGCTCGTCGCGCAGTCCATTCCGCTCACGCGACAGAGAAATGCTGCGCTTACCCGCTCAGCGTCGTCAGCTTTTCGAATAGCGCCATCTAGGGCGGCACCACGGCTTGCTGATTTTCGCGAATGTCCCCGCTATTTCATCCAGCCAAGACGGCCTTCATGGCGATCATCAGTGCCGCCGCATTCCAGCCAGACGGTCTATCCTGCGTTCGTCGGCGCTCGATCAAACTGAATCGCGCTCGACGATCCGCACCGGCAAGGTTGCCGATGGCGTTTCTTCACCGTCGAGGCGGCGGAACAGGAATTCCACCAGCGCCGCCGCGCCGTGCGCGAGATCCTGCCGCACCGTCGTCAGTCGCGGATGCGAATGTTCGGCGAGCTCGAGATCGTCGAAGCCGATGACCGACACTTGCCCAGGAACGCTGATTCCGGCGGTCTGCAAGGCACGCAACGCGCCGAGCGCGATAACGTCGGAGGCAGCGAAGATGCCGTCGAACGCGACCCCCCGTGCAAGCAGGCTCTGGACCGCGGCCAGCGCGGTATCGCCGGTAAAATGCGCGGGCTGGATCAGTGTCTCGTCGATGGCGATACCTGCCCGCTCGAGCGCGGTGATGTAGCCGCGCAGCCGCATCTCGATTTCGGGCAACGCCGTCGCCCCGAGAAACACGATCCGCCGACGCCCGGCCTGGAGAAGCGCATCGACCGCCGCGCGCGCGCCGCCGACATTGTCCGACCCGACCGAGCAATAGGCTTGCTCCGGCAGATGCGCGCCCCACACGACGAGCGGCAGGAATGCCCGCGCGGCCGCGTTGATCTCGTCATGCTGGTTGCTCTGCCCGACGACGATATAGCCGTCCGCCTTTTGCGACTGGACATGGCGGGTGAGCCAGCCCGGTGCGGGCGACGGGATACGCGACAGCAGCACATCATAATGGCGCGCCGAAATCTCGTCGGCGAGGTGACCGAAGAGCTGGAGGAAAAAGGGATCCGAGATAAGCTGATCGGCCTCGTGCCCGAGTGGGATCGCGACGCAGATCGTCCGCGTCCGGTTCGATCGCAGCCGCTGCCCGCGCTGATCGATGACATAGCCGTTGTCGATCGCGATCTGCTGGATCTGGCGGCGCGTCGTGGCCGGGATCAGCGGGCTCTCGGCAAGCGCGCGCGACACCGTCGATGTAGAAACCCCCGCCAGTTTTGCGATATCGGTCATTTTCAGCGGGCCGCTGGGTTTGCCGTTGGGGATAGTGGCCTTGGGCGGTCGCATGGCCTTTCATACCGCATCGCCCCGGCGGTGCAACGCGAGACGAAGCGCGCGGTCCGGGGTAGGATGGTGGGCGACAAGGCCGATTGCGGTTTGGGTGCGAGCGCGATAGGACCTGTATTACGCAATCGATTGCAGATGCACTGCGACGGGAGAGGCCGAATGACGTTGACGCGACGGGATCTGCATCGGGGCTTGTTCGCGTCGGTTGCGGCGCTGATGCTCTCGCCGACGGCCCGGGTGCTAGCCGCGATGCCGGGCGAGGACGGCGCGCTCAAACTGGTCGATCCCGAACTCCGCGCGGCGGCCCGAGGCATGCTCGCGCAGCATTTCCCGCCGATGACGCGCGCCGCCTTGCCCGCCATGCGCGCGTCGTGGGTCGCCCCGCCGACGCTCCCGCCCCCCGCACCGGCAGTCGAGCTGCGGACCATAACCGGTCGTCGCGGCGACCCCGATGTCGCGGTTCAGCTGATCGGTGCAACCGGCGGGGCGTCATCACCGCGCCCGGCGATCCTGCATATCCATGGCGGCGGCATGATCTCGGGCCGCGCGCAGAACATGACCGCCTTCTGCCAGGGCCTGGCCGCCGAATTCGACTGCGTCGTCGTCAATGTCGACTATCGCCTCGCGCCCGAAACCCCTTTCCCCGGGCCGGTCGAGGACAATTATGCCGCGCTGCTCTGGCTGTATCGCAACGCGTCCGCGCTCGGCGTCGATCGCACACGGATCGCAGTGATGGGCGAGAGCGCGGGCGGCGGGCTGGCCGCACTGCTGGCGATCGCGGCGCGCGACCGCGGCGACGTGCCGCTGTGCTACCAGCTGTTGATCTACCCGATGCTCGACGATCGCACCGGGAGCACGCCCACCCCGAAGCGGGCCGCCAGGCCGATCGGCTGGTCGCCCGAGGCAAATGCGTTTGGCTGGAGCGCCTTTCTCGGCGTTGCCGCCGGCTCGGCCCGGGTCCCGGCGGGCGCGGTGCCAGCGCGTGTCGCGAATCTCGCCGGCCTGCCGCCATGCTGGATCGGCGTCGGCGCGATCGACCTGTTCGCCGACGAAAGCATGACCTACGCCCGGCGGCTGATCGCCGCCGATGTGCCGACCCAGCTTCAGGTCACGCCCGGCGCATTCCACGCCTTCGATTTCGTCGTCCCGCAGGCGCGTGTCTCGCGCGAATTTACCGCCGCGTGGAAAAGTGCGCTGAAGGCGGCTTTCGCGGTGCGCGGCTGATGCGCCGGGTCACCACCTCGCAAACGCCGGCGACCGGCCCGGATGCGGCACCGCTCGAGCGCCGCACGCTGCTGGCCGCGGCCGGGCTCGGGCTGATCCTGGCGCCGGCCGTTGCCGCGCGAACAGCGCCGCCCGTACCCAAGGCAGCCGGTCCGCTCGGCCCGCTCTCAACAGCGTGGCGCGCCGCGGAGACGCTGCCGCTGTGGCAAGGCGCGTCGCCCGAAACGGGATTCCGGCCGCAACCGCTCCCACCGGGTGCGCCGCCTGGCTTCTTCCGCAACGTCGCCAGCCCCACGCTGCATGTCTTCCGTCCGCGCGCGGGCAATGGTTGGGCGGTGCTGCTCATTCCGGGCGGCGCCTATACCTTCATCGTCGGCACGCATGAGGGAGGAGACACCGCCGAGGCGCTGGCCGCGCACGGCTATACCGTGTTCGTGCTGATTCACCGGCTGCCCGGCGAAGGCTGGAGCCACCGCTCGATCGTCCCGCTGCAAGACGCGCAGCGCGCCATGCGCGTCATCCGCGCCCATGCGGCGCGCTTTCGGCTCGACCCCGCCAGGGTCGCGGTGCTGGGTTATTCGGCGGGCGGACATCTCGCGGCGTCGCTCGCCACAGGCTTTGCAGAGCAAACCTATGCGGCTCGCGATGCGATCGACGCGCGGGACCCGCGCCCGTCGGCAGCCGGGCTGATCTATCCCGTGATCACGCTGCTGCCCGAATTGACCAACGCGCAAAGTGCTGCGTCGCTGCTCGGGCCTGCGCCCGACGACGCGTTGATCGCGCGGCGCTCACCGGACCGCCATGTCGATGCCACGACGCCCCCCATCTTCGTTGCGCATGCGCTCGACGATAGCGCGGTGCCGCCCGAAAACAGCTTCCGCATGCTATCGGCGTTGCGCGCGGCGAAGATACCGGCCGAGGCGCATTTCTTCGAACATGGCGGCCATGGTTTTGGCCTTGGCACGCCGGGCGCGCCCAATGCGCAGTGGCTCGCGCTGTTCGATGCGTGGCTGGGCCAGCACATGACGGCAAAGTGAGACGGCGCGCGGCGCCTGGAGAGCATCGATGACCCTTGCCACCAAGCCGCACCTCTCGCTGCTGCGCATCATCGAGATGAATCTCGGCTTTCTCGGCCTGCAATTCAGCTTCGGGCTGCAGCAGTCGAACATGTCGCCGATCTATTCCTATCTCGGTGCCAATGAAGCGAGCCTGCCGCTGCTGCAGCTGGCCGGACCGCTGACCGGGCTGCTGGTCCAGCCGCTGATCGGCGCGATGAGCGACCGGACCGCGTCGCGCTGGGGGCGACGGACGCCCTATTTCCTGTTTGGCGCGGTGCTCTGCTCGATCGGGCTGTTCGTCATGCCGCTCAGTCCGACGATCCTCGCCGCGGTCTGCACCTTGTGGATCCTCGATGCCGGCAACAATATCACGATGGAGCCCTATCGCGCCTATGTCAGCGACCGGCTGTCGGACGATCAGCGCAATTTCGGCTTCCTGTCGCAAAGCGCGTTCACCGGGCTGGGGCAGATGCTGGCCTATCTGGCGCCGACCTTCATGGTCAATGTGCTCGGCTTCAACGTCAACGCGGTCGATGCCCACAACATCCCTGTCATCACCCGCGCCGCCTTCACCATCGGCGCGGTGCTGTCCTTCACGACGATCATCTGGTCGATTCTGCGCGTTCCCGAACTGCCGTTGAGCGCGCCGGCGCGGGCGGCGATCGCCGCCAAGTCGCGGACGATCGGTGCGACGCTCGGCGAGATCTGGGATGCGATCGTGACGATGCCACCGACGATGCGCAAGCTGGCGCTGATGAGCCTGTTCCAATGGTATGCGATGTTCGCCTACTGGAATTACGTGATCTACTCGATCAGCCGCTCGGTTTACGGCGAGGCCAATCCGCTGTCGGAGGGGTTTCGCCGCGCGGTGCTCGATAATGGCGTGCTCGGCGGCTTCTATAACGGCGTGGCGTTTGTCGCGGCCTTGGCGATGGTGCCGCTCACCCGGCGCTGGGGCGCGGCGACAATGCATGCGATCTGCCTCGTCGCGGCGGGCATCGGCATGCTCGCGATCCCGCACATCGCCGACACGACGTGGCTGTTTCTGCCCGCGATCGGCATCGGGCTGGGCTGGGGAAGCATCATGGGCAACCCCTATATCATCCTCTCGCGAACCATCCCGCCCGAGCGCACCGGCGTCTATATGGGCATCTTCAACATGATGATCGTCGCGCCGATGCTGCTCAACGCCGCGACGATGCCGCTCTATTTCGACAGCTGGCTCGGCAGCGACGCGCGCAACGTGCTGACATTGTGCGGCGTATTGATGGGGGTGGCGGCGCTGTGCGTGCTGTGGGCGCGCGAACCGCGAACGGCGACGGACGGCGAGGTCGTGGTCGCCGGATCCTAGGCGTTGCGCCGCGCGCGTTCGGCGTGCCCGAGCAGGAAGGTCAGCGCATCATCGATCCGCGCACGCCACGCCGCCTCGTCATGTCCGACGCCGGGATAGCAGCGCGCCGCGAGATCGACGCCATCGACAAAGCCGCGGCGTGAGAGCGCGGTGATGATCGCGGCGTGCGTCGGACCATAAAAGCGGTCGATCCCCTGCGCGCTGCGGTCGATCCAGACGGCATGTTGCCCGGCGCGCGGCAGGCAATTATCGGCGAAATCGGTCACGGCGGCGGTGACGTCTTCGGCAAAACCCTTCGGCAGCGGTTCGGTTTCGGTCACCGGAAGCAGGCTGAAATGTGCAGAAAGACAGGCCGCGCCGGCAACGCGGTCCGGGTAACGGGCGAGGATATCGAGCGCCGCCACCGCGCCGAGCGACGATCCACCGACAAAGGTCGCACCAGCGGCCGCGCGGGTCGGGAAATGCGCATCGATCAGCGGCTTCACCACCTCGACGACGAACCTCGCATAGGCAGCCGATTGTGCGGGACCACCCCAGGCGGCCTCGACCGCATCGCGCGCGTCCGGGTTCAGGCGTTCGAGAACCAATGCCGGCGCATATTCGGTGAAGCGCGCCGCCGTGCTCGCCACCCCGACGACGATCGTCGGCTCGATCACACCGGCATCGGCGAGCCGTGAGACGCTGCGGTCGATCTCCCATGCCGTGCCGAAGGGCACCAGCCGGGCATCGAACAGATTCTGGCCGTCCTGCATGTATAGCACCGGGAAACCGGCTGGCGGGGCGGGGTGATCGGGAACCCAGACGAACAGGTCCCGGGGAAGCAAGCCCTGCCCGGCAACGGCACGCCGGACGAACAGGCTGCCGCGCCCCGACGGGGGCGTCAGCGGCGCGAAATCGGCCAGCGCGGCATCCGTCGGCATGTTCATGCGATGGCCCTCGCGCTGCTAACGACCAAGGTGGCGATCGAAGAAGCGGACCATCACGTCATAGGCTTCGCGCGATTCGGGGACGTCGGCATTGTAGAAGAAGCCGTGGAACAGCCCTTCCCAGACATGCAGGTCGGCATCGACCCCGAGCCGCACCATCTGGCTATGGGCGTGTACAGCGGCGCTGAATTCGAAGCCGCGCGACGCCGTGATGATCAGCGTCGGCGGGAACTGGCGGATCACCGCGTCCGACGATCCCGGCGCGACCAGCGGGTCCCTGGGGTCGGTTCCTGCGAAATAGGGTAGCTTGGTCGCGGTGCTTGGGTCGGCCGGCGGCCAGGCCGGCGCGGGCCGCGCCTCGCCCAGCGGTGCGGTGGTGAAATCGGCATCACCGCCGAAGCCGAACCCCGACATCGTCGTGCCGGCGCAGAAGATGCCGATCGCGCCGGGGCGCGGCAGGCCGTGAACCTGGAACCAGGCGGTCGCCATGCCCGTCAGCATGCCGCCGGCCGAACAGCCATAAATGCCGATATTCTTCGCCGGATAGCGCTTGAGCAGCGCACGATAGACGGCGGCGACGTCTTCGCTCGCGGACGGAAAGCGATGGTCGGGCCCTTCGCGGTAATCGACCGACACCACCCTGACCCGCGCCAGCGTGGCAAGCGGGATCGATTCGAGTTCGGCACAGCCCGGAAAACATCCCGAAAAGCCGCCACCATGCAGGTTGATGAGCACGCGATTCCGGTTGCCCGGCGCGATCCCGGCAGTCGGTGCATAATCGAACACATGCACGCCACCGATCTGCGCCTCGACCCGGCGATGCGCGAACAGTGTCTTCTGCCGCGCCAGATAGGGCTCCATGAACACCGGCACGCCGTTCTTCTGCTGCAGCAGCTCGGGTTGCTGCATCTGGCGCAGATGGTCGGCGACATAGGCCTTGGCCTCGGGGCTGAGCATGCTCGACACCGGTACGGTCATCGCGGGCACCTGCACGGTGCCATTATCATCGACCTTGATCACGGGCGCGGCGACCTGCGCGGCGAGCGGCGCCGCGACGATGGGCGATGCGATCACCAATCCCGTCAGAAGCGCGCGGCGGGCACGCGCGAAAATCCCGATCGTCATCTCGTTTCCTCTCCTGCCGATAACCGCGTTCGTAGCCATCACCCTGTTCCGGACCGTGGCTCAACCCCGCGCTGCGCCAGATAAGCAACACTCCGCAATCGTTTGCAAGAACATCTGGCGAGGCCTTGCAATCGATTGCTTCATCGGCGAGGTTTGTATGAGAGCGCGTCAGCGCCGATCGCAGGAGAGGACAGCGAAGATGGACATGACGCGCAGGGGTTTTCAGCTGGGCCTGCTCGCCGCCGGCGCGGTGCTGCCCGCGTCGGGAAATGCGGCCGACGAGCGCGTCGGGCGGCCTCCTGCTGACGCTGGTGGCGACGCGCTCCTGCACCGCGTCGATCCCGAATTGCGCGCGGGTGCCAAGGCTATCATGTCGCACCCGCTGCCCTCACCGCTGACGCTGGCGGCGGTCCGCGCGATGCGGCAAAACGCCCCGGCCGCGCCGGCGCCGCTACCCCCGCCCGCAGCGACGGTCGAGCGGCGCGTCGTGCCTGGGCCCAGGGGAGCTCCGCCCGTTGCCGTGACGGTGATCGGTGCCAAAGCCGGCGGTGCGCGCCGCCCTGCGGTGCTGCACATCCATGGCGGCGGCATGATCCTCGGGCGCGTCGCGGACACCATCGTCGCGTCGCAACGGCTTGCCGCCGAACTCGATTGCGTGGTGGTGGAGGCGGACTACCGACTTTCCCCTGAAACGCCGTTCCCCGGCCCGGTTGAGGATTGTTATGCCGCGCTGGCATGGCTGCACGCCAATGCCGATGCGCTGGGCGTCGATCGGTCGCGCGTCGCGGTGATGGGCGAGAGCGCCGGCGGCGGGCTGGCCGCCATGTTGGCGATCGCGGCGCGCGATCGGCGGGCTATTCCCCTATGTTACCAGGTGTTGATCTATCCGATGCTCGACGATCGCACCGGCAGCACGCGGCACGTTCCACCCTTTGTCGGCACGATCGGCTGGAATGAAGCGGGCAATAGATTCGGCTGGAGCAGCTTTCTCGGGGGCCCGGCGGGGTCGCCGACCGTCCCCTATGGCGCGATACCGGCACGTGTTGCGAATCTCGCGGGACTCCCCCCGGCCTTTATCGGCGTGGGAGCGATCGATCTCTTCGTCGATGAGGACATCGCCTATGCCGCGCGACTCGTCGCGGCTGGCGTGCCGACGCAACTGCACGTGACGCCGGGCGCCTATCACGGCTTCGATTTCATCGCGCCGCTGTCGCGCGTCGCGGGCGAATTTACCGCGGCATGGAAGAGCGCGTTGCGCGCGGTTTTCACCACCGCGCCCTGACCGCATCCGCCGCGCCAGGCCCACCGAATCCTACCCGCACATCGCATCTTGCGGGGATCGTTACGCCATGTTAGCACTATGCAACCGATTGCAGAGAACAGTCGACGACAGGAGAGGGAAAGCATGATCACGGACAAGCGCGTCGCAGGCTGCGATGCATTCGATCACCATCAGGAATCACGCGACCGGAACGGCGGCAGCATCGCCCTGATCCGCGCCGGCGTCTCGCTGGCCGCCTGTGTCGCCGCGATGACGGCGGTACCGGCGCTCGCGCAGCAGACAGCGCCGGCAAAGCCCGGCCCGGCATCCCAACCAGCCAGCGACGCGCCCGCCGACATGGGCGAGGACATCGTCGTGACCGCCTCGAAGATCGGCGCCGAGCGGCTCAACCGCGTGCCGCAGGCGATCCAGGCATTCACCGGCGCGACGCTCAAGGAGCGCAACATCCGCGATGGTGCCGACCTGATCCAGCTCATCCCCGGCGCCTCGCAGGCGCAGGAGATCGGCGCCGGCTACCGCATCTATTCGTTCCGCGGCTCGGGCGCCGGCGGGCCGATCGGCGATGGCCTGGTCGGCTATTATCTCGATGACACGCCGTTTGGCGTCCCCAACAACCAGAGCGCGCCGCCGATCAACTATTTCGACCTCGACCGCGTCGAGGTGCTGCGCGGGCCGCAGGGCACGCTCTACGGTCAGGGGTCAGCCGCCGGCACGATCATCTACCACACCAAGAACCCCGATCTGCAGAGCATCACCGAAGCGGGCGAGGCGGAGATCTCGACCACGCGCGACGCCAGCAAGATCAACTACCGCGCCGCCGCGGCGCTCTCGATCCCGCTCGTCACCGATACGCTCGCGCTGCGCATCAGCGGCGGCTATGATTATCGTGCTGGCACCGCCGACATCTATGCCGGCGCCCCGACCGGCACCCCGCGCGAGAAGGACGCCAACGACGTCGTCGCCAAGGATATCCAGGCGGTGTTGCTGTGGAAGCCCGACGCGCTCACGACGGTGCGGCTGCGTGCATGGTATTTCAGCACCGACCAGCATTATCTGAACGTCATCAATTCGGTGAACCCGCCTTATGCCGCCTATCAGGGCAGCGTGATCGGCTATGACCGTCGCCGCGCCGAATATTTCTCGGGCACGATCACCCGCGCGATGGGCAATTTCACGCTGACCAACGCAACCTCCTACCAGAAGTCCTTGCCCGGCGGATTCCAGGTCGGCCTTAATCTCGGCGCGCCACTGGGCATCGGCATTCTTAACAATGGCGGCAATGCGCAGAACTTCGTCAACGAGTTCCGCATCGCCACGTCGGGGACGGGGCCGTTCCACGGCGTGGCCGGTGTCTTCTATCAGAATGCCAAGGGGCTCTATACCTTCGACATCAACTTTCCGACCCTCGCACTCAGCGGCAACACCATCACCAAGACCGAGAATGTCGCGGTCTTCTCGGAAGTCAGCTATTCGCTGTTCGGCGGCAAGCTCGTGCCGCTGGTCGGCCTGCGCTACTTCAACGACACGCGAAAGTCGGATTCGCTGTCGAACGGCACGCACGTGTTGAGCAATGCCAACCCCGATGCGCTGACCTGGCGCGCCAACCTCGCTTATTATCCGAGCAAGGACTGGCTGCTCTTCTTCAACGCCGGCACGGGCTTCCGCAGCGGCATCCTGCAATCCAAGGCGCAGGCCGACGCCGTGATCGCCGATGGCGTTCCCAGCGCGCTCTCGCTCACGCCCGACAAATTGCGCAATCTCGAAATCGGCGCGAAGGGCACATTGTTCGATGGCGCCTTGCGACTGGCGGTCAGCCTCTACGACATCAAATACACCAACATTCAAAGCGCCTTCAACACGTCGATCGGCCTGGCCGCCTTTGCCAATCTCGGCGACGGCAGGTCGCGCGGGGTGGATATAGAGGCGACTTGGCGCACCCCGGCAAAGGGCCTGGTGCTGTCGGTCGTCGGCAACGTCAACGACTCGAAGTTCACCAACGTCCTCAAAGCGTTCGGTACGGCCAATCCGCGCATCGGCAATGGTCAGCGCCTGCTCAACACGCCCACGTTCAACTGGCGTGGCGATGTCAGCTACGATCATGATTTCGGCGGTTATGACTTCTTCGCCACCGGCTCGATGACCGCGATCGGCCGCGCGCGAAACGGCGACGCCACCGTCAACACGATCAACCCCTATCAGCTCTACAATATGAGCGCGGGGGTGCGTTTCGATCGGTACGAAGTACGGCTGTTTGCCGACAATGTGTCCGATTATCGCGGCCCGACGGCTGCGAACGGCCCGACCCTGCTCGCCGGGCCACGCCCACGCACAATCGGCATCACGCTGCGCCTCAACAGCAAGTGAGGCACGGATGACGGTGCACCGAGCCGATCGGCGCACCGTCATCGCTTCGCGCCGGCGTGCGCGGAACGGATAGCCAAGGGAGACGCTGGTGGCGCGACGATCGGGCGTTTCGGCCCCCGGAAATGACGGTGTGGATCGACGGACCTGGTTAAGCGGCGCCGTCGCTGCCGGTGTGGGTGCATCGGTGGCGGCGGTGCCAGCCTCCGCATCGCGCGACGTCGGCCATCGTCGCGGCGGGGCCCATACCGACCCGCGCCCAAGCGAGCTCAAGGCCGGCGCCGACACGGCCATTGCCACCACCACGGCCGGTCGTGTCGCCGGCTATGTCCAGGATGACATCTTCGTCTTCAAGGGCATCCCTTATGGCGCCGACACCGGCGGGGCCAATCGCTTCCGCCCGCCGCAGCCACCCAAGGCATGGAGCGGCGTGCGCAGCGCGCGCGCCTATGGCCCGGTCGCGCCGCAGGACAAGGGAACCGGTCGGCTGAACGACGAAGAGGCGTTCATCTTCCAGTGGAACGACAGCGTCGAGGGCGAAGACTGCCTGCGCATCAATCTCTGGACGCCGGGGATCAACGACGGGCGGCGGCGCCCGGTGCTCGTATGGCTGCACGGTGGCGGCTTTGCCGCTGGCTCGGGACACGATCTGCCGGCATTTGACGGCCATGCGCTCGCGCTGCGCGGCGACGCCGTGGTGATCACGCTGAATCACCGGCTCAACCTGCTCGGCTTTCTCGACCTGTCGCACTGCGGGCCGCGCTACACGCAGTCCGGCAATGTCGGCATGCTCGACATCGTCGCGGCGTTACAATGGATTCGCGCCAATATCGCCGCGTTCGGCGGCGATCCGTCATGCGTCCTGGTATTCGGCCAGTCGGGCGGCGGGGCCAAGGTCAGCACGCTGATGGGCATGCCCGCCGCGCGAGGGCTGTTCCACCGCGCGGTCGTGATGAGCGGTTCCTTCGCCCCCTGCGCGACCCCGGCCAAGGCCAGAAGATTGTCCGAGCTGATGCTGGCGGAGCTTGGGGTTGCGCCAGGCGAGGTCGATCGGCTCCAGACGATGCCCTATGCCGATCTGCGCCGCGCGAGCGAGGCTGTGCTGGCACGCGTCAACCCCGCGCCCGGCCGGTTCTTCGACGTACGACGCATCGGCGACGCGCTTGGTTTCGCGCCGGTGCTCGACGCGCAGACGGTGATCGCGTCCCCTGAGCGGGCCGACCTGCCCGACCTTTCGGTCCACGTGCCGATGGTGATCGGTACGACGCTCAACGAGTTCGTCTCGGGAATCAATCATCCCGAATATGAGATGATGCGGGAAGACGAGCTCGTCGCGCGGGTCGAGGCCTTCGTCCCCGGCCGGTCACGCGCCGTCATAGCCGCCTTTCGCCGGCGCGCGCCCGGCGCCTCCCCCTTCGATCTCTGGTCGCGCATCGCCACCGCGCCGATTCGCCAGAGCGCCGTCGATCAGGCGATGGCAAAGGCCCGGCACAGCCGCGCACCGGCCTATCTCTACTGGTTTACCTGGCAGACGCCGGTGCTCGACGGACGCCCCCGCGCCTTCCACTGCCTCGACATACCCTTCCTGTTCGCCAACACCGATCGCTGCGCGAGCATGACCGGCGGCGGGGCGCGTGCGGCAGTCCTCAGCCGGCGGATGACCGATGCGTTGCTGGCCTTCGCCCGGACCGGCAACCCCGGCCATCCGGGGCTTCCGGCGTGGAGCGCGGTGACTGCAACCACGGCACCGACGATGATCTTCGCTGATCAGCCGCGGCTCGAGCGCGACCTCGACAATGCCGAGCGCGGGTCGATGACTTGACGTCCGGAACGGGGCAGAACGGCGCGGGCAAGGTCGACACGAGACCGACAGCGACGAGGCTTGAGTTTACTTGCAACCGATTGCATCGCGGGTTGCGCCATCCATGAATATGATCGAGGACTTCCCCGAGGCCATGAACCTTGAATCCGACCGCGCCCGTCATCGCCTCGCGGCCAGCCTCGAACGGATCTATCACGACGCCGCGCCGGCGCTGTTTGCGCGGGTCTGCGCATCACTCGATCGCGCCAACGCGCAGCGCGACGAGGCGCTGAAGGCGCTCGACCATGCGCGACGCGCCGATCCGAGCTGGGCCGCGCGGTCGGGCGAGACGATCTATGCCTGCTATGTCGATCGCTTCGCGGGCACGCTCGACGGCATGACCGGCAAGCTCGACTATCTTCAGGACCTCGGCATACGCTGGCTGCACCCGCTTCCGCTGCTTGCGGCGCGGCCTGTCGAAAGCGATGGCGGCTTTGCCGTGGTCGACTACCGCGCGGTCGAGCCTGCGCTCGGCGACATGAGCGGCCTGGCGCGGCTCGCCACGGAGTTGCGCACGCGCGGCATGGGGCTGATGCTCGATGTCGTCTGCAATCACACCGCGCGCGAACACGACTGGGCCGAGTGCGCGCGACAGGGCGACCCGAAATATCGCGCTTATTATCACGTGGTCGACAGCCAGGCCGAGGTCGATGCGTGGGATGCGTCGTTGATCGAGGTCTTTCCCGACACTGCGCCGGGCAACTTCACCTATGACGCGGCGATGGGCGGCTGGGTCTGGACGACCTTCTACCCTTTCCAATGGGATCTCAACTACGCCAATCCCGACGTCTTTCTCGAAATGCTCGAGGTGTTGCTGTTCCTTGCCGACAAGGGGGTGCAGGGCTTTCGCCTCGACAGCGCGCCGTTCCTCTGGAAGCGCCAGGGCACGACGTGCCGCAACCAGCCGGAGGCTTATGCGATCGTCGCCGCCTTCCGCGCCGCGCTCGATATCGCCGCACCCAGCGTCGTCTTGCTTACCGAGGCAATCGAAAGCCCGGCGCATGTCATCCCCTTCTTCGGCGACGATCTGAAGGGGTGCGATCTGGCGTATAATAACGGCGTGATGACGGCGCTGTGGGCTGGGCTTGCCGATCAGCATGCCGGGATCGTCCGCACCATGCTGACCGCCGCGGCGGCGCGTCCGGATCATGCGGCGTGGCTGAACTATGTTCGCTGCCACGACGATCTCATCTGGAATGCGCTTGCCGAATATGCCCCGGTCGAGGATCTCAAGCGCTGGTCGTCCTTCTATGACGGCGAAGGATTTTCCGCCGGTCGCAGGTTTCAGACCGCAGCGGGCGGCGTGCCCTCGACCAACGGCATGGCAGCAGCGCTGGTCGGCCTGGGCCGATCCGATATCGATCAGGACATGGCGCTCGCGCGGCTGACCGCGCTCTATGGCACGATCCACGCGCTCGACGGCTGGCCGATGATCTATATGGGTGACGAGATCGCGCTCGGCAACGATCAGGATTACGGGTCGGATCCGGCGCGGCGCGACGAAGGCCGCTGGCTGCAACGCCCGAGCATGGATTGGCGCCGCGCGTCGCACGGACCCGCGGGAAAGATGTTGGAGAGCATGCGCCGCTTCGGGCATGCGGCACGCGCGCTGAACGAGCTGAATGTCACGGGACGAGCAACCCCGATCGCGTTATCGAACGACGCGGTTCTGGCCTTTGTCCGTGATCAGGGCCGGGGCTTCCTCTGCCTCGTCAATCTCGCAACGATTGCGCAAACCGTCGATCGCCCCGCAACGTGGGATCGACCAGGCATGGATTTGCTGACGGGGCGCGACGTGCCGACGGGTCCCGTTACGCTGCGACCCTATGAGATATTGTGGTGGGTCGCGCCCTGAAACCCGCGCTGCAGGCTTGACGGAACTGGAGCGGACGCTCGATCGAGGATAGGGGTCAGCAGCGCCGCATCCGCAGGTCGCGCCGGACGTTGAAACGCACCAATGACCATCCTCATCCCCGTTCTGGGCGATCAGCTCTCGCACAGCCTTGCCTCTTTGCGGGGCGTCGCGAAGGCGGACGCGGTCGTGTTGTTGATGGAGGTGGCGGAGGAGACGACCTATGTCCGCCACCACAAGCGCAAGATTGCGCTGATCCTGTCAGCCATGCGGCATTTCGCCGAGGAATTGCGTTGCGCCGGATGGAGCGTCGACCATGTCAGGCTCGACGATCCCGCCAACAGCGGCAGCTTCACGGGAGAGATCGCGCGTGCGGTCGGGCGGCATCGACCGAGCTTGATCCGCATCGTTGAATGCGGCGAATGGCGCGTGAAGACGATGATCGGCGACTGGTCGCAGCGCTTCGACGTGCCGGTCCAGGTCCTGCCCGACGATCGCTTCGTCTGCGGTATCCTCGAATTCCAGAGCTGGGCACAGGCGCGCACCGATCTGACGATGGAATTCTTCTATCGTGAGATGCGTCGCAAGACCGGCCTGTTGATGACTGCCGATGGCAAGCCCGAAGGCGGGCAATGGAACCTCGACAAGGAAAACCGGGCACCGCCCAAGCGCGGGCTCAACTATCCCGAGCCGATGCAGTTCGCGCCCGACGCGATTACCGGCAACGTGCTCGCTATGGTCGCGGAGCGCTTCGCCGGTCACTTCGGGCGGCTCGAAAAGTTCGCGTTACCGGTCACCGCCGACCAGGCGCGCCAGGCGCTGCAGCATTTCATCGTCACCGCGCTGCCCGATTTCGGCACTTATCAGGATGCGATGGTTACGGGTCAGGATTGGCTCTACCATAGCTGGCTGAGCCCGGCATTGAACATCGGCCTGCTAACCCCGATCGAGGTGGCGCGGGCCGCTGCGGACGCCCATGCCGCGGGTTACGTACCGCTCAACGCGGCGGAAGGCTTTATCCGCCAGATCATCGGCTGGCGCGAATATGTCCGCGGCTATTACTGGATGGAGATGCCCGAGGTCGCCGACGCCAACGCGCTCGAGGCGACGCGGCCGTTGCCCGAATTCTACTGGACCGGGCAGACTGAGATGCTGTGCATGGCCGAGGCGGTGCGCAATACGCGCGACCATGGCTATGCGCATCACATTCAGCGGCTGATGGTGCTCGGCAATTTCGCCATGCTCGCGGGCGTGCGACCGCAGCAGGTCGCCGACTGGTTCCTGGTCGTCTATGCCGATGCCTATGAATGGGTCGAATTGCCCAACGTGATCGGCATGAGCCAGCATGCCGATGGTGGCAGGCTCGCGACGAAACCTTATGCCGGCGGCGGCGCCTATATCAATCGCATGTCCGACCATTGCGGGCGATGCCGATACGATGTGAAGCAGAAGACCGGACCCGAGGCATGTCCGTTCAACGCGCTCTATTGGGATTTCCTAGCGCGGCATGAGCGACGCTTCCGGCGTAATCGGCGCATGGTGCAGATGTACGCCAATTGGGACCGGATGCAGCCCGAGCTACGCGATGCCTATCGCGCGAGCGCTGCCAGATTCCTTGACAGCCTTCAGCCGGCGGCGGAGGGCTGGGCGCGTTGATGCAGATCTTCAGCCGCGTGGTGATGACTGGCGGCCCAACGGCATGGCGCGACACTTCAAACCCGATCGGGCGCTGAGATAAACGAACGACCGGTTCTGAAAGCCGCCCAAGCCCTTTGCGACAGAAAGGTCCCGCACAGGGGCGCGATCGGCGGCGCTACAGCATCCTCACCGTCGTCGCGGCGGGGGCCGCCCGAGTCAGCCGGTTGCGTAGCGGCAGGGCGAACGGCGCGGCGGCGATCTCGAACAGATCGCCCTCCTGCGTGCACACATCATCGGCGAAGGACAGCGTCGCGGTGCCGAAGAAATGGACATGGACGTCGCCCGGGCGCCGAAAGCCGGCATATTTGAAATGATGCGCCTCGAGGTTGCACAGGCTGTGCGACATGTTGGCGTCGCCGGTCAGAAACGGCTTTTCCCACAAGGTCGCACCGTTGCGCTCGATACGGCTGACACCGCGCAGATCGGCCGGTGCCTCGCCCAGCAACAATTCGGCGCCAAGTGCTGCCTGGCGCAGCTTGGAATGTGCGAGCCACAGATAATTGTGGCGTTCGGTGACATGGTCGCTGAATTCGTTGGCGAGCGCAAAACCCAGCCGCCACGGCGTCCCGTCATCGCCGATCAGGTAGATGCCGGCGAGTTCGGGTTCCTCGCCGCCATCGAGCGCGAAATCGGGCGACGCAAGCGGCTGTTCGGGCCCGACCAGCGACTGCCCGTCGCCCTTGTAGAACCATTCGGGTTGCGCGCCGGTCTGGCCCTCGGCCGGTTTCCCGCCCGCAACGCCTTCGAGGAAGATGCGCATCGAATCTGTCTGCCGGTTTTCGGCCGCCGCCTTGTGCATCGCGTCGCGCCCCTCGGCCGAGCCGAGATGCGTCAGCCCCGTGCCGGTCAGCATCAGCCGCGCGCTGTCGGGGTGGTCGATCGCCGCCAAAAGCCGGCCGGCCGCCAGCTCGGCGACGATGTCGACCGGTTCCGCCGTCAGGCGTTGCCGCGCAGCATCGGCGAGGCTGGTGCGCTCGGCGATCGCCAGCGCAGCGAGTTCGCGCGTCGTGCCCGGGTCCGACAGAAACGCCGCCTGGTCGTCTTCGGCCAGGATCAGGCGTCGCGCGCCGTGCGCATCGCAATGCTGGAGCAGCCGGACATGGGTCATGCGAAAATCTCTCCGACGCGCCGGGGCGCGAGCGTTCGGCGCCACCATTCAGCCATCGATCGGCGGCGCGCCCAGCGGCTCGGTCACCTTGGCGCCCCACAAGGCATAGAACAGGATGTAGAGCTCGCACGCTGCGGTCAGCAGGAACGAGTTCTGCAGGCCATAGGCGTCGGCCAGCTTGCCCTGCACCACGACCAGCGCGCCGCCGGCGATCGCCATGATCAGCAGCCCCGATCCCTCTTCGGTCAGCGGCCCGAGCCCCTTGATGCCCAGCGTGAAGATCGTCGGGAACATGATCGAGTGGAACAATCCGACGACGATCAGCGCCCACATCGCGGCCGGGCCGCTGCTGAACACCGTCACCAGCATCACCACGAACGCGCCGATCGAAAAGGCGGCGAGAACGGTCTCGGCGCGCACCTTCTGCATGATCGCCGCTCCGGCGAAACGGCCGGCCAACATGCCAAGCCACAGGAAGGTGAGGTAATTGCTCGCCTGTTCGTGCGTCAGGTCGGCGATGCTGGGCTGCGACACGAAATTGACGAACAGATTGGCGACGCCGATCTCGGCGATCAGATAGATGAAGATCGCCGGGATGCCGAACATCAGGTTGCGGTGCCGCAAAAGCGAATGGTTCTTGCGCTCGGCCTTGGCGACGCGACTGGTCGCGCTGCCCATGGCCGGCAGCGGGAAGCGCGCGATCACCACCGCCAGTATCACCAGCACAACCGCGACGATGACATAGGGCAGCACCACTGAATGGGCATCGGCCAACCGTTGCGCCGGCGTCAGCACCGTCCCGCTCTTGACCGTTCCACCGACCGAGCGGCCGAGGATGAGATAGGCGCCGAACGAGGGCGCCAGCACTGTCCCCGCCGAGTTGAGCGCCTGCACCAGGTTGAGTCGCGACGACGCTGTTTCGGGCGGGCCGACCACCGCGACATAGGGGTTGGCAGCGACCTGCAGCAGAGTGATGCCGCTGGCGATGACGAACAACATGGCGAGCGTGACGCCATAGGACGGGATGCTCGCCGCCAGCGTCATGCCCAGCGCGCCCGCCGCCATGATCAGCAGCCCGGTGACGAGCGATTTTTGATAGCCGATACGCTCGATCAGCTTGGCCGAGGGGATCGAGGCGAAGAAATAGGCGATGAACCACACGCTCTCGATCAGCGTGGTCTTGGTATAGTCGAGGTCGAACACGCTGCGCAGGTGCGGCAGCAGCGTGTTGTTGATGACGGTGATGAACCCCCACATGAAGAACAGGCTGGCGAGCAGCGTCAGCGCCGCCGTGTAGGACGTCGGCTGCGTCGCGCCGGGCGTGATCGTCGCGCCTTCGGAAGCCGCGGAAACCGGCATCAACCTCTCCTTCGATATAGGTTCGCCGGAGCGGGTCGCGACGTCGTAATAACTCCGACTATATGGCGGCGGCGCAACCGGTCAACGTCCAATCTCGCGTTTGAGGCGTCATCTTGCCGAGCAGCCGCTGCGCGAAACGCACCGGCTGCCGTGCGCCGTGTTCGTCGGCCAGACCTGCTTTGGCGAAGAGGCTGGTTCTACCTTGCGCCGTCGCGACCGCGGTTCGAGCCCGACATATGCTTGTGCCGCCCGCCCGCGGTCGGGCAACAACTTAGATTTATTTTCCAATCGGGTCGCTTTAGCCCATTTAGGACATTGTGAGCTTCAAATGACACGCTAAGCTAGCGACCGACCGGGGCCGGCTTGTGAGGTCGCCGCCGACTTTAGGAGGACGTTATGAAGACAATGATGCGTTTGATCGTCGGAGCCGCCGCGGTTTTGCTGATGCCGGTTGCGGCGCATGCCGCAGACGATCCTTTCCTGGGCGTGTGGCACCTCAACAAGGCGAAATCGATCATCGGCAAGGATCCAGGCGTCAAGAGCAAGGAAATCGTCATTGCGCTGACCCCCGATGGTGGGATGATCACGGAGACGGTCGAGACGACCACGGGAAATGGCGAAAAGCAGGTCGCGCACCTTCCTTTTGCCTATGGCAAGTTCGTCCCACAGCCGGACCCCGGCATGGACGCCTTTTCGGTCTACAAGACCGACGACCATACGATGTTCTGGGTCGCGCAGCTGAAAGGACAGACGGTCGCGAAGCTCGAGGTTGATCTCTCCCCCGACGGCAGGCAGATGACCTTCCGTTATCTGTCGAAGGCATCCGACCCCGACCCTGCGCTTGCGCGCGACCGGTACGTTTACGAAAAGCAATAATCGGGCTGAGCGCCTCGCCTAAGAGCGCGACCCGGCATTGATGCAGCACTAAGCAGGCGTCGGCCATCGGAAGATGAGCCGGCGCCTTCGCGGCCGATTTCGGTTGGGGCCAGCGATCGGCAAATCGTTCGGTTCGCCGCACGCCCAGAAATGGCGGTTCACATTGCCCAGCAAACCGCCTTTAGCTGCGTGAGCGCTTCCCTATCGTCGCCTACGGGCCCGTGGCGCGCTTATGGG
This sequence comes from Parasphingomonas halimpatiens, assembly GCF_036663795.1. NCBI lineage: Bacteria > Pseudomonadati > Pseudomonadota > Alphaproteobacteria > Sphingomonadales > Sphingomonadaceae > Parasphingomonas > Parasphingomonas halimpatiens. The sequence goes on from NZ_JAXOJP010000004.1 coordinate 198,382, forward strand.
CATCCGCCGGTGGCAGACAATGCAAGCCCTTACGCCGCGGCATTTTCCTCTTCCTGGGTGCGCTCGCCGTGCAGGGTGATCAGCGACGACATCAGATCGTCTTCGGCGCTCGACATAACCGCCAAGGCGACCGCCTCGTCACAATCCTCTCCGGCGAGATAGGCGTGACCCATGGCGGAATCGATATAGATCGACTCGCCCGCGTTCAACACGACCGGGTCGTAGAATTCGGTATGCACGACCAGCTGGCCGGCGACGACATAGATGAATTCCTCGCCATCATGCCGCACAAGGTCGCCGAATTCGGCGAGCGACTTGTTGCGGATCCTCGTCAGGTTGGGGATCATGCGCTTCTGGCGCAACTCGGTGCAGAGGTAATAATAATCGTAGTTCGGTGTGTTGACCCGCACCGCGCGATCGAGCGTACCGATGCTGCGCCGGCCCATGACCGGGCTGGCGGAGGGCGCCGCTTCCCCTTCCGCGAACAGCTCGGACATCGGGATGTTGAGCCGCCCGCTGAGCTGCTGCAGCTTGTCATAGGTCAGGGTCAGCCGGTCATGCTCGACCTTGGACAGTGTCGAAACCGGGATACCGCTCTTCTGGCTCATCTCCTTGAGCGTCCAGCCATTGCGGCTGCGCAGGCCGCGCATCACGGCACCAAGAGTCAGCTGCGCCAAAAATTCATCTCCTGTTCGCCTCGCTTGACGTTTTCCGATTAGGACAATAGCGTCCCAATCAGGAAATTATCGCACGAAAACTGCCCTTCGACACCTCGACTACCATCGCTTGCCGCCGCAGCGCAACAACATCGCGCCGCAGGCGGCAAAGCAAAACACGAAGCGCGATCAATCGGTACAGGGATACGGCCATCGCCTGCGCCCGGTACCGCCGATCACGCCCAACGCGACAGAGATCAGGAGATACCATGCCGAACCCCAGGATAGTCATTCCCTTCGCTTGTCTGGCACTGTCGCTGACCGCTGCCGCCCCCGTGCCGGTCGATTACCTTGCCCGGGTCGATCGCATTCTGAAGAGCACGCCGCTGATCGACGGTCATAACGACTGGCCCGAGACATTGCGCAGCCGCGAGGGGGAGAAGCGCTGGACGATTGACCTGACGCATCTCGATCATGGCCCGGCGCATTACGACACGGACATTGCGCGGCTGCGCAAGGGGCGGGTCGGCGGGCAGTTCTGGTCGGTCTGGGTGTCGCCCGATCTGCCGGGCCAGGAGCAGGTCGAGCAGACGCTGGAGCAGATCGACCTGGTACGCGATATCGTCGCACGCTATTCGGGCGACTTCGCCATGGCGCGCACCGCCGAGGATGTGCGCCGCATCCACCGGTCGGGTCGCATGGCGGCGCTGATCGGCGTCGAGGGCGGCGGCCAGATCGACCATCGCCTGTCGGTGCTGCGCGCCTATGCCGCGCTCGGCGCGGGCTATCTCACGCTGACCCACAGCAGGACGCTCGAATGGGCGGATTCGGCCACCGACAATCCCCAGCATCACGGGCTGACGCCGTTCGGCGAAAGCGTGGTGCGCGAGCTCAACCGGCTCGGCATGCTGGTCGACCTCGCCCATGTCAGCGAGGACACGATGCGCGACGCGCTGCGCGTGTCGAAGGCGCCGGTGATCTTTTCGCATTCGAGCGCCCGCGCGCTCGACGACCATCCGCGCGACGTGTCGGACGAGGTGTTCAAGCTGGTCGCCGCCAATGGCGGCGTCGTGATGGTCAATTACGCCACACCCTATATCTCGGATGCCTATCGTCGCTGGCAGGCCGATGAGGCGGCGGAGAAGATGCGGTTCAACGCGCCGCCTTATGGCGGCCTCTATATCGGCCAGCCCGACAAGGCCGCCGCGGCGATGGCCGAGTGGCGCAAGGCCCACCCCATGCCGCAGGTCGCGATGTCCGAGGTCGCCGACCATATCGAGCATATCGCCAAGGTGGCGGGGGTCGACAATGTCGGGCTCGGCTCGGACTATGATGGTGTCGGCGAGCAGCTGCCCGAGGGGATGGCGGATGTCAGCACCTATCCCGCCTTGCTCGCCGAACTGATGCGGCGCGGCTGGAGCGACGAGGATATCCGCAAGGTCGCCGGCGAGAATGTGCTGCGCGTCATGGCGCGCGCGGAAGCCGTGGCAGCGTCGATGGCCGGTCAGTTGCCGGAAACCAAAGCGATGTGAACATACCGCGCGTTTGCAGTTGATCTATTTTCCATTCAGGTCATAATGTCTTAATTGGGACATAAGCGAGGAAGCTCGCTCAGGAGGGCGCAATGAATCGTCTGTTGCTTGGCATGGCTTCCGTGGGCGCGCTCGCCGTCGCCGGGTTCACTTCCGCCGCTCTCGCCGACCCCGCACCGTTCACCATCGAGCAGGTGCTCGAGGCCCCTTATCCCACCAGCCTCGCCGCCGCGCCCAAGGGCGGCGCGGCAGCCTGGGTGTTCAGCATCAAGGGCGTGCGCAACATATGGATCGGTGAGGCGGGCGCCACGACGCGGTCGCGCCAGGTCACCACCTTCGACAAGGATGACGGCAACGATATCGGCGACGTCGCCTGGTCCTCCGATGGCAAGACGATCGCCTTCACCCGCGGCCAGACGCTCGAGGATGACGCGCCCGCCAATGTCGCCAGCACGCCCGACGGACCGACGCCGCGCGAGATCTGGGTCGTGCCGGTGGGCGGCGGCGAGGCACGCAAGGTCGGCAACGGGCATGAGCCGAGCTTCTCGCCCGACGGCAAGCAGGTGGTGTTTCTCGACAAGCGCCAGGTGCTGGCGGTCGATCTCGCGACGCCGGGCGCCAAGCCGGCTCCGCTGCTGACCGATTTCGGCGCAGTGCATTCGTTGATCTGGTCGTCCGACGGCCACCGCTTCGCCTTTGTCAGCCAGCGCCGCCTGCACGCGCTGATCGGCGTGTTCGACACTGCCGCGCGCACGCTGACCTGGGCGGCGCCGAGCTTCGACATCGATTCCTCGCCGACCTTTTCGCCCGACGGCAGGCAACTCGCCTTCATTCGGGTGCTGGCGGCGAAGAGCTCGCCCTTCATCAGCCGTCGTTCGGGCCTGCCCTGGCAGATATGGACCGCCGATGCCGCAACCGGCACGGGCAAGCGCGTGTGGACCGCCGACACCGGGCCGGGCAGCGTCTATCGCCCGACGCTCGCGGCGGAAAATCTGTTATGGGCGGCCGACGGACAACTCGTCTTCCCATGGGAGAAAAGCGGCTGGATGCAGCCCTGGGCCGTATCCGCCACCGGGGGCACCGCGCATGCCCTCGCCTCGGGCGCGTTCGAAATACCCTATATGACGCTCGATCCGACGCGCCGGAAACTGGTTTTCGCCAGCAACCAGAATGATATCGACCGGCTGCATTTCTGGACCAGCGATCTCTCGACGCGGGCACCGGTGCCCGTCGCCGCGCCCGGCACCAGCATCGAGGCGTTCCCGCAGGTCAGCGCCGACGGGACCATTTTCGCCCTGCAGAGCAGCGCGGTGCAGCAATTGAGCCCCGCCGTGCTGCGCGGCGGCAAATGGCAGCGCCTCGCCGCCGAGACGACCGCGCCATCCTTCCCGACCGCCCATATGGTCATGCCGCAATCGGTCGTGTTCAAGGCCAAGGACGGGCTCGACGTGCACGGCCAGCTGTTCCTGCCGCCCGCCGGCATGAAGGGGCCGCATCCGACGGTGATGTTCTTCCATGGCGGCCCGCCGCGCCAGATGCTGCTCGGCTTCCACTATATGGGGTTCTACGCCGGGGCCTTTGGCTTCAACGAGTATCTTGCGTCCAAGGGCTATGTCGTGCTGTCGGTCAATTATCGCGGCGGCATCGGCTATGGCATGGAATATCGCGAGGCGAAGGACTTCGGCCTCGGCGGCGGCAGCGAGACGCAGGATCTGCTCGGCGCGATCAGCTATCTTCAGGCGCGCCCCGATGTCGACCGCAAGCGCATCGGCGTATGGGGCGGCAGCTATGGCGGCTTGATGACCGCGCTGGCGCTGGCCCGCGCCTCGGACTCGGTGGCGGTCGGCGTCGATTATGCCGGCGTCTATAATTGGGCGTCGATGCTCGCGACGCTTGGCGCGCCAGTCGAGGATCCGGCGGATTACAAGCGCGCCATCGCATCATCGCCGGTGGCAACGATCGGCGACTGGCATTCGCCCGTGCTGGTGATCCAGGCCGATGACGATCGCAACGTGCCGGCGACCCAATCGACCGAGCTGATCCAGGATCTGCGCGCGCACGGCGTGGAGCATGAAACGCTGATCATCCCCAACGAGGTGCATGATCTTACGCGCTACGCCTCGTGGCTGACGCTGTTCCATGCCACGGACGACTATCTCGGCCGCTATTTGCAGCCGGCACCGCGCACGGGGAAATGATCCTTAGGACGGGCGTTCGCCGCGGTTTTCGGACGAATCGTGTTGACGTTCTCCAATTGAGCCAACATAGTCCCATTTAGAAAAATCGGGGTATAATCGTGGTTCAGCAGCAATTCGCCGTCAGCATATCTGGCTGCGCGCAGAACGGTCGGGCCATGCGTCATTGTTTCCAGGCGGTCGCGCAGGTTGCGCCGGGCCGCGCGACCGGCGGTTTATAATGAACTTTCCCTTTCCCCAGGCTGGCGCGACTGTCCTGCCTCAGCCCTATCTGCTGTTCCTCGGCGACACGACCGAGCCTGGCTACGCCAAGACCGCCTTCGGCCTTCGCGACTGGGCGGGCGACAAATGCATCGGCGAGAGCGTCTGCGCCGGTGCCACTGTGACCACTGGCCTGGAACGCATGACGCCGGCCGAGGCGGCCGCGCGCGGCGCGCGGTCGATGGTCATCGCGGTGGCCAATGGCGGTGGCTTCATCCCGCCGAGCTGGCGCGCGTCGTTGATCGATGCGCTCGAGGCCGGGCTCGACATCGTCAGCGGCATGCATGTCCGCCTCGCCGAGGTTCCGGGTCTGGCCGAAACAGCGCATCGCCTCGGCCGCCGTCTGATCGACGTGCGTACGCCGCCGGCCGATATTGCGGTCGCTACTGGCCGCAAGCGCAGCGGGAGGCGCATCCTTACCGTTGGCACCGATTGCGCGCTGGGCAAGAAATATACCGCGCTCGCGCTGGCCAGCGCGCTCGCCGAGCGCGGCATAGACTGCGACTTCCGCGCCACGGGACAGACCGGCATCATGATCGCCGGCGGCGGCATACCGATGGACGCAATCATTTCCGATTTCGAGGCGGGCGCGGCGGAGATCCTGTCGCCGGACGCCGCAACCGACCATTGGGACGTGATCGAGGGACAGGGGTCGCTGATGCACCCGGCCTATGCCGCGGTGTCGCTCGGCCTGCTTCATGGCAGCCAGCCCGATGTGTTCGTGGTGTGCCACGAGCCCGGCCGCACTGATATGCTTGGCACTTCCGGCTACAAGCTGCCGAGCGTCGACGAGGTGATCGAAACGACCGTGCTGCTCGGCCGGCGCACCAATGCGGCGATTCGCTGCGGCGGCCTGTCCTTCAATACCAGTGCGCTGGGCGAGGCCGAGGCGGACGCCCTGATGGCGGCGGAGAGCGAACGGCTGGGTTTGCCGGTCGCCGACCCGATCCGCGGCGGCTCGGCGTTCGACCGGCTCATCGATAGCTGTCTGGCCGCTACCACGTGACCGCCGCCGCCACGCCGACGAGTTCAACCTGGTTTCAGCGCTTCCTGCTGCCGGGCTTCGCGTTCAAGGCGGTGGTGATTGGCGGCGGCTATGCGACGGGCCGTGAACTGGCCGAGTTTTTCCTGCCGAGCGGCCCACGGGGCGGCCTCGCCGGTATGGTGCTGGCGATGCTGGTGTGGAGCGCGGTGTGCGCGGTGACCTTCGCCTTCGCCCACCGCTTCGGCACCTATGAATATCGCAGCTTCTTCGCGCGGCTGCTCGGGCCGTTCTGGATCGTGTTCGAGCTCGCCTATCTGCTGTTCGTTATGCTGATCCTGTCGGTGTTCGGCGCGGCGGCGGGCGCCATCGGCGCTGCGACGCTGGGTCTGCCGCCGATCGTCGGCACGCTGGCGCTGGCCGCGGCGATCGCGCTGTTCGTGAGTTTCGGCAACGCCTCGGTCGAGCGGCTGTTCAAATATGTCTCGTTCCTGCTCTACGGAGTGTACATCCTGTTCGTGCTGCTGTCGGTGAACAGCTTCGGCGGCCAGATCGCCGAGAGTTTCTCGCGGCCGGCGCCGAGCGACGGATGGGCGCTCGGTGGCCTGACCTATGCCAGCTACAATATCGTCGGCGCGGTGGTGATCCTGCCGGTGCTGCGGCATTTGACCAGTCGCCGCGACGCGGTGATCGCCGGCCTCGTCGCCGGGCCGCTGGCGATGTTGCCGGCGCTGCTGTTCTTCATCTGCATGATCGCCTTCTATCCCGCGATCGCCGCACAGACCCTGCCGTCGGACTTCATCCTGCAACAGCTGCATTTTCCGCTGTTCCACCTGCTGTTCCAGCTGATGATCTTCGCCGCGCTGCTCGAAAGCGGCACCGGCTCGGTCCATGCCATCAACGAACGCGTCGCCACCGTCTGGCGCCGCCGCACGGGCGCGGACCTGTCGCACCGCGCGCGTGCCGGCGTCGCGGCGGTGCTGCTCATCGGTTGCATCTTCGTCGCCGACCGCGTCGGCCTCGTCGCGCTGATCGGGCGTGGCTACCGCGTGCTCGCTTACACCCTGCTCGCGGTCTACGTCGTCCCGCTGCTGACCATCGGCCTGTTCCGCCTGCTGCGCGCAGGCCCGCATACCCCCGGAGAATTGTCATGATCCTCGGTCGTACCCTGACCGCGATGGCGTTGGCGCTCGCCGTGCTGCCGGTCGCGGCATCCGCGCGCCCCGCGCACCCGGTCCGACGGGCGGCGCCCGCCATCGTCCCGCATGTCGCGGGCCTTGCCGAGTTCGTCGATGGCGTGGTGGCGCAGCAGATCGCCACGCGCGAGGTCGCCGGTGCGATCGTCACCGTGGTCTATCAGGGCCATGTGCTGTTCACCCGCGGCTATGGCCGGTCGGATGTCGCGCGCGGCGCGCCCGTCGATGGCCAGCGCACGCTGTTCCATCCGGGTTCGGTGTCGAAGCTGTTCACCTGGACCGCGCTGATGCAGCAGGTCGAGGCGGGCAAGGTCGATCTCGACGCCGATGTGAACCGCTATATCGATTTCACCATTCCGCCGTTCGAGGGCAAGCCGGTGCGCGTGCGCGACCTGCTGTCGCACAGCCCCGGCTTCAGCGATGTCGGCGGCATCATCTTCGACAGCTTTGAAAAGACCGTGCCGTACCAGACCTGGCTCAAGACCCGCGTTCCGGCGCGGTTGTGGCCGGCTGGCACCGAGATAGCCTATTCCAATTACGGCGCGGCACTTGCCGGCTACATCGTCGAGCGCGTCTCGGGCGAAGCCTTTCCCGACTATGTCGACCATCACATTTTCGGCCCGCTCGGCATGACTTCGAGCACCTTCCGCGAGCCGCTGACCGGCGCGATGCGCGCCAACATGGCGACCGGCTACAAAGTGGTCGACGGTCGGCTGGTCGCCAAGACGCCGGAATATCTCGCCTCGGTGATGCCCGCCGGCTCGCTCTCGGCGACGGCACCGGACATGGCGAACTTCATGCTGGCGATGCTGGGCAATGGCCGGCTCGGCGGCCATGTCATCCTGCGCCCGGAAACGGTCAGGCTGCTCGAAAGCGACTCCTTCGGCAACGCGCCCGACCTTCAGCCGATGGCGCATGGCTATCTCGTCTATCGCCGGGCTGGCCCACGGCTGGTCGGCCATGCCGGCAACACGATCGATTTCCACTCCGACCTGATCATCTCGCCCGAAACCGGCTTCGGTTTCTTCGTGTCGACCAGCGGCGGGCAGGGCAGTTATCTCGCCCGCACCGAACTGAGCCAGGCGATTGTCGGCCGCGTCTTCCCGCAGACGCCGGCGGCGCGCTGGACCGGCGCGTCGGGCGTGACCGAGGCCGGCCATTATCGCGCCAACCGGCGCGACTATAGCCACCCGGCCGATCCCAAGCATGACATGGTCGTCACGGCGACCGGGCCGAACAGTATCACGACCGAGGTCGAGGGGGTGAAGATCGCCTGGGACCAGATCGGCCCGCACCTCTACGAACAGGTCACCGGCGCGCGCGCCGGCGGGCCGTTCAATCGCCTCCAATTCTACGGCACGCCGCAGGATCCCCGCCTGTCGCTCGGCTCGGAGCCGTACGAAACCTATCATTATGTGAAGCCCGAATGAGGAACCTCAAAATGGTATCTTTCCTTCGATCCCGCCTCGCTCGCCTCGCGCTCGGCGCCGGGCTGGCCGCAATCCCGTCGCTCGCGCTGGCCGATGTGCCGGCCGGCTTCGATGCGCAGGTCGAGGCGCTGCGCCAGTCGGTCGGTGCGCCCGGCGTCGCCATCACCGTCGTCGAGAATGGCAAGGTAACGCTCGCCAGGGGTTATGGCGTCCGCAAGCTCGGCGCGGCCGATCGGGTCGATGCCGACACGCTCTTCCCCAACGGCTCGACCGGCAAGGCCTTCACGTCGGCCGCGCTCGGGGTTCTTGTCGATCAGGGCAAGATCAAGTGGGACGACAAGGTCGTCGATCACATGCCGTGGTTCGCCATGTACGATAGCTGGGTCACGCGCGAGATGACGATCCGCGACCTGCTGGTCCATCGCAGCGGCCTCGGCCTCGGCGAAGGCGACCTGTTGTTCGTGCCGCGCACCAACCTCGACCGGCGCGAGAGCGTGCGCCGCCTGCGTTACCTCAAGCCGGCAACCAGCTTCCGCAGCGGTTATGCCTATGACAACGTCCTCTACATGGTTGCCGGCCAGCTGATCGAGGAGGTCACCGGCGACACCTGGGAAAAATTCGTGCGCGATAATGTGCTCAAGCCGGCCGGCATGGCGCATTCGACGACCGAGGATACGGTACGCTTCACCATCCCCGATCGCGCCTGGCCGCACGCCCGGCTCGACGGGCCGTTCCGTGGCCTCGGCACACAGGTCGTGCTCGACGAGCGCGACGCGCTCGGCCGCACCGCGGCGCCGGCCGGGGGCATGTCGGTCAGCGCCAACGACATGGCGCGTTGGATCCAGATCCAGCTTGGCCATGGCAAGCTGCCCGAGGGCAATGGTCGCTTGTTCAGCGAGGCGGCGTCGACCGAGATGTGGCGGCCGACCGTGATCCTGCCCAGCGGGCGCCTGCCCGGCCCCGACGCGCCGGAGCCCGGCTTCAACACCTATGCACTGGGCTGGGACGTCACCGAATATCGCGGCACGCGCATCGTCATGCATGACGGCGCGGTGTTCGGCTTCGGTGCCACCGTGGTGATGATCCCGAGCAAGAACATCGGCTTCTTCATCACCGTCAATTCCGAGGACGGCGAGGTGATCAAGGGCCTGACCTACCAGCTGCTCGACCATTATCTCGGTGTGTCGGGCACCGATTGGCCGAAGATCTGGCGCGACTACAAGAAGGACCGCCAGGCGAAAGCCGTCGCCTTCCTGGCCGCGACCAACGCCGCGCCGGCCCAGGTCGGGCCATCGCTGGCACCCGCGCGCTATGCCGGCGACTATAACGATCCCTGGTACGGCCCGATCAGCATCCGCGACGAAGGCGGCAAACTGCGCATCGACTTCAAGCAGACCCCGCGCATGACCGGCACGCTGGAGCATTTCCAGTATGACAGCTTCCGCGTGCGCTGGGACGACAAGCAGATCGAGCCGGCCTACGCGACCTTCGCGCTGACGCCAGAGGGCGGCGTCGAGCGCATGACGATGCGCGCCGTATCGCCGATCGCCGATTTCAGCTGGGATTATCACGACCTGCTGTTCACGCCGGTGCCGCCACGCAAATGAGAACTCGCGTCGGCATTTGACATTTCTCCATTCAGGACGAATGATGCCTGAATAGAAACAACTAGGCCCGCACGTACAAAATCGGGCGAAGAGGGGCTGCGATGCGTTTGTTCAACAAGATTGCCGCGGGTCTGCTGGTGCTGACGGCCGGCGCCGCCATTGCGCAACAGGCGAGCCAGCTGGCACCGCCAGCCAAACCCGTTGCGGCCACCGCCGCCGCGACGACCGCGCCGCCGGCGACGCCGGCCGCGCAGCCCGTCCTCAACAAAAGCGATGTCGATGCCTGGCTCGACGGGTTCATGCCCTATGCCTTGCGCGCCGGCGACGTAGCCGGCGCCGTCGTCGTCGTGGTCAAGGATGGCCAGGTCGTGACCAAGCGCGGCTTCGGTTACGCTGACATCGCCGCGCACAAGCCGGTCGATCCCGACAGCACGCTGTTCCGCCCCGGCTCGGTGTCCAAGCTGGTCACCTGGACCGCGGTGATGCAGCTGGTCGAACAGGGCAAGATCAACCTCGATGCCGACATCAACGGCTATATCGACTTCACTATCCCCGCTTATGACGGCAAGCCGATCACCATGCGCCAGATCCTGACGCATACCGCCGGCTTCGAGGATCATGCCAAGAACCTGATGTTCTTCGATCCGAAGCATCTCCAGAGCATCGGCGACTATCTCAAGATGTACGTGCCGAAGCGCATCTTCGCGCCGGGCACGACACCGGCCTATTCCAACTATGGCGCCACGCTCGCCGGTTATGTCGTCGAGCGCGTGTCGAAGATGCCGTTCGACGACTATGTCGAGAAGAACGTGTTCGCGCCGATCGGCATGACGAACTCGACCTTCCGTCAGCCGCTGCCGGCGCGCCTCGTCCCGAACATGGCGACCGGCTATCCGCGCGCTTCGGCCAAACCCCACAAGTTCGAGATCGTCGACCCCGCGCCTGCCGGCAGCATGTCGTCGACGGGCGCCGACATGGCGCAGTTCATGCTAGCGCATCTCGGCGGCGGCGCGACCGCTAGCGGACGCATCTTCAAGCCTGAAACGGCCGAGATGATGCACAACACCCCGACCACCTTCCTGCCGCCGCTCAACCGCATGGAACTGGGCTTCTTCGAGACCAACATCAACGGTCGCGAGGTCATCGCCCATCTCGGCGACACGACCAATTTCCATACCTCGCTGCATCTGTTCCTCGCCGACCATGTCGGGCTGTACATCTCGATGAACAGCGCCGGGAGCGCGACTGGCGCGCATATCATCCGCGGTTCGCTGTTCGCCGATTTCGCCGATCGTTATTTCCCCATGACCGAGAAGGACGGCCGCGTCGATGCCGCGACCTCGGCGCAGCATGTCAAGCTGATGGCCGGCAGCTGGCAGGCCAGCCGCCGCATGGAAACCGGCTTCGTCCGCGCGCTGCAGCTGGTCGGCCAGACCGAGGTGACCGCCAACGCCAAGGGCGAGTTGCTCATTCCTGCGCTCAAGGGTGCCGGTGGCGCGCCGACCGAGTGGGTCGAGATCGCCCCGTTCGTGTGGCGCGATGTGCACGGCCATGATCGCCTCGCCGCCAAGCTGGTCGACGGCAAGGTCGTGCGCTGGAGCATGGACATGGAGTCGCCGTTCACCGTGTTCGACCGCACGCCGGCGCGGCTCGCCCCGGGCTGGATCCTGCCGCTCACCTATGCCAGCCTTGCCATCCTGCTGCTGGCGTTCCTGCACTGGCCGGTCGCCGCGCTGGTCCGCCGCCACTACAAGGTCGCGCTTCCGGTCGAGGGCAAAGCGCGCCAGGCCTATCGCCTCACCCGCCTGTTCGCCGGCCTGGTGCTGGTCGTGCTGATCGGCTGGATGCTGGTGGTGACCAGCATGTTCGCCGATCTCTCCAACCTGACCAGCGACTCCGATGCCAAGCTGTGGTTCATGCAGATCGTCGGACTGGTCGTGTTCCTCGGCGCCGTCGCCCTGGCGGCGTGGAACGTACTGCTCGCCTGGAAGACCGGGCGGCGCTGGCCGAGCAAGGTCGGCTCGGTGCTCATCCTGCTCGCCGCGCTGATGATATTCTACGTCGCCTTCACCTTCGGCCTGCTCGACATGACGGTGAACTACTGATGGCGCGCCTGTCGATCCACGTCGCGGTTGAGACGCTGACCCTCTCCGCGCCGTTCCGCATCTCGGGTTATGTGTTCGAAACCTCGGATGTCGTCGTCGTGACGCTCGACGACGGCGCGCATCGCGGGCGCGGCGAGGGCTCGGGGGTGTTCTACCTGCACGACGACGTGCCGCACATGCTCGCCGCGATCGAAGGGGCGCGTGCCGCGATCGAGGCCGGCCCGTCGCGTGACGAGCTGCGCTCGATCCTGCCGCCCGGTGGCGCGCGCAACGCGGTCGACGCCGCCTTGTGGGAGCTCGAGGCGCAGCGTGCCGGCAAGCCGGTGTGGGCGCTGGCCGGAATGGACGAGCCGCACGGGCTGGTCACCACCTTCACGCTCGGCGCCGACACGCCCGAGGTGATGGCGGCAGGTGCACGCCGTTATGCCGATGCCCGTTCGATCAAGATCAAGCTGACCGGCGAACTCGATCTCGACATTGCTCGGGTCAATGCGATCCGCGCGGCGCGGCCTGATGTGTGGCTAGGCGTCGACGGCAATCAGGGCTTCGGCATCGCCGATCTCGACGCGCTGGTCGCGGCGATGCAGGAGGCCGGCGTCTCGCTGATCGAACAGCCGCTGGCGCGCGGCCGCGAGGCCGATCTCGACGGCTATAAATCGCCGATCCCGCTTGCCGCCGACGAAAGCGCACTGTCGCTCGGCGATGTCGAGGCCGTTGCTGCGCGGTTCGACGTGTTCAACATCAAGCTCGATAAATGCGGGGGCCTGACCGAGGCGCTGATGATCGCTGCCGCAGCGCGCGAGGTGGGGCTCGGCGTGATGGTCGGCAACATGGTCGGCACCAGCCTTGCCATGGCGCCGGGCTTCGTGCTCGGCCAGTTGTGCGACCTCGTCGATCTCGACGGCCCGACCTTCCTCAAGCAGGATCGCGTGCCCGGCGTCGCCTATCGCGACGGCATGGTATGGTGCGACGACCGGGTCTGGGGCGCGGACGCGATGATCGCGGCGTGATGGCCGACGCGGTGATGCCGCCGGAAAAGACCTGGTTCGGTCAACCGCGCGGCCTCACCATCCTGTTTCTGACCAACATGTGGGAGCAATTCTCCTACTTCGGCATGCGCGCCCTGCTCATGTATTACATGACCAAGGAGTTGTTGCTCGGGCAGGGCCATGCCTCGCTCGTCTATGGCGCCTATACGGCCTGTGCCTATTTCACGCCGATCATCGGCGGTGTCGTGGCCGATCGGCTGCTCGGCAAACGGCGCGCGGTGATCATCGGCGCGTCGATCATGGCCGCGGGCCATTTCATGATGACGTTCGAGCCGCTGCTCTATGTGGCGCTTGCGACCATCGCGCTGGGCAATGGCCTGTTCCTGCCCAGCCTGCCGAGCCAGATCAACGATCTCTATGCCTCGGGCGATCCGCGCCGTGGCTGGGCGTATAATGTCTATTATGTCGGCATCAATATCGGCGGCTTTCTCGCGCCCCTGCTGTGCGGCACGATCGGCGAGATCTATGGCTGGCATTATGGCTTCGGCCTGGCCGGCATCGGCATGTTGGCCGGTCTGGTCATCTATCTTGCCGGGCAACAATATCTGCCCGCGCCCGCGACGCCTGTCATTGTCGCCGGCGAGCGGCCCGCCAGTGCGATAAACGGGCGAGCGACAGCGCTCACGCTCGCTGCCGTTGCACTGTGCGTCGTCATTTTCCGTGGGGCGTACGAACAGGCCGGCAATACGCTGGCCTTGTGGGTCGATCAGGGTGTCGATCGCTCGGTCGGGCATTTCGTCATCCCGATGACGTGGTTCCAGTCGCTCAATCCCGTGATCGTCATCCTGTTCACCCCGGCCCTGCTGGCGTGGTGGAAACGCCGCGCGGCGGCCGGGCATGATCAGTCGCCCGCGCGCCGCATGGCGCTCGGTTCGGCAATCGTCGCCATCGCCTTCGTGATGTTGGCCGGCGTGGCATCGGCCGCGGGTGCCGGGCATGCGGGGTGGATCTGGCTGGTCCTGTTCTTTCTGATCTACACGGTCGGTGAACTGCATATCCTGCCCAGCGGCCTCGGCCTGTTCGCCCGGCTCGCGCCGCCCCGGCTCGGCGCGACCACCGTCGCCGCCTGGTATCTCACCATCTTTGCCGGCAGCCTGTCGGCGGGCTTTGTCGGCACGCTGTGGAGCACGATGACACCCGCCGCCTACTTCCTGCTGCTCGCAGCGCTCGCCGGGATAGCGGCGGCGCTGCTGCGCTCGCTCGACCCGGCGGTGCGGCGCATGGACCCGGTTGGCACATAAATGTCACATTCGTCGGTTCATTGTCCTGAACAGGATTGTAATTCTCTTCCAAGCGTGATTTTATCCTGTTTCAGTTCCCACCAGCGGATCGGCGGCACTCAGACCGTTGGCCGCTCTTATGTCACACCGACCTGGCGGCGCGGGGAGCGTCCCAGTTGAGCAAAGGGGTATCAAGATGATCACTGGTCGTTCGATATTGGGCACGAGCACCGCGATGGCGCTGGCGATGATGGCCATGCCGGCCGTCGCCAAGACGACGGCCCCTGCCGCGCCCGCGCCGGCGGCCGACCCCGCTCAGGAGCAGACACCCAACGGCGATATCGTCGTCACCGCGCAGCATCGCATCCAGAACCTCATCGACGTGCCGCAATCGATCTCGGTGATCAGCGGTGCCACGCTTGAGCGACAGGCGGCGATCAGCTTTCAGGATTATGCGCAGCTCGTCCCCAGTCTGACCCTCACGCAGGAAAATCCCGGTGAGACGCGGCTCGTGCTGCGCGGTGTCAACACCGGCTCGGTCGGTTCGACCGTCGCGGTCTATGTCGATGACGTGCCGTTCGGTTCCAGCGGCAGCCTGTCCAATGGCGGCATTCTCGCCGGCGATTTCGACACCTTCGACGTCGCGCGCGTCGAAGTGCTCAAGGGCCCGCAGGGTACGCTCTATGGCTCGAACTCGCTCGGCGGCGTGCTCAAATTCGTCACCGGCACGCCGTCCACCCAGAAACTCGAAGTGCGCGGCCTGGCCGGCATCGAGACCACGCAGAGCGGCGAGGCAAGCTATAATGGCAACGCGCTGATCAACGTGCCGCTCGGCGACACACTCGCGTTGCGCGCCAGCGGATTTTACCACCGGATCGGCGGCTATGTTAACGCCATCGGCCGTGCCGGCAGCAACATCAACCATGCCGACAGCTTCGGCGGCCGCGCCTCGCTGCTGTTCAAGCCGACGGACCAATTGTCGATCCGTCTGACCGGCCTGATCCAGAATATCAATGTCGGCTCACCGGCCAATTTCGAGGTCGATCCCGTCACGCTGAAGCCCGTCAACGCGCTGACCGGCGCGACGCAGGGCACCAGGCGCACCCGTTTCGAGCTCTATCCCGAACTCAACACGGTTCACTACCAACTCTATAACGGCACGATCAATTACAACCTCGGCTTCGGTACGCTGACCTCGGTCACCAGCTATGCGACGCAGAAGCAGAAGCAGATCAGCGACATCAGCACCAACTCCGCGCGCGGCACGGCGCAGGTGGTCTATGGTGCTGCCGGTACGACCAACACCATCGGTCTGGCCTATCAGAACGACATCTCGCTCAACAAGTTCACCCAGGAAGTCCGCCTGGCCTCGGCCGATTCGGATAGCTTCGAATGGTTGATCGGCGGCTACTACACGCACGAGAAGACCCGGCTCTACCAGGAATATCTGCCGTTCACGATCGCGACCCGTGCGCTGATTCCGCCGGCCACGACCTTCTCCGGCCTGACCTTCTCGAAGTTCGTCTATGCCATGATCGACGCCAGCTATGAGGAATATGCCGGCTTCGCCAGTGGCACGCTGCACCTCGGGCCGAAGTTCGATATCACCGCCGGCGGCCGCTACAGCCATAACAACCAAAGCTCGACCCAGGCCGTTATCCAGCTTGGCGGCGGCACGCCCATCAAGGGCGGCTCGTCGGAAGGCGTGTTCACCTGGTCGGTCGCACCGCGCTTCGAGATCGACCGCAACAACGCGATCTATGGCCGCGTCGCCAAGGGTTATCGCCCGGGCGGCCCCAACTTCGTGCCGCCTGGCGCGCCCGCGACCTTTCCGACCCAGTTCAATTCCGACACGCTGATAAGCTATGAGGCGGGTTATCGCGGCGAGACCGCCAACCACGCCTTCAGCGTCGACGTTGCGGCCTTCTACATCGACTGGAAGAATATCCTCATCACCACCAGCACGACGGTCAACGGCACGCCGGTCGGCATCAACGGCAACGGCCAGCGCGCGCGCAGCTATGGCGTCGAGGGTACCGTCACGCTGCGCCCGACGCGCGGCCTGAACGTGGTGGGCAACCTCACCTACACCAAGGCCAAGCTGCTCGACGATACCGTGCCCGCAGTGGGCGGCCTCAACCTCACCGGTGGCCTTGCCGGTGATCAATTGCCCTACAGCCCGGTATGGAACGCCAATGTCTCGGCGGACTATGAGTGGTCGGTCGGGCCGAACGCACGGGCCTATATCGGCGGCAATATCCACCTGATTGCCGATCAGGCTGCCACGTTCAACACAGCCTATCGTGCGGCGTACGGGCGTCGCCTGACGCTCGACGGCTACCAGACGGTCGATCTCCGCGCTGGCGTCAATTTCGACCGCTTCTCGCTTGGGCTTTACGTCAAGAATCTGACCAACGAGTACGCCCTGTCGAACGTGACCTACGCGACCACGGTGCCGACGGCGATCGGTGGCACCAATACACCACTGGCACGGGCGGTTAGCATTCGTCCGCGCACCTTCGGGGCCACGCTCGGCTTCAACTTCTGAGGGGGACGGTCGAGGGCGGTGGCATCACCCCGCCCTCGACCGGCGCAAGGCAGCGGGGGACCTCATAGCCCCGCACCGACAAGAGGAAAACGTCGCCATGAAGCTGATGCTCGCGCTCGCCCTGATGAGCATGCCACTGCCCGCGCTCGCCCAGACGGCTGCCGCGGCGGACACGCCGGGCAAGACCGCTGCTGGCGTACAATATACCCAGCCCAAGGATTGGACCGTCCAGGCCAAGGACGCGGTCACCATCTTCGTGGCGCCCGAATCCGATCTGCGCCTTGTCGTGGTCGATGTCGGCACCGTCGCCGACGCTAAGGCCGCGGCCGCCAAGGCCTGGTCGCTCTACAAGCCGGATGCGGTACCGACCCCGCGGCTCGTCACCGCAGCGCCACCCGCCGAGGGCTGGAGCGAGCGTGCCGGCATCGCCTATGACACCTCGCCCAACGAACGCGCCGTGCGCAGCGCGCTTGCCCTCAAGCAGGGCCAGGGCTGGACCGTGCTGATCGTCGACGGCGCCGAATCCACCTTCAACAAGCGCTCCGCGGCGGCGGCGATCGTGCAGGGCAGCCTGCATCCCGCCGGCTATGCCCGCGAGACCTTCGCCGGCAAGACCGCGCATCCGCTCACCCCCGAGCGCATCAAGCTGCTGCGCGATTTCGTCACCGAATCGGCGGCCCAGCTCGAAGTGCCCGGCGTCGGCATGGCACTGATTGACCACGGCAAGGTCATCTGGGTCGGCGGCGTCGGCGTGCGCGCGCTCGGTTCGCCCGAACCGGTCGATGCCCACACCAAGTTCATGATTGCGTCCAACACCAAGGGCATGTCCACCCTGCTGCTGTCGATCCTCGCCGACGAGGGCAAGCTGCGCTGGGACCAGCACGTCACCGATCTCTACCCCAGCTTCCGCCTCGGCAGCGATGCGACCACCCGTTCGGTCGAGGTGCGGCATCTCGTCTGTGCCTGCACCGGCCTGCCGCGCAAGGACTTCGCCTTCATCCTCGCCGATCAGGGCAAGCCCGCCGCCGACACCTTCCGCCAGCTCGCCGAGACGCAACCGACCAGCAAGTTCGGTGAACTCTTCCAGTATAACAACCTGATGGCCTCGGCCTCAGGGTTCCTCGGCGGCAATCTGCTTTACCCCGGGATGGAAGTCGGTGCCGCCTATGACAAGGCGATGCAGGTCAAGATCTTCGACCCGCTCGGCATGCACGATACCACGTTCGACTATGCCAAGGGCGAAAGCGGCGACGCCGCGCGCCCGCACGGCTTCGATATCGACGGGCGCCAGACGGTCATGTCGAACCAGTTCAACTACACCGTCTATCCCTATCGCCCGGCCGGCGGCGCCTTTTCCAGCGCGGCCGACATGGCGCGTTACGTCCAGCTCGAATTGGGCCAGGGCGTCACGCCCGAGGGCAAGCGCATCGTCAGCGCGGCGAACATCCTCAAGCGTCGTGAACGCGGCGTGCCCGTCGGCGAGAATAACTGGTATGGCATGGGCCTGTTCTACCGCATCGCCTGGGGCGTGCCGGTCGTCACCCATGGCGGCACGCTGGAAGGCTTCCACAGCGACTGGTGGGCGCTGCCCGAACAGGGCGTCGGCGCGGTCATCCTGACCAACGCCGATTCCGGTCCGGCACTGTTCGAGCCGTTCCTGCGCCGCCTGTTCGAGGTGATGTACGACGGCACGCCTGAGGCCGCGCAGGAAGTCGCTGCCGCCGCCGCCCGCATCAAGGCCCAGGCCGGCGCGCGCCGGGCGCGCCTGACGCTGCCCGGTGACCCCGCCATGCTCGCCAATCTCGCCGCGCATTACGACGGGCCTGAAGGCAGTTCGATCACCATCACCGATCATAGTGGCGCCAAATGGATCAAGGCCGGCTCGATCGAGGGTCCGCTCGCCACGCGCAAGAACCCCGACGGCAGCGTGTCGCTGGTCTCGATCGCCCCGGGCAGTATCGCCTTCGACGGTCTGATCGGCACCGATGCCGCCGGCAAGCGCATGATCACGGTGCGCGACAGCCAGCACGCCTATGTCTACACCGAGGTGAAGTAGAGCGCCGTCAGCCGTTCATACCAGCAAGGGGGCGGCATGAGGGAGCAGGGGGCAAAGCGGTGGCTTTGGCGCTGGACCAGACGCATCGCGGTTGGCCTGCTCGCGCTGCTTGTCCTGCTCCTCGTCGTCGGCGTGATCTACGAGGCGCTCGGCCGGCGCAGCGCCGCGACCCGATACCCGCCACGCGGGCAGATGGTCGATATCGGCGGACGCCGCCTGCATATCGATTGTCGTGGTACAGGCGCGCCCACGGTGATCCTCGAAGCTGGCCTGGGCACCGGCGGCACGGTCGACTGGACGCTGGTTCATGACCGGATCGCGCGCATCACCCGGATATGCGCCTATGATCGTGCCGGCATCATGTGGAGCGACCCCAAGGACACGGCACAGCATGCCGTCGCCGTCGCCGACGATCTCCACGCCTTGCTGCACGCCGCCGGCATTGCCGGCCCGCTCGTGCTGGTCGGCCACTCGGTCGGCGGGCCCTATGTCCGCAGCTATGTCGGGCGCTATGGCAATCAGGTCGCCGGGCTGGTGATGGTCGATCCCACGACCCCCGACCAGGTCGCCAGGCTCGGCAAGGCGACCGGCGCCGACGTCGATCCGAACCGCGCCTCTACCCTGTTCCACCTCGCCGCTGCGCTGTCGCGGACCGGCATCGTCCGCCTCATGGCGTCCGGCGCCGGTGACAGGCATCTGCCGCCCGAAGCCGCCGCCGCCATGGCCGCCTATGCCAGCACCTCGATCAGCGGTGCCGCGGCCGAACTCGACGGCTTCGACCGGTCGATGGCCGATGCCCGTGCGGTACGCAGCTTCGGCGACCGACCGTTGATCGTGCTGACCGCGATGGCGCCGTTCACCCCGGCGCAGCTAAAAACGCTCGGCATAACCCCGGCGGCGGGCGCGCGCTTCAAACGGGAATGGCAGCAGCTTCACGCCGAGCAGGCACGCTTTTCTAGCCGCGGCCGCCAGCAGATCGTGCCCGACGCGACCCATTATATCCAGTTCGACCGGCCCGACCTGGTGGTCGCTGCGGTCGGCGAGGTGATCGCGACCGTGCGTGCCGATCGGGCGGCGACGCAAACCACAGGAGTCAGACGATGAAGCGCAGTATCCTCCTTGGCGCGCTGGCGGCGCTGCTGGTCTCGAACAGCCCGGCGCCGGACTATGACATCGTCATCCGCGGCGGCCGCGTGCTCGACGGCGCTGGCAATCCCTGGGTCCGCGCCGATGTGGCGATCAAGGACGGCCGCATCGTCAAGGTCGGTCGCGTCGCCGGGCGCGGCGCGCGCGAGATCGACGCGCATGATCGTTACGTCACCCCCGGCTTCATCGACATGATGGACCAGTCCGGCGCGGTCCTGCTCCGGAACGGCGCGGCCGAGAACAAGCTGCGCGAGGGTGTCACCACGGTCATTGCCGGGGAGGGTGGCACGCCGGTTCCGGCGGCCGGCATCCGTGCCTATTTCGACCAACTCGAGCAACAGGGCATCGCCGTCAATTTCGGCACCTATTATGCCGCGATGCAGGCGCGCATGAAGGTGATGGGCGATGGTGCCGGCACGCCCACTCCGGGGCAACTCGCTGAGATGGGCGCCGAGGTCGACACCGCGATGAAGGCCGGGGCCTTCGGTATCAGCACCGCGCTGATCTATTCCCCGCAGACCTTTCAGTCGACCGAGGATCTTATTGCACTCGGCAAGGTCGCGGCGCGCTGCGGTGGCTTCTACGCCACCCATATGCGCGATGAATCGCAAAACCTGCTCAGCGCCATCGCCGAGGCCGTCCGCATTGGCGAGGAAAGCGGCGCCAAGGTCGAGATCTTCCACATGAAGGCGGCCTATCGCCCTGGCTGGGGCAAGCTGATGCCCCAGGCGGTGCAGGCCATCGCCGCCGCCCGCGCCCGCGGCGTGGATGTCGCCGCCGACATGTATGTCTACACCGCCGGCGGCACCGGCATCGACATCACGGTGCCGACATGGGTCTGGGCCGATGGCGAGGCGAAGGGGATCGAGCGCCTCAAGGATCCGGCAGTCCGCGCTCGCCTGAAGCATGAGGTTGCCGCCGGTTCGATGCCGGGCTGGTCCAACCTGGTCGAGGCATCGGGCGGCTGGGACCATGTCACGCTCGCCAACGCCTTCAACCCGAAATACGACCGCTTTGCCGGGCAAAGCTTCGCGGCGATCGGAAGGGCGCTGGGTCAGGATCCGGCCGACGCCGCCTGGGACATCATGCTCGGGGCACTGCCGCACCGCGCCTATGCGCTGTATTTCATGATCGACGAGCGCGACATCGAGACCGCGCTGCGCCAGCCCTGGCTGAGCATCGGCAGCGATGCCGGCGCGGCGGAACGGCTCGGCCAGGTCGACGGCCTCGGCCTTCCGCACCCGCGCGCTTATGGCAATCTCGCGCGCGTCCTTGCCGAATATTGGCGCAAGCGCGGGGTGCTGACGCTGGAGGATGCGGTGCGCAAGATGACCAGCTGGCCCGCCCAGCGCATGGGCCTCAGCGACCGCGGCCTGATCCGCGAGGGCATGCGCGCCGACGTTCTGGTGTTCGATCCGGCCAAGGTGCAGGACAACGCCACCTATGCGCAGCCGGTGCTGGTCGCGACCGGCATCGACGACGTCATCGTCAACGGCAAGCTGACGCTCGACGAGGGTCGCATGACCGCCACACGTGCCGGCGTTGTCTTGCGACATTTTTGCGGCGGGTAAGGGGCGGGCAGGCGCCCCATCAGGCCGATCTGCTGCAGGGGGAGAGGCGTAAGGACTACCGCTCGAGCAGGGTGCGATTAATCTGAACCGTTAGTGCTGAGCCTGTCGAAGCACTGTTCTTCTCTTTACGGTTGAAAAGAAGAACAGCCCTTCGGCAGTGATCAGGTGGAAAAATCCCCCGGATGTTTCCAGCCAAATCCGGGGGATTCGGCGACCTGATTCACCAGGGCGAACGGAAATAGCAGGACGATCCAGATTTCACGCATCTCGATCTAAATCGGCAAGACCGTCGTCGACTTGATTTCCGACAATGCCACCGTCGAGTTGATCTCCTGCACCCCGGGCAGCTTGCTTAGCCGATCGAAGAACAGCCGTTCATAGGCCTCGATGTCCTTCGCAACGATGCGCAGCATGAAGTCGGTCGAGCCCATCAGCACATAGGCGTCGAGCACCTCCGGCACCTCGCGTACCGCCGCGCTGAACTCGTCGAGATTGGCGCGGCCATGCGCGTTGAGCTTCACCTGCGCGAAAATCTGCGCGTTCAGCCCGACCTTGCGCCGGTCGACGATCGCCGCGCGATATTTGATGAATCCGTCGCGCTCCAGCCGGTCGATCCGTCGCCAGCACGGCGAGGGCGACAGCCCGACCTGCTCCGCGACCTGCGCGGTGGTCAGGCTGGCATCGGCTTGCAGCAAGCGGAGAATTTTACGCTCATAGTTATCAAGATCAGTCATGTTCACCGATTATATCACAGAGAGCGGTTAATTTAACCGAAAATCGGTGCATGCAGCCCGCAAAGAGGTCAGCAATCTCCCACCCCCCGGGTTACACCGCCCCATCACCGGAGGAACCCAACATGACCCATAGCCTGTACCACGCGCTGCCCGAGCAGTTCGTGCCCCTGAACGATCCGGCATCGGGCCTGTCGGGCGTCATCGCCATCCACTCCACCGCGCTCGGCCCCGGCGCCGGCGGTTGCCGCCTGTGGCGCTACGATAGCGATGCCGCCGCCCATCGCGACGCGCTGCGCCTCGCCCAGGGCATGAGCTACAAGAACGCCCTGGCCGGCCTGCCCTTGGGCGGTGCCAAGGCCGTGCTGCGCGTGCCCGACGGCACTTGGGATCGCCGCGTCCTGTTCGCCGCCTTCGGGCGCGCCGTCGCCGCGCTTGGCGGGCGTTATGTCACGGCGGAGGATGTCGGCACCCGCGTCGCCGACATGGCCGTCGTCGCCGAACAGACCCGCCATGTTGCGGGCCTCACCGCGCGGCCGGGCGTCGCCGGCGGCGATCCTTCGCCCTGGACGGCGCGCGGCATCTTCGAGGCGATGCGCGTCGCCGCCCGCCATGCCCTCGGCGCGGAGCTCACCGATCTCACCGTCGCGGTGCAGGGCACCGGCAATGTCGGCGCCGGCCTGTGCCGCCTGCTCGCCGATGCCGGCGCCCGGCTGGTCATCGCCGATATCGATCCCGCCCGCCGCGACGTGCTCGCCCGCGTGCACGATGCGCGCGTCGTCGCGGTGGAGGACATCGTCGCCGCCCGGGCCGACGTCTTCGCACCCTGCGCGCTGGGCGGCGTGCTCGATGCCGCAGCGGTCGCTCGACTCCACGCCCGGCTGGTGTGCGGCGGCGCCAACAATCAGCTCGCTGCGCCCGAGGTTGCCGAGCAACTGCGGGGTCGCGGCATCGCCTATGTCCCCGATTATGTCGCCAATGCCGGCGGCATCATCAACGTCTCGGCGGAATATCTCGGCGAATCGCGCGACGCGGTGGCCAGCCGCGTCGCCGCGATCGGCCCGCGCGTCCACGCCATCCTCGATCAGGCCGCGCGCGAGGCGGTGTCGCCGGCCATCGTCGCCGATCGGATGGCCGCCGACATCCTGCAAAGGGCACGCGGCCGCGCCGCCTGAGAGGCGGCACGCCGCATTCCACACATTGATTCAACTGACGCGTGGCCGCGCTAACGTCACCACAAAATTTCACGTCCTCGCGGCGCGGCTACAGCTCCTTCTCATGGTCGAAAAATTCACGCGCCTGCGACGCCATCGCCGCAATGCGACCGATTCATCGCACAGGTGGAATGGTGCCGCTTACAGGACTCGAACCTGTGACCCCCGCATTACGAATGCGATGCTCTACCAACTGAGCTAAAGCGGCGTGCGTCCCGGCCTGACGGTGGTGACGAGGGCGGGCGCTTATCAGGTCGCTCGCGGGCTGACAAGCCGGCGACAACTCCGCAACCCGCGCTTTACGCATCGTTTACCATGGGGGGTGCACAAGGACCCGGTAACCACGGCGCCACGGCCATCAGGGGCAAACCGACTCATGGATAATGTTCGCGGCTTCGACGACGAGGATCGGACCGAGACCGGCTATCACGACGATGCCGTCGACAGCGTCGACTCGCCGCAGATCGAGATCGGCGGCGACGAGCGTCGGATGCACGTTCGCGCCTATAATCACTGGGTCTCGCTGCTGCGCGGCCGTGCCTATCCGCTGATCGAGGATCTCGACCCCGAGAATATCGCCGATTTCGGCCCGCACAGCGTGCTGCTCGACTTTTCGCGCGGCATCGAGAATCCGGCGATCGCCTTTCTCGGTCGCGCGCTGCGCGAGGAATGCGCGCTCGAAACGGGCGTCACGCATATCGCCGACGTGCCGGCGCGCTCGTTGCTGTCGCGGCTGACCGACCATTATCTCCAGATCATCGCCAACCGCGCGCCGATTGGCTTCGAGGCCGAGTTCGTCAGCACGCGTGGCCACAACACCATGTATCGCGGCATCCTGATGCCCTTCTCGTCGGACGATGATTCGATCGACTTCATCTACGGCGTGATCAACTGGAAGGAACTGGTCGACGCCGAGACGCAGGCGCGGCTCAACGCCGAGCTCGACGCCGCCGTCCGCACCGCGCCCAAGCCGAGCGCGACCGCGCCCGTCTGGGCCGATGGCCCCAGTGCGGGTTTCGATGCGCCGACCGAGGACGATGCCGTCGAGGTCGCGCCCGTTACCGCGCCGTCCACCGCGCTGACCAGCCTGACCGACCGGCTGATGCTCGCGCAGCAGACCGCCGCCGCGGTGCGCGCCGCCGATACCCGCACCCGCGCCACGCTGTACCGCGCGCTCGAACGCGCGCACGATTTCGCCGCCGCCGCCGACAGCGACCCCGCCGGTTACGAGGCGCTGCTCGATCGGGCCGGCATCGCCGTCCAGCTGCGCGCGCCGATGACCCCGGTGGTCAAACTCGTGTTCGGCGCCGATTACGACAAGACGCGCCTCACCGAATACGCCGCCGTGCTGGCTCATGCGCGCCGCCAGGGCGTGCCGCCAGGCGGCCTGGGCGAATTTCTCGATCGTACCGAGGGCGGGATCAAGGGCGTGGTCAAGGCCGAGCGCGCCGCCCGCGCGCCCGCCGCAACGCCGCAGCCCGACGCCGCGACGCACTTCGACCAATCCCCCGCACTGGCGACGCTGACGCTCGATACACACAGCACCGCCGGCGATTTCGTCGTGCTGCTGGCGCGCGCCGGTACTGCCGGCACATTGGACATCGTTGCCGCGCTTGGCGGTGATTCGGCCCTGACCCGACGCGTGATGCGCGAGGCAGCGATGTAACAAAGCTGCCGGCCCGGTACCGCCGGGCCGGCAGATTTTCCGCGATATCGGCGCTGCGACGCAGCATTATTTCGCAACTGCCACAAGCCTTGAGCCGCGCGATTGGCGGGCGCATAGGATGGCGCATGGCCAAAAACACCATCGCTTCGCTGTCGGATGCGCTCGCCGCCCGGCTGACCAAAGGTGCGCTTCCGGGCGAGTTGCAGGGGTTCGGCAAGGCCGAGCGGGCCGAGGCCGCACGCTTCCTCGCCGCGACCGGCGAACGCCGCGCCGCCGACACCGCCGTGCTGGCGATCGAGGCGATGAGCGGTACCGATCCGCACCGCCGGATGCGCCTCGCGATCGTCAATGACGACATGCCCTTCCTGGTCGATTCGATCGCCGGGACGATCGGCGCGCACGGCCTGGGTATCGACCGCATCATCCACCCGGTCATCGATGTCGCGCGCGACGCCGCCGGCGGGCTGACCCAGGTCGGCGCCGGCGGCGTCACCGAATCGATGATCTATATCGAGATGGACCGCGCCGACGCGCGCGAGCGCCGCGACCTCGCCGCCGCGCTGGAGAGCAATCTCGCCGACGTCCGCGCCGCGGTGCGTGATTGGCCGAAGCTGCAGGAGGTGCTCGCCGCCGATATCGCGACGCTCGGTGATGGCGAGGGCGCCGTGCTGCTGCGCTGGTTCCTCGACGGCAACCTCACCCTGCTCGGCCATGAGCGCTGGGAGGGCGATCGCTGCGCGGTGACGCTGGGCATCGCGCGTCACCCGCACGCCGTGCCGATCCTCGCCGAGGCGTCGCGCGCGCTGGCGATGGCGTGGTTCGAAAAGGGCGGCGAGGCACCGCTGCTGCTCAAGTCCAACCAGATCGCGACGGTCCATCGCCACGTCCCGCTCGACCTCGTGCTGGTGCCACTGTTCGCCGGCAAGAAGGTCGTCGGCCTGTCGATCCATGCCGGTCTGTGGACCAGCGCTGCGCTGACCGCGGCGCCCGAGGACGTGCCGTTGCTGCGCACCCGGCTCGCCGCGCTCGAGGAAAAGTTCGACTTCGATCCGCGCGGCCATGCCGGCAAGGCGCTGACCCACGCGCTGGCCGCGCTGCCGCACGACCTCGTCACCGGCTTCACGCCCGAGGCGCTCGAGGAAGTCGCGCTGACCGCGATGTCGTTGGCCGATCGGCCGCGGCCCAAGCTGGTGCTGGTGCGCTCGATCCTCGGGCGGCACCTGTTCGCCTTCGTCTGGCTGCCGCGCGACGATCTCTCGACCGCGCGCCGCGTCGCGATCGGCGAATTGCTCGCCGAGGCGGCCAATGCCAGCCTGCTCAGCTGGTCGCTGGCGCTGGAAGACGGCGTGCTGGCGATGATGCGCTTCACGCTCGACCTGCGCGGTGCCGGCGTGCTGCCCGACACTGCCCCGCTCGACGCGCGCATCGCGCGGATGGTGCGCGGCTGGGTCCCGGCGGTCGAGGCCGCGCTGGGTGAACTCGGCGAAACCGCACGCGCCACCCGGCTTGCGCTGCGCCATGCGGCGACCTTTCCCAACACCTACCGCGCCGCCAACGCCGCCGACGAGGCGGCACGCGACATCGTCTGCCTCGCGCGGCTCGACGATCCCGGCAGCCGGACGGTGCGGCTCTACCGCGACGGACAAGGCTCGGCGCGGTTGAAGATCTATCGCCTCGGCGGCGCGCTGGCGTTGTCCGACGCCGTGCCGGTGCTGGAGAATTTCGGTTTCCGCGTGATCGAGGAGGTGCCGACCGCGCTGACCGACGAAGCGCAAGGCTTCATCCACGAATTCCTGATCGAGGCGACCGGCGGGGTCGTCAACATCTTCGACGGCGACACGCATGTGCTTGAGGCGGCGATCGCCGCAGTGCTCGAAGGCAGTGCCGAGAACGACGCGTTCAACCGGCTGATCCTCGACGTCAACATGGCGCCCGCCGGTGTCGTACTGTTCCGCGCCTGGTTCCGCTATCTGCGCCAGGCGGGCATGCCCTACGGCCTCGTCACCGTGGTCGACGCACTGCGCCGCGCGCCCAAGGTTGCCGCCGCGCTGATCGCGCGCTTCGGTGCGGCGCATGATCCGGCGAAGAAGGGCAAGGCGACGGTCGGCATCACCGCCGCCGACGCGGCGATCGATGCCGGGCTCGACGACGTCTCGGCGATCGACGACGACCGCATCCTGCGTGCGATCCGCAACGTCATCGCCGCCACGCTGCGCACTAACGCCTTCGCCCCCGCCGGCGAGACTGCGCTCGCCTTCAAGCTCGATTCGAGCCTGATTCCCGGCCTGCCCGCGCCGGTGCCGTGGCGCGAGATCTGGGTGTACAGCCCGCGCGTCGAGGGCATCCATCTGCGCGCCGGCCCGGTCGCGCGCGGCGGGTTGCGCTGGTCCGACCGGCGCGACGATTTCCGCACCGAGATTCTCGGGCTGATGAAGGCGCAGCGCGTCAAGAACGCGGTCATCGTGCCGACCGGCGCCAAGGGCGGTTTCTATCCCAAGCAGCTGCCGCCGGCGTCGAACCGCGATGCGTGGCTGGCCGAGGGCACCGAGAGCTACCGCATCTTCATTCGCACGCTGCTGTCGATCACCGACAATATCGTCGCGGGCAAGGTCGAGCATCCGCAAGGCGTCGTCGTGCATGACGGCGAAGACCCCTATTTCGTCGTCGCCGCCGACAAGGGCACCGCGACCTTCTCCGACGTCGCCAACGCCATCGCGCTCGAACGTAATTACTGGCTCGGCGACGCCTTCGCCAGCGGCGGCTCGGTCGGCTACGACCACAAGGCGATGGCGATCACCGCCAAGGGCGCGTGGATCAGCGTACAGCGCCACTTCGCCGAGCGCGGCGTCGACGTGCAGACCCAGTCGATCCGCGTCGTCGGCTGCGGCGACATGTCGGGCGACGTGTTCGGCAACGGCATGCTGCTGTCGAAGACGTTGAAGATCGTCGCGGTGTTCGACCATCGCCACATCTTCCTCGACCCCGATCCCGATCCGGCGGCTAGCTGGGAGGAGCGCGCACGGATGTTCGCGCTGCCGCGCTCGTCCTGGGCGGATTACAATCCGGCGCTGATCTCGAAGGGCGGTGGGGTGTTCCCGCGCACCGACAAGGTGATCAAGCTGTCCAAGCAGATCCGTGCCGTGCTCGGCATCGAGGTCGCCGAGATGGAGCCGACCGCGCTTATTTCCGCGATCCTGCACAGCCCGGTCGACCTGATCTGGTTCGGCGGTATCGGCACCTATGTGAAGGCGCGCGCCGAGAACAATGTCGCGGTCGGCGATCCGGCCAACGACCGGCTGCGCGTCGACGCCGAGGATCTGCGCGCGACGGCGATCGGCGAGGGTGCCAATCTCGGCGTGACGCAGGCCGGGCGCATCGCCTTTGCCGCGCATGGCGGGCGCATCAATACCGACTTCATCGACAATTCGGCCGGGGTCGACTGCTCGGATAACGAGGTCAACATCAAGATCGCGCTCAATCGCGAGATGATCGAGGGTCGCCTCGCCTACGACAAGCGCAACAAGCTGCTGGTCGAGATGACCGACGACGTCGCGCACATCGTGCTGGAGGACAACCGGCTGCAGACGCTGGCGCTGTCGATCATGGAGAAGGACGGCGCGCGCGCCGTGCCGAGCTATGTCCGCGCGATCGAGATCTTCGAGAGCAGCGGGCAGCTCGACCGCGCGGTCGAGGGGCTGGCCGGCAATGACGATCTGCTGCGCCGTGCGCAGGAAGGCAGGGGGCTGACCCGGCCCGAGCTCGCCGTGCTGCTGGCGACCGCCAAGCTCGCGCTGCAGGCGGCGATCGAGCATGGCCAACTCGGCCTCGACCCTGATCTCGCGCCCGACCTGCACGCCGCCTTCCCCAAGGCGATGCGCAAGAAGTTCGCCACCGCGATCGACGAACACCGGCTGCGCGGCGAGATCGTCGCGACCAAGCTCGCCAACCGCGTGATCAACCGGCTCGGCGTGCTCCACCCGTTCGAGCTCGCCGAGGAGGAAGGCGTGGCGATGGCCGACATCGCCGCGATGTTCGTCGTGGTCGAGCGGCTGTTCGACCTGCCGGCGCTGTGGGCCGAGATCGAAAGCGCGGTCATGCCCGAGGCGGCGCGGCTCGCGCTGTTCGACGAGGTCGCGGTGGCAACGCGCTCGCAGATCGCCGATCTGCTGCGCGTGACGCGCGCCGGTAGCAGTCCGGGGCCGACCTATGCCCGGCTCGTCAAGGGCGTGCGCCAGCTCGACCGCCAGACCAAGGCGCTGCTGCTCGAGGCAGCGAGCGCACAATCGGCGCGCATCGCCGCGACGCTCGAGGCGACCGGCGCGCCACCCAAGCTGGTGCAGCGCGTGGTGCGGCTGTTCGAGCTCGACGGCGCGATCGGCCTCGCCGATCTCGGCGCGCAGCGCGGCCTCGACGAGGTGGTGCTGACGCGTGCCTTCACGCGGCTGGGCCAGGCGCTGGGGCTCGACTGGGCACAGGCCAATGCCGCGCGGATCGATTCGAGCGACCCGTGGGAGCGGCTGTTGATCGCCGGGCTGGCGCGCGATTTCCAGCAGTTGCGGCTCGAATTCCTCGCGCGCGGCGCTGGCGACCCGCAGGCGCAGGTCGACGTCTGGCTGGGCGAGAATGCCGGGCGCGTCGCGCAGTTCAAATCGCTGGTCGATCGCGCGCGGACGGCGCCCTCGCCCAACGCCGCGATGCTGGCGCAGATTGCCGGGCAGGCACGGGTGCTGCTCGGGCGCTGAACCTTCGCCGCTTACGGCGGACGACCGAAATTCCCTGCCATGCGGCGATTGGCAGGGAATTTTTGTATTTTTTGTCGTGGCCGGCAGGGAATTCCCAACGGCCGGCGCGACAATGTGCAGCGCCGGTCGCGCGGATGCGCCGGGCCGCGGCGTAGGTACACGGCCATGGTAAAAGGCGGTAGCGAACATGCCGCCAACCAAGCACCGGTTGCACAAGATGTGAATCAGGCGGGCGGTCGCGCGGGTCGGTGATGCGGCGGGACCGGCGCGATGACGTTCAATGACCGCGAACGGTGTACCCGTTTTCGGGGCTTCGGAGCGAGATGCGCTTCAGCGGAAGCGCATCTCGCTCACGGGTTCAATATTCGAACGCGCCGATGTCGATCTGACCGTCCTGCTTGCGCGCGACGTGCGGCCCGAGCGCTTGCGTTTGCGGCAGCGACAATGGCGCGCTGCCGGGCTTCAGCGATGCAAGCGACACGCCGCCATTGACCAGCGCCGATCCGGCCGCGGGCGTGTAGGGGAATGGTCCCTGGTTTTGAAAGCCGGGAGACCCGCTCGAGACGATGTTCGCTGCCCAGCCCGTGACCTTTGCCGCTGAAGGATGTCCGAGCCATGTCGGCGCGACCCGGGCGGACATCCAGTTGTTCGACAGATTGACCGTCCCCGCCCCGGCCGAGACCATCGCCATCGCCTTGGGCTGATGACCGGGCGTGGCGGGTGCGGCATAGAAAATGTTGTTCCACACCTCGGCCCGCGCGCTGGGTTGCACGAGGAAAAACAGCAACGCATCGGGATAGGCGCTGTTGCTGTCGCCGGCGACGATCATGCTGTTGTTGTAGAAATAGAGCGTGCCCTGGCGATAGGTGCTCGTCTGCCCGCTGTCGCCGCCATAGGTGACGAGTTGCGTGCCGCTGTAGCTGGCGGGAATATCGATCAGATTGCCGTAGATATAGGTGGTCGCGTAGCCGCTGTCGCCGCTGATCAGCGCCTGGCCGCCGGTCGAATCCTCGAGATTGAACTTGATGCCGCAATTCGATGCGAACGTATTGTAGCGCACCACCAGCCCGGACGAGCGATCCTTGACGCAATCGCCATAGGAGCCCGGCGCGACGGGGCCGAAATAATTATATTGAAAGGTGATGTCGCGCGCTTCGGTGTAGCTGTGATGCTCGCTGAACCCGTTGGTTACCCCGGGGGTCGGCGCATTGCCATTGTTGTAGAAGAAATTGCCGTCGACCAGCACATCCTGGGAGAGTTCCTCGGGCGCGGCGTTCTTCGAATTGATGAACAGCCCGTTGCTGCAGTCGTGGAGGATATTGCCCCTGATCACGAGATGCGCCGCCGCCTCGACGAAGAGGCAGGTGGCGAAGCTGTGAAATTTGCCCGGCAAACCGGTTAGCGCGTCATTATAGGGTTGGTCGTACCGCGCGTTGCGCAGCTCGAGATTCTCGATGCTGATATAGCCCGCCGGGCCGCCGTGATAGCTATAGCCCTGTTGCGGCCCGACCATCACCAGGCCGAGCCGGTGCAGGATCGGGCTGAGGCTGGCATTGTCGTGATATTGCAGCATGCGCGGCGCCTGGCCCGGCAGCGTCTCGAGCTGCGTCGCGCCAGTGCCGTCGATGATCGGCAGGATGCCCGTCACCGGATCGGGCATGCCGAGGATGCGCAGGAAGCGGTTCGGCGCGGCGGGTGCCAGATCGGTCCCGGCCGAGATCAGCATCATCTCGTAATAGGGAACATTGTTGACCTTGGGGTAGATGCGCACGGTGTCGCAGCCCTTGAGCTTGCTCCACGGCAATTGCGCGAGCGCGGTGTAGGTCTTGCCCGGCCCGACATCATAGGTGGAGACGGTCGGGCAACCCGACTGATCCGCAGCGAGCGTCGGCGTCGCTGCGCGAATCATCGTGGAGGAGCCGGTGGTGACGGGCACCGTCGGTGTGGGTGTGGGTGTGGGGCTGGGGGTCGTGCCCGTCGCAGCGGCGGAGATGCTGAAGTTGCGGCCGCCCATATAGGTGACGCCGCCGACGACCGCCGTCGCGATCAGCGTCGCGTTGCCGCCGGTCGTGTTGGCCGGGACGGCGAGCGTATAGACCCCCGGCTGCGCCGTCGGCGTGACGGTGAGCAGGGCGGTGCTGCTCGTCTTCACCGACAGCGGCACGTCGAGCGTGGCCAACCCGTCGGAACCGATGAAGCGGATAAAGATCTGCTCGACCGAGCCTGCGCTGCGGGCGTTGACAATGGGAAGATTGCCCGCCGCCGTCGCCATTTCGACATGCGGCTTGGCGGTCACGACCGTGTCCTGCGCGGCGGCTGCCGTGGCGGCCCCGGCATCGCCCAGCAAGGCGGCGACGATCAACATCCGTTTGCGCATTTTACGCAGTGTCATGGCATCTTCTCCCATCCGGTGGCCGGAACGATCTCTCGAGGGCGGCGGCAGCGCCGTTCGGCGACTGATCGATCCAGACCTGCGACGAGATCGCCCGTATTGCCGCCGGTTAGTCGAGCGGGGCTACCCGCAACATACCGCGATCGCGGTAGGCGGCTGTTACCCCAGCGATTTTTCGGCATTGCCGGCGCGCCGCCGGGCGCCCGGGCTGGTGTGACGCGACGCTGTCATGGCGGCGGGCCTATCGAGCCGCCTTTTCGGGCGCCGATGGAGGCGTCCGTTCGCGGTGCCGATCGCGCTGTCCGGCCGCACTTGTCGCGATGCTCACAGGCACCCCATGCCCGCCAGCGTCTGCCGCACGGCGTGATCGAGTGGCGTGTGCCGCTCGCTTCCGAGTAATGCCAACAGCCGATCGTTGCGCAGCCTGACCGGCTGATCCCAGAGATATTTCATTTCGCGTAGTTCGCGCAGCAGCGGGACGAAAGGTGCGGCGAGCCGCATCAGGCCCCAGGGCATCCGCGCAACGCGCACCGCCGGATCGCCCAGCGCGCGCCGGATCGCGCCGGTCATCGCGGTGCCATCGGCATCCCAATGCCCGGCCATGTGAAAGGTCGCGAAATCGTCGAGCCCGACCTGCTCGACCAGCCGCACCATCGTCTCGGCCACGTCGGGCAGATAGGCCCATTGATGCCCGACCCCGCGCTTGCCCGGATAGGTGATGGCTCGCGGACGCTTCCCCGGCGCGACCAAGCCCTGGCTGAACCAGTTATTGTCGCCGCGCGGACCGAAGAAGTCACCGGCGCGGACGATCAGGACGCGGGCCTCGCCGCTGGCCGCGACCGCGGCGAGACGGCGTTCCATCTCGACCCGGATCCGCCCCTTGACCGTGCCGGCATGTTGCGGCTGGTCCTCGGTGAGGTCGGGGAAGGCATCGGGGCCGTAATTGTAGACCGTGCCCGGCAGGAGGATGCGCGCGCCGTTGGCGCGTGCCGCGGCGATGCTGTTGTCGAGCATCGGCAGCACCAGCCGGCCCCAGTCGCGATAGCCCGGCGGGTTGACGGCGTGCACGACCAGCGAGGCGCCGTCCGCCGCCGCAGCGACATCCGCAGCGACCATCGCATCGCCGCGAATCCAGGAAAAACCATCGTCCTGCGCCGTCGCCGACCGGTTGCGGTACAGCGCGCGAACGCGCCACCCCGACGCCGCCAGCCGCCGCGCAACCTCGCCGCCGATGCCGCCGGTCGCGCCCAATACCAATGCCGTCTTGTTGCCGTTTTCCATGATTCGCCTTCCCTGGTTGGTGAAGGCGGGATCGCGGCTTTCATCGATATACGAAATTGCGCATTGTTGTGCAATCGCTATACGAAAATAGATGAACAAAGAGCCGGATTGGGACCTGTATCGCACCTTCGGCGCGGTGCTGCGCGAGGGGTCGCTGTCGGGCGCGGCACGCGTGCTCGGCCTGACGCAACCCAGCGTCGCGCGGCATATCGAAGCACTGGAGCAGTCAATCGGGGCCGATCTGTTCGTCCGCTCGCAGCGCGGCCTTTCGCCGACCGAAGCGGCGCTCGCGCTGAAGCCGTTCGCCGATTCACTTGCCACGACCACCGCCGCCCTGCTGCGCACGGCGAGTGGCGCCGCAGGGGAGATCGCCGGCACGGTGCGGGTCAGCGCGAGCGAGGTGGTGGGTGTCGAACATCTGCCGCCGATCCTCGCGCAACTACGCCGGCACTATCCGAAGCTGTCGGTCGAACTGGTATTGTCGAATACGCTCGACGACCTGTTGCTGCGCGAGGCCGATATCGCGATCCGCATGGTGCAGCCGACCCAGCAGGCGTTGGTGACGCGCAAGGTCGGCAGCCTTAAGATCGGCCTGCACGCGCACCGCGATTATCTCGATCGGCGCGGCGTGCCGCAGACCATGGCGTCGCTGAGCGCGCACGACCTGATCGGCTATGATGTCGAGACCCCCGCGATCCGCGCCATCGCCGCGCGTTTTCCCGCGCTCGGCCGCTCGTCCTTGGCGCTGCGCACCGACAGCGACGTCGCGCAACTTGCCGCGATCCGCGCCGGATTCGGGATCGGCATCTGCCAGACGATCCTCGCGGCACGCGACCCTGATCTCGTCCGGGTGCTTGCCGACGCCTTCGATCTCGATCTCGGGGTGTGGGTCACGATGCATGAGGATTTGCGTACCAGCCCGCGTTACCGCGCAGTGTTCGATGCGCTGGCCTCGGGGTTCGCGGCCATCGTCGCCGGCCAGGCGGCAACGCTCCCGTCGCCGCAACGGTGAACGGTTCCCCGGCGCCCGGCGCCGGAGAACCGTTCGTTCAGCTCAGGCCAGATCGAACCGATCGAGGTTCATCACCTTGGTCCATGCCTTGGCAAAGGCCTGGACGAAGGCGCCATGCGCGTCGTCGCTGGCATAGGCCTCGGCCAGCGCGCGGAGCTGCGAGTTGGAACCGAAGATCAGATCGACCCGCGTGCCGGTCCATTTGGCCTCGCCGGTCTTGCGGTCCTTCGCCACGAAGCTGCCGTCGCCGACCGCCTCCCACGTCATCGACATGCTCGCCGCAAGCAGGTTGACGAAGAAGTCGTTGCTCAGTGTGCCCGGTCGATCGGTGAACACGCCGTGGCGCGACCCGCCGACATTGGCGCCGAGCACGCGCAGCCCGCCGACCAGCACGGTCATCTCCGGCGCGGTCAGCGTGAGCAGCTGGGCGCGATCGACCAGCAGTTCCTCGGCCGAGAAATGTTGCTCGCCGCTGGTGTAGTTGCGGAAGCCATCGACCCGGGGTTCGAGCGGGGCGAAGGAATGCGCATCGGTCTGCTCCTGGGTGGCGTCGGTGCGGCCTGGCGCGAAGGGAATTTCCACGCTCTGCCCGGCGTCGCGCGCCGCCTGCTCGACAGCGGCGGTGCCGCCGAGCACGATCAGGTCGGCAAGCGAGACGGGTTTGGCGAAGCCGCTGAGGATTTCCTCGAGCCGCGCCAGCGTCGCCGCAAGTTCGGCGGGCTCGTTGACCGCCCAGTCCTTTTGCGGCGCGAGGCGAATGCGCGCGCCATTGGCACCGCCGCGCATGTCCGAGCCGCGGAAGGTCGACGCTGAGGCCCAGGCCGCCTTGACCAGCTGCGCGATCGACAGGCCCGAAGCGAGGATCTGTGTCTTGAGCGCGGCGATGTCGGCCGCGTCGATCAACGGTTCGGTAGCGGCCGGCACCGGGTCCTGCCACAGGCGTGGCTCGGCCGGGACTTCGGCGCCGAGCAGGCGCGTGTGCGGGCCCATGTCGCGGTGGGTCAGCTTGTACCACGCCTCGGCAAAGGCATGGGCGAACTGCTCGGGATTCTCGTGGAAGCGGCGCGAGATCGGCCCGTAGATCGGGTCGAAACGCAGCGCGAGATCGGTGGTGAGCATTGTGGGGCGACGCTTTTTCGACGGATCATGCGCGTCGGGGACGTCCTCGGCCGCGTCCTTCGCGACCCATTGCTGCGCGCCGGCGGGGCTCTTGGTCAGCTCCCACTCATGCTCGAACAGGTTCTTGAAGAACAGGTTGCTCCATTCGGTCGGCTTCTGCGTCCAGGTGACCTCGAGCCCGCTGGTGATGGTGTCGTCGCCATGGCCCTTGCCATAGCTGTTCTTCCAGCCAAGCCCCTGATTCTCGATCGGTGCGCCTTCGGGTTCGGGGCCGACATGTTGCGACGGATCGGCGGCGCCGTGCGTCTTGCCGAAGGTGTGGCCACCGGCGATCAGCGCGACGGTCTCCTCGTCGTTCATCGCCATACGCGCGAAGGTTTCGCGGATGTCGATCGCGGCGGCAAGCGGATCGGGGTTGCCGTTGGGGCCTTCGGGATTGACGTAGATCAGCCCCATCTGGACCGCGGCGAGCGGGTTCGCCAGGTCGCGTTCGCCGCTGTAGCGCTTGTCGCCGAGCCATTCGCGCTCGGGACCCCAATAGATGTCGGCCTCGGGCTGCCAGACATCCTCACGGCCCCCGGCGAAGCCGGCGGTCTTGAAGCCCATCGATTCGAGCGCGCAATTGCCGGCGAGGATCAGCAGGTCGGCCCAGGAGATCTTGCGGCCATATTTCTGCTTGATCGGCCAGAGCAGGTGGCGCGCCTTGTCGAGATTGGCATTGTCGGGCCAGCTGTTGAGCGGGGCGAAGCGCTGCGTGCCCGAGCCGGCGCCGCCGCGACCGTCACCGATGCGATAGGTGCCGGCGCTGTGCCATGCCATGCGGATGAACAGCGGGCCGTAATGGCCGAAATCGGCCGGCCACCACTCCTGCGACTCGGTCATCAGCGCGAAGATGTCGCGCTTGAGCGCGGCGAGATCGAGGCTTTTGAATTCTTCGGCATAGTCGAACGCCGCGCCCATCGGGTCGCCGGCAGGGGGATTTTGATGCAGCACGCCGAGGTCGAGCTGGTTAGGCCACCACAGTCGGTTGGTCATATCGAAAAGGACGGCGTTCCCGTCCACCTTGCCGCCACTCACGGGGCATTGGCTCTCGGCGTTCATCGGCTTCTCCTATCGGGTTTATCGTTGGCAGAACTCAAAGGCGGTGGTCGCACCCCGCCATTGATCTGTCCAATCACTTAATCCGTTCATACTGATCGAGCGAGCCTTGTGGGGCATGGCGCCGCCTTGCCGCGCCGGGCGGAAGGTGGAAGACTTGGGCAAGGATAAAAATCCGGGGTGGAGAATGCGATGAAGCGTTGGCGGTGGTTGGCGACGGCGATGGCCGCCATGGCGTGGTCGGGTGGTGTGGCGGCGTCCGACCCGGTGACCCCGGCGACGAAGGCTGCGCAGGCAGTCGCGCTGGGCGAGGCGCCCTTCTCCGACGTGCGCGACGAGGATTTCGCGCGGCGCGGTTATGTCGGCACGCTGGCCGATCCGGTGATCCGCGCCGCGGACGGGCGAACGATCTGGGACCCCACCGCGTTCGACTTTCTCAAGGGTCAGGCGCCCGACACGGTCAATCCCAGCCTGTGGCGTCATGCCCGGCTGATGGCACTGTCGGGGCTGTTCAAGGTCAGCGAGCGGATCTGGCAGGTGCGCGGTTTCGACCTGGCCAACATCACCTTCGTCAGGGGCGACAAGGGCTGGATCGTGATCGACGCGCTCGGCTCGATCGAGACGGCGCAGGCGGCGTTGCGGCTGGTGAATGACTCGGTCGCGAAGCTGCCGGTCGTCGCGGTGATCTACACCCATCCCCATGTCGATCATTTTGGTGGCGCGGCCGGGCTGGTGTCGGACGAGGAGGCGCAATCGGGCAAGGTCGCCGTGATCGCGCCCAGGGGTTTCGCCGCCGCCGCCGTGGGCGAGAATGTCATCGCCGGGCTGGCGATGCAGCGCCGCGCGATCTTCCAGTTCGGCATCGGCCTGCCCAAATCGGCGACCGGCACGGTCAATTCGGGGATCGGCGCCGGGATCGCCACGGGCACCAGTTCGCTGATCCTGCCCAATCGCGAGATCGGCGCGGATGGCGAAACGCTGACGCTCGACGGGGTGAAGCTGCGCTTCCACCTAACCCATGGCACCGAGGCGCCGGTCGAGCTCAACATCGCCTTTCCCGACTGGCGCATCGTCGACATGGCGGAGAACGCCAACGCCACGCAGCACAATATCCTGACGCCGCGCGGCGCGGTGGTGCGCGACGCCAAGGCCTGGGCCGACGGGCTCACCGCGGCGCTGGATCGTTTCGGCGACAGCGACATTCTGATCACCAGCCATGGCTGGCCGCGTTTCGGGCGTGAGGTGATCGTCGATTATCTCGGCAAGCAGCGCGATTATTACGCCTTCGTTCATGACCAGACGGTGCGGCTGATGAACCAGGGCCTCACCGGCGACGAGATCGCCGCAACGCTCAAGCTGCCGCCGGCGCTGGCCAAAGAGTGGTTCGACCGGCCTTATTATGGCTCGCTGAGCTTCAATGCCCGCGCGGTCTATCAATTCTATATGGGCTGGTACGACGCCAATCCGGCGCATCTCGCGGCACTGCCGCCAGTCGAGGCAGGGCGGCGCTATGTCGCGGCGATGGGCGGCGCGGCCAAGGTGCGCGCGCTGGCGCAGGCGGCCTATGATGGTGGCGATTATGGCTGGGCGGCGGAGCTGCTCAACCGCGCGGTGTTCGCCGATGGCGCCGACACCGAGGCGCGGGCTTTGCTCGCGCGCTGTTACGAGCAGCTCGGCTACCAGTCCGAAAACGCGCTGTGGCGCAACATGTACCTGACTGGTGCCAGCGAGCTGATCGACGGCCCGCCCAAGGGTGGCCCTACTCCGTCACGCGCGCTGGTGTCGGCACTGTCGACGACGGAGATTTTCGACCTGCTGGCGGTGCGGCTGCGCGGCGACGCGGTCGGCGACACCAGGCTGAGGCTGGCGTTCGTCTTTCCCGACCGCGACGAGAAGACCTATGTCACGGTCGCCAATGGCGTGCTGGTGCATCGCCCGATCGCCGCGCCGGGGCCGGTCGATGCCACGCTGACGGTCAAGCGCAGCGACTTCCTCGCCAGCATCATGGGCGGCGCGTCGCTATTGCCCAAACTGGCGAGCGGCGAGGCGAAGATCACCGGCGATGCCAGCGCGTTCCAGCGCTTCGTCGCGCTGATGGCGCCGGCGACGGGCAATTTCCCGATCGTCACGCCCCGCTGATCTTCGTTACGCGGCAGCGGCGGCGCGCGCGGTCCGTGCCCTGAGCTCCGCCTTCCAGCGCCGCGCGCGCCACCACATGATGATCCCCGTCACGGCGAGCAAGGCGGGGATCAGGCCGGCGAGGAAGATGATCGTCTGCCACACCATGCCCATGCGCGTGCCGTCGTGGATGCGGCGCATCAGCCGCGAGGTGGTCTCTGGCGGCGCGGTCGCAATGCCGGCGGCGCCGGTGGTGTCGTCGATCGTCACCGTGTCCGCCGTGTCGGCGAAGGTCACCGACCAGGCGGGCTTGCGATCGGTCGGCCAGGAGATTTGCCGCCAGTCGCCGGGCACGAAGGCCTGGGCACCGGCAACGACGGTGTCGACGCCCAGCCGTGGCGCGGCAAGCGGCTGCGGGCGGGCCGCGCCGCGCTCGCCGCGTGGTGCGCCGCCGCCGAAAATGCCGGGGAAGGATATCCATATGCCGGTGAGCGAGAGCGCGAACAGCGGCAGCGCGATCCAGAAGCCGGTTAGGTGATGCAGGTTGGTGTCGAGATTGCGATGCCGGCGCCAGCGCAGACCGCGCACCCATTTGCCGACCGTCGGCCACCACAGCCACAGGCCGGAAAGGCACGACAAGGCCATTGCGACGCCGATCCAGCCGACGATCTGGCGTCCGACGCCCGGGATCATCAGGCTGCCATGGATCATGTGCATGGTGCGGACGAGGCCGTTATTGCCGGTGCTGCGATCGAGCAGGCGTGCGCTCGGTGGATCGAGCCACAGCGTCGTGCGGGCCGGCGGGCCGGCGGCGCGCTTGGTTGCCTGGTTGGCGGTTATGACGACCGGGCCGGTATCGTCACGGCTTATCGTTGAAATCCGTTCGCCCGGCGCGAGCACGGCGCGTGCGGCATCGACATAGGCATGGGCGTCGATCGCGTTGCCGCCGGTCACGGCATAACGCTGCGGGTTGAGGCCATGGTCGAGTGCCTCGTCCCACACCAGCGCCGCGCCGGTCAGCGACAGCGGGATGATCAGGATCGCGAGGATCAGGCCGATCCATTTGTGCAGCTGGAACCAGGCGCGGCGCAGGCCGATCTTCGTCACGATGTCGTCCTTCAGGCATCCGCCCAGCGGCGGAGCAGATTGTGGTAGATGCCGGTGAGTTTGATCGCGGCGGGGTCGCCTTGCCCGTTCGTGCCGGCGACCGCCTGCACGGCGGAGTCGAGGTCGAACAGAATACGGCGGGCCTCGGTGTCGCGGACCATCGACTGGATCCAGAAGAAGCTCGCGATACGCAGGCCGTGTGTCACCGGTGTGACATGGTGCAGGCTCGAGGCGGGGTAGAGGATGAGATGGCCGGCGGGCAGCTTGACGCGCTGTTCGCCGAAATTGCCCTCGATCACCAGTTCGCCGCCGTCATAGCTGTCGGGATCGGCGAGGAAGAGCGTCGCCGACAGATCGCTGCGGATGCGGAAATCGCTGCCGCGGCGGATACGCACGGCGTTGTCGACATGCGTGCCAAAGCCCTGGCCGTCGCCATAGCGATTGAACAGCGGCGGGAAGACCTTGAGCGGCAGCGCGGCGGCGACGAACAAGGGCGAGGCGGCGAGCGCGTCGAGCACGATCGCGCCGGCGCGGCGCGCCGCATCGCTGTCCTCGGGCAATTGTTCGTTGCGCTTGGCGAGCGCGGATTGCGCGCCTGAGGTGGCGTTGCCGTCGGTCCACGCGGCGGCATCGATCAGCGTGCGGATATCGGTCAGTTGCGCCGGGGTGACGAGGTCGGGGATGGCGATCAGCATAGGCCGGCGCCCTGCTGCAATGCCTGTACGCCGCGTCGGCGGAAGGCGGGGAGATCGGCGGCGGCGAGCCAGGCGCTGGCCTTGGCGACGAAGGCTGGGGTCGCCGTTTCGCCCGCGCGGCGCAGCCAGTGGATCGCCTCCTCGATCTTGCCCGCCGCGCCGAGCATGCGGGCATGGTTGAAGGCGCCGCGGAAATCGCCGCCCTGCGCGGCGCGGGCATAGCAATAGGCCGCGGCCTTCAGGTCGCGCGCGACGACCCAGCCATCCTCGTGGAAGCTGCCGACGAAATTGATCGCCTTGGCGTTGCCGCGCGCGGCGGCCTTGCGGAACCAGGCGAGCGCGGCGGGCTTGTCCTCCGCCACGCCGTCACCCAGCGCGAGCAGGGTGGCGTAATTGTACATGCCCCAGTCGAGCCCGCGCTCGGCGGCGATGCGGTAGCAGGCGGCGGCGCGCGCCTTGTCGGGCGCAGTGCCCCAGCCGAGATCGTAGCAGCGCCCGACCATGTTGATCGCCATTACATGATGCTGCGCGGCGGCGCGGGTGAACCAGCCCAGCGCGGCGGGTTCGTCCCGCGCGATGCCGTTGCCGTCGAGCAGCAGCTGGCCGAACAGCGCCTGGGCTTCTGGCACGCCGGCTTCGGCGAGCGCGCGGAGGGTAGTGGCGCGCTGCTCGGGCGTTCCGGACAGGCCGGCGGCGATGGCGTCGGGGGAGACCTCAGGCAATACCTCCCCGGTACGGGGAGGGGGACCGCTCGCCGAAGGCGAGGGGTGGAGGGGGATTGCCGCGAGCGCACCGCCTGTGGCACGCCCCCTCCACCCCGCCGCTTCGCGTCGCGGTCCCCCTCCCCGTTCCGGGGAGGTGTTTGTCGCCTCGCGCATCAGAACTTCACCCCGACGGTGCCGAACACGGTGCGGCCCGGCGCGATCGTCGCGTAATGGCTGGTATAGGTGTTGGTGAAATAGACCTTGTTGGTCAGGTTCTGCGCGTTGACGCTGAGCTCGACATGGTCGGTGAGCTTGTAGCGCGCCTGTGCGTCGAAGCGCCAATAGGCCGGGGTGCCGCGCGTCAGCACCGTCGTCGCAGGGCTGATCGTGACGACGCCGGCGCTGGTCTGGGTGGCGGTGCGGTTGTCGCCATAGCCACCGATCTGGCGGCTCGAATAATAGGCGCCGCCGCCGAACGAAAAGCGCTTCGTCGCCTCGATATTGGTGGACAGCGTGAAGCTGTCGGTGGCGGTCTGCGGGGTCTGCTTGCCGGTGTTGACCGACGGCACATAAACGACCTGCGCGGCCTGGCTGCCGACCGCCGCTGCGGTCAGCGCGGTGTAGCCGGCGTCGAGGATCTTCGGGTCGAGATGCGTATAGCCGCCGAACACCGTCCAGCCCGGCAGGATCGTGCCATTGGCGGTCA
The DNA here is from genome assembly GCF_036663795.1 of Parasphingomonas halimpatiens. Lineage (NCBI taxonomy): Bacteria > Pseudomonadati > Pseudomonadota > Alphaproteobacteria > Sphingomonadales > Sphingomonadaceae > Parasphingomonas > Parasphingomonas halimpatiens. The sequence goes on from NZ_JAXOJP010000004.1 coordinate 240,521, forward strand.
GCTCGACGCCGCGGATCCGCGTCCGCCCGAGAAATCCGACGGTGTTGGCGTCGATCTGGACGCGGGCGTTGCTGATGTCGGTCTGGAACAGCGCAAGGCCGAGCGCGAGCTTCTCGTGGAACAGGCTGGCCTTGGCGCCGACTTCATAGGATTTGGTCTTCTGCACCTTGAGCTGGTCGAGGATCGACAGGTTGGTCGCACTGTTGGTGGTGGGCAGCGCATTGTCCTCGCGTCCCTCGCCGAGCAGGCTGTTGGGCGGCGTCGCGGCGGTGGCGTAGCTGGCGTAGATGCTGGTCTCGGGGGTCGGCTTGAAGACGAGACCTGCCTGCCAGTTGAACAGATTGTCGGTGCGCGACAGCCGTACCGCTGTGCTGCCGGCGGCGAAGGGCAGGGTGACGGTCGAGGCGAAGCGATCGTAGCGCGCGCCGAGGTTGAGGATCAGCGACGGCACGATCGTGATCGAATCGAAGGCGTAGATCGCCTGGGTCTGCGCGTCGTTCTGCGTTTCGGTGTTGGCCGCGCCCTTCACGATCGCGGTGGCCGCGCTCGACGTGTCGCTGGTGTAGTTGACCCACGGATCATTGGCATTGGCCGTGAACAGGCTGGTGCAATAATAGCGCGCGATCGTCGTGCTGTTGCAGCGCGGGCTGATCGTCGAGCCGGTCGCCAGTACGAAACTGCCGCGGCGGGTCTTTTCCCACGATACCTCCGCGCCGATCGCAAAGCTGTGCGCGATCCCGCCGGTATCGAACTTGCCGCTGAGATCGAGCTGGTCGACGATGCTCTTGGTATAGCCGTAGCGCGTGTTGGCGCGGCGCCAGACATTGCCGCTGTTGTAGACATTGCCGGTACTGTCGTCGGGCAGCAGGTAGATATAAGACTGGTCGCTCTGATTGTAGCGCGCGGTGTTGCGCAGCGTGATGCCGCGGCCGAAATCATGCTCGATCCGCAGCGTCGCCTGGTTGGTCGTCGAATCGCGGAAGTCTCGGTCGGTCAGGCCGTAAAAGGTCGAGCGCGCGACATAGCCGGTCTGGCCGGTCTTGGTCGTGATCGTGCCGACCGCCGGGGTGGTGAAGACGTCGCCGGCGGGCGCGTTGCACAGCGTCGCGCTGCAGGCATAGAGATAGGGGATGCCGCTGTCGGGCAGTTCGTGGCTTTCGAGATAATAATAGCTTGCGGTCAGCCGGGTGGCGGTGCCGAGGCCGATCGTGACGCTCGGCGCGAAGCCCCAGCGGCGGGCATAGATGGCGTCGCGATCGACGACATTCTGGTCGTGCCATAGCCCCGCGACGCGGAAGGCAACGGTGTCGCTGATCTTGAGATTGAGGTCGCCGGTGACGCGCTTGTAGTCGCCATTGCCGTAGCTGGCGCTGGCCGCCGCGAAGTTCGAACGTTGCGGTACCCGCGACAGGATGTTGATCGTGCCGCCGGCGCTGCCGCGTCCGCCGAGCGTCGAATCCGAGCCGCGCACGATCTGCACCGAGTCGATCGCGAACACCTCGCGCGTCTGCGAGGCGAGGTCGCGCACGCCGTCGACATAGATGCTGCCCTGGCTGTCGAAGCCGCGGATGAACGGGCGGTCGCCGATCGGATTGCCACCCTCGGCCGCGCCGAAGGTGATGCCCGGCACGGTGCGCAGCGCATCCTGCAGGCTGGCCGAGCCGGTCTGGTCGATCACGTCGCGCGACAGCACGACGATCGACTTGGGCGTGTCGACCAGCGGCGCGACCTGCTTGGGGTCGGCCGGCTTCTGCTCGCGCGCGCCGGTGACGATCACGTCGTTGCGCTGATCGGGATCCTCGTCGTTCGCCGGCACCACGTCATTCCAGCCCTCCGCAAAGGCCGGCGCGGTCGCGAAGGCGCCGACGCACGACAGTGCGAGAAAGGCAGGTCGGGCAATCGGATGGCGTTGAACGGCGGTTCGCAAGATCGGTCTCCCTTTGATGGATTTCGGCTATTGCGAGTCAGTCGCAGTGTCAACGCTATTGCGAATAATTCGCATCAAAATCACCTTTGCCTGAGACGGAAGAAGCGCACTGCACGAAAAGTACGGATCGGCGTGACGCGCCTGTTCACCGCAAACGCTTCGGATTCAGTAAGATGATTTTTCGCGCGGAGGCGCGGAGAAGTCGCGCGCCGGACTACCGTGCGCGCAACCCCGCAGCTCCCGTCAGACCAGTGTCAGACAAATCTTGCTCACGCGCGGTAGGGGCCACGGACGCTACTCCTCCGCGCCTCCGCGCCTCCGCGCGAACAAATATCTTCTTCAGGCGTCGCTGCGGTCGAGATTATCCGCCAGCAGCCAGCTGCGCAGCGCGCTGGCGAGGTTGGGGGGCGCGGCTTCGGTGATGCGGATCGCGTCGATCTCGGCGATCAGCGCGTTTAGCGGGAGCGCGCGTGCGGCCGCCGCTGTTTCGAGCGCCTGCCAGAACAGCGGTTCGAGGCTGATCGAGGTCTGGTGCCCGGCAATGGTGACCGATCGCTTCACCGGCCCGCGAAAACCGCCCGGCGGGGCGGCGATCACGGCGTATCGAACAGCGCGGCGAGTTGTTCGATGATCGTGCCGCCGAGTTGCTCGGCGTCCATGATCGTCACCGCGCGAGCATAATAGCGCGTCACGTCATGGCCGATGCCGATCGCGACGAGCTCGACCGGCGAGCGCCCTTCGATCCAGCCGATCACCTGGCGCAGATGGCGTTCGAGATAGCTGCCCGAATTGACGCTGAGCGTCGAGTCGTCGACCGGCGCGCCGTCGGAAATGACCATCATGATCTTGCGTTCCTCGGGCCGCGCGATCAGCCGGCTGTGTGCCCAGAGCAGCGCCTCGCCGTCGATATTCTCCTTGAGCAGCCCCTCGCGCATCATCAGGCCGAGCGAGGTCTTGGCGCGGCGCCACGGCTCGTCGGCTTTCTTGTAGACGATGTGGCGGACGTCGTTGAGCCGGCCCGGCTGGGGCGGGCGCCCGGCGGCGAGCCAGGTCTCGCGCGACTGGCCGCCCTTCCACGCGCGGGTGGTAAAGCCGAGAATCTCGGTCTTGACGCCGCAGCGCTCCAGCGTGCGCGCGAGGATATCGGCGCTGATCGCGGCGATCGAGATCGGGCGGCCGCGCATCGAGCCCGAATTGTCGATCAGCAGCGTGACGACGGTGTCGCGGAATTCGGTCTCGCGCTCGATCTTGTAGCTCAGCGACTGGGTCGGGTTGACGACGACGCGGGCGAGCCGCGCGGCGTCGAGCAGTCCTTCCTCCTGGTCGAAATCCCAGCTGCGGTTCTGCTGCGCCATCAGCCGGCGCTGCAGCCGGTCGGCGAGCTTGGTCACCGCGCCCTGCAGATGGACGAGCTGCTGGTCGAGATAAGAGCGCAGCCGCGTCAGTTCCTCGGCATCGCACAATTCGGTCGCGGCGATGACCTCGTCGAACTGCGTCGTCCATGGCTTGTAGTCGAAATGCGGCGACAGGTCGGAGAAGGGGCGGTTGGGGCGGACCGGCAACATGCCCTCGTCGCCTTCGTCACCGGGTTCGCCGTCCTGGTTGTCGAGATCGTCCTCGCCCTGCTCGCTATTCTCGCCTTCCTCGCCCTCGGCATCGCGCGGTTCTCCGCGCGCCTCCATCTCGCCCTGGCCCTGCTCGCCGGGCTCGTCGCCCTCCTCGCTGTCGTCCTGCTGCTCGTCGGTGCCCTCGTCCTCGGCGCCGCCCTCGTCCGATTCGTCGGGGAGCAGGTCACCCTCGATCAGTTCGAGATCCTCGAGCAGGCGGTTGACGAGGCCGGCAAAGGTCCGCTGATCGTCGATGGCGAGGCCGAGCGCGTCGAGATCGCCGCCGGCGTTGTCCTCGATCCAGTCGCGCACCAGCGCGAGACCCGGTGCGGCAAGCGCGGGCGATTCCTGCCCGGTCAGCCGCTCGCGCACCATCAGCCCCAGTGCGGTCGACAGCGGCACCTCATCCCGGTTGCGCGCGCGCGTGATCGGGTCGGCGCGCAGCCTGACGTCGAGCGCGGTGGCGAGATTGGCGGTGATCCCGGCATAGCCGCGCGCGCCGAGCGCCTCGACGCGTGCGGTCTCGACCGCATCGAACACCGATCGGGCCACCGCCTCGGCCGGCGCACCGCGATTGTGCAGCCCAGTGTCGTGATATTTCAGCCGCAGCGCGAAGCCGTCGGCAAAGCCGCGCGCCTCGGCGACCTGGTCCGCGGGCAGGGTGCGCGCCGGCATCGGCACCTTGATATGCTTGCCCGATTGCGCGGGCGCGTCGGCGGTGAAGGCGAGCTCGATCTCGGGCTCGCCGGCAATGGCGCGTGCCGTGCCGCCGAGCACATTCTTGAAACGATCGAGGGGTGTGTCAGTAGCCATGGCTCAATTCCGGCAGCACGATATGGCCCGGTGCCAGATCATGATCCATGCGGATCGTCGCTTCCATGGTTTTGGCATCGTATGCAAGCACGGTGACGACCGCGCCGTTGATCACCTTGTAGGCGGGCAGCCGGGTGATCGGGATGACGGTGCGTGGTTCGGCGAGGTCGCGCATCATGCCGAAGCCCGATACTTCGAGGTCGATCGAGATGCTGTTGCTGTTGCCGGCGGGGCCGACATAGCGCAGCCGGGCGACGCTCTCCCCGCCCAGCTCTATGCCCTCGATCAGCCCGTAGCGCGCGGGCGGGATAACGAACGGGGCGCGACCTTGGTCACCCTTGGCGCCGATCAGAAAGGCGTGGTCGAAGCTCTTGTCGCCATCTGCGTCGAACACGCAGTAGCGGGTGTTGAGATGCGTGCCGCGCAGTGCGCCGACCAGGCCGAACAACATCTGGCCGGTCATGACCTTGCCCATCGAGGCCTTCTGCTCTTCCTCGCAGAACACCGCATCGGGAATGCCGGTAACCCCGCTGACGCTTTCGGCGTGAAGGATATCGCCATGCGCGAAACTGCGCTTCTCGCCCTTCCAGTCGAGCGTGATGTCGTCGCCGAGCACCGCCGAATCGGGGCGGCCGATCAGCGCGCGCGAGATGATCGCACCGGGCATCACCTTTTGCGGCCCCTGCGGCGAAATCGTCTCGATCAGCCGCAGCGGCGGCGCGCCGACCTGGCCGCCGTCCTTGGCAGCAATCAGCAGCACGGCACCGAGGGCGATGGCGAGACGCAGGGGGGTTTTCACCACAGTACCTCGCAGCCGAAACCGGCAATTTCAGGATCACGTGTAATCACCACCAGCTCTTCGGCCAGCGCCTGGGCGGCGATCAACCGATCGAACGGGTCGCGGTGCGCGCCCGACAGATAGGCGGCGCGCAATGCATGTCCGTCGGTGATGTCGAGACGGTTGAAGCCATTGTTATCCATCAGATGCGGATATTGACCCTTGAAATCAACGATCATCGGCAGTTTGCCGAGCGCCGACTTGATCGCGATTTCCCAGACTACGGCGGCACTGACATGCACCGGCTTGTCACCCTCTTCGATCGCGGCGCGCGCCCGCGCGCCGAGTCTGGGCGCATCGGTGAACCACCAGAGCAATGCGTGGGTATCGAGCAGATAGCCGGTCACAGCCCGAATTTCTCGAGTCCCTTGCCCTCCCATAAGGGAAGCTCATCTTCGGGCATGGGGTCGAACCATAGCGAATCCGGAATTTCCCCGGTCACGGTCAAGCCGCCCGGGATGCGCCGCGCCCTGAGCGGCGCGTCGATCGGCACGAGCTTGGCATAGGGTCGTCCGGCCTTGGCGAGGATGATCTCCTCGCCGGCATGGGCGCGTTCGAGCAGCTTGGAGAAATGCGTCTTCGCCTCATGGACGTTGACCATCTTTCCGGGATCGGCCTCGGCCATCGGCAGTCTCCTATGGACTAAGTCCGCTTAGTCCACTTTGGCGTGCGCCTCAAGACTTGCCGACGACGCTCTCCGGCAGGTCCTGCCCGAACACGCGCTGATAATATTCCGCGACCAGCGGGCGCTCGGCCTCGTCGCACTTGTTGAGGAACGACAGGCGGAAGGCGAAGCCGATATCGCCGAAGATCAGCGCATTCTGTGCCCAGGTGATCACGGTGCGCGGGCTCATCACGGTCGAGATGTCGCCGTTGATGAAGCCGCGGCGCGTCAGGTCGGCGACGCGTACCATGTTGTCGACCGTCTTCTTGCCCTCGGGCTTGTCATATTCACCCGACTTGGCGAGCACGATCTGCGCCTCGACCGCGGCGGGCAGGTAGTTAAGCGTGATGACGATGTTCCAGCGGTCCATCTGGCCCTGGTTGATCTGCTGCGTGCCGTGATAGAGCCCGCTCGTGTCGCCGAGGCCGACGGTATTGGCGGTAGCGAACAGCCGAAAGAACTTGTTCGGGCGGATCACGCGGTTCTGGTCGAGCAGCGTCAGCTTGCCCTCGGTCTCCAGCACGCGCTGGATGACGAACATCACGTCGGGGCGGCCGGCGTCATATTCGTCGAACACCAAAGCGGTCGGCGTCTGCAGCGCCCAGGGCAACAGCCCCTCGCGAAACTCGGTGACCTGCTGGCCGTCGCGCAGCACGATCGCGTCGCGCCCGACCAGGTCGATACGGCTGATATGCGCGTCGAGATTGATGCGGATGCATGGCCAGTTGAGCCGCGCCGCGACCTGCTCGATATGCGTCGACTTGCCGGTGCCGTGATAGCCCTGGACCATCACGCGGCGATTATAGGCAAAGCCGGCGCAGATCGCGAGCGTGGTGTCGGGATCGAACACATAAGCGGGGTCGAGATCGGGGACGCGTTCGTCGGCCTCGCTGAAGGCGGGCACCTGCATGTCGGAATCGATGCCGAACAGGTCGCGCACCTTCTTCATCTGGTCGGGCGCGTCGAGGATCGTCGTCTCGCGACTGTCGGGCTGGGTATTGGGGATGTCGGTCATCATGCCATCCAAAAAGGCCGGTCGGGCTGCGCTAATCGAAGCCCTGATCCTGTTCCCATCGGCTGCATAGGAAGAGCGGCACTTCGACAAGCTCAGTGCGAACGGAATGGCGCTTCGTCAAGCGCAACCTCGCCGTGTCGCGGTCAACGAGCTTTTTGCGGCAGAGAAAAGAGCGTTGCGAACAAAGCCGCGCGGCTGCGGTCGCCGGATATCGACACCAAGCCCGCGGCCTCCGCTTCGGCCAGCGATTTCCCGCCGAAAAACAGCGGCAGCATCGCTCCCGGCGCGCCGGCCAGCATGGCGTCGGCGTCGATGGCCGCGCCGCGCGCCACGGTGATTGCACCATCGCCGACCCGCGCGACATAATCCTCACCATCGAGGCGCAGGCCGATCACGGTTTGCATATCGCCGAGCCGCTCGGGCACCAACAGCATCTTCAGCGACAGCATCAGCGCGGTCGGCGAGAAGGACAGGCGCGGGTCGTGCATGGGCGAGCGCAGCGCCCAGCGCGCCAGGCCGAGCACCACGGGCTCGCATTCTTCGCCCCAGGGCGTGAGCGCATAGACCTGCACATTGGCGGGCGGCGGCAGGGTGCGGCGCTCGATGATGCCGCTTGCCTCCAGCCCCTCGAGCCGCTGGGTCAGCACGTTGGCGCTGATTCCCGGCAAGCCGGCGCGCAGCGCGCCGAAGCGTCGCGGCCCGAGCAAGAGCTCGCGCACGATCAGCAGCGACCAGCGCTCGCCCACCAGCTCCATGCCGAGCGCCGTGCCGCAGGCATCGTCATACCAACGCTTCGTCGCGCTTTCGGGGCCGTTGGTTATTTTTACTAACTTCATCGTTGTGTTTTGTAACTCGGAAGGGCATCGAACGCAAACACCGAGTCGCAAAGGATCGTTGCGCCATGCCCAAGATGATCTTCGTCAACCTGCCCGTCGCCGACGTCGCGGCCTCGACCGCCTTTTACGAGGCGATCGGCTGCGTGAAGGACACCACCATCTGCAAGGGCCCCGAGGCGGCAATGATGGTGTGGTCGGACACGATCAGCTTCATGATCCTCGATCGCGCTTTCTATCAGACCTTCACGACCAAGCAGATCGTCGACGCCAGGACGACCAGCGGCGTGCTGCTGGCCCTGTCGCGCGACAGCCGCGCGGACGTCGATGCGATCATGGCGGCCGCACTTGCCGCCGGCGGCACCGAGCCGCGCGCGGCGCAGGACATGGGCTTCATGTATGGCCGCGCCTTCGAGGATCTCGACGGCCACACCTTCGAGCCGATGTGGATGGACGTCGATGCGGCCGTCGCCGCGATGAGCGGGCAGGGCGAGACGGTCGCGGCGTAACCGACAAGCAAGGAGGAGAAACGACATGACGATGGCGAGGATCACCACATTCAGCTGGGTACCCGAATTCGCCCGGGGTTTCGTCCGCGATATCCGCGCGCGCTGGGCGTTCGAGGAAACCGGACAGGCCTATGCCGTCGACCTTATCGATGGCCCCTATGCCAAAAGCCCGGCCCACCGCCACTTCCAGCCATTCGGCCAGGTGCCGACCTATAGCGACGGCGAAGTGGAGATTTTCGAATCCGGCGCGATCGCGCTGCGGATCGCCGAGCAGGGCAAGGGTTTGCTGCCAGACGATCCAGCGGCGCGCATCCGCGCGGTCCAGTGGCTGATCGCGGCGCTCAACTCGGTCGAACCCTGGGTGATGCAGGTTGCGGTGGTCGACGTCTTCGAGGCTGATCGGCCATGGTCGGCGGCGCGGCGGCCGAAGGTGATCGAGGATCTCCAGGGCCGTCTCGGCGATCTTGCCGCTGCGCTTGGCGACAAGAGCTGGCTCGACGGCGACGACTTCACCGTCGGCGATCTGATGATGGTGTCGGTGCTGGGCGGGCTGCGCAACACCGACCTGCTGGCGGGCTATCCCAATCTCGCCGCCTATGTCGCACGCGGCGAGGCGCGACCGGCGCATGTCAAGGCGATGGCCGATCATCTGGCGGTCTATCGCGTCGCGGCGATGGCCTGAGCGAGAAAAGGCGGGAGAAGACCGATGACCTATATCGATGGATTCCTGGCGCCCGTTCGCGCCGACACGACGCGTGAGGCCTATGGCGTCTATGCCGAAAAGGCGGCGCCCATCTTCCGCGAGCATGGTGCCACGCGCGTGGTGGAGGGCTGGGGCGACGACGTTCCGGACGGCACGCTGACCGATTTTCGCCGGGCGGTGCTGGCGACCGAAGGCGAGACGGTGGTGTTCTCGTGGATCGAATGGCCCGACAAGGCGACGCGCGACGCGGGCATGAAAAAGGTGATGGAGGATCCGCGCATGCAACCTCTGGCCGATCCGATGCCGTTCGACGGCAAGCGCATGATCTTCGGTGGTTTCGCTGTCATCGTCGACGCCTGACCTGGGGTTCGAGAAGGAGAGGATGTGATGACCAATAGAGAAGGCATGCCGATCTGGTACGAGCTGCTGACGGCTGACCCTGACGCGTCGAAGGCATTTTACGACCATGTCATCGGCTGGACGATCGAGGCCCAGCCATCGGGTCCGATGGACTATCGCATGATCGGCACGGCGGGCAATGATCGCGTCGGCGGCGTGATGCGGCTGACAGCCGAAATGCAGGCCGGCGGCGCGAAGCCGACCTGGCTGTTCTATATCGGCGTCGTTGATGTCGACGCGACGGTCGGCAAGATCACCGCGGCGGGTGGATCGGTGCTGATGCCCGCGTTCGACATCCCTGATATCGGGCGCCTGGCGTTCGTCGCCGATCCGCAAGGCGCGCCCTTCTATGTGATGCGCGGCGCGAGCAACGAGAGCAGCACCGCCTACGACCGGACCGGCATGGGCAAGTGCAACTGGAACGAGCTTGCGACGACCGACCAGGCTGCGGCCAACGCCTTCTACGCCAGCGTGTTCGGCTGGTCCTATCCCGACAAGCTGTCGATGGGCGAAATGGGCGATTATATCTTCGTCGCGGTCGGCGATTCGACGATCGGCGCAAACATGACGCGTCCGCCGGGCGGCCCGCCACCCTCATGGCAATTCTATTTCCGCGCGCCCGATATCGAAGTCGCCGCCGCGAAGGTGGGCGAGGCGGGCGGCACCGTTCATCACGGCCCGACCGAGGTGCCCGGGGGCGACCGCATCATCATCGCCAGCGACCCGCATGGTGTGATGTTCGGGGTCGTCGGCCCGGGAAAATAACAACAACAAGAGGAGAGTGAAGATGTCGGGCAAGCGCATTGCCACCTGCCTGTGGTTCGATGGCAGGGCCGAGGAAGCGGCAAATTTCTATGCCGCGACCTTCCCCGATTCGTCCGTCGGGACGATCAACCGCTCGCCGCTCGATTATCCCAGCGGCAAGGCCGGCGACGTCATCACGGTGACATTCACCGTGCTCGGTCAGGATTTTCTCGGCCTGAACGGCGGCCCGATGTACCAGTTCAGCGAAGCGGTCTCGTTCCAGGTCTATACCGACGACCAGGCCGAGACCGACCGGCTGTGGAACGCGATCACCGCGGATGGCGGCGCGGAATCGATGTGCGGCTGGTGCAAGGACAAGTTCGGCCTGTCATGGCAGATCACGCCGCGTCGGCTGATGGAGATGATGACCAGCAGCGACGCTGCGGCGAGCCAGCGCGCCATGGGGGCGATGATGCAGATGAAGAAGATCGACATCGCCACGCTCGAAGCCGCCTTTGCCGGGGAGCCGGTCGCGTGAGTCTGCAGCTGTTCGGTCATCCCTTCTCGTCCTATACGTGGAAGGCGCTGATCCCGTTGTACGAGAACGCCACGCCGTTCACCTTCCGGATGATCGATGGCGACCACCCCGAAAATGGCGCTGAGCTTGCCGCATCTTCGCCGATGGGCAAGTTCCCTTTGTTGATCGATGGCGAGACCCGCGTGTTCGAGGCGAGCAGCATCATCGAATATCTCGCCGCCTTTCATCCGGGGCCGGTCGCCTTGATCCCCGCCGATCCGATCGCGGCGGTCGAGGTACGGATGCTCGACCGGGTGTTCGACAATTATGTCATGAACGCCATGACCGTCGCGGTGGCCGACGCGCTTCGCCCGCCCGGCAACAGCGATCCTTATGGCATGGCCCAGGCGCGCGCCGGTCTCGACCGGATCTATGCCTGGCTCGACAAGAAGCTGGTCGGGCGCGAATGGGCGATCGGCAGCGACTTCACCATGGCTGATTGCGCGGCGGCACCGTCGCTCTTCTACGCCGACTGGGTCTATCCGATCGACCCGCGCTTCGCCACGCTCCGGGCTTATCGCGCGCGGCTGCTCGCCCGCCCGTCGGTCGCCCGCGCGGTCGACCAGGCGCGCCCCTATCGCGCCTACTTCCCGCTCGGCGCACCCGACCGGGACTGAGGCGTCGCCGTTGCCGGACGTCATCGTCGTCCGATAACGGCGGGCGGCAACCGTCGCGCGGGGCCGCACGACGGTTGCCAGTGCCGTTGTCGCCGGGCATGTCGCGCATCGTGCCCCGGTTGCGATCGCGCGATGATGCCGGGCCCGGGGGAATCATGCCGGCGCAAGCCACGACAGATGCTTGAGGCCTCGCGCGCCGGTGACGGCGTTCGGCCGCGATGGTGGCAGCGCCGCTCGGTAGCGCTGCTGTTGGTGGCGCTCGCCGCGGTGCCCTTGCTGTGGCCGGCAAATCCGCCGCTGACCGATCTGCCCGGCCATGTCGGGCGTTTCAGGATCATGGCCGAGGCCGGGCAGGGGCCGCTGGCGCAGCATTATCATGTCGCTTGGAAACTGATCGGCAATCTCGGCGTCGATGGGCTGGTGTTGCTGCTCGCGCCGCTGGTCGGGCTCGAGCCGGCGACCAAGTTGATCGTGCTGGCGATCCCGATGTTCGGCGTTGCCGCGATGCTGTGGTTGGCGCGCGCGGTGCATGGCAGGATCCCACCGACCACACTCTTCGCCTTGCCGCTCGCTTATGCCGCGCCGTTTCAGTTCGGTTTCGTCAACTTCTCGCTTGCGGTCGCGCTGGTCATCGCGGCGCTCGCCTTGTGGTTGCGGCTGGCGCGGCGGTCGCCGGCCTGGGTGCGGGTCGCGGCGTTCGTGCCGATCGCCGGGGTGATCTGGCTGTGCCATGCCTTTGGCTGGGCGTTGCTTGGTTTGTTCGTGGCGGGTGTCGAGGTCGCGCTGCGGCGCGAGCGAGGGCAGGGCTGGTGGCGCGCCGCCCTTGGGGCGGCCGCGATGTGTGCGCCGATGGCGCTGCCGGTGCTGGCGATCATGGCCAGTGGCGGCGGCGCGGCGGTCGGGGCGACCGGGCGCTGGTTCGACTTCCCGCTCAAGCTCTACTGGGCGACCTCGCTGCTGCGCGAGCGCTGGCAGCTCTATGACGTCTTGTCGGCGCTCGGCCTGTTCCTGCTCGTCATCGTCGCGTGGCGTTCGCCGCGCCTGTCGTTTGCGCCACTGCTGGCGGTGCCCGCCTTGTTCGGCGCGGTCGCCTTCCTGCTGCTGCCGGCCTTTTATGCCGGTGCGTCCTATGTCGACATGCGCGTCCTGCCGGCGACGCTGATGCTCGGCCTGCTCGCAATCCGCGTCGCGCCGGGACAGGAGCGGTTCGCCGGGCATCTCGCAGCGATCGGGGCGTCGTTCTTCGTCCTTCGCCTCGCGGGCTCGACCCTCGCCTTCCTGTTGTTCGCACAAGGGCAGCGCGCGGCGCTGGCCGGCATCGACACGCTGCCGCAGGGCGCCGCCGTGCTGGTGCTGGTCGACGAACCCGCCGCCGACGCCTGGCCCAACCCGCGCCTCAGCCATATCGCCGGCCTGGCCACCGCGCGGCGGCGGGTGTTTACCAACGAGCAATGGGCGCTGGCCGGGCAACAGCTGGTCGTACCGCTACATCCCGCTGCGGCGCCCTATGACCGCGACCCGTCGCAACTGGTCTATCCGGCGAGCTTGAAGGATGGCACCGATTTCGATACCGCGATCGCCCGCTTCGATCGCGGCACCTTCGGCTATGTCTGGACGATCGGCTTCCCGCCCGGCCGCGCCCGCGCGCCGGATCTCGTCGTTGTCTGGTCCGATGGCGACGATGCCATCTATCGGGTGGTCAGCCCCCGCTGATCGCGGTGTCGGCGCGTCACGCCTTGGCCTGATCGCGGATCGGGAGCTGGCGGACGCGCTTGCCGGTCGCCGCGAACAGAGCATTGGCGAGCGCCGGCGCGGCAGGCGGCAGGCCGGGTTCGCCCAGCCCGCCCATCTCGGCACCGCTGGCGAGAAAATGCACCGCGATCACCGGCGCATCGGCCAGCTTGAGCACCTCATAGTCGCTGAAATTGCTCTGCATCACCGCGCCCTTGTCGAGCGTGATCGCCTCGCCGATCGCGGTCGACAGGCCCATCACGATGCCGCCCATCACCTGCGCCTCGGCGTTGCGTGGGTTCACCACGCTGCCGCAATCGACCACCGCGGTGACCTTCAGCACCTTGGGCGTGCCGTCGGCCTTGAGCGTCGCCTCGGTGACGTGCGCCGCGATGGTGTTGAACGATTCGACGATGGCGATACCGCGTCCGGTCCCGGCGGGCAGCGGCGATCCCCAGCCGCCGAGCTTCGCCGCTTGTTCGAGCACCGCGCGGTGGCGCGAGCCCGCTTTCAGATGGCGGCGGCGGAATTCGAACGGATCTACGCCGGCGGCATGCGCCAGCTCGTCGATGAAGCTTTCGGTGTAGAAGCCGTGCTGCGTCGCATTGACCGAGCGCCACGCGCCGACGGTCTGGTTCGATACCTGCTTGAAATGGCGTCGCGCCACCGCCGGCAGATCGTAGAAGAAGGGCACTTCCTTTGAAGCGTCCTCGGGCTGGGCATAGTCGCTTTGCCACGCCGTGATCCTGCCGTCGCTGCCGAGCGCCGCCTTGAGCAGCGCCGAGCTTTGCGGTCGATAGGCGCCCTGCGTTACTTCTTCCTCGCGCGCCCAGATCAGCTTGACCGGATAGGGCAGCTGCATCGCGACCTTCGTCACCTGGTCGACGATTTCCATGTACATCGGCAGGCGCCGGCCGAAGCTGCCCCCGATCAGCATCGGGTGAAAGGTCACCTTGTCGGGGGCGAGGCCGGATGCCTTGGCTGCCGCCATCTTGGTGGCGAGCGGGTCCTGCATGCCGCCCCACAGCTCCAGCCGGCCGTCCTTGTGCTGCGCGGTGAGCGCGAACGGTTCCATCATCGCATGGTGGAGGAAGGGCAGGCGGTAATCGGCCGTGACGATCTTTGCGCCCGCCGCGTTGAACGCGGCATCCATATCGCCGCTGCCGGCGGTGCCGTCGGGCTTGTTGGCTTGGCGGAGTCTGTCCTGATCGGCGAAGATGCTCGCGGTCGATAGGCCGCCATGGCCAGCGTGGCTGAATTTGGGCGACAGCGCGCGCAGCCCCTTGAGCGCCTGCCAATAGCCTTTGGCAACGACGATAACGGCATTGTCGAGCTTGATCACCTTTTCGACGCCCGTCACCGACATCGCCGGCGCGGGATCGACCGACAGCAAGGTGCCGCCGCGTACCGGTGCCGCCATCACTGTGGCGACGCGCATGCCCGGCATGGCGACGTCCATGCCGTAATGCGCCGAGCCGTCGACCTTGGCGGGAATGTCGAGCCGTGGCACCGATTGGCCGATATAACGGAACGCCTTGGGGTCCTTGAGCTTCGGCGCGCTGTCGAGCGAGCGCCCGGCGGCTTCGGCGGCGAGCTCGCCATAGCGCAGCGTGCGGCGCGATGCAGCGTGGATCACCTTGCTGTCGGCGGTGGTCAGCTCGGTCGCGGGGACGCCGAGGCGTTTCGCCGCGGTCTCGATCAGCGCGAGCCGCGTGGCCGCACCGACAACGCGCATGCCCTTTTGCCCGGTGAAACGGAGTGCGGACGAGCCGCCGGTGATCTGGAGGTTCATCGAGCGTGCCACAAGCGACAGCAGCGATTGCGGCAGCGCGGAGACGAGGCCCGGATAGCCCGACATGTCGGCGAGGAAGCCGCGCCCGAGCGGGACATTGGCGAAGGCGGATTCGGCCGGGGCCGACACGACCTCGATATGCGACCAGTCGGCATCGAGTTCGTCGGCGAGCATCTGCGCGAGGCCGGTGTTCGAGCCCTGGCCGATATCGGCATGCGGCGAAAACAGCGTAATGCGGTCGTCCTCGCCGATGCGCAGCCAGGTCGCGAAATTGTGCCCGCCTTTGCCCTCGGTCAGCGCCGCCGCGTTGCGGTTGGCGGCATGGTCGGCCCAGCCGATCGCGAAAACACCACCGCCGACAATCGCCGCGCTGCCGATCAGGAACGCCCTGCGCTTGATGCCCATCGTGCTGCTCCTCAAGCCTGGCCGGCGGCGGCGTGGATCGCCGCGCGGATCCGCGGATAGGTGCCGCAGCGACAGATATTGGTCATCGCCGCGTCGATCTGCTCATCGGTCGGCCTGGGCGAGGTGGCGAGCAGTGCGGCGGCGGCCATCAACTGGCCCGACTGGCAATAGCCGCATTGCGGCACCTGGTGCGCGATCCATGCCGCCTGCAGCGCGTGCAGTGTGCCGTGTGGTGCGAGGCCCTCGATCGTGGTGATCGCCTTGCCGGCGATGTCGCTGACCGGCACGCTGCACGAACGCGTCACGGCGCCATCGATGTGCACGCTGCACGCGCCGCACGCCGCGATGCCGCAGCCGAACTTGGTCCCGGTCATGCCCAGCTCTTCGCGGATCACCCACAGCAGCGGCGTATCGGGCTCGGCGGTGATCGACACCGGCCTGCCGTTGATGGTCGCTTCGATCGGCATCCTGCTCCCCCCTGATGGGCTGTGTTAGGTTGCGTATAGCAACCTATGACGCACTTGGCGATGGGGTGGGCAGCGTCCCGCTGTCACGTTATCGCGAGATCGAGCAAGGTCGGCCCGGTCGCGGCAAAGGACCAGCGCAGCGCATCGTCGAGCAACGCGTGATCATCGACGCGTCGCGCCGCAATGCCCATCGCCGTCGCCATGCCGACAAAGTCGATGCCCGTGAGCGTGGTCCCCGGCACGCCGTTCATGCCGAAGATTTTCGCGAAATGTTCGAGCGCGGCGTAGCGCTGGTTGTTGAGGATGACGAAACTCACATCGGCTTGCTGGTCCGCCGCGCTCCACAGGCCCTGGATCGCATACATGGCGGCGCCATCGCCGAGCAGCGCGATGACCTTGCGGCCGGGCGACCCACGCGCCACGCCGATCGCCGCCGGAAGGCCGTAACCGAGCCCGCCGCTGGCGCAGGTGAAGAAGCCGCGCTCGCTGATGATCGGCAAGTGATCGTGCATCGGTCCGCGTGCCGTCGGTGCTTCCTCGACCACAACTGCCTCGGCGGGACGCAGCGCGGCGATACGCGACAGGACATGGCGTGCGTCCATCGCCGGCATTGGGGTGGCGGCGCGCGGAGCCGGTGCCGTGGCAGCGCGGCCACGCACCTGCGTTGAAAGCGCGGCCAGCCCCGCCGCGACGTCGCCCAGCACGCCAAAGCCTCCGGGAAGCGCCGCGAGATGCTGCGGGTCCTCGCTCAGCACGGCGAGCGCGGCGTGGTCGGGCCAGTGCGGCCCCAGTCCTTCGGCATGGTAGGTGAACGCCGGCGCGCCCGCGACGAGGATCACGTCATAGGGCGCCAGCAGCCGCACGATCTCCTCGCGAAAGGCGGGAAGAAAGCCGGTGAAGCGCGGATGATCCTCGGCGATGGTTTCGCGCGCGGCGAAGGGCGCGGCCCAGACATCGGCGCCGCATGCGTCGACCAGCGACGTCACCGCGTCCCAGCCGCCGCACCGCGCAACGCCGGTGCCGAGGATCAGCGCGGGCCGTTCCGCCCGGTCGAGCAGCGCGGCGAGCCGGGCGATGGCGGCGGGGTCGGGCAACGTCGTCAGCGCCAGTTCGGGCAGCACCGGCATGGCGCAATCACGGTCCCAGTCATCGACCGGAATCGAGACGAAGCATGGCCCCATCGGTGGCGTCAGCGCGATGTGGAAGGC
Source organism: Parasphingomonas halimpatiens (assembly GCF_036663795.1). NCBI lineage: Bacteria > Pseudomonadati > Pseudomonadota > Alphaproteobacteria > Sphingomonadales > Sphingomonadaceae > Parasphingomonas > Parasphingomonas halimpatiens. The sequence goes on from NZ_JAXOJP010000004.1 coordinate 257,370, forward strand.
GCGCGCCAGCGCCGCGGGCACGTCTTCGGCGCGCGCCGGCTCGACCGCCCATTTGACGAACGGGCGCGGGAATTCGGTCGCGCGCTCGGCGCCGAGAAAGGGGTCGAACGGCAGGATCGAGCGCGCCTGCTGGCCGGCGGTCACGACCAGCGGCGTGCCGTTGCGAAAGGCGGTGAACAGATTGCCCAGCGCATGCCCGGTGCCGGCCGAGGAATGCAAATTGACCAGCGCGGGGCGGCGCGTCGCCTGAGCATAGCCATCGGCCATGCCGAGCACGATCGCCTCGTTCAGCCCGAGCAGATAGGGCATATCGTCGGGCAGGCCGCGCAACATCGGCAATTCCGTCGATCCCGGATTGCCGAACAGCGCGTCGACGCGGAAATGGCGGAAGACGGCGAAGGCGGCCTCGCGCACCGTGGTCATTTGTTTGTTCCCCCCAGAATCACTTCAACGATCAACCCTGCGGCGGCCCCCTCCGGCCGATCCTTCCGCAGATACACCGCGCGCATCGTCCGTCGAGTCCCCTCGCGCTACCCGGCAGCGGTCGGTGAAAGATACCTTCCCCAGATCATCAGGATGATCGCCGCGACCAGCGCGCCGGCACCGACGATCGCAATCGCAACGGGAATATTCATGCCCGCCGCGATCAGAAAGCCGCCGAGCAGCGGCCCGAGCACCGCGCCACCGCGTCCGACTCCGATCGTCAGCCCGGTACCGGTGACGCGCAATTCGGGCGGAAAGGAGCGCGCGAGCAGCGCGTAAAGCCCGACAATGCCGCCGAAGATGCAGATGCCGGCGACGAACGCCGCGACCTGCATCGCGACCAGACCGACGGCCAGCCCGAACAATATGAAGGTGATCGATGTCCCGATCATGGCGATGATCAGCATGCGCACCAGCCCGACGCGCGGCGCGGCCCAGCCCAGCGCGGCGCCGCCGAGGATCCCGCCGAGGCTCATCAGCGACGAGGTGCGGATCGCATCGGGCGTGGTGTAGCCGAGATCGCTCATCAGCTTGGGCAGCCAGCCGGAGAAGAAATAGAAGGTCAGGATGTGCAGGAAATAGACGATCACCAGGATCACCGTCATCCGGCGATACAGCGGCCCGAGCAACGCCGCGTAGCTGCCTGACGCCACCACGGGCACACGCTCCGGCACGGGATCGGGCGCAATCGTTGCGGGCGGGTGACCAAAGCGTGCCAGCATCGTCACGATCCGCGCGCGTGACGCCGGCGTGTCCTGCCGGGCGAGGAAGTCGATCGATTCGGGGAGACCGACCCATACCAGCGGCACGAAGACAGCGGTGACGACGCCACCGATGACGAACACCGATTGCCAGCCATGGGTGCCGATTACTTCAGCGACGGCGAAACCGCCGACCAGCCCGCCGATCGGGTAACCGACCGTCATCGCCGCGACGCAGAAATCGCGGCGCCGTTCATTGGCGAATTCGGCAGCGACCGCGTTGATCGCCGCGACCATCGCGCCGATGCCGAGGCCGGTGAAGACCCGCCAGGCGCACAGCCAGACGAGGTCGGGCGCGGTTGCGGTCAACGCCATGCCGGCCGCCATCAGGATGAGGCAGCCGAGGATCAGCGGCCTGCGGCCGAAGCGGTCGCCGAGCGGCGCGAGAAACAGCGAACCCAGCACCATGCCAACCAGCCCGGAAGACAAGGCGGCGCCGAGTTGCGCCGGGCCGATATGCCACGCCTTGGCGATGCCGGGCGCGGCGAACGTCACTGCCAGCACATCGAACCCGTCGAGCGCGTTGAGCGCGACCGACAGCGCGACCGCGAAGATCTGCGCCGGGTGCATCGGCCGGTCGGCGAGCAGCCGCGCCGCCGCGCCCGGCAATGTCGCGATGGCCATGTCGTTCCCTCTTCCCCGCTGCGCGCGACGTGCCGGGTTTCAGGCGCGCCGACGATGCTTGTGGCGCCTCTACCGACACTTCACGCCGCTGCACAGGGTCGAGCGCCCATTTTTGTATGTGTTGCATCCTTTTCCGGCGACCCGTCGGCACCGAAAGCGCGTCAGTCGACCGCCTTCACGCGCATCATCGCCAGCGCGGCCAGCACCATCACCGCGGCGGCAAACGCCATCGTCCAGATCGGCTCATGCGGGAACCATGCCTTCATGATCGATCCCATCACCGTCGCCACGAGCAGCTGCGGGACGACGACGAAAACATTGAACAGTCCCATATAGATACCGAGCTTGCGCTGGGGCAGGCTCGAGGCGAGGATGGCATAGGGCATGGCGAGGATCGACGCCCAGGCGATGCCGATGCCGATCTCGCTGAAGCGTAGCAGCGCGGGGTCGCGGATCATGAAGAAACTGGCAAAGCCGGCGGCGCCGCACAGCAGCCCGACGATATGCGTACGGCCCTTGCCGATCCGCGCCGACAGCCAGGGTAGCAGCGTCAGCGCGGCGATCGCCGCGACGCCATTGTAGATCGCGAACAGCTCGTCGACATGGTTGCCCGCCGCCTGATAGGTCGCGCTCGCCGCGTCGGTCGTGCCATAGGCATATTGCGCGACCACCGGCGTGGTGTTGATCCACATGATGAACAGCGCCGACCAGCTGAAGAACTGCACCAGCGCCAGCCGCTTCATCAGCGTCGGCATCCCCGAGAAGTCGCCCACGATGTGCCCTAGGATCGATGCCTTGCCGCCGCGCTTGGCTGCGGTGATCGCGACGATACTAGCCCCGCCATAGGCGATCAGCAGCGCGCCAAGCAGATAGACTTCCTGCTTGAGTCCCAGCGCCTCGACCGCGAGCAGGACGAGTGCGCCTGCGCCGATCCAGGCGAGACTGCTCATCACGTTGCGTTCGGCGAGCAGGCGCAGCGTTTCGTCATGGTCGCCGTCATTGTCGACGCCGTCGAAGCCGGCCATCTGCGCCGGCGAATATTCGCGCGTCGTCAGCACGGTCCACAGCACCGACAGCAACAGCGCCGCGCCGCCGAACCAGAAGGCGAAACGAACCGTGTCGGGCACCACGCCCGGCGGCGCGGTATTGGCCACGCCCATATGATCGAGCAGCTTGGGAAAGATCGACCCGACCACCGCGCCGGCGCCGATAAAGGCGGTCTGCACGGCATAACCCACGCTGTGCTGGTCCTTGCGCAGCATGTCGCCGACAAACGCGCGGAACGGCTCCATCGAGATGTTGAGCGAGGCGTCGAGCAGCCACAGCATCACCGCCGCAAACAGCAGCTGCGGCGCCAGCGGCATGACCAGCAGCGCGAGCGTTGCGAGGATCGCACCGGTCAGGAAATAGGGTCGCCGCCGCCCGAGCCGGCCGAACCAGGTGCGGTCCGAAAGATGCCCGATGATCGGCTGCACCAGCAGGCCGGTCAGCGGCGCCGCGACCCACAAAGCGGGCAGGTCGTCGAGGCTGCTGCCGAGCGTCTGGAAGATGCGGCTCATATTGGCGTTCTGCAGCGCGAAGCCGACCTGGATTCCGAAGAATCCGAACGAGATATTCCACAATCCGGCAAAGGACTGGCGCGGCCGTTCGTTCATCGATCCCCTCTGGGTTTTGTTCTCACGCGCGAGGGTGGCAGCGCATTTCGGGTCCCGCAACCCGTCCGATCACGTCGTTCCGCGCACCACCAGCCGCGGCGGCAGCAACGCCGTTTGGGTGTCTTCGCCGCGGATGCGGGCGAGCAATGTATCGACCAGCACTTCGCCGGCACGGCGATAATCCTGCGCCACCGTCGTCAGCGGCGGATGCGCGAGGCTCGCCGCCGGCAGGTCGTCGAAACCGACCACCGCCACGTCGCGCGGCACGTTCAACCCGCGCTCCTCCAGCGCGCGCATCGCGCCGATCGCGATCAGGTCGCTCGCCGCAAAAATCGCGTCGAACGCGATGCCGCGCCCGATCAGCCGGATCGCCGCATCGTATCCCGCCGCCTCGGTGGTGATCGCATCGACCTGCAGCCCCGGATCGGGGCGGAGCCCCGCCGCCTTCAACGCCGCGGTGAGGCCACGATAGCGATCCTCGAATTCGGGATAATGGCTCGATGCCTCGCCGAGAAAGGCGATGCTGCGCCGGCCCAGGCCGAGCAGATGCTCCCCGGCATCCTGGCCGCCGCGCAGATTGTCGCAGCCGATCGTCGAGTCGGACTGGCCGGCGCGCACAGAGCCCCAGCGCACGAAATGCGTCCCCTGCTTGGCCAGATGGTCGAGCCGCGCGCGGTAATTTTCGTAATCGCCATAACCGAGCAGGATGATGCCGTCGGCCTTGCGGCTGTCCTCGTAATCGACATGCCAGTCGTTGGAGAGCTGCTGGAACGAGGTCAGCAGGTCGTAACCGCGCAGGCCGCAGGTGCGCGTGATCGACCCGAGCATCGACAGGAAGAAGGGATTGATCAGCGAATCGTCGGGCGTCGGATCCTCGAAGAACAGCAACGCCAGCGTTTTCGATTGCCCGCGCCGCAGCGACGAGGCGTTCTTGTCGACGGTGTAGTTGAGCTGCCGCGCGATCGCCTCGATCCGGAGCCGCGTCGCTTCGCTCACCGTCCGGTCGCCGCGCAACGCACGGCTGACCGTCGGCTGCGACACGCCCGCCAGCGCCGCGATGTCGAAACTGGTCGGTTTGTCCTGCACCGACATGCCGGGCGATCACCCTCCTGAGACGGTCGAGCCTTGGCGGCCCATCTCTTGCCTGCCTAGACCTGTTGCATCGTCGGGGGAAGCATGGCGTGGTTGCTGCCCCTTTGGGCAGCGGCATTGCGCGATGTCTGCGCCGCGCTAGACCCGCAGCGATCGGACGAAGGGAAGCCGCTACGATGACCGGGCTGGTAATGACGAACTGGCAGTTGCGCGTCGAGCATATCGGCGCAGAGCGCCAGCCGGTCGTCGTCATCGACCATTTCGCGCCCGATCCGCGACGCTTCACCGACGACGCGGCGTTCCTGTCGTTCCGGCCGATCGGCGAACATTATCCCGGCGTGCGCGCCACCGTCGCGCCCGTGATGCTGCGCGACCTGCTCGATGCGCTCGCGCCGGTCGTCACCGAGATTTTCGACATCGCCGCCGTCGCGGTGATCGACGCCTTCTACTCGCTGGTGACCACACCGTCGGCGGCGCTGGCACCGATCCAGCGTCTGCCGCATTTCGACGGGGTCGAGGACGGGCGGCTCGCGCTGCTCCACTATCTTTCGACTGACACACGCAGCGGCACGGCGTTCTACCGCCACCGTACGACCGGCTTCGAAAGCGTCGATGCGGCGCGGCTCGGCGCGTATCGCGCCGCGCTCGACGCCGATCTGCGACGCACGGGGCTGCCCGATCCAGCTTATATCGCCGGCGACACCGCGCTGTTCGAACAAGTCGCGCGCTTCGATGGTCACTTCAATCGTGCCGTGCTTTATCGCAGCAATACGCTGCACTGCGCCGACATTCCCGAGGACATGACGCTGAGCAGTGATCCGGCGATCGGACGACTGACGGTGAACACCTTTCTCGGCGCCTGCTGACGACTGTCGCATAATTGTCACGGCGCCGGGGGCGTCGCCTGAGCGCCATGTGAATACGTATGTGCGTTGCTTCCCACCTTGCCGCCCCGGCGCCTAATCGAGCGACAGATCGATCGCGACAAGCGAGCGGCGGCTGCGCAAGGGCGCAAGGGGAGGTCCTGAATGAACGTTTCTCAGAGCAATCGTCGGTTTTCGACGCGCACCCGGCTGGCACTGCGCGCCAGTGCGATCGCGCTCGGCGGCGTGGTATCGCTGATCGGCGCCGACGCCGCCCTGGCCCAGGATGCCGCGTCGCCGCCGCCAGCCGCTCCGGCCGCCGATGTGCCCGAACAGCAGGACATCGTCGTCAGCGGCATCCGCGCGTCGCTCGCCTCGTCGGCGCGGATCAAGCGCGAATCGACGCTGATCGTCGACTCGGTGTCGGCCGAGGATATCGGCAAGCTGCCCGACGTCTCGATCGCGGATTCGCTCGCCCGCCTGCCCGGCGTGACCGCGCAGCGCCTCGAGGGCCGCGACCAGCGCCTGTCGATCCGCGGCCTCGGCCCCGACTTCGGTACCACGCTGCTCAACGGCCGCGAGCAGGTCACCGTCGGCGACAATCGCGGCGTCGAATATGACCAGTATCCCTCGGAATTCTTCAAGAACGTCAACGTCTACAAGACCGCCGACGCCTCGCTGATCGCCTCGGGCGTTTCGGGCACCGTCGACCTGCGCATGCTGCGCCCGCTCGATCAGGCGCACCGCGTGTTGTCCGTCGCGGCGCGCGGCGAGATGAACGGCATCAAGGCGTTGAACCCGGATTCGTCGCGCTACGGCTATCGCGCCTCGGCGACCTATGTCGACAAGTTCGCCAACGACACGCTCGGCATCGCGATCGGCGTGTCGGCGTCGCAAAATCCGTCGCAGGACGAGCGCTATAACGCCTGGGGTTATGCCGGAGGCGGCACCGCCGCGAGCCCTTTCGTGCTCGGCGGCGCCAAGCCCTATGTCCAGTCGAACCTGCTCAAGCGCTATGGCGCGGTGGCAACGATCGAATGGCAGCCGAGCGACAATTTCCACTCGACCTTCGACGCGCTCTATTCGCATTTCCGTGAAACGCAGCATCTGCGCGGCATCGAGTTCCCGCTCGGCTTCTCCGGCCCGGCGCAGAGCGGCATCAGCGTCTCGAACGGTTTTGCCACCACGACGACGTTCAGCAACGTCCATGCGATCCAGCGCAACGATCTCAACGATCGCAAGGCCGAGAATTTCTCGTTCGGCTGGAACAACGACATTCGTCTGAACGACCGGATCAAGCTCAACGTCGATGCCAGCTGGTCGCGCGCGACGCGCACCGACTTCCTGCTCGAGACCTATACCGGCGTCGGTTATGGCGGCAGCGGCCCGGGCGACACGGTGACGGTGACGCAGCAGCCCAACGGCATCTACAAGATCGTGCCGACGCTCAATTACACCGACACCTCGATCTTCAAACTGACCGATCCGCAGGGCTGGGGCTATAACGGCACCACCCCGGTGGTGCAGGCCGGCTTCCTCAACCGCCCGAGCTTCAAGGACGACCTCAAGTCGCTGCGCGCGACGCTCAACGGCGAACTCGATGCGGGTGTGCTCAAGGGCTGGGAAATCGGCGCCAATTACAGCCGCCGTTCCAAGGACAGCGCCTACACCTCCTACTTTCTGTGCCCCAAGGGCGCCGGCACCAACTGCACCGTGGCGAGCGGCACGCCGACCTCGGCGGCGATTCCGGCCGCGGCGATCCTCGGCCGCAACATCCCGCTTGGTTATCTCGGCGTGCCGGCGGTGCTCGCGCTCGATCCGATGTACCTCTACAACAACGCCTATAACGCGGTGTACGACAACCGCCCCGGTTCGCTGGTGCGCGACAACAATGTCACCGAAGACGTCTATACCGGTTATGCCAAGCTGATCATCGACGGCGAGCTGGGTGGCAAGAAGCTCAAGGGCTCGCTCGGCCTGCAGGTCATTCGCACGCGCCAGGCATCGACCGGTACGATTTCCAACTTCGACCCCGCGACCTTCACCGTCACGGTCCTGCCGGCGAGCGGTTCGTCGACCTACACCAACTTCCTGCCCAGCGCGTCGATGTCGGTCGAGCTGATCCCGGCCGGTTACGTCAAGCTCGGTGCGTCGCAGACGATGGTTCGCCCGCGTCTCGACCAGGAGCGGATCAACCAGGAATTCAGCGTGTCGCCGGGCAATATCGGCAACCCCGCCAACCTCAACAGCCCGTTCAGTTCGAGCGGCGGCAACATCAATCTGCGGCCCTATCAGTCGACGAATATCGACGCATCGTTCGAGAAATATTTCACGGGTGGCGGCTACATCGCGCTGGCGGGTTATTTCAAGCATCTGACCAAATTCGTCGATCCCAGCAACGGCCTGCCGTTCGACTTCACGGCCGCGCTCGGTCAGCTGAGCCCGGCGCAACGTGCGATCGTCGTCGCCAATGGTTGGACGACGGGCATCTCGACCTCGCCGGACAATACCGGCCGCGGTTACCTGGTCGGCATGGAAGCGACGCTGTCGCTGCCGTTCAAGACCATCTCCTCGGCGCTCGACGGCTTCGGTTTCTTCGGCAGCGGCAGCTACAGCGAGAGCTCGATCAAGCTGAAGAGCAATCCGGCGCAGGCGATCACGCTGCCGGGCCTGTCGAAATATGTCGCCAGCGGTGAACTCTATTACGAGAAGCACGGCATCCAGGTGCGGGCCAGCTACCGCTACCGCTCGTCCTTCCTCGGCGAAGTCGCCGGCCTGTCGGCAGCCCCGACCTATCGCCAGGTCGTGTCGGAAGGCATTCTCGATGCGCAGATCGGCTATGAGTTCCAGGCCGGTCCGCTCAAGGGCCTCGCCATCCTCGCCCAGGCAAAGAACCTGACCGATCGCCCGTTCATCACCTATCAGAACGACGATCGCCGCCAGGTCATCGACTATCAGCGCTATGGCCGCGATTATTATCTCGGCCTGACCTACAAGTTCTGACGGCCCCCTCCCCGTTGGACTCGGGGTCGCCGGTGCACGCAAGCGCCCGGCGGCCCCGTTCTTTTCCCGACAAACCGGAAGCGATAGCATCCGGCATGCTACAGGGAGCGTTTCGTGACCGAACAGCCTGATCCGGTCACCATCGTGATCGCCGGCGGCGGCAGTGCCGGCTGGATGACCGCCGCCGCGCTCGGCCGATTCCTCGAGACCGGCTACCGCATCCGCCTGATCGAGTCCGAGGAGATCGGCACGGTCGGGGTCGGTGAATCGACCATCCCGCAAATCCGCCTGTTCAACGAGGCGCTGGGTCTCGACGAGGACGCGTTCGTCCGTGCGACGCAGGCGACCTTCAAGCTCGGCATCGAGTTCGATGGCTGGTCGCGCCCCGGCGAACGCTACATGCACGCCTTCGGCGCCGTCGGCCGCGACGTCGGGCTGATCGCCTTCCAGCATTACTGGCTGCGTGCGCGTCAGCTCGGCATCGCCAAGGGACTCGACGCCTATGCGCTCAACGAGCTCGCCGCGCGCGGCCACAGGATGCATCGCGGCCAGCCGCTCGGCGGCGCGGCGATTCCCGACATGCCCTATGCCTTCCAGTTCGATGCCGGGCTGTACGCGGCGTGGTTGCGCCGCTTCGCCGAATTGCGCGGCGTCCAGCGCACCGAGGGCAAGGTCGTCGAGGTGATCCGCGACGGCGAAAGCGGCGACGTCGCCGCGCTGCTGCTTCAATCGGGCGAGCGCGTCGCCGGCGACATCTTCATCGACTGCACCGGCTTTCGCGGTCTGTTGATCGAGCAGACGCTGGCGAGCGGGTTCGAGGACTGGTCGCACTGGCTGCCGTGCGACCGCGCACTTGCCGTGCCCAGCGCCAGCGAAGGCGCGCTTACGCCCTATACCCGCGCCCGCGCGCTTACGGCCGGGTGGCAATGGCGCATCCCGCTGCAGCACCGCGTCGGCAACGGCCATGTCTATTGCAGCGACTATCTCAGCGACGACGAAGCGACCGCGCTGCTGCTCGCCAATCTCGACGGCGCGCCGCTCGCCGACCCCCGCCCGCTGCGCTTCACCGCCGGCAAGCGCAAGCGCGCCTGGGAGCGCAACGTCATCGCGATCGGCCTGTCGAGCGGCTTTCTCGAACCGCTCGAATCGACCCGCATCCATATGATTCAGTCGGCGATCTCGCGGCTGCTCAAGCTGCTCCCGGGTCGCCATGTCGCTGCCGCCGACCGCGACGAATATAACCGCCAGACCGATTTCGAGATCGAGCGGATCCGCGATTTCCTGATCCTGCATTATGCCGCCAACCAGCGCGACGAGCCGTTCTGGCAAGCGCGCCGCGCGATGGCGCTGCCGGAAACGCTGGAGCGCAAGATCGCGCTGTTCGCGGCCAACGGCAACATCGTGCGCGAGCATGAGGAGTTGTTCACCGAGGTCGGCTGGCTGCAGGTGCTGGTCGGCCAGGGCATCATCCCGCACGGCTATCACCCGCTCGCCGACCAGATCGCGCCGGCCGAGCTCGGCGAATATATGGAGACGATCGAGCTGCTCTACGCCCGTGAGGCGAGCCGCATGCCGAGCCATGCCGACTTCATCGCCCGGCATTGCGCTGCGCCGCGATGACCGCCGCGGCTGAATACGTATGCCGGGGGGTTGGCTTCAACCCGTGCGGCCCGCAAGAGACGGAAGAGCACGTGATGTCTGCGCCATGTCACGCGCGCCGGGAGTGGGTGGGATGAGCAGAAGGTTGCGCCTTGGCGCTCTCGTCGCGCTGGCGGCGGTCGCGCTGCCCGCCCCGCTCGCCGCGCAGACCGCGCCCGCACCGGCCAGCTTCCGCGACCGCCTGCCCCAGGACGAGGTGATCTATTTCCTGCTGCCCGACCGTTTCGACAATGGCGATCCGTCGAACGATCGCGCCGGGCTCAGCGGCGACCGGCTCACCACCGGCTATGACCCGACCGCCAAGGGGTTCTACCATGGCGGCGACCTCAAGGGGCTGATCAGGCGGCTCGGTTATATCCAGGATCTCGGCGCGACCGCGATCTGGGTCGGGCCGATCTTCAAGAACAAGCCGGTACAGGGGCCGGCGGGACAGGAATCCGCCGGTTACCACGGCTATTGGATCACCGACTTCACCCGGGTCGACCCGCATCTCGGCAGTAACGCCGATTTCAAGGCGCTGGTCGACGCGGCGCATGCGCGCGGCATGAAGGTCTATATGGACATCATCGCCAACCACACCGCCGATGTGATCCAGTATCGCGAATGCGGCACGGGCAGCGAATGTCCCTATCGCTCGATTGCCGACTATCCGTTCCAGCGCCGCGGCGGCGCGGCAGGCCCGGCGATCAATCCGGGGTTTCTCGGTGAGGGCGTGCAGACGGCGGACAATTTCGCGAAGCTGACCGACCCGACCTTTGCCTATACGCCCTATGTCCCGGCGGCGGAGGCGACGGTGAAGGTGCCGGCGTGGCTCAACGACGTGCGCTGGTATCACAATCGCGGCAACACGACCTATTACAATGAGAGCGCCACGCTCGGCGATTTCTCTGGCCTCGACGATCTCGACACCGAGAATCCGCGCGTCGTGCAGGGCATGATCGACATTTTCGGCGACTGGATCGACCGCTACGGCGTGGACGGTTTCCGCATCGACACCGCGCGCCACGTTAATCCGGAATTCTGGGCGCAGTTCGTCCCCGCGATGCTCGATCGGGCCAGGGCCAGGGGCATCCCGAACTTCCACATCTTCGGCGAGGTCGCCTATGAGACGCTCGATGTCGGGCTGCTCGCGCGCCACACCGTCGCCGACAAGCTGCCCGCCGCGCTCGATTTCGCCTTCCGCCAGGCGGTGCTCGAGGCGGTAACGGGCAAGCCGGAGCCCGGCGCATGGGATAAGCTCGTGCTCGGCGACGCGCTCTATGCGCATGGCTTCGACACCGCGAGCATCTTGCCGACCTTCGTTTCCAACCATGATGCCGGCCGGCTCGGCTTCTATATCCGCAAGGAGCAGCCCAACGCCTCGGACGACGAGCAGCTCAAGCGCGAGATGCTCGCCAATGCGATGCTGCTGACCTGGCGCGGGGTGCCGACCATCTACGCCGGCGACGAACAGGGCTTTGCCGGCGACGGCGGCGACCAGGATGCGCGCGAGGACATGTTCGCCAGCCGCGTCGCGACCTACAACGACAACAAGCTGATCGGCAGCAACACGACCACCGCCACGGCGCGTTTCGGCGAGGACCATCCGCTGTTCAGGCAGATCGCCCAACTCGCGCGGCTGCGGCTGTCGCATCCGGCACTGACACGGGGGCGCCTGTTGTTGCGCGCGCGTGATGACAAGCCCGGTCTGGTAGCGGTATCGCGCTTCGACCCGACTACCGGCGCGGAGATGTTGCTTGCCTTCAACACATCGGGCGACGCGGTGACGCGGCAAGTGCAGGTCGAGGTCGCTTCGACCGCCTTCACCACCCTTGCCGGCAGCTGCGCCGCGACGGCGAGCGCGCCGGGCAGCGTGACGGTCACGCTGCCGGCCTTTGGTTATGCGATCTGCGAGGCGCACAAATGAACGACCCGGCCCTGCGCCCGACCGCCATCGCGGCGGGCGCATCATGCGAACGCCCCTGGTGGCGCGGCGCGGCGATCTACCAGATCTATCCGCGCAGCTTTGCCGATTCGAACGACGACGGCATCGGCGACCTGGCCGGGATCACCGCGCATCTCGACCATGTCGCCTCGCTTGGCGTCGACGGCATCTGGCTGTCGCCCTTCTTCACCTCGCCGATGGCCGATTTCGGCTATGACGTGGCGGATTATTGCGGCGTCGATCCTATCTTCGGCACGCTCGCCGATTTCGATGCGCTGGTCGCGCGCGCCCATGCGCTGGGGCTGCGCGTGATCATCGACCAGGTCTATTCGCACACCTCCGACCAGCATGACTGGTTTCGCGAGAGCCGCGCCGATCGCGGCAACGCCCGGACCGACTGGTATGTCTGGGCCGATGCCAGGGCCGATGGCAGCCCGCCCAATAACTGGCAGTCGGTGTTCGGCGGCCCGGCCTGGACCTGGGATGCGCGGCGCCGGCAATATTACATGCACAATTTCCTCAGCGCCCAGCCACAGCTGCATGTGCATTTGCCCGAGGTGCAGGAGGCCCTGCTCGACGTAGCGCGTTTCTGGCTCGATCGCGGCGTCGACGGCTTCCGCGTCGATGCGATCAACTTCGCGATGCATGATCCGGCGCTGCGCGACAATCCGCCCGCGCCCGAGACCAATGGCGTGCGTACCCGGCCGTTCGACTTCCAGCAGCATATCCACAATCAGAGCCATCCCGACATTCCGGGCTTCCTCGAGCGGCTGCGCGCGCTGACCGACGCCTATGGCGCGCGCTTTACCGTCGCCGAGGTCGGCGGCCCGTCGCCCGAGCGCGAGATGCACGCCTTCACCGCCGACGGGCGACGGCTCAACTCGGCCTATGGTTTCAACTTCCTCTATGCCGATCGCCTTTCCCCGGCGCTGGTGCGTGAGGCGGTCGAGCAATGGCCCGATGCGCCGGGCATGGGCTGGCCGAGCTGGGCGTTCGAGAATCATGACGCGCCGCGCGCGCTCTCGCGCTGGGCGACAGCCGAACACCGCGATGCCTTCGCCGCGCTCAAGATGCTGCTGCTGGTGTGCCTGCGCGGCAATATCTTCCTCTATCAGGGCGAGGAGCTCGGCCTGACTCAGGTCGATATCCCGTTCGACCGGCTGCAGGACCCCGAGGCGATCGCCAACTGGCCGCTGACGCTGAGCCGCGACGGCGCGCGCACGCCGATGCCGTGGCACGCCGACGCGCCGCATCTCGGCTTTTCTGTCGTCGAGCCGTGGCTGCCGACCGGCGCCGACCATGACGCGCTGGCGGTCGACCGGCAGGAGGCCGACCCGCATTCGCTCCTCGCGCTGACGCGGCGGCTGCTCGCCTTGCGCAACGCCAGCGCCGCGCTGCTGACCGGCGACATCACGATCGTCGAGGCGTCCGACACCTTGCTCGCCTTCGAGCGCGGCGCGCCCGGGCAGCGGCTGCTGTGCGTCTTCAACATCGGCGCCCCGCCCCGCGAGTGGGGGCCCGAGCAACCCGATCAGTGGCAGGTGGTCGAACAGGTCGGCGACGTCGCCGACTGGCAGTTCGGGCCGTTCGCCGCGCTGGTTGCCGAACGTCGCGTCTAAAGGAGCCTGTTGATGCGTATCCTCTCCGCGCTGCTCGCCTTGCTGGCGCTCGGCGCGACGCCCGCCACCGCGCAAGTCGTCGCCAGCGTCGCCTCGCCCGACAACAGCCTCAAGGTCGAGGTGACGCTCAACGGCGAGGGGCGCGCCGGTTATCAGGTCAGCCGGCTCGGCAAGCCGATCATCGCCGAATCGCATCTCGGCTTCCTGTTCACCGACGCGCCGCAGCTGCTGCGCAACTTCGCGCTCGAAAGCCGGACGAGCAGCGAGCATGACGAGAGCTGGACCCAGCCCTGGGGCGAATGGAGCAAAGTCCGCGACCATTATCGCGAGCTGCGCATCCGCCTGCGCGAGACGAGCGCGCTGCACCGCGCGCTCGATGTCGTGTTCCGCGTGTTCGATAACGGCGTCGGCTTCCGCTACGAATTTCCCGACCAGCCGAACCTCCACCAGGCCAACATCGCCGAGGAGCTGACCCAGTTCAACCTCGCGCAACCGGCCGAGGCATGGTGGTGCGAGGCGTTCGAATCCAACCGCGAGGAATATCTCTACCACCACACGCCGGTGGCGGAGATCGGCACCGCGCAGACGCCGCTGACGGTGAAGCTCGCCGACGGCACGCACATCGCCTTTCACGAAGCGGCGCTGGTCGATTATGCCGGCATGAACATCGTCAAGGTGGTCGGCGGCGACCTCAAGGCGGTGCTGACCCCGGCGGCGACCGCCGCCAAGGTCAGCCGCGCGGCGCCCTTCCCGACGCCGTGGCGCGTGATGCTGATCGCGCCCGACGCAGCCGGCCTCTATATGGCCAACCCGCTGATTCTCGACCTCAACGAGCCCAACAAGCTGGGCGACGTGTCGTGGGTGCACCCGCGCAAATATGTCGGCATCTGGTGGGGCATGCACCTCGACACGCAGAGCTGGGCGTCGGGGCCGAAGCATGGCGCGACGACGGCAAACACCCGCGCGATGATCGACTTCGCGGCGAAGAACGGTTTCGGCGGCGTGCTGGTCGAAGGCTGGAACAAGGGTTGGGACGGCGACTGGTTCGCCAATGGCGAGGATTTCAGCTTCACCCAGCCCTATGCCGATTTCGACCTTCCCGGGCTCGCCGCCTATGGCAAGAGCAAAAGCGTGGTGTTGATCGGCCATCACGAGACCTCGGCCAATGCCGCGCATTATGAGGAGCAAATGCGCGCCGCGTTCGACCTCGACCAGCGGCTCGGCGTGGATGCGGTCAAGACCGGCTATGTCTCCGACGCCGGCGGCTTCAAGGCGAAGACCGGGCCGGACGGCGCGATCCGTTACGAATGGCATGAGGGGCAGGCCGCCTCGGTCCACCATCTGCTCGTCGTCACCGAAGCGGCGAAGCGCCATGTCGCGATCGACACGCACGAGCCGATCAAGGACACCGGCCTGCGCCGCACCTATCCCAACTGGGTGTCGCGCGAGGGGCAGCGCGGCATGGAGTATAATGCCTGGGGGGTGCCCAAGAACCCGCCCGAGCATGAGGCCAATCTCGTCTTCACGCGCATGCTCGGCGGGCCGATGGACTTCACGCCCGGCGTGCTCAGCCTGAAGGGGCGCGGCGACAGCGACATCCTCTCGACCATCGCCAAGCAGCTCGCGCTGTACGTCGTGATCTATTCGCCGATCCAGATGGCCGCCGATCTGCCGGAAAATTACGCGAAATATCCCGGCGCCTTCCAGTTCATCAAGGACGTGCCGACCGACTGGTCCGACACGCGCGTGCTAAATGGCGCGGTCGGCGACTATGTCACGATCGCACGCAAGGACCGGCGCTCGAACGACTGGTATCTCGGCGCGGTGACCGACGAGAATGCCCGCACGCTCGACGTGACGTTCGACTTTCTCGACGCCGGCAAGACCTATCGCGCCGAGATCTACCGCGACGGACCGGGCGCCGACTATCGCACCGCCGCGCGTCACGCGATTACCATCGAGAAGATCAGGGTGCGCAAGGGCGACAAGCTCAGCCTGCCGCTCGCGCCGGGCGGCGGCGAGGCGATCCGCTTCGTGGCGGGGCGGTGAACTCCTTCCAACTCCCCACCCCGGCGAAGGCCGGGGCCCAGTTACGGGCGGCTCGCAACTGGGCCCCGGCCTTCGCCGGGGTGGTTTTGGTTTTGGCGACCTTTTTCCTGCCAAATAAAGCCCAGGCCCGGGACGCGGGCCGCTTCGTCGAGATCGCGGCCGCGCCCTCGACCCAGCCTGAAATCGCCGCGCCGCATGTTGTGGTGTGGTTGCCGCCCGGTTACGACGCGTCGCGGCGGCGTTACGGCGTCGTCTATATGCATGACGGGCAGAATCTGTTCTTCCCGGCGCGCTCCAACTTCAACAAGGTGTGGGCGGCGGACAAGGCGGCGCTGCGGCTGATCCGCGCCGGCAAGGTCGCGCCGTTCATCATCGTCGGGATCGATCAGCCCGGCGCCGCGCGCTACCGGCAATATTTCCCGCAATTCCTCTACGGACCGGCCTCGCCGACATTGCGCGCCGGGTTCGACCGGCTCGCCAAAGGGCCGATCACCGGCGACGCCTATCTCCGCTTCATCGTGACCGATCTCAAGCCGATGATCGACCGCGACTATCGCACGCGGCGCGACCCGGCGCACACGACGATCATCGGGTCGAGCATGGGCGGGCTGATCTCCTGCTATGCCTTTGTGCAATATCCGCGCGTCTTCGGCCGTGCGGCGTGCGTCTCGACGCACTGGCCGCTGGCCGATCCGTCGGATGTCGGGCCGTTCAATGCCGAGGTTACCGCGCTGTGGCACGACTATCTGGCGCACCGGCTCGGCAAGCCGGGCGGGCGGCGGCTGTGGATGGACCATGGCACCGCAACGCTCGACGCGGCGTACGAACCTTATCAGCGCGCGATCGACGCCGACCTCAGCGGACTCGGCTGGCGCCGGGGCCGCGACTTCGCCAGCCACAGCTATGCCGGCGCGGCGCATGAGGAAAATGCCTGGGCGGCGCGGCTCGACGCTATCTTCGGCTGGCTGCTGCGGTGAGCGCGCCGGGCCGCATCGTCATCCTCGGCGGCGGCACCGCCGGCTGGATGGCGGCCAATCTCTTCGCGCAGCGCTGGCCCGGCACCGCGCAGGTGACGGTGATCGAAAGCCCCGAGATCAGCATCATCGGCGTCGGCGAGGGGTCGACTCCGCAGCTGAAGGCGTTCTTCGACACGCTCGGCATAACCGAAGCCGAATGGATGCCGGCGTGCAACGCGACCTACAAGAACGGCATCTCCTTCCATGGCTGGTCGGATCGGCCCGGCCATGAAAGCTATTTCCACCCATTCCCGAGCCCGCTCGACCTGCACACCGCGCCGACCTTTTTCTTCAACGGCCAGGCGCGGCGCTTCGGCAACGACGTGTGGGCGCACCCCGACCGCTTCTTCCTCCCGCCGCGCCTCGCCGCCGCACGGCTCGCCCCGATCGCCGCGGAGAGTTTCCCGCTCGAACCGAGCTATGGCTATCATTTCGACGCGCATCTCGTCGGCGCGTTCCTGCGTCAGCATGCGGTGGCGCGCGGCGTCACGCATCTCCAGCGCCGCATCGTCGAGGTGGCGGTCGACAATGGCGCGGTTGCGCAGCTCGTCGGCGAGGATGGCGAGACGATCGCCGCCGACCTGTTCGTCGATTCGAGCGGCTTCCGTTCGGTGATCCACCAGGCCGCGCTCGGCGTGCCGTTCCGCTCCTTCGCCGACAATCTGTTCAACGACCGTGCCGTGGTGATGCCGACGCCGGCCGATCCGACCGGCACCGCCAGCGCGACCCGGTCCACCGCGCTGAAACATGGCTGGGCATGGGACATTCCGCTGACCAGCCGCACTGGCAACGGCTATGTCTATGCCTCGCGCTACACCACGCCCGAGGAGGCCGAGGGGGAGCTGCGCGCGCATCTGGGGCTGGGCGAGGAGGTCGCGGCGCGGCATCTCAGCATGAAGGTCGGGCGGGTCGAGGCGACATGGTCGGGCAACAGCCTGGCGATCGGGCTGGCACAGGGTTTTATCGAGCCGCTCGAGGCGACCGCGCTGCACATCGTCCAGGCGACGGTCGAGGGGTTCATCGCGGCGTGGGAAGCGGGCGGCTACACCCCGGCCAACCGCGACGCGTTCAACCAGCGCATCGCCGCGCGCTATGACGGCATCCGCGACTATATCGTGTGCCATTACCGCATGAACCGGCGCAGCGACACGGCCTATTGGCGCGACAATGCGGCGAACGACCGGCTGTCGGATTCGCTCAAGGCGATCATCACCTGCTGGTTCACCGGGCAGGATATCGAGCGCGAGATCGCCGAGCAGGGCATCGCCGGCTATTATCCGGCAACCTCGTGGCAGTGCCTGCTGGCGGGCTATGGCCAGTTCCCCGACGATGCGCGGCTTCATGCGCCCGAACCCGCCGCGCTGCGCCACGACATGGGCGC
This sequence comes from Parasphingomonas halimpatiens, assembly GCF_036663795.1. Taxonomy (NCBI): domain Bacteria; kingdom Pseudomonadati; phylum Pseudomonadota; class Alphaproteobacteria; order Sphingomonadales; family Sphingomonadaceae; genus Parasphingomonas; species Parasphingomonas halimpatiens. The sequence goes on from NZ_JAXOJP010000004.1 coordinate 275,499, forward strand.
GATCGACGAGCTGCTGCGCCGCGCCGCGCTCAATTTCCGCGACCACAAGGCCGTGCTGGCCGAGCTGACCTGAAGGACCCGCCGATGCGCTGCATCATTGCCCTGTTGCTCACCGCATTCGCGCTGCCGGCTGCCGCCGCACCGATTCCGGCGCGCTACACGCCGCAGCCCTATGTGAAGGTCCAGCACCCGGCATGGAGCCGGCAGGCGGTGCTCTACCAGCTCAACACGCGCCAGTTCACGCCAGAGGGCACTTTCCGCGCCGCCGAGACGCAGTTGCCGCGGTTGAAGGCGCTGGGCGTCGACGTCATCTGGCTGATGCCGGTCAACCCGATCGGGGTGAAGAACCGCAAGGGGACGCTGGGTAGCCCCTATGCGGTGCGCGACTATTATGGCGTGAACCCCGAATTCGGCAGCGTGGCCGATCTCAAGGCGTTCATCGCCACCGCGCATGGGCTCGGCCTGCACGTCATTCTCGACTGGGTCGCCAACCATACCGCATGGGACAACAGGCTCGTAACCGAACATCCCGACTGGTACGAGCATGACTGGAAGGGGCGCTTCCGCCCGACGCCGTGGTTCGACTGGTCGGACATCATCGACCTCAACTACGACAAGCCGGGCCTGCGCCAATATATGACGGCCGCGATGAAATATTGGGTGCGCGATGTCGGCTTCGACGGCTTTCGCTGCGACGTCGCCGGGATGGTGCCGATGGATTTCTGGAACAATGCGCGGGCCGAACTGTCGGCGATCAAACCGGTTTTCATGCTCGCCGAGTGGAACTGGCCCGATTATCACGCGCGCGCCTTCGACGCGACCTATGCCTGGGACTGGTGGGACGCGATGCATGCGATCGGCACGGGCAAGGGCGATGCCTCCGGGCTGTTCGGCTATTACAGCTGGAACGACGGCGCCTGGCCGCGCGGCGCGATGCGCATGCTGTTCACCACCAACCACGACAAGAACAGCTGGGACGGCAGCGACGAGGAGCTGTTCGGCAAGAGCTTCGCCGCGGCGACCGCGTTGAGTTTCGTCGGCGACGGCCTGCCGTTGATCTATAACGGCCAGGAAGCGGGCAACCCCAAGCGGCTGGAGTTCTTCGAGCGCGACCCGATCGCGTGGCGCGACCACCCCAATGCCGCCTTGTACCGCCGGCTGATCGCGTTCCGCAAAAGCCACCCCGCGCTCGACAATGCGCCATGGGGCGCGCCGATGATCCGCGTCGTCAACGACCATCCGGAAAAGGTGTTGTCGTTCGTGCGGGTCAAGGGGGGCGACCGGGTGTTCGCGGTGTTCAACTTCTCGGGCGAGGCGCAGAAGGTGAGCTTCAGCGACGGCCCGATCACCGGCATCTGGCATGACGAACGCGATGGCGGCGGCGTGACGCTGGCCGAGGGCGCGACAATGACACTGGCGCCGTGGAGCTTCCGCTTGCTGGCGCAGTAAAGCCGGAGCGGGAAGGGCGGGCGTGGCCAGTATCGCGCAAGTCGTCGAGTCGCAGGCCCGCAAGTAAAAGGGGTATTTTGCGAGGGGATGGGGGTCGGTTTGCGTGGGGCGTTGGCACCGCCCGCGCGAAGATGGCGCAGCGAACAGGGGCGCGACTCCAACTTCATGTCTATCCCGCTGCGGCCACTGTTCGGGCGGACCCGGGCAGGGCGCCGGCGCGATGACAGGCGCTGTTCGGTGCGCATTATGCGAATAGCCTGGAGAATTACTGTGCGACATCTGCGATCTCCGTTCGCCACCGCGCGCTCGGATCCAACATCATGGCGGTGCGGCGCGGTGGCCGGAGCATCGTGCGCGCGGTTGCGTGCGGGGTGAATCAAGGCGGCGCGGAGCAGCTTGATCATGACGAGGATCTGAGGACAGATCGCGCGATGGAATCGCTCAGCCTCAGCGCCGCGCGCGCCAATCTCAAGGCAGTTATGGAGCGGGTCGTCGCCGACCGGGCGCCGGTTGCAATTACGCGCCCGCGCAAAGAAGGGGTGGTGTTGATCGCGGCGCGCGAATGGGCGTCGATCGAGGAAACGCTCTATCTGTTGCGCTCACCGGCGAATGCGAAAAGGTTGCTGGAGTCAGTGCGCGAGCTCGAGGCGGGTCAAGGCGAAGAGCGCGCGCCGAACGAACCATAAAGCGCGTCTTCTGTTGTATCACTACTGGCTCCGGCCGTGGATCGCCGCTGCGTGTCGTATGGTGGGCTCAGGTGTCCAGCGAGATGTCATCCCATCCGGTGTCCGCATGCTGCACCAGCCAGTTCAATGCCTGATGCCGCTCCATCGCGACATCGTCACTCAGCCCCGCCGGCGCGGGGCGATTGTTGATCCGCGCATCGACCAGTGCCCAGCGGTAACGAAAGATCAGGTCGGCCTGATCGAGGATGTCGGGCAATGGTCGCAGCTTCGCCCTGGCGAGAAACTGCGCGCGCGAATTGTGCTTCAGCAGGGCGGCGAGCGCTGCCGGGTCGCAGGGCGTCTTCGGGGCGTCGAGCCGATCGACCAGACCAAGCGCCCAGAGCAACGTGTTGGCGGCCTCATATCGCCAGACGTTCACGTCGCGATCGGCCTGACTCGGCGCGGGGTCGGCGATGAATGCCGCCTCTTTCGGCGAAAGCCACGGCGCCAATTGGTAGTCGCGGACGATGGCGTCGACATGAACCTGTTCGAGGCCCTCGCCCTTGAGCGCCACCACCAGCGTCGCGGCGGCGCGCACCGCGACCTCCTCGGTCGACGGCAGTTTCACCGCGCGTTCGGACTCGATGACCGGCAGCCACGCATTCACCGGCACATGTTGCGCACGCATGACGGCGTTGGAGCGGGCACGCCGCGCGACGGAATCGGGTGGCAGATCGGGATAGCGCTCCTCGAAGGTTTGCGGCGACGCGGCTTGCGCGGGGCGTGCGGCGTTCGCCCGCGAGGTCAGCATCGTGCTAACCCCGAAGGCGGCGATCGCCAGGCAGGCGATAAAGACAGAGATCTTCAGGGCCATGGGCAATCCGCGAGAAGTCATACCGATCGAACCTGACCTATGACCAATGGATGTCGTGAACAACGTCCTTGTCGCAAGCGTCGACAGTGCCGCTCACCGGCTGGGTCGGACATCGGCATTCGCGCCCTTCGAGCCCCATGAAACGATGAATATCGATGTCGCCGCCTGGTCTCGCGCGACGCCCCCCGATGTCGCTGTGCCGGCAGGCTGGCCGATGACATCGTGCGCCGCAGGAATGGGTTGGCGGGCGCCGGCCCGATGACCGATGGTAGGGGAAAGGCCGCGTTGCCGATCTCCGGCTTTTCTGCAAGCATGGGCCGATGATCCCCGCTCTCATCGCCCTGCTGCTCGTGGCGGCGCCACCCCAGCCACCCGCCGCCGCCGCGCGCTGGCAATTGTTCCAGACCGTCAGTTCGGGCGGGCAGACATACGATTATTATTACGACAAGCCGGGCGTGATCTCGTCGGACGAGAAGGTGGCGGTGACGATCCGTATTCTCGGCAAGCCGGCGAAGAGCGTGACGCTGTCGTCGATCGAGCTGAATTGCCGGACGGTGACCTTCACCGAGACCAAGACCGTCTCGACCGACGCGCAAGGGCGCCGCACCGAATTGCCGCCCGCGGCACTGTGGCGCGATGCGCCGATCCTGCCGGGCAAGTCGGCGGACAAGTTGCGGCGTCTGCTCTGCCGCTGAGCGGGCGGCGGGCCGCGCTTGCCGCCACGCCTTGCGGGCGGTGCCATGGGAGCCTCGCAACCGGGGCGAAGCGATCGACGATGCGAAACAGGCGGGCGGTGCGCCGCGCGCCGTAACGCGTGATGGCGCCAATGCGCGGGCAATTGAATCAGCGCGTCGCGCTCGCCACTATCGTGGCGGCAACAGGCGAGGTCGCGATGCGGGGCGGATTTCATCATATCGACCTGAACGTCAGCGATCTGGCGGCGGCCAGGGCTGTCTATGGCCCGGTGCTGGCGTTCCTCGGCTATCGCCAGGTGCGCGAGGATGCGCGCGGGTGCGAATGGGATCTCGGGCCGGACGGGCACGGTGCCTCGCTAGGCCTGCGGCAATGCGACGCGGCGCATGCCGGCCAGCGGCACGAACGTTACGCGCCCGGCCTGCATCATCTGGCGTGGCGCGCGGAAAGCCGGGCGGATGTCGACGCGCTGCATGCGTTGCTGGTCGCGCAGGGCATCACGGTGCTCGACGCCCCGGCGCATTATCCGCAATATTCGGGCGATTATTATGCGGTGTTCTTCGAGGACCCGGACGGGATGAAGCTGGAACTGGTGTACGCGCCCGGGTGGATTTGAGGGGCGCGCGCCCCGCCCTTATCCCGCGACGGACACATTTTTCGAAAATGCGGGATAAATTGCAAGGGACGCGATCGCCGTGGGGGGAGGCTGACAAGCTGCGCTCCCGCGCCCCGGTCCGCTATTCGGGCGACAGCAGCATCCGCACGTTGATCGTCGGGTTGCCCGCTTCGGCGAGCGGGAAATTGCTCGCCGCGCCCTCGCCCAGCGACGGCACCTCGATCGCGATCGACAGCTTGCGGCCGACGATCAGCGATTGATCGAGCCGGAAGTCGAGGCTGATCAGCGCCTGTTTACGGCACGTGGCGCACCCGCGCGGCACGGTCGGCTGGAAGAAGGCGCGGCGTGCGATCGGTTCGCCATCGGCGAGCAGGTTCACCACGAAGGTGCCGGGAATGTTCATCCGGTCGATATCCTTGACGCGCAGCGACACACGCGATGGCTCGACGGTGAACGCCATGGCGGCGTCGGTGCTGCCGGCCTTGCGCTCCATCGCGACGACCTCGCCGCCGGCGAGCTTGTCATAGGCGATGTCGGGCCACACGATCGTATCGCTGCCCGGCGTCGGATAGGGATCGAGCGCGAGCGGCAGCCAGTCGGTATTGCCGTCGAGCGTGGCGACGAAGCCGGGCAGCGTGGTCGCGCCGGCGAGCACCTGCCAGCTTTGCCACAGCCGGTCCCAGTTGCAGTGGAAGAACCAGAAGATCGGGTCGTAGGCGGCGACATCCTGATTGGCCATGGTCGGGCCGCACGAATTGTGGCCGTCGTCATGGCCCTCGATGATATATTGCTGGAAACCCCCGCCATTCTTGTACGCGCCCCATTTCTCGGCGGGCAGGGCATCGGCGATGTCCGACGGGACGCTCGGCAGCTTCAGCAGGTTGGTGCGGATCGTCGCCGCGTCGAAACGCTGCGTCTGATAGCCTTGCGGATAGCTGTTGCTCGCGGCGGCGATCTCGATCGGTAGGGTGTAGCTGTCGAACGGCGCCTCATAGAGCAACGCCGGGACGGGCTCGGTGATGTCCCAATAGGGCAGCGTCACCTCGGCGCAGCCATCGACCGAGCGCAGCGCGTCCTCGAACGCCTTCATATAGACGCGGTGCCACGGATTATAACCGTCGACATGGTGCATGCAGTAGGCATTGGGCACGCCGTGCAGCGCCGCCAGCACGAAATAGCTGTTGGGGTCGAGCGGGCTTTGCGGGCTGGTCGGGTCGAGCGCCATGATGCCGCGAAACGCCGTCTTGAGCAGCGCGATCTCGGCCGGGCTGAGCGCGTTGACGTTCTTGCGCAGGCGGACGCCGGGTGCGGCGGCGGCGGTGAGCATCTCCTCCGTCATCGCCTGCGGCGCCGCCGCACCGAGCGGGTAACCATCGGTCATCCAGTTGGCGAAGGTCTGCACGCGGTTGGCGCTCCACGGCGGCCCGCCCTGCGGCATGTTGCCGCTTTTGGTGCGGGCGTAGATCTGCGCGGCCATTGCCTTGACCCCGGCATAGGAAGCGAGATCGACGCCGAAGCCGCTCATGCAGGCGATATCCTGCGGGCGGAAGAAATGGCTGATGTCGGCGCTGTAGGTCGGGTGCGCGACGATCGGGTCGGGCGCGGGCGTCGGGGTGGGGACCGGCGTCGGTGGCGGGGGCGGCGCAACGCCGATCGGAAAGCCGGTGGCGATCCAGTTGAGGAAGGTTCGCACCCGCCCTGCCGTCCACGCCGTGCCCCCCATCGGCATGTTGCCGACGCGGGTCTGTTCGTAAATGTCGGTGGCGTGCTTGCGCACCCCGTCATAGCTGGCGAGGTCGATGCCCTGCGCCGCCATGCACTGGATTTCGCCATCGTCGAAAAAGCCGCTGATGTTGCCGTACCAGGTCGGGTTGGCGATCGGCGTGTCGTCGCTGGCGGGGTCGGGCATCGTCTTCTCCGGCGCTTTCCTGATGCCGGCAAGTGGCCATAGTTAAGTATATGAGTCAATCTGGTGGCGGCTTTTGTAATAAATGACGCGAGTGTAAGTTATATCCATTTCGGATTTAGTTTGCCGCCTGCGTCGTCGATCCTTCATTGATCTATCGGCGGTGCTAGCGCGAGCGGCCAATCGATGAGAAGGGGCATGACGGTCGCGCCGTCACTTGCGCAGGGCGAGGTGGTTTCGTCGCACCACCGATGATTGCTTGTCGTCCCAATCGATGGCGATTTACGCGCCGCGATGTTTCTCGATCGCTGCCAGCATTTCGCGGCGGAAGATTGCGTTGAGGCGCACCCTCACGTCGCCTCGTTACCACGCGACCGGCGCAGGCGCGCCGCGCTGTTCGGACCACAGCAGATAATGCGCGGTAAGTTCACCCGGAAGCGTCGCGGCGAACGCCGCATCGAGCGGATAATGCGGCATCGCCTCATCGACCGCGTCGAGCAGCAGCATGCCCTGTTTGCGATCCTTGGCACGCTTCAGCGGATTGCGCTTCGCCTGCTCGGCCATCCACAGTTTCTGCAGCGCGAACCAGCGCGGATCGGGCGCGACGATGCGCACCGGGCTGCCGTCGCGACAGATCAGGACCTGGTCGATCGGCCTTCCCATCAGCAACCATTCCTGCTCGGGCAGCGCGACCGGGCGGGGGCGATCGGTGGGCGCCATGCTCGCGAGGCGCGAAGGCGCGACCAGTATCTCGACCTCATAGGCCCCGGCGTTGCGCGCCTGAAAGGTCCGCTCGGTGTTGACGGTGAAGGTCGGATCGACCGCTTTCAGCAATTGCCATAAAATCTGCTCGCCCTGATGCGGTTCGGTCTCCGTCCAGGCGAGGTCGAAGTCCGCCGTCTCCTCGGGCAGTTCGCGAATGAAGCCCGCAGCCTCGAGCATATAGGCCGCCATCGTGTTGGTGCCGACGACCAGCAAGGCGCCGTCGAGCAGGCCACGCCGATCGGCCTCGCGCAGCAACGGCCCCGCTTCGCTGGCCACCATCGGGACACGCAGCGCGCGCGCCAGCCGCGAGCTTTCGTCGAGTACGGCCTTGCTCGTTTCGCGGCGATGCTTGGCGGCGGCTTTCGCGGCGCGATATTCTTCCCATTGCGCGGCCTTCTCGTCGGACCATGGCCCCAGGCTCGTGCCGTTTCCGCCGCGATCGTGGATTTCGTAGAGATAGGCCCGACCGGCGATCTCCTTGCGCCGCAGGTCATAGGGCAAGGCGGCAAGCGTACGTTCCGCCTCGATCCATGCTTCATAGCGCTGGCGCAGATTGACGAGCGTGCGCGCCTGTTCGTCGGAGAAGGGTTTCACCACCGGCATGGGGGTTTATCCCACAAATTGTGGATTTTGTAAAATGTGGGATAATTGGGGCGAACGACCCCACGCGTGATCAAGAAAAGGGGGCATCGTACGTGGCGCCGTAGTGCCGGAAAGCCGCTCGTACGGTTCTGTGCCGGGGCACTCGGTAATCGGCGTCCCTACCGCAATCCGAACCTCTAAGAGCCCGAGCGGAAAGTGGTTGAGCGATATCAGTAGGTTGTGATTCACCGTCGTTGTCGAGACGATAGGAGAAGCAGATGGCCTGGACTGATACCGCCCGCCGGCAACATAGGCGG
>NZ_JAXOJP010000005.1:0-268207 GCF_036663795.1 Parasphingomonas halimpatiens
CTCTCCAACACCGTCTTCGATGACTACGATCATGTCGTCTCAAAATGTTGCGATGCCTGGAATTTCTTCGCCAACGACCTCGCCCGCGTTGCTTCTGTCACAACGCGAAGCTGGGCACAGGTCAATCTTTAAGGCCGTTGGTATTACGCACCAGGCGGAGTGTCGAGTTCGGTGCGACGCGATTGCCACCGCTGAACCAATGTCGGGACGATGGCCGCCGCGCTTCTTCGGTCGACCAGCGCGATCCCATCGCATTCACCTTGAAGGGCGGGCATCTGATCGACGATGATTACCAACTCGCCCGACCAGCATTGGTCGCGCAGCGTATTCGCCCATTCAACCGGGGCGGAAGCGATAAGCGTTTCCTCAATGATCAGGATTGCTGCCGCGCGAAGCGCCTCGCCGAGCGCCGGATCGAGATGATCCGCAGTCGATACGGGCATCTCGCCCGCCATGCCGAGATGCGCGGCAAGGACGCTGCGTAAGCCGGCGTCGGAAAGCGCCAAGATAAGCGGTCGTTGCGTCGCGCTCATCACACTCTTCCCACGCCGAGACGGCGATTTCCCGACAGCATTGAATAGGATGTTTGGCCATCGGTCCCTTAAGGGAAAATACCTATGCCAAACCTGCCAGCCCCCTCGGCACGCACAGCAGCGCGATGAGCAGCCCACGCAGATCGGCCATCGCCGACTCCATCCTATAATGGAGTCATCCCTTGCCACGCCCTGCCGCATTTCCCGTTAATATATCACGAGGCCGCCCCTAGGTAACTTTCCGATATGGAACGTATATCACACCGCTTTAATGCATTTAAAATTGCGCAATAAACACAATATTTTGCGAATATGCCACGCAGTCACATTTATTGTTCCGATTCTAAAATTTATCCGCAATAAATTCTTACCTATTTATTGGAATTATGTCCGCAAATTGATATATTTCGGGATTATATATATGAGCTGGTTTAGTACTGTCGCGCCGATCCGTATGAAACTTCTTGTAAGTTTTGCCTTGATGACATCGATTTCCACGTTGGTCGCCGTGGTGGGAGCGATCGGCAGCGGAGGCCGATGGTACGTGGTAGTGACCGGAATTGGCGGCATCGTCGTTTCCGCCGTCATAGGTTCCGTTCTTCGCAATGCCATTGCCGACCCATATGTCGCCACGGTCGTGCGGATGGAAGGTTTGGCAGCAGGCGACCTTACGAGCCCGATCGCGTTTACAAACTATGTCGACTGCGTTGGCCGGATGACCAAGGCGATGTTCACCTTCAAGGACACTGCCGCCGCGCAACGCGCCGCCAACGCTGAAGCCGAAGCCCACGCCGCCGCAGTGCTGCTGATGTCGCATAATATGGCGAGCCTGGCCGATGGCGACTTGACCGGCGATATAACGGCGGCACTCCCGGAAACGCTCGAGACGCTGAAGGCCAGTTTCAACGGCGCACTGGCCAATTTGCGCGCCTTGATCGGCGGCGTGGCCGACAGTGCCGGCAGCATCCGCACCGGCTCGGACGAGATCGCCCAGGCATCCGAAGATCTCGCGCGCCGTACAGAAGGCAATGCCGCGAGCCTCGAGGAGACCAGCGCCGCGCTGGTTCAGATCGACACGCGCCTCAAGGCGACGGCGGTGTCGTCCGCGCAAACCGTTGCGCGCGCGGACCAGGCAATCGCCACCGTCGGCGGCGGTCGTGCGACCGCTGACGAAGCGGTACAAGCGATGGGCCGTGTCTCGGACAGCGCGAAAGGTATCGATAGCGTTATCGAAGGGCTCGACAAGATTGCCTTCCAGACGCGGGTGCTGGCAATGAACGCGGCGGTCGAAGCGGGGCGCGCCGGCGATGCCGGGCGCGGCTTCGCCGTCGTCGCCGACCTCGTTTCGGCGCTTGCCATGCGCGCCGAGGAAGAAGCCAAGCGAGCGCGGGATCAGTTGACCCTGACGCAGACCGATATCGTCACGGCAGTACAGGCAGTGCAGAAGGTCGATGGCGCGCTCGCCGACATCTCAGGCGATGTGGACGAAGTCCACAAGCTGCTTGGTACGATAGCCGACGACGCCAATGCGCAATCCTCGGCGATAACCCAGATCAGCGCCGCGATCGGCGCTATGGACCAGTCGACCCAGCAGAATGCGGCGATGGTCGAACAGACTTCAGCCGCCGCACGAAATCTCACGGCCGAGGTCTCGTCGCTCTCGGAACGGGCAGCGATGTTCAAGGTTGAGGGAGCCAAGGCACGGCGCGCCGCCGAACCGAGCACCGCGCAGTCGTTGCCCGCCCAGCGTCGGCCAGGGAAGAGGTCGACGCAAGGCTATCGCTCCCCCATCAAGGTCCTTCCCGCAGCGACGCACCAAACTGCGGGCGGCGGACATGATGACTGGAATGCCTTCTGATGGGGGTATTGCACGCCCGCGGTTCACTTCCTCGTGGATAGCGCCGGATCGCCGGCAGCGCCGCGGTCGGGAAATCGCGCGCAAGGGCTGACGGCCATCATACAGTTGCTGCTGATCGTGCTTGGATCGGCCACGGCTTTGGCGCCGCCTGCCGATGGCTTCATGATTGTCATGCCGGCGATCCCGGGAAATTCGGCAGCGACCGATCGCTGGGCCGCATCGGCCGGTGCCCAGATAATCGCTGCCGGCCCTTATGCCGGTTCCATCGTGGTGCACGGGTCGCGCGCGGCATTGCTTCTTCCCGCGCTGTCGCACGGGGCGCTGCTTGTCACCGCGCGGTTCACGGGTTGCGGCACAAAAGACCTCGAAGGACGCTGATATGAAGACCGTCAACCTTAGCGATCTACGCCTCATCGGGATGCGGTTGCTCGCCGGATTGATCGCAGCCCTGGCGGTGGCGGTCGTCCTTGGCGCGCTGCTGGCGACCGTGCCCGGCAAGCTTCCCGCCGCAGTCATCGGGCTGTTGTTGCCGATACTGCCATGCATGATGGCCTGGCAACGGCGCACCGACGATGCGGCGCGCCTGTTGTCGAGCATCACCGTCGTCGCCATGCCCGCGCTCCTGCTGTTCGTGTTCGAAGGTTTCGCATGGCAGGTCGACCTGCACATGGTGTTCTTCGCGCTGCTCGCCGTTGTCTCGATCCTGTGCGACTGGAAGGCGATTTGTGCGGCGGCGGCCGTCGTCGCTATCCATCATATCGGTTTCGGATTGCTGTTGCCCGACTGGATCTTCAGCGGCGGCGGCTCGATCGGCCGCATCGCCCTGCACGCCGTGATTCTGATTGTCGAAGCGGCAACGCTGATGTGGGTCGCCGAGCGCATCGTCGCGCTGATTGCCGCCATCGAACTGCAGGACGACGCGCGGCAGCGCGCCGACGCCTCACTGATCGCCGAGCGATCACAGCAGAGCGACGCCGTGGCGGTCGTAACACATTCGCTCGGCCGGGGACTGGCCGCGCTGACCGCCGGCGATCTGACGGCGGAAATCGACGTGGAATATCCGGAGGGCTATGGCGCGCTGCGCACCAACTTCAATGACGCACTTGCCGGTCTGCGACGCTTGCTCGGTTCAGTAACCGCCAGTGTGGTCGGCATCAGACATACGTCCAGCCAGATCGCCCAGGCTTCCGAGGATCTCGCCCGACGTACCGAAAGCAATGCCGCCAGCCTGGAGCAAACCTCCGCCGCCCTCGTCATGGTTGAGGCACGTATCAAGGCGACCGGCGCGGCCGCCATTGCCACCGTCGCCCGCGCCGACCAGGCGATCGCGACGGTTGCCGACGGGCGGTCCAGCGCAGAACATGCCGTACACGCGATGGGTAGGGTATCCGCGAGCGCCAAGGGCATCGACAGCGTGATCGAAGGCCTCGACAAGATCGCGTTCCAGACCCGTGTGCTGGCGATGAACGCGGCCGTCGAGGCGGGACGTGCCGGGGACGCCGGGCGCGGCTTCGCGGTCGTCGCCGACCTGGTGTCGGCACTCGCGATGCGGGCCGAAGACGAAGCAAAGCGCGCGCGCGACCAGCTTACCGTCACGCAGGACGAGATCGTTACCGCCGTCGAGGCGGTGCGCAAGGTCGATGGCACCTTCGTCGATATCTCGTCCGACGTCAGCAGCGTGCATGGTCTGCTGGAAGACATGGCCGCCGACAACGTCGCGCAGTCGCTCGCAATCAGCGAGATAAGTGGGGCTATTGGGGTGATGGATCAGGCGACGCAACAGAATGCGGCGATGGTCGAGGAAACTTCGGCCGCCGCGCGCAACCTCACGACAGAAGTGAGCGCGCTAGCCGATGAGGCAAGCCTGTTTCAAACCGACCATGCCGCGCCCGCAAGGCCGATCCATTTTCGACCGTCACCGGAAGCGATTTCCGCGCGCGCGTTGGCACGGGGGTGAGTCCGCGGCGACTACGCTTCTAGCATCGCGTCGGGCCCGGCGTTTCACCCGCCGGTACCAAGGAACGGCCGCGTCGCGTGATAGCGCCGCGGCCATTTTGCTGGCTTGGGGAAGTTACGACCTCCCTCGACGGGGGTCTCAGAGCGGCACGCCCGTCCCCGACAGGCCGTCGATGATATCGCGGTTGACCGATATCAGGTCGTCGATCGACTCGCGCCCGGCGACGACATCGCTGGTGAACTGGTCGACCCACAGGGCCAGCGAGATGATGCTGGCACGGAGCGGAGCGGGTAACTCGTTGCCGGCGGTGCCGCATACCGCGGAGAAGGTGCTCCACAATTCGCGGTTGCGATGCAAAGGCGGCATCAATGCACCCTTTACATGTCCCGCATCACGGGCATGGATCATCTCGCCGGTGATCTCGCACATCAGGCGCCGTTCGGCCTGGCGCGGCGTTTCAACGATGTTGCGGGCACGATGATAGGCGTTGAGCGACATGCACTTTCCTCCGGCTGATCCTCCATTTTAGACGATCACCGCGAGGTCCGGTTGCAACCGACCAACGAACGTCCGTCCTATAATGGAGTGGGCGCCTCGTTTCCTCGGGTGGCCGGGCATTTTCAGGAAGATCCCCGCATGAACGATACGATCCTCGCCAGCGATCTGCCAACGGCACTCGATGCGTGGCCCGACATACGGATCCTGTCGCTCGACTGTTTCGATACGTTGCTATGGCGCGACACGCACGCGCCACGCGACGTATTTCGCGCGCTGAAAGGTCCCAATCCCCAGCAACGCGGCTGGGCCGAAGCACGCGCGCGCACCGCATCGGCGCTACGCCATCGTCGCAACGAGGTCGGGATCGCCGACATCTATGCCGAACTGCTGCCCAACGCGTCAGCGCCGGAGCGCGCAGCAATGGTCACGGCGGAACTCGACGCCGAGGCACGTTATTGCTTCGGCTTCCTCCCCACTGTGGAATTGATGCGCGCGGCGCGAGCGCGCGGCCTTTCGGTCATTGTCGTCAGCGATACCTATCTCGATGCCGAGCAACTCGGCGCGTTGATCGCCCGTGCCGCAGGTGATGATGTGCACGCACTGATCGATCGCATCTTTTGCTCGTCCGAATATGGCGTTTCGAAGGGTGAGGGGCTGCTCGACAAGGTCGTCAAGAAACTTGGCGTGCCGCGCGACGCGATCCTCCATATCGGCGACAATCGCGCGGCCGATCTGCTCGCCGGACAGAAGGCCGGCGTGCGCGCGCTCCACCTCATGCAATTCACGCCGACCACCGAACAGAGGCTGCGGCTGGAGGCGGCGACCGGCGCAATCATCCATGCCGGCGGCAGTTCGGGCGACATGAACAGCCAGCCGCACCGCGCGCCGATCGCGATCGCCGAACCGGGCATCGCATGCCAAGCCGAGCTGCTTGGCTACACGACGATCGGTCCGGTGCTGCGCGGCTTTGCGGAATGGATCGCATGCGAGGCCGAGGCACTCCGCGCCACGCGCAACGGCGAGGTCCACATCCTGTTTCTGATGCGCGACGGCCATCTGCCTCGCCTGGTGTTCGACGCGAGCGGGCGCGCCATCAAGACCCACGCAACGGAGATCAGTCGCTTCACCGCCACCGCCGCCTCCTTTGCTTCCGAGCGTGACGTGCTGCGCTATCTCGACGCCGAAATCGCTACCGACGCGCCCGTGATCCTCAAGCAATTGCTGTTCGAGCCGCCGGAGATCGCGGCCATGATGCACGCGCTTCCGGCGCACGGCGCAAGTGCCGCGCTCGTTCGCACGATCTGCTCCGCATCGCGCATGAAGCGTATTCTCGCCCGGTCGCGCGCCTTTGCCGAACGACTGACGGGTTATCTCCGCGCCACAGTATCCCCGGTAGCGGGAGACACGCTGATGCTCGTCGACCTGGGTTATAACGGTTCGGTGCAGAACCAGGTCGCCCCGGTGCTGCAACGGATGCTGAATGTCGAGGTCGCCGGCAGGTATCTGCTGCTGCGCGAGACCGACATGCCCGGTCTCGACAAGAGCGGCTTTATCGATTCGCTGCGATATGACGCGAATACGCTCGAAGCCCTCTGCGGGAATGTCGCGGTGCTGGAGCAGCTGTGCACGGCAGCGCAAGGGTCGGTGATCGATTACACCTCGGACGGCCACGCGGTACGTGCCACCAATGTCATCAAGGGAGCGCAGAGCGACACCCGCGAAGCCGTCCAGCGAGGCGCCATCAGCTATGCGCGCGACGCCGACCTGGCCATCGTCCGACCGGCACGGAGAGTCGACATGACGGCGCTGCGCCATTCGGCGGTCGCGGTGCTCGCGCGGCTGATGTTCCTGCCGATGCCGCAGGAACTGGCGGTTCTCGCCCAGTTTCAGCACGACGTGAACCTCGGCGTCGAGGAAACGGTTGCCCTGTTCGACCCTGAAATTGCGCGACGCGGGCTGCGCCAGCGCGGCTTGTTCTACATGCGGGGTTCGGAGCGGATGTACCTGCCGGCCGAGCTTCACGGCGAAGGTCTTCCGGTCAAGCTGACGTTGTTGGCGCACAAGCGTTTCGGCCTGCCGCTAAAATATGCCGATTTCATCGATCAGACCATCGCCCTGCCGGTGCTCATCGCCGACGGGCGCAAGGTCGACACCGCGACGATCACCGCGACACCAACGCATGACGGCTATTTTCTCGCCCCGATCCCGATCGACGATTGCCGATACTCAATCGGCTTGCAGTTCGGCCAGCTCTACGAGTGGGTCCAGGTCGAGAGCGCCGTCTTCATGCCGGTCGACCGCTTCCTCAGCGACACGCAGCGCGCCGGCCTCGACGAGGTCGAAGCCGTGGCGACGCTCGAAGGAATGGAGCAGACTGCCCCCTATCTCTTCCGCTGCGAGGACAAGGCGGCGTTCATGATGATCCCGCCGCCGCCGCGCCGCGACGCAAGGCCGATGATGCTTGCCGTCGTCTTTCGTCCGATCGTCGCGCGTGACGCCACGATCCCGTCGACACCCTCGGTTGCGACACCCATGAGATCGGCCGTCGGGTGAGCGGCGCGCAGGTTTAGTTCAACCGCTTGGTCCCTGTCCGGTTGGGGGCGGGGCCTGCAAGCAGACGTCGCTGCGCCGGCAATCCCCTTCTGGCGGCAACGGTTGGACCTAGCGATCGGGTCGCGGCCGGTTTCCGCAGTGGGGTGAACAATAGCCCGACAGGATGGCCCGAAGGGCGAACTCGGCATCAGCTGCATGAATCGCCCGAGTGGCACGCTGGACGGCGCGCCTCTCCTATAAACAAATACAGGCTGCTCGTTCGGAGAAGTTAAGCGCGTCATGTTGAACGGTGTCGGATTCCTTGTCATTCTCGGGTGCGTCTTCGGCAGCTTCCTGATGTCGGGCGGCAAGATGGCGGTGATCCTCGAGGCGCTGCCGCACGAGCTGCTGGCGATCGTCGGCGCGGCGATCGGCGCCTTCATCGTCGGCAACAGCCTGGCCACCGTCAAGAGCGCCGGCAAGGGCATCCTGCGGTCGTTCAAGGGTCCGCGCTGGAAGGAAAGCGACTATCGCGACCTGCTCACGCTGATGTTCGGTGTACTCGCCACCTTCAAGAAGGGTGGCGCGACGGGTATCGAAAGGCATCTGGACGACCCGGGCACAAGTCCGCTCTTTTCCCCCTATCCGCGCTTGCTCGCCGACCACCATCTGATCGAGTTCATCTGCGACTATCTGCGCATGATGACCATCAACTTCGAAGATCCGCACCAGATCGCCGAAGCGATGGAGAACGATCTCGACCGGCATCATGCCGAGGAAATGCTGCCGCAGACAGCGCTGCAGACCATGGCCGATGGCCTGCCCGCGATCGGCATCGTTGCTGCGGTGCTGGGGGTCATCAAGACCATGGCGTCGATCGATCAGCCCGTCGAAGTGCTGGGTGCGATGATCGGTGGGGCGCTCGTCGGCACCTTCCTTGGCGTGCTGCTCGCTTATTGTCTGGTCGGACCGCTCGCAACCAAGCTGCTCTCGGTCATCGAGGATGACGGCAAACCCTTCATCATCGCGAAGACGGCAATCCTCGGCCACGCCCATGGCCTCCCGACCCAGGTCGCCATCGACATCGCGCGGCGGATGATCCCGTCCAGCTTCGCTCCTTCTTTCCAGCAACTCGAGACTTCACTCGATGAGGCGAAAAATGACCTTAACGCTCTCCCCGCCTGAAGCGACCGGCGATCCCGGCACGATCACCTTGATCGGACATGGCTCGACCGTCACCGCAGAGGATCTCCGTACCAGGCTCGTCGCGGCATCCGACGGTGCCGAAGGCACGGCGATCGACGCATCCGACATGCTCAGCGTCGGCCAGGCTGTGCTGCAATTGCTGATTGCAGCGCGGCAGGAGGCCGACCTCCGTAACCAGCGCTTCCACTTCACCGGCGCCAGCACCGCATTTTCCGAGCGCGTGCAGGGCTGCCAGCTGGCCGACGCGATCGGCCTCGAGATCAGAAAGGACGTTTCCCTGTGAGCAAGCTCATTCTCACCGTCGATGACTCGGCCAGCATGCGCATGCTGCTCAAGACGTCGCTGACCGCCCAAGGCTTTCGGATCGAGAGCGCCAATGACGGCGTGCACGGCCTCGAACGCATGCACGAAGTGGTGCCCGACCTGCTGATTACCGACATCAACATGCCGAAGATGGACGGGTTCGAGCTGATCGAAGCGGTCCGCGCCGTTGCACAGTTCCGCGGCACACCGATCCTGGTGCTGTCGACCGAATTCTCCGACGAGAAGAAGGCCCGCGCTCGCTCCGTCGGCGCGACCGGCTGGATCACCAAGCCCTTCGACGCCGAGAAGCTGGGGGCGGCGATTCGCCGCGTGTGCCCGTGAGCGACGAGCTCGACGAAATCCAGGCGATCTTCTTCGAGGAATGCACCGAGGGACTGGCCGTGGCCGAGCAGGGCCTTTCGGCGATGGCCGCGGGCGATGTCTCGAAGGAAGTCATCGCCGGCGTGTTTCGCGCCGTCCACTCGATCAAGGGCGGGTCGGGTGCCTTCGGCCATGCCGCGCTGCTGGCGTTCTCGCATTGCTTCGAGAATGTGCTCGACGAAGTCCGCAGCGGCAAGATCCCGGCGACGGCGGAAGTCACCAAGGTGATGCTCACCGCTTTTGACATCCTCGCCGACCATGTCGCCGCGGCTCAGGGTGTTGCGTCGCTGCCGTCTGATGCCGCTGCGTTGGCGGCGCTCGAGGAAGTACTTGCGAACAAGGGTGTCGGCACCGCTCCCGCTGCGGCCAGTGCGGAGCCGAGCCCGGTTCCCGAGCCGGCCGATGAATTCGGCTTCAGCCCCGTCCTGGCGCAGGTCGAGGAATTCGACCCGTTCGGTTTCGAGCCGGTCGGCGTCGCCCTGACCGATCTCGATGCCGACGAACCGCTTCCCTGGATCGTCCGTTTTGGTCCGTCGCGTGCGGCGCTGGCCAATGGCGCCGAACCCTTATTGTGTATTCGCGAAGTCGAGCGGCTCGGCGCAACGGTCATCTCTGTCGACAGCTCGGCGCTGCCGGCGCTGCGCGATCTGGATCCGGAAGATAGTTATCTGGTCTGGACATTGTCGGTGCCTGCGGCGGTCGAGGAACGCGCCATTGCCGATTGCTTCGATTTCGTCGCGCCGGATTCGCTCGTCGAGATTACGCGCGCCAGCGCGCCGGAAAGGCCCATGGCCGCTATCCCGGTGGTTGCGGAAGCGCCGGTCGTCGCACCGCCAGCGCTCGTCCTGGTTGCAAAGTCGGAGTCGGCGCCGGAAACGAAGGCCGCTACGCCACCCCCCGAACCGCGGCCGATGGACCCGGTCCAGCAGACCATTCGCGTCGACCTCACCAAACTCGACATGTTGCTCAACCTGGTGGGCGAACTGGTGATCCGTGGCTCGATCCTGTCGGATCGCCTCGCGCCGGTCGACCAGGAACGCGTCGAACTACCCGAACTCGCGCGGTTGACGCGCGAGATTCAGGACAATGTCATGTCGCTGCGCGCGCAGCCGATCCGACAGGCATTCTCGCGCGTGCCGCGCATGCTGCGCGACCTGAGCGTCGAGACCGGCAAGCAGGTGATCCTCGAGATCAGCGGCGAAACGACCGAAGTCGACAAGGGCGTGATCGAAAAGATCGGCGACCCGCTGACGCATATGATCCGCAACGCCGTCGACCATGGCGTGGAGAGCGCGGCCGACCGCCTCGCTGCAGGAAAACCGGCGGAAGGGCTGATCACGCTGTCCGCCGAACAGAAAGGCGCGCGCATCTTCGTGCGGGTCAGCGATGACGGCAAGGGCATCGACCGGCCACGCGTTCGCGCCAAGGCGGTCGAGAAGGGCATCATCGCGGCCGACAGCGTGTTGTCCGACGAAGAAATCGATCAGCTGATCTGCGCGCCGGGCTTCTCGACGGCGGAGACGATCTCGAGCATCTCGGGTCGCGGCGTCGGCATGGACGTCGTGCGCTCGAACGTCGAGGCGTTGGGCGGACGGGTCGACATCACCTCGACCCCCGGTGTCGGCACCACCTTCACCATGATCCTTCCGCTGACCCTCGCGATCCTCGACGGGATGATCGTGCGACTGTCCGGGCAGCGCTTCGTGCTACCGCTGGCCAATGTGATCGAGACCGTCCGGCCCGAGCCGGGCCAGGTCCGGGCGATGACGCCGACCACCGAGGTCATCGAGCTGCGCGGCGCCTACCTCCCCGTAAAGCGGCTGACCGACCTTTTCGGCTTTGCCGGCGCGACGCGCCTTTCGCCCGAAGAATCGCTCGTCATCATCGTCGAGAGCGAGACGGCCGGCAATGTCGGTCTGATGGTGGATACGATCGACGACCGACGCGAAGTGGTGATCAAGAGCCTCGATCAGAATCTGTACCCGATCCGCGGGCTCGGCGGCGCCACGATCCTCGGAGACGGGTCGATCGCGCTGATCCTCGATATCGACGCGCTCGTCGCGTCGTCGGGCCAACTGATTTCGAAATTCCCCCTCAAAGGATTGGCAGCATGAGCACGCTCAACACTCCCGGTGAACGCAAGATCGTGACCTTCTCGCTCGGTGAGCAAATGTTCGGCATCGACATGAAGGCGCTGATCGAAATTCGCGAGTGGGAAAATCCGACGCCGCTGCCGAGCGTCCCCGCCTATATCAAGGGCGTTACCAACCTGCGCGGCACGGTGGTCCCGGTGGTCGGCCTGGCCGAGCGGTTGGGTTGGACGCCGAGCGTGCTCCATTCGCGGTCGTGTATCCTTGTGGTGACCATTGCCGGCAAGCAGGCTGGCTTTCTCGTCGACGAGGTGGCCGATATCATTCTGATCAACGAGGATGAGATTCAGCCCGCGCCGGAGGTCGAGATCGGCGAACAGAGCGTCATTGCCGGGCTGGTCCAGGTGGCGCCACGCGCGCAGGAAGCGGCTGCGGCAGGCGAGGCCTCGACCATGGTGCTGTTGCTCGATCTCGATGCGCTCAGCCTGACGCGCCATCTGGATCTGGCCGCGTGATGCACACGAGCGTCTTGGGAAGCGATCAGGACGGAGCGGGCGCGCTGAAGGCGGCCGCCTCGGCCGAACTCGGCAGCAGTGAATTCGCGGCAATCGCCAAGATCATGCAGCGCGATGCGCGGATCCATCTGACCGGGGCGAAAACGACGCTGGTCCAGTCGCGCCTCAGCCGGCGCCTGCGTACGCATGGCCTGGCAACGTTTCGCGATTACGTCCGGCTGGTCGAATCCGACGCCGTGGAGCGCGCGGCGATGATTGTCGCGCTCACCACCAATCACACGCACTTCTTTCGTGAGAACCATCATTTCGACCATCTCTGTCGCACCACGCTGCCGTGGCTGAAAGCGCGCGCGCGACATCAGCCGGTGAGGATCTGGTCGGCGGGCTGTTCGAGCGGCGAGGAAGTCTACACCATCGCGATGTGTCTGCTCGGGCAGGACCGCAGCGCTGCCTCGTGGTTGCGGCAGGCCGACGTGCGGCTGCTGGCGACCGACCTGGCGCCGCATGTCGTGGAAAGCACGCGGCGCGGGGTCTATTCGGCTGAAGGCATCGAACCGGTGCCGGCTGTCTATCGCGCCAGCTGGATGCGGCCGGTCGGCCCGGATTTCGTGATGGCGGAAGAGGCCCGCGCTCTGGTGACGGCGCGCGTGCTCAATCTGTTCGATCCCTGGCCGATGCGCCAGCAATATGACGTCATTTTTTGCCGCAACGTGATGATCTACTTCGACGATGCGGCAAAGGCCGAACTCGAGGCACGTTTCGTCGAATTGCTGGCGCCCGGCGGATATCTGTACATCGGTCATTCCGAGCGGCTGATCGGCGCCGCCGCGACCCAGATGACCAATTGTGGCCAGACCATCTACGTCAAGCAGGGCGGGGACGCACGATGAGCGCCCCCCCGGTACGTGTGTTGATCGTCGACGACAGCGCCTCGATGCGCGCCGTGCTTCGGCGGGCGTTGTCCGCGGATCCCGAGATCGAGGTCGTCGGCCTCGCCCCGGAACCCAATGCGGCGCGCGCGATGATCAAGGATCTCAACCCCGATGTGCTGACGCTGGACATCGAGATGCCGGGGATGGACGGTCTCTCGTTCCTCGAACGGATCATGCGCTTGCGGCCGATGCCGGTCGTGATGTGCTCGACGCTCACCGCGCGCGGTGCCGAGGCGACGATCGAGGCGCTGCGGCTTGGGGCGGTCGACTGCATTGCGAAACCGACCGGCAATCCGCTCGATATCGCACTCAATTCGGCACAATTATGCGCGACGGTAAAGGCCGCGGCACGATCGGCCGCGCGTCGCGCGCCCGAACCTACCGCGCCGCTCAAACCATCGCCACCGGGCGCATTGCGCGACGTGGTGATCGCGATCGGCGCCTCGACCGGCGGCGTTGAAGCGCTGTTCCTGGTGTTGAAGGCGCTCCCGACGGACTGTCCACCGGTGCTTATCGTCCAGCACATGCCGGCCGCCTTTACGCCAGGCTTCGCGGCACGACTCGACAAGGAATGTGCGGTCCACGTCACCGAAGCGCAGGACGGGACCCCGATTGCACGCGGCACCGTCTATATTGCTCCAGGGGGACAAACGCACATGGAACTCGCCGGCGGCGTTCACGGCCGGATCAAGCTCCGGGCCAGCGAATCCCATGGCGGGCACCGCCCCTCGGTGGATGTGCTTTTCCATTCGGTCGCGCAGCTCGGCTCGGCCGCGGTTGGGGTCATCCTGACCGGCATGGGGTCCGACGGTGCCGAGGGGCTGCTGGCGATGCGCACGGCCGGCGCCCGGACGCTCGGGCAGAGCCAGGACACGTGCGTCGTCTATGGAATGCCGCGCGCGGCGCTCGCTTTGGGCGCTGTCGAGCGAGCCGTCCCCTTATCCGCAATCCCCGAGGCGATCCTCGGCGCTTGCCGCAAATGATGTTTGGGAGCGATTGATGCCAACCGCAGCTGCAATCAAGGTGATGGTGGTCGATGACCAGACCAGCATGCGCGCGATGATCCGCCGGACCCTCCAGGATCTCGGCTTCAAGGATATCCGCGACAAGGCTGGACCGGTCGATGCGCTGGGCGCGATCCGGTCGGATCGCGTGCACCTGATCATTTCGGACTATAACATGCCTGACATGGACGGGCTGCAGTTCCTCGAGGAAGTGCGCAAGGATCCGGTGATCGGCAAGACCGTGTTCATCATGCTCACCGGATCGGCCGATCGCGAAATCGTGCAGAAAGCGGCCGCGCTGGGCGTCAACAACTATGTCGTCAAGCCATTCTCCGCCGCCGCGCTCAAGGAAAAGATCGAGCGCGTCTTCGGCGAGCTGACCTGATCCGATGCGCCGCATTTCCATCATCCAGGGCGAAAACGCCGTCTCCGGTGACCCCGATGTCGTCCTTTCGACGTTGCTCGGCTCGTGCGTCGCGGTCTGCCTGCAGGATCCGGATCGCCGCATCGGCGGCATGAACCACTTTCTGCTGGGCGAGCCTGGCAAGGACGACAACATCCAGCGGAGCGATATGAGCCGATATGGCGTGCATGCGATGGAGTTGCTGATCAATGCGCTGATGCGCAAGGGCGCGACGCGATCACGGCTGCGAGCCCACTTGTACGGCGGCGCCAACATCATCGCCGGCCTCGGCTCAATCGGCAGCAGCAACGCCGCCTTTGCGCGGCGCTTCATGGAAACAGAGGGCATTGCGATCGGCCATTGCGATCTGGGCGGCACCCATGCCCGACGCGTCGAGTTCGTTCCCTATGAGGGCAAGGCGAGGTCGCGGGCGGTAGCGGAACCGCCGAAGATCATTCGCGCACCCGTCGCGCTCCCCGACGGCGATCTCGAGCTTTTCTGATCCCGACTTATCGTTCGTCACCTCAGCCCCCCGGATAGGCCCCAATCGAGCAATGGCACAAATCGACCATCTTGCCGCCTCGCTGTACGCCGCCATCGCGGTCGAGATTCGCGACGTACGTATGCTCATCGAGCGCCTCGCCGACACACTTGTGTCCGACGAAGCTTTTGCCATGGCGTATATGGAGCAGCTCCAGACCTTCGATCTGGTGATCCAGCGCGCGGACGAAAGCGCAGATCTGCTCGACCGCATGGCCAGCGGATCAAAATCCTGGGATGCCGTCGACAAGGTGCGATTGGGGATCGTGCAGGACAAGCTGCGCTCCGCCCTCGCCGCGGCCTGATCGGCGATGGCCTCCCCCTCCAAGGCGAATCTGCGGCCGATCGTCATCCGCAAGGTCAAGAAGGGTGGCCATGCGGCGCATCATGGCGGCGCGTGGAAGGTCGCCTATGCCGATTTCGTGACGGCAATGATGGCGTTCTTCATGCTGCTGTGGCTGCTGGCCAATCCCGACAAGCAACGGCTGAAGGGCCTCGCCGAATATTTCTCGCCCGCCACGGCGAATTCCTCGCCCTCGACGACGCTGACCACCACCCCGGGCGACCAACCCGGTCTCGGCGGTCGCACGCGCCGGGCGCAGGCGGACAGCAAGGTCTCTACCGGGCAGCCCTCTGCCGAGTCGGCGAAGAGCGGCAGTGCTCGCGGCGGCACGGCCAACATCCCCGACGCTTCGATGCGGGTGATCGCGGACGAAATGCGGGTCGCGCTCGAGGCAGTGCCCTCGGTCCCCGATGCCAAGGACAGTATTCGCGTCTCGGCCGATCGCGACGGCGTCCGCATCAGCCTGATGGATACGGCCAAGCGCTCGATGTTCGTCGGCGGGACCGCGGCGCTCAACCCCTTTGCCCGTACCATGCTCGGCGAGATCGCGCGGAAGCTCGACAAATCCGGTGCGCAAATTGCGATCGAGGGCCATACCGATTCGATCGGCGGGCAAAGCGACGCCAACTGGCGCTTGTCGGGCGAGCGTGCACTGGCGGCACGATCGGCCATGATCGCCGCCGGCCTGACCGCAGACCGGTTCTCCGAAGTCGTAGCGCTGGCGGGGACACAGCCGGTTTATCCCGGCCAGCCTTCGCGTCCGGAAAATCGTCGGATCACGATCGTCGCGCTCGGCGAAGCGCCCACGCTTCCCAGCGACGTGAGCTTCAAGTTCTGAGATCGGAACGACCATGAAACCCGCGCTCCTGGCTCCCATCCTTCTCCTTGCCGGTCTTGGCATAGGCGGTGGCGCAGCGCTTGCGGTGCAATGGTTTTTGCCCCCGCCGGCTGCGAAGGTTGCGGGTGACGCACGCAAGGTGGAGGTGATCGGCACGAGCTTTACCCCGACGGGCAAGATTCTCGCGCCGCTCGTCTTTTCCGATGGTCGCTTGTCGGGGTATGTTACGTTCGAGGTGCAGCTGGAAACCGTCGATGCCGACGTGGCATTCGTCACGGCACGACTGCCGGTCCTGATGAACGCCATCAACATGCGCACCTTTCGCGTACCGATGGCGAGCGGCCCTGACGGCATGCTCCCCAATCTCACGGCCTTCCAAAAGATCGTGATGGAGTCATCGAACGAGGCATTCGGGCCACGGATCGTCCGACGCGTGGTCATCACCCAGGCCGCGCCGGCATGACGATGCGGCGTTCTCTTTCAAGCGGCGCCGGGACGGCGCGCGCAATGGAGTCACGACCATGAATGCTTCCGGGGTGCCAGAAGCGAACGACCCGGTCGCGCGCGACAATCGCCTCACGACGATCCTGCTCATCGGCCGCATATCGACCGGCGCGCGGGACGATCTTTGCCGCATTCGCAACATTTCCGCTGGCGGCATGCGGATTGAAACGCTCGCGCCGATCGAAGTCGGCCAACAGATTTCGGTCGAGTTGAAGAGCGGCATCGCGGTGTGCTCCGTCGTCGTCTGGATCAACGGCGGCGAAGCCGGCGTGAAGTTCGAAGAGCCGGTGGATATCGAGCAATTGCTCGCGACATCGACCAGGCCGCACCCGACACTCGATGCACGCACACCGAGATCGCCGCGTCTGTCTGCGCGCTGTCCGGTCACGCTGCGGCGCGATGGTCATATCCAGTCGGGCGTCCTCGAAGACGTTTCGCAAGGTGGCGCGCAGCTATGCTCGCATGGAACAGCGAAGATCGGTGATCGCGTAACGCTCTATATTCCTGGCCTCGGATCGAAACGTGCCACGATCCGCTGGGTCACCGACGAGACCGTGGGCCTTTCCTTTGCCGAGAGGCTGGGATTCGCCGATCTTGCGCGGTGGCTGGCGAGCCCCGAGCGGTTCACGCGGACGACGGCCAACGCGCTCAACCGTGGCCGCCAAAACTCCTGATCAACGACCCGGCGACCAGCGCCCACCCGTCCACAAGGACGAAAAAGATGATCTTCATCGGCAATGCGATCGTCGGTGGCGGCAACATCATCATGCCCATGGCCATCAGGACGGCGGACACGGCCATGTCGATGATCAGGAAGGGCAGCAACAGCAGGAATCCGATCTCGAACGCGCGGCGCAGCTCGGAGATCATGAACGCCGGCATCAACGTCGTCAAAGGCGTCTCGGCAACCGCGACCGGCGGCTTGCCGGAAAGCCCCGAAAACAATTTCAGATCATCGGTGCGAACATGCGTCAGCATGAATTGGCGGAACGGCTCGGACGTCCGGACGAAGGCCTGCTGCTCGGTCAGCTTCCCCGCGCTATAGGGGTTTACGCCCTGGTCCCAGGCCTGCTGGAAGGTAGGCGCCATCACGAAGAATGACAGGAACAGCGCGAGACTGATGATCACCGGATTGGGCGGAACGCCCGGTGCACCGATACCGGTACGCAACAGCGACAGCGCGACGACGATACGGGTGAAGGACGTCACGGTCATGAGAATGCCCGGTGCGAGGCTGAGCACCGTCAGCATCATCACCAGCATGATCGCCCGGCCGGAAACCGACCCCTGGCCAAGGTTGATGGTGGCATTTTGCGCAAAGGCGCTGGTCGGGATCGCGACGGCAACCACGAACGAGAGGATGTGGCGCTTACGCAACGTTGATCTCCTTGGTGGCGCTCTGCGGCTTGCGGCCTCGCACCACCCGTGCGGGACGCGCAGCGGCCTGCGCCGGCCATGGCGACGCCGGCATGATGGACGGTTGGTCAGGTTGGGGCTGCAGGACCAACCAGGCCGGCGTGCCGCGCGCGTTCGTGCGGTCAACCAGCGTCGCAAAACGCTCTATCGGCCACTCGTGCGCAGCCGGATGAACGTCGGCACGCTGATGGGACGGGCCGGCGCCCGGTATCTCGCGCTCGAGCAATGATTTCAGCATCGCCCTTGCCGGAGCGACGCGGTTGCGGACGCGCGTAACAAAGGCGGCGATTCCCGCTACCGTCAGCGTCGCCGCGAACCCATGCCGCTGGGCGTCGCGGGCTCGAGCCGCATCCGCTCGGGCGATATTTCGCGCCTCTGCCGCCGCCAGATCGGCCGGATCACGCATCGCGCCGCTTTCGAGGACAAGATGCCCCTCCGGTGCAACGAGAATGAGATGTTCGCGCCCGTCGCGACGCAGCAGGGCAACCATACGGCGGCCGTCGATCGGCAATGTCTCGATCAGCTCGAGACGCCTGTCGCGCGCCGAGACACTGCGGCCCGGCAGACGAAGATCATAGCGGCGAACCAGCCACAGCGCGCCGGCAAGAATGCCGAGCACCGTTCCCAAACCGCCCAATGTACGCAACAGCG
The DNA here is from genome assembly GCF_036663795.1 of Parasphingomonas halimpatiens. NCBI lineage: Bacteria > Pseudomonadati > Pseudomonadota > Alphaproteobacteria > Sphingomonadales > Sphingomonadaceae > Parasphingomonas > Parasphingomonas halimpatiens. The sequence continues at coordinate 18,505 of NZ_JAXOJP010000005.1, forward strand.
ATACAAGATCCATCAACCGCGGATCCGCTGAACCACTTCGGTGATCTCCAACGACATCTGATCACCGTCGACGAGCACGCGACCCTTCGCGACGAGCTCCCCGTTTACATAGACCAGCGTGGGATCTTCATGACCGGAATCAAGCGGGATCATCGCGCCGCGCCCCATCTTCAGGATCTGCCGGATCGGCACCTGGGCTGAACCGAGCACGACCGACATGTCGACGAAAATGCTCTCGAGTACTGACATGCTGCGATTCCCTTCACCTCAATTATAGGAAAAACTTTCCGCATCGGCGTCAGGCTAGGCAATTTTTGCCTATAACAATGGTGTGGCCGACCGGGCCGCCGGAGACGAAGAATGGACCTGAAGACGTCGATGCAGGTGTCCGCCTCGGGATTGCGGGCACAGTCGTTGCGCATGCGGGTGATCGCAGAGAACCTTGCCAATGCGGATTCGGTCTCGCGCACGGCAGGTGGCGATCCCTATCGACGGCGTCTTCCCAGCTTCAAATCGGAGGTCGACCGCGACACTGGCGCGGCCGGCGTGGCGGTGGAGTCGATCCAGAGCGACAAGAGTGCGTTCCAGCGGGTCTACCAGCCGGGCAGCCCCGCGGCCGACGCGACCGGCTACGTCAAGATGCCGAACGTCAATTCGCTCGTCGAAACCGCCGACATGAAGGCGGCCCAACGCTCCTACGAAGCCAATCTCAGCGCGATCGAAGCGGCCAAGAGCCTGACGATGCGCACCATCGATCTCCTCAAATAAGGAACGGATCCCATGTCGATCGGAGTTTTTGATGCAACCTCGGCCTATGGTCGGGTGCTCAGCGCGACCAAGCCGGCCAAAATTGCCGAGGTCGACAGCACGACCGAAGCTGGCGGCGGCTTTGGCAGCATGGTCGAAAAGCTGGTCAGCGACGCGGCAAGCACCATGCGCACCGCCGAAACCGCTGGCGCCAAGCAGGTTGCCGGCAAGGGCGACCTGATCGACGTGGTGACGGCGGTTGGCGCGGCCGAAACCGCACTAGACACCGTCGTCGCGGTGCGCGACCGGATGGTGAACGCCTATTCCGAAATCATGCGCATGCAGATCTGATCCGCCATGACGCCGTTCGCCGCAATGGAACTGGCCAAGGCCGCGATGATCCTGGTGCTGACGATCGTCGGCCCGATGCTGATCACTTCGCTGGTCGTCGGCGTGGTGGTCGGCCTGTTTCAGGCATTGACGCAGGTCCAGGAAATGACGCTCACCTTCGTCCCCAAGCTGCTGGCGATCGGCGTGGTGATGCTGCTGTGCCTGCCGATGATCGGCCATGCGCTGTCGAACTTCATGGCGCAGATCAGCGACCATATCGTCCGCGGCTGAGTGATGGAGAGCTTACCCCTTGCGGCGACCGGGTTCCTGATCCTCTTTGCCCGGGTGGGCGCTGTCCTGATGTTGCTGCCGGTGTTTTCGGAAGAAGCGGTCCCGCCCAAGATCCGGCTGATGCTGGCCCTCGGCATGACGTCCGGATTGTGGGGCATTCTCGGCGCGCGGATGGCGCCGATCGCGCAGGACAGCGCGGCGCTGCCCGGAATTCTGATCGCCGAGTTACTCACTGGCCTGGCGATCGGCATGATCGTCAAGATGATGTTCATGGCCGCCGCCATGGCCGGGTCGATCATCAGCTTGCAGGTCGGCTTGTCTTCGGCCTTGATCAACGACGCGTCGCAGGGTGGGCAAACCTCGGTCTTGTCAAAGCTGGTCGGCGTCGCCGCGACGATCGTATGCATGGGCATGGGGGTCCACCATCTGTGGATCGCGTCGATCGTCCATTCTTACGCGATCTTCCCGGTCGGCGGACTGCCGCCGGCCGCGGACTTTGCGCAGCTCGCGATCGCCACTGTCGGCAAGTCGCTGAGCCTGGCCATCAGCCTCGCCGCGCCCTTGCTGGTCTATGGCATCGTGTTCAATATGGCGCTCGGCCTGTCTGCCCGCCTGGCACCGGCGATCCAGGTCTTCTTCCTTTCGCAGCCGCTCAACCTGCTCCTCGGCTTGACGCTGTTCGCCACCGTGCTCGGCGGCATTCTGACGGCCTTCTCATCGGCGATGGCAGGCTGGCTGCAGACAAGCTGGGCCTGAGCGATGGCCGACGACAAGGACCAGAAGACCCACGACCCAACCAGCAAGAAGCTCGACGAAGCGCGCCAGAAGGGCGACGTCGCCTCGTCGCCCGAAATGCGTCATGCGGTGATGTTCATCGCCGCGATCGTCGTCGCGGGCGGCATGGGCAGCTGGACGCTGGCGCGGATCGGCCCGATGCTCGTGCAACTTTGGGGCAGTGCCGACGATTTCTCGCTCGAGCCCGACGGTGCGCAGGCATTCGCAACGGGGGTGCTTGCCCGTACGGCAAGCGCGATGGCGCCGCTGCTCGGCGTGCTGTTCGGCGCCGCCCTGTTGATCATGTTCGTGCAGGGCCGGCCCACTCTGTCGTGGTCGCGCGTGGCACCGAAATTTTCCAAACTGTCACCGATCGGCGGGTTCGGTCGGATCTTCGGCAAGCGGGCGATGGTCGAATTTCTCAAGACCTTTGCCAAATGCGCGGTGGTGATCACCATCGCGTTGATGGTCGTGGCACCGCGCATGGTCGCGCTCGACCAGCTGATCGATGCCGAGCCGCGCGCCATCGCGCAGGCGGCAGGAGAACTGGTTCGCCGCATGATCCAGGCCGTCGCGATTCTGGTCGGCGTGCTTGCCGCGTTCGATTTCCTCTACCAGCGACACGCCTTCCTCAACCGGATGAAGATGTCGCTGCAGGAGATCAAGGACGAGCACAAACAGAGCGAGGGCGATCCGAAGATCAAGGCGAAGATCAGGTCGATCGGGATTCAGCGTGCGCGGCGCCGGATGATGGCGGCCGTCCCGACCGCCAGCGTGATCGTCACCAATCCGACCCATTATGCGGTCGCGCTCAAATATGATCATGGCAACATGGCGGCACCGGTGGTCGTCGCCAAGGGTATGGACGCGATTGCGCTGCGCATCCGCGAAGTGGCGATGGCGGCCGGCGTGCCGATCGTCGAGAGCCCCCCGCTCGCGCGCGCGCTCTACGCCAGTGCGATGATCGATCATCCCATTCCGACGGAGCATTTCAAGGCGGTCGCCGAGATCATCGGTTATGTGATGCGCCTCGCGAAACGCCGCGCCTGAACAGCGCGGCGCGCATTCAGGCGATGATGTCGTGCTTGGCCAGTTCCACGCGCATGCGCAGTTCGATTTCCTTGAGGATGGCGCCCATGACAGGATCCTCGGGGTCGCTGACCGTCCCGGTCCACGCCGCAATCTCCTGCAGCCGCTCGACGGCTGGCAGCCCTGCCAGTAACTCTTCATTGAGGCGCTCCAGCGCGGTCAAGCCACGATCGGCAACGATCGCGATGCGCCGTCGGCGGTCGATCGCGGGCTCGGACGCCGCGAGCGTCACCAGCATTTCCACGCTGACCGGTTGGGCGGGTGGCGACGGCGGCGGCGGCTGCAGGACCGGTGGATCGCTTACGGCGAATTCGGCGACCTTGGGCAAGGCCGCGAGCAGCATGTTCTGGACGGGAGCAGAGAGACCGGTGATGCGCAAGGATTTTCCTGACCGGGCTGCTGGGTTGGCCCTTATTATCCTATAAGAAACTAATCGCCAAAATTCCACGAACCCGGGAAGTCTATGCAATTTCTTCGCATCGCGCTGGCGACAATGATCATCGTATCGGCGGCGCTGGTACCGCTTCCGGCACGGGCAGGTCCGCGCATCAAGGACATCGTCGATATCGAGAATGTCCGACCCAACCAGCTCGTCGGGTATGGCCTGGTGGTCGGGCTGGCGGGTACCGGCGATCGCTTGCGCAACGCCCCCTTCACGGAGGAATCGATGCTGGCGATGCTTGAGCGCATGGGCGTGAGCGTTCGCGGTACGCAGATGCAGACGCAAAATGTCGCCGCCGTCTCGATCTCCGCGACGATGCCGCCGTTCGCACGCGCCGGGTCGCAGATCGACGTCCAGATATCGTCGCTCGGCGACGCCAGCAGCCTGCAAGGTGGAACCCTGCTCGTATCCTCGTTGCGCGCCCTCGACGGCGAAATCTATGCCGTCGCGCAGGGTCCCGTCGCAGTTTCGGGATTCAAGGCGCAAGGTGCCGGCGCAAGCGTCACGCGCGGCGTGGCAACCTCGGCGCGCATCGCCGGCGGTGCCATTGTCGAGCGCGAGGTCAACTTCGCCTTCAAATCGGCCACCAGCCTCAAGTTGGCACTCAAGAACCCCGATTTCACCACCGCGCAGAACGTCGCTGCGGCGATCAATCGGCGGTTCGACAAGGTCGCCGAAGTACTCGACCCGGCGACCGTGGAACTCGCCGCCCGCGGCGGCTTCACCGGATCGCTGATCAACCTGATTTCCGAGGTCGAAAATCTCGAGGTGACGGTCGACCAGCCGGCACGGATCGTCATCAACGAGGCGACGGGGACGGTTGTGATGGGCACCGACGTGCAGATCAGCCCCGTCGCGGTGGCCCAGGGCGGCTTGACCATCAGTGTCACGGAAACGCCGGTAGCGTCGCAACCCGCACCGCTGTCGGGCGGGACGACCACGGTCTTGCCGCGTACCCAGCTCAACGTCGACGACGGCGCCGGAAAATCGCTGGCGCTGCTTAAGGGGGGCACCTCGCTCAAATCGCTGGTCAGCGGCCTCAACACACTTGGCGTCAGCCCGCGTGACCTCATCACCATCCTTCAGGCAATCAAGAGCGCAGGCGCGCTCCAGGCCGAGATCCAGGTCCAGTGATGCCTACGACTCCCGTCGCCTCCGGCGCGGTCCGCGCCACCGCTTCGCCCGCGCCTTCCCAGAAGGTCGCGGCCGCAGGACAGACCGCGGAAAAGTTCGAAGCCGTGTTCCTCGGGCAAATGACGCAGTTGATGATGGAAAGCGTCGATGTCGGCGACCAGTTCTCGGGCGGTCATGGCGAGGAGATGTTTCGCGGCGTGCTGGCGGAGAAACTCGGCACCGCGATGGCCCACAAGGGCGGGATCGGCCTGGCCCCGGCGGTGATGGCACAGATTATCAAGATGCAAGGGGGTTCAGGCAATGGCCAGTGAGTTCATCGATCTTCTCATGTCGCTGATCGCGATCATGGAAGAGGAAACTGCCCGGCTGCTCGCACCCGGCCGACACCAGGATTTCGCCGAAATGGCCGCCGCCAAGATCAAGCTCGTGGCCGCGCTCGAGATCAAGACGGCCGAGCATGGCCGCAAGCGGTCGGATTGGGTCAGCAAACTCGACGCCGAAACGCGCGAAGCGCTGACCGCCGCGATCCGCCATCTCGGCGCTGCCGCTACCGTCAACGCCCGTGTCCTGGAGCGCCAGATCGATCTGTCGACCGAAATGATGAGTGCCGTTGCTGCCGAGGCACGACGCCTCTCGGGCACGCGCAGTGCGATCTACGGCGCGAGCGGCGCGTTGAGCCAGACGGAAATCGCCACCCCGATATCGGTCAACGCCAGCCTGTAGACATGATTGTTGCCCGCACCTCGGCCGATGCGGCCGAGGTGCGGCACATATGCCGACGCCCGCAAGGGATAGGCCAAGGCCTATGCGAAGCGCCCGCCGCGGGCCCATGACGCAATCGCGCCGGCCGGCTTCCGCCTTTGTCGCGAACCTTATTGACCGTGGCCGATCGCGGTTTTGAGCAGCGCGAGCTGTTTGCGATAGAGGCCGGTCAATGTCGCGAAGTCGGCCTGGACCTGGCCCATCTTGAGCAACTGGTCTTCGAGCGCGACATTGTTGCCGTCGGGCTTGGTCTCTGCGGTGTCGGTGTCGACGACGATGTTGCCGGCCATCGGCTGACGCGCGCCCAATGCCGACATGCCGCTGGTGATGGTGATCCGCGGGCGTGCCACCGACGGCTTGCCGCCATCCTGTGCCGACAGCAGGCTGGCGAAGTTCGGCGCGGTGACGTCGCGCGCCTTGAAGCCCGGCGTCTCGCTGTTGGCGATGTTCTGGGCGAGCACCCGCTGGCGCTCCGACAAATGCTTCATTGCCAGGCCGATGCCGGCCAGCAGCGGAGGCGTGGAAACCGGCATCTTCAAAACCCCGTAAATGTGGTGCTGGTCGACGTATCGGCGACCGGTGTGAGCCGGGCGAGCGCCGCCTTGTAGCTGGCAAGCTGTGCGCTCTGGGCCGGAGTCATCGCCGTCGCCGTCGCGCCGTTGGTGAGCGCGGCCTTGCCGGCATCCCAATAGAGCGATCGGTAGGCGGTTTGTGTCGTGGAGATCGCGCTCTTGATCACCTTCAACGACGCGGCGGCATCCTTGCTCGTCGAGACATTCAGCGCTTCGGTCAGCGCGAGCCCGAAGTTGCCGCCGGGATGGACCCTGGGCGCGTTGCTCGCCGGGATGACGGGAACCGAAAGGCGCGCGGGATCGAGGCCCAGTTTCGCCAGCGCATCCTTGTCCTTCGCGCCGGCAACCAGCGCGATCGAAGAGCCGGTCTTGGCGTCGATCTTCAGCGTCATCGTGCCCGAAACGAATATCGCCGTGACGGTCGCCTTGGACCCGGTCAGCGCACGGATTCGATCGGCCAGCGTCGTCAGCGTATCGTCGGCCTGAATGACGACTTTCTTGGCGGCACCGCCCTGGATACGCAGCGAGAATTCGTCCCCGGCGCGCAAGCTGGTCTGCGCCACGAGCTTGATCGAGCTTTCGGGATTGAGCGTGCCGCGATGCAGCCCGAGCGCGCCGAGCACGCTGTCGCCGCCGCTGGCCGCGGCGATGCGAACCGGTTCCGCGCGCAGCGCGGCCTGGCCGAACTGGCTGATGCTCTGCACGGCGCCCGAGCTGGTGTCGATGCGGCTGACGAATCCGTCGACGGCACCGCGTCGCGTGCCGCTCAGATCGCCCGTCGTCCGCCCACCGGCATAGAGCGCACCGTTCATGAAGGCGATGCTGTCGACCTGGTCATCGCCGGCCGTCGCGATGTAGGACGTGCTGGCACTGGAAAGCGCACTGTCGACGCGCGTGACGAAGCCATCGCGTCCCGTCGCCATGGCATTGACCTGGGTTCCCGCGAGCGTGGCACTGGTCGCGCCGCCGACCGCGATCGTGCCATCGGCAGCGACGGCAATCGCGCGTGCGTCGGCATGACCGAGCGACAGGCTGCCGAGGTCGGTGGCCAGCGCTGTGGCACTGATGCTGCGCAGCCTGGCGTCGCCATTCTCGTTGGTGAGCGCGAGCAGATTGCCGTCCTTGCCGATGGCGAGCGCCTTGATCGCCTCGCTGCCGCCGGCATCGATTGTCCGGCGTTCGACCAGCTTGCCCGTCGTGTCGAGCCGCGCCAGAAAGGCGTCGCCGCCTGCTGTGGCGGACTTGCCCCCCACGAAGATCGCGCCGTCCGCGCCGACGGCGACAGCGCTGGCGGTATCCGCGCCAAGCGCATGAACCACGGTGGTGAATTTTTCGTCGCCTTGCGCGCTATATTGGGCGACGAGCATGTCGCCGTCCGAGCTGGCCCCATCGAATGTGCCGCTGACGGTGCCCGCCACGGTAACCTCGCCGCTTGCCGAAACGCTGACGGCGGCGCCCTGGGTGGCAGCCGAAGCGCCGAGGCTGCGTTGCCACACGACCGCGCCCTCGCTGTCCATCTTGGTCAGGAACAGGTCGGACGAGCCACTAGACCGGTTCGATTGCAGGTCGCCGCTCGTCGTGCCGACGACATAGCTGAAGCCCGCCGCGTCGGTCGTGATCGCCTGGGTCGCGGTCGTCGCCTGTATCGTGGCGGGCGTCGCCGTGACACCCCTGGCCGGTGCGACCGCGGTTAATTTGGCGCGCGCGGTTGCCGCACTGTCGAGCGCTGCAAGCGTTGCTTCCGGCTTGCGCGTCATTGTCCCGGCGACATCGTCGAAGCGCATGATCTGTGTCACCGTCGGCGCATCAAGCGCCGTCTGGCCGGATGCGACGACGATCGCGTCCGGTGCCGCGACCTGATCGATCGAAACCCGCTCGGCGCCGTTGGGCGCCTTCAGCGAGAGACCCCATTTGCCCGAGCTCTTGTCCGGCTGGAAATTCGCAAGCCAGCGCGGTTTGGGGTTACCGTCGGCATCGAGCACGACCGAGCCGTCGGGGTTTCGCAACGGGATCGCCGTGATCGCCGCGTTGATCGCGCTGGCGATCGAATCGAGCGTCGGCGGCTGCACCGATTGCGACAGGTCGACCGTGACGGTGTCGCTGCTGCCCGGCTTGTCGAGCGCGATGCGGAAGATTTCGGTACCTGTCAGGCCGGCCAATGGCGCGTCGCGCGCGGCGAGAACGCCGCCGCCGGCGACCTTCGTCGGATCGGATCGTACCACGCCAACGGTTTCGGCGCGCCGCGTCGGCAGCGCGAAGGAAAGTTCGACCTTGTCCGATGGCGCCTGGCCAAGGAATGTTTGCAGGTCGCTCAGCCCTTTACTGAAGGTCGCCTGCAGCGATGTGCGTTCCGCAGCGCTGGTCGTCGTTCGCGCGGCCGCGGTGGCCAACAGGCTCAGCTTCGAAAGCGCTTTGTAGGTCGTGAAGGCCGTCTGGACATCGCTTGACCCCGCATTGGGGCTCGAGACCGTGGTATCGATAATCGACGCGAGGCGCTTGATCGCCGAAATCTGGACGGATTCAGGGGTCGAGTTTGCCGGCTCCTTCCAGGGCGGGGTCGTCGCGGCGAGCGTGAACTGCGCCTTTGCCACGCGCACCGCCCGCGACTCCGCGGTCGGCGCGGCGCCGAAATCGGTAAAGCTGTTGGTGCCGGAAAGCATCGAAAGGGCGGCCAGGCCGCTGGAAGGATTTATCGTCACGTCATCGCCGCCCCGGCTCCGCTGTCTCGCTTCCCTCCTATAATAGAAGCATCCCGGACAGGGCTGCGTGTTAACCTTCAATATATGTCTGGATGCCGATGAACATGATGGCGTTGACCCCCCAGCCGCCCGAGCTGAAAAAATTTTCGGGGATGGAGCGCGCAGCGGCGATGATGCTCGCGCTCGGCAAGGAACATGGCGCACCGATCTGGGAATTGCTGTCGACGGATGAGGTCCGCGAGCTGTCCGCGTGCATCTCCCAGCTCGGACGCGTGCCATCCGGCGTGGTCGAGCACCTGCTGATCCAGTTTTCGGGCGAGGTGTCCAGCATGGCATCGCTCCACGGATCGTTCGAGACGACCGAACGGCTGCTCGACGGCATCCTGCCGGAGGACCGCGTCAAGGAGATCATGGAGGATATCCGCGGGCCGTCCGGTCGCACGATGTGGGACAAGCTGTCCAACGTCAGCGAGACCGTGCTCGCGACCTATCTCAAGAACGAATATCCCCAGACCGTCGCGGTGATCCTCAGCAAGCTCAAATCGGATCACGGCGCGCGCGTCCTGGCCGAGCTGCCGCGCGAATTGTCGGTTGATGTGATCATGCGCATGCTGCGTATGGATACGGTGCAGAAAGAAGTGCTGATCGAGGTCGAGCACACGCTCAAGAACGAGTTCATGAGCAATCTCTCGCGCTCGCAGCGGCGCGATCCGCACGAAACGATGGCGGAGGTTTTCAACGCACTCGACCGCGCCACCGAAGAGGCGATGTTGACCGCGCTCGACGAGCGCGCGCCCGAGGCCGCCGAGCGAATCCGTGCGCTGATGTTCACCTTCGAGGATCTCGGCAATCTCATGGCACCGGCGATCGCGACGATCGTGCGCAACGCCGACAAGCGCGAGATGGCGCTGGCGCTCAAGGGAGCACCGCCCGAGATGCGGCAATTGTTCTTCGGCGGCATGACCGAACGCGCCGCCAAACTGCTCAAGGAAGACATGGCGGGGATGGGCCCGGTTCGCGCAAGAGAGTGCGAAGAAGCACAGAGCGCGCTCGTTCGCCTCGCCAAGTCGCTCGCCGACCGCGGCGAGATCATGCTCGTCGACCCGAAGAACGACGATGCGATGATCCTTTGAAACAGGCACCACGAAACGCAGGATGATCGATGGACGCTTCCTTCCACATTACGCCCTTCGCCTTCGACCGGATCTTCGCGCTGCCCAAGACAACGCGCGCAGGGGCCGATCAGGATTCGCCCGAGGTGGCTGCACTGACGGCCGAGATCGAACTCCTGCAGCTGCGCTTCGAGACGGGCATCGCCGTTGCACGGGCCGATGGGTTCGAGGCGGGTCTCGCCCAGGCGCGCGGCGAAACGGCATCGGCGATGCTGGCCGCCACTGACGCCCTTCACGCGTCGATCGAAGCGGTCGAGGGCGAGTATGAGCTGATCGAACAGCGCCTCTCCAAAGCCGCTGCCGAGGTGGCGATGGCCGCGGCCGACGGGCTTGCCGCGCGTGCGCTTGCGACTGACCCGACGCTGGCGATCGACGAGGCGATCGGGCGCGTCCTCACCCAGGTCGCCCGCGGGCAGGAGCTGCAAATCCACGTCAATCCCGCGCTGATCGAGCCGATGGAAGCGTTGATCGTGGGCCGACAGAGTCGCGAGCGGCGGCGCCTCTCGCTGTCGCTCGTCGCCGATCCGAACCTCGCCATCGGCGACGCGCTGATCGCCTGGACGCAGGGCGGCCTCGCACTCGATGCAAATGCCCGGCGCGAAGCGATCCTCGCCGAACTCGATCTTTCTCCGACCGCCGCCACCAGTCCGGCAGGTTGATCGGCAACTTTTACCCACCCGGCAAAATTTTCCGCCGTGCCCTCCTATAATGAAAGCGAGGGGTTTTGGCCCCGCTTGCAGCAGTGAGGCCGATCTTGGACGGATTGCGAAAATTCATCGCGCAGTTGGGCGCGCGCCGGCTGATGATCATGGGCGGCGTGGCGCTCGCGCTACTCGGCGTGCTTGCCGCCGTCGCACTGCGCGGCACGTCCAGCGAAATGGGCTTCCTCTATACCGATCTCGATCCCTCGGTCGCGCAGGCGATCACGACGAAGCTGACGGCACAGAATATTCCCTTTCAGCTTTCGGCCGACGGCACGTCGATCATGGCGCCACAGGAAAAGCTCGCCCAGCTGCGCATGGCGATGGCGGCGGACAAGCTCAGCGGGAAGGTCGGCTATGAGGTTCTCGATGCCGAGGAACCGTTCGGCGTCTCTTCCTCGCGCGCGCGGATGAACGAAACGCGCGCGATCGAAGGCGAGCTCGAAAAGTCGATCCAGAGCCTGGACAATGTGACCCGCGCCCGCGTCCACATCGTGATGCCCGACCGCGCGATGTTCGCGGCCGAATCGCGCAAGGCGACGGCCGGCGTCACGGTAAAGACCAACGGCCGATTGCCGGCCGGCGCGGTACAAGCGATCCGCTATCTGGTGGCATCCTCGGTGCCCGAACTGTCGCCGGAACAGGTTTCGATCGTCGACCAGACCGGCGCCCTGCTTGCCCGCGCCGGCGAAGCCGACCAGGCCAGCGCAGCCCAGGCCGACGATCGCGAAGCCGGAATCGAGGGCCGGCTGCGGTCGCAGATCGAGGCGATGCTCGAGCCGATCATCGGCGTTGGCAAGGTACGCGCCGAGGTTTCCGCCCAGGTCGGACGCGATCAGACACGCGAGGAAACCAACGTCTTCGATCCCGACAAGCAGGTGATCGGCCATCAGGTTACCGTCGAGAGCGGCGACCAGAGCAACGAGAACGCCGCGGCAGCACCTGGCGCATCGGTGGCCGCGCAACTTCCGGAAAATCAGGGGGCCGGCGCCGCGGGCGCGCCCGGCGGCGACACTCGCAAATCTGCGCGCAACGAAACGTCCGAAGATACCACCTATGAGAACAGCCAGACGCACACGGTGACCGTCCGCTCCCCGGGCAAGTTGAACCGGCTGACCGTCGCGGTGATGGTCGATGGCGGTCGCAAGGGATTGCCCGCTCCGGAGATCGCGCGCCTGACACGACTGGTCCAGAATGCGGTCGGCTTCGACGCCTCGCGCGGCGACAGCGTGGTGGTCGAAAGCATGGCCTTTGCCGCTGCCGATGCACTGCCCGATAGCAAATCGGGCTGGTTCGCCTGGGTATCGCTCGACCAGATGTACGGCCTCATCAAATTGCTGGTGATCGCGGCAGTGGGCCTGATCGCGCTGCGCATGCTGCGGCCCAAGGGCGGCGGTCCCCAGCTGGCCGAGGAAGCGCGGCTGCTTACCGCACAGTCGGCGGAAACTCAGGCGCTCGCCGAACTGGCAGCAAGCGGCGACCCTGCCGCATTGTTGCAGATCGAGGCGATGCGTGAATCGGGGGCGGATACCGCCCTGCTCGATCAGGAAATCGCGCTGGCCCAGGTCGATGGCCGGATCAAAATGTCGTCGCTCAAGAAGATTGGCGACGCGATTTCCGGAAGCCCAGCCGAATCCGCGTCGGTCATCCGCCAATGGATGAACACCTAATGGAGAGTCCCGCGACCATGAACATCGACCCACACGACGTGGTGCCGGCGGCCGGCAATCCGGCGAACGATTTTCCCGCGCTGGAGGATTTCGGCGCGGCGGACGATAATGCGGCGCCAGCAGTCGATGCCTATTCCAGTCTCGAGGCGGTCCATGACGTGCCCGTCACGGTCCAGGCGGTGCTCGGCCGGTCGCGGATCGCGATCGGCGCGTTGATGCAGCTCAAGGCCAACGCCGTGATCGAGCTAGACCGGCGTGTCGGCGAGCCGGTCGACATCTTCGTCAACAACCGCCTGATCGCCCGCGGCGAAGTCGTGCTGATCGAGAACTCGCTCGGTGTGACGCTGACCGAAATCGTCCGCCAGGAGCGCTGAACCAATGCATGCGACAGGTCCCGTCCATCTTCTTCTCGTCGGCGCACCGAACAGCGAATTCCATCTCGCCGCCGCAATGGCGCGCGAATCTGGCGCGGATGTCGCCCTGGCGGACTGCGCGAGCGACGCGCTGCAGATGCTGCGCGACATGGGCTGCGACATCGTCATGATCGATATCGAGCAGGACATTGCCGGCTTTATCCGCCAGCTGCGTTCCGAACGGATTGCCGTCCCCATCCTCGCCTGCGGCATCGATGCCTCGGCCGATCGCGCTGTCGCCGCCATCCGCGCCGGCGCGCGCGACTACGTCCCGCTGCCGCCCCAGGCGGATCTCATCGCCGCCGCGATCATGTCGGTCGCGCAGCATGGCACGCGGATGGTCGGCGCCGATCCGGCCCTGGCGCGTGCCACGTCGCTCGGGCTTGCCATGGCCCATTCAACCGCCCCTATCCTCCTTCTCGGCGAAGCCGGAAGCGGCAAGGAAATCCTGGCGCGCACCGTCCACGGCGCGTCAGGCCGGCGGGGACGATTCCTCGTGGTCGATTGCGCCGGCGGCAGCGACGAGATTCTGGAATCCGAACTGTTTGGGCACGAAGCCGGCGCCTTTGCCGGTGCCGTTGCGCGACGGCGGGGACGGATCGAGGAAGCGGCGGACGGAACGGTCTTTCTGCGAGATGTCGACGCGCTGTCGGCACCGATTCAGGCAAGGTTGCTCGCGATGATGCAGGGACACGCGGCCGCCCATGGAGCCAGCGACGTTGGGGCAGCGGGCGCGCGCATCATCGCAAGTAGCGCCGCCAATCTCGATCTTCTCGTCACCAGCGGCGGGTTCAATGCCAACCTGCTGGCGCGTCTCGGCTTGTTGCGGATCGTCGTACCCCCGCTGCGCGCGCGCACGCGCGACATCATCCCGCTGGCGCGCTATTTCGGCGAGCGCTTCGCCGTCGCGAACGATCTCCCGGTCCGGGATTTCAGCGACGAAGCCGCCGCGCTGCTGGAGCAACATCGCTGGCCCGGCAATGTGCGTGAGCTGGAGGATACCGTCCACCGCGCCGTGCTGCTCAACCGCGAAGACAGGATCGCCGCCAGCGCTATCGTCGCGGCAGACGGATATGGCCTGGGCGCGCACCGGGTCCCGGCGGCCGAGAGTCCGGCCGCCCCCTTCGTCGCGCGCACCGTGGAGGATGTCGAACGTGATCTGATCCTGCGGACGCTCAGCCATTGCCGGGGCAATCGCACGACGGCCTCGACCATTCTCGGCATTTCGGTGCGGACGATGCGCAACAAATTGAAGACCTTCATGGAGGCCGGCATCGCTGTTGCGCCCTGCACCCTGACCGGTCGCGCGCCGTGACGCTCACGCTCGCCGACCTGATCAAACGTCTCGGACTGGGCCGCGATCTCGCGCTGGCCGGGAGCGTCATCGCCATCATCGCGATGCTGATCCTGCCGCTACCGGCCTGGATGCTCGATATGGGGCTGGCACTGTCGATCACGGTGTCCGTGATGATCCTGATGACGTCGCTGTTCATCGAGAAGCCGCTCGAGCTCTCGGCGTTCCCGACGATTCTGCTGATTGCGACGATGCTGCGCCTTGGCCTCAACCTGGCATCGACTCGCCTTATTCTGTCGCACGGTCATGAAGGCAGCCATGCCGCCGGCGGCGTCATCGGCGCGTTCGGCGAGTTCCTGATGGGCGGCGAGCCGGTCATCGGATTGACGATCTTCGCGATCCTCGTGGTGATCAACTTCGTCGTGATCACCAAGGGCGCCGGACGGATCGCGGAAGTCGCCGCGCGGTTCAGCCTCGATGCGATGCCCGGCAAGCAGATGGCGATCGACGCGGATCTTTCCGCCGGAATGATCACCGAGATCCAGGCCCGCGAACGCCGCACGGAGATCGAAGCGGAAAGCGGCTTCTACGGCGCGATGGACGGCGCGTCGAAGTTCGTGAAGGGCGATGCCGTCGCGGGTTTGCTCATCACCGCGATCAATATCGTCGTCGGCCTGATCATCGGTGTGGCGATCCACGGCGTTCCCATTGGCGAGGCCTTTCACACCTACACCATATTGACCGTCGGCGACGGCCTGGTCAGCCAGATTCCGGCGCTGATCGTGTCGACCGCTGCCGGCCTGCTGGTGTCCAAGGGCGGTATCTCCGGCAAGACGGGGCTCGCGCTCGGCATTCAGTTGGGCCGCTATCCCAAGGCGTTCGGGATGGTCGCACTGCTGATGGGCGGGCTGGCGATCATGCCCGGTCTTCCGTTCGTGCCCTTTGCCGCCTTCTCCGCGCTGTCCGGCTGGATCGCCTGGAAGATGAGCAAGCGCGCCGATAGCGACGCATTGGCCGAGCGGATGGCCGAGGCCAACGCCGAGCGCGCGGCTCAGCATGTCGACGAGCCCGTGTCGCGCACGCTCGCGATCGACGCGGTCCGGCTCGAAATCGGCTATGCGCTGCTGCCGCTGATCAACGATTCGAACGCCGAGCCGCGACTTGATGATCAGGTGCGCGCGCTGCGGCGGCAGATGGCGCTCGATTTCGGTTTCGTCCTGCCCGCGGTTCGCATCATCGACAATATGGCGCTCAAGGCCAACGAATATATCGTCTATATCAAGGAGACCGAGGCGGCACGCGGCGAGATCCGGCTCGACAAACTGCTCGTCATCAATGCCGGTGGCGGCAATCTGGGGATCGCCGGCGAAGAGACGCGCGAGCCGGTCTTCAACCTGCCTGCGTTATGGATCGATCGCGCACTGCGCGACGAGGCCGGCGTCCGCGGGCTGACGGTCGTCGATTGCGGCACGATCATCACCACGCATCTGACCGAACTGGTGAAGGACAATATCGCCGATCTGCTGTCGTTCACCGAGACGCACAAGCTGATCACCGAAATCCACAAGGATTCGGAGAAGCTGGTGGCCGAGATCGTACCCGCGAAGATTTCGATCTCGGGCGTGCAGCGGATCCTTCAGAACCTGCTGTCGGAGGGAATCTCGATCCGCGACATCCCGACGATCATGGAAGGCATTGCCGAGGCCGCGCCGCTCAGCAGCAATCTCGTCCAGATGACCGAGCATGTTCGCGGCCGGTTGGCGCGTCAGATATCCGCGCAGCAGACCAGCCAGGGCGCGATCCCGATTCTCACGCTGTCGGCGCGCTGGGACGCCGAATTCGCCGAGAGTATCGTCGGCCAGGGCGATGATCGGCATCTGGCGATGGCGCCATCGAGCCTCCAGGCGTTCATCGCCGCGGTCCGCGAAAGCTATGACCGGCTCGCGGCGAATGGCGAGATCCCCTGCATGTTGACCAACCCCGCGATCCGCCCGTTCGTCCGATCGATCATCGAGCGTGTGCGGCCAGCGACGGTGGTCCTGTCGCAAAACGAAATCCACGCCCGCGCGCGCATTCGCGCGCTGGGAACGATCGGATGAAACGCCGACGGACCGCGCCCGTCTATAATAGACGGGTGAGTCCGCATGCCGGGCGGAAAGGCTGCGCATGAACTTCGCCGTCACGGGAATGACCATCGCGCCGCAGCCACCTGCCGGCTCGGTCAACGCCGCCGCAAATGTGGCGGCCGACTTCACGGTCGCGATGGATGTCGCACTGTCGGCCGGTGGGCCCGCGGTGATCGCGACGACCACCGACACGGCGGCGCGCGGCCTATCGGCCGCCCCGTCACAAGCGAACGCCTCGCGCCTTTTCGCAAAGGGGGCCGGGATCGCGTTTGGCCCTTCCCCGAATATGCTTGCTTCGGTAGCGACCTTCCAGCCCGCGATTGTGTCGATGGCGGGCGCGACCGATCGCCTGAATGTCCGCTCCGCGACGGCGGCCGGCTACTATTCCCCGGTCCGAGGATTGGACGCGGCAGCTGTCGGCTCGACCGTTGGAGCCGTCACCATCGCCGCGGCCACGGGTGCGTCGCCGCAAATGACTACGTCAGAAGCGACAGCCGACATGCGGGCCCCTGCCCCAGCCGACATTGTGAATCGCCCCCTGCCACCGGATGCGACGTTGGACGTCGCGGTCATCAACCCGATGGGCGCGGACATGCACGAGGCGGCAATGCCGTCGCTTCCGGTCGCGATGTCGAGCGCGACATCCATCCGCCCCGCCGCGAAGGGCGTGGTCGCCGTAACGGATTCGTTGCGCGCGGCACCCGTATACGACGCTGCGCCCGCCGGTCCTGCCATCGCCACTGCGATTGCGATGCGCGCGCCGGTACGACCAGCGGCGGATGCGACGGCGATCGACCCCGGCGCCGACCTTGCCAAGGCCATCATCGTCACGTCACCTGTGCCCGGCCCGTCGGCACCGGATGCGACAACTACCGTCGTGGCAACCGCGGTATCGCTTCCCCGGCAGATGGTCGCCTCGGGCCTCTCGAACCGGCAGCAGACGCCGGATGTCGCGACGGCGTCGAAGAGGCAACAGCCTTCGGACATCGCACCACAGGCGACCGTCGTGCGCTCATCGATGGACGGTCTCGCTACAATAGCCAGCCCAGCGCCCTTGGTCGCCGAATCGGGTACGTCGGACCCGCAGCTGGTGTCGGACGTCATTGCAGTTCCATCGAACCCACAACGGTCACTTGTCGCATCAAATGCGAAAAGCGCGCACGCGAATGGGGAGGCGGCAGCCGCAATCGCACTGCAATCGCCTGCAGCCATCGCGTTCGGCGCCCGGGATGTACGGCCCATTTCGGAAGCAGGGACTGTGCCGACCAAGCCGGACCCTTCGCTCGCCGCGTCGCCAAGGACGATCGAGCGCGAACCTGCCCAGGACGAGGCTGCGGTACCAGTTGAGGGACGCGCCCCCGCAACATCCAGCCCATTGATTCCGGCCTCGACGGTCGATGCTGCAAGCAATCGGTCGCCCGCGCCGCCCCCGCTCACCGCCTCCGATGCGGTGAGCGAGCCTCCCCTGGCTGATGTCCCGACTGCGCTGGCGCCGTCGCCCCTCCCCCCGCCCGGCCGCAACGCGTCGGAGGATTCCGTGTCCAACGCCGTTGGGGAGGCGTCGCCGCCGGCGGAAGCGCCAAGGCCGATCGCCGCCGCGAGTCCGGACCCGAGCGATACCTCAGCCGCCGCAACACGATCACCTGACCGCCCAGGCGGTGCCTCGCCGCACATCGCCTCGACCGAATCGGCCCGTCTTTCGATCACGGAGCCACTGCCCATCGCCGCCAATGGCGTCGCGACGGATGGCGCAGTCCTGTCCGCCTCCACGGCTGACGCTCGAGCGCTTTCGCCAATAGCAAGCGTCCCCAGCGCGGCGTCCACCGATCCGATCGCGCCTTCGCGGCGAACAGCGGCACTGAAGCCATCTGCCCCGGTTGCGCCGCCGGCGCGGGACGACATGCCTGCCGTCCCTGTCGCGCTGCCGAGCGTCCTGGCCGTCCAGCTCGTTTCGGCATCTGCGGGCGCGCCAACCATGCCCGCCGCCGATCGGGCGCCGGCCGAGGCCGCGACGCCAATGCCCGCGCTTGCGGACAAAGGAGGCGACGCAGACCTCGCGCGCTCGCCGACCGACACTGCCACGCCAACACTGGCCGTCGCATCGACCCCGACCTTGCCGCTGCCCGCTCCGATGCCAAACGCACCGCAGCGCTCCGCCGTATCGGCAATGGCCTCGGTCAAGGATGGCGCTCCGCGGCGAGCTTCGAACCCTGTACCCGTCAGGCGGACAAAGGCTGAGCGGTCCGCGCCTCCCGCACTTCCTGCACCGTCGGCCGACGCCATGATGGCGACGCCGGCGAGGCCTTTGACGATCGCCGCCTCGGAAGCCATGACTGCCGCCGAGGACAGGCGACCGCAAAGCCCCACGGTTAAGGCTGAGCGGTCCGCGCCCTCAGCACTTCCTGCACCGTCGGCCGACGCCATGATGGCGACGCCGGCGAGGCCTTTGACGATCGCCGCATCGGAAGGCGTGCCTGCCGTCGAGGACAGGCGACCGCAAAGCCCAACGGTTGCGGCTCCATTCGACGCTCTTGCTGCGGCACCGAACAATGCTGTCGCCACTGTGATCCTCGCGCCACCCATCATTGCAGCCGGCGCCCCCCACAGCGCCGCGACCGTGCCGCGCGACGCGGAAAGGCTCAAGACCAGCTTCAGCACGACTCTCGGCGCGGGTGCCGGCATCGGTGCCGTCGCATCGGCACCGCCGCGGCCCCACAGCGTTGTCTCTCCGACCTCGGACACGATAGCCGCGCCAGCGGTCGCGCCCGCCCTGAAGCCCGCCACTGACGGCTTCGCACCACAAGATGTGTCCAGCGCGCCGGCGATCGTCGCGACCGCGCCACCGCCCGACACGTCCCTGCGTCCGATCGCCGGCGCCCTCCACCGACCGAACGACATTCCGGTCGTCGCCGCACGACCCGGTCAGATCGGCCATGACGTGGGCGTCGAGATCGCACGGCGGATTTCCGCCGGCGGCGAGGAACTCGTGGTCCGCCTCGAGCCCGCCGAACTCGGCAGGATCGAAGTTCGTATGTCGTTCGATGATCGCGGCGGCTTGCGCGCGATGATTGCCGCCGACAGCCCGGTGGCACTCGACATGCTGCGGCGCGACAGCGCGGAGCTCAGCCGCTCGCTGAGCGACGCGGGCATACGCAGCGACGCCCAGAGTCTGCGCTTCCAAAATGACGGCAGCGGCAGCGGCAGCGGCAGCGGCAACCAGCCGCGCAGCCCGTGGCTCGCCGCCGATCCGAAATCCCCGCGCCAGCCGGCCGGAAGCTTCGGCGACGATCTGGACGCGACCCCCTACCGACCTGTCCGCACCAGCGGCCGTTACGATCTTTTGGCATAGGAGCCCCACATCATGTCGATCATACCCGCCGCAACCACCACGACACAGCAAGTCCTCGCGCCCGTCGCCGCCAACGCGAAGACCGCGACGGGCGCCGATTTCAACATGTTCCTGAAACTGCTCACGACGCAGATGCAGAACCAGGATCCGTTGAGCCCGATGGACAGCACGCAATATACCCAGCAGCTCGTGCAATATTCACAGGTCGAGCAGAGCGTTCAGCAGAACGGCACGTTGAAGGATATCCTCGCGCGCCTGTCGACGCAGGACATGTCGCAGGCATCGGGGTTCATCGGACGTGACGCGGTGTTCAATTCGGCAGTCGCAGGCTTGGGCGCCAAGCCCGCGAGCTGGAATTATGCCGCCGATCGCCCGGTGACGTCCGGCACGGTCACGATCACCGACGCCTCTGGCGCCACTGTGCTGACGCGCGCCATCGATCTTTCCGGAACCAGCGGCAGTTACAGTTGGGACGGGACCCTGCCGGACGGTTCCAGGGCGGCCAGCGGGGCCTATACCTTGTCGCTGAAGGCGGTCGACGCGGCAGGTGCTTTCGTTCCGACGACGATCAACAGTACCGGCAGCGTCAACGATGTGAGCGTCAAGAACGGCGTTCTCTCGCTCGGCGTCAACGGTGTCCCGATGTCGATCGATACGCTGGTCCGCCTGGCGGCGAGCACCGGCTAAGGCGCGCCGCCGGCGTCGAAAACGCGGTTAAAAGTGCCCGTAAGTAACCGACCTGTGGCGATTTCGCCTATAATGAGAAAGAGACACGGATCGGCGCCCCCTCCGTTCCGTGTCTTCCTCACAACCCCTGGTTGTATGCGCGATGACAGGAAGGGCGGGTGTCCCCCGAAGCCCGCCCTTCCTGTTTCAAGCCGAGACGTTGGTTGCCGACCGGCACCCGCACAATGTGCCGCGTCGCCTTGCTTTGCGGGTAGCGCCTGGCGCTTTCGGCGACAGCGCCCTTGCGGGCGCCCCGGATCTTCAGCGGTAATGCCTGGACGAACCGCCCACTGCCTGGTCGCGCGTCATCCGCGAACGGGGCGAGCGACGACGACCGTCACGGCGATTCTGGAAACAAGCTTGAAGCAGCGCAGTGCGCCGTCAGGCAAAGCAATAGCTAGCGCTAGTTGATCGGAGCCGTTGTGGCGGCGGGGTCGACGGCGCACAATCTGAGCCGTGCGCGCGCGCGGTGCGCGGAAGGCGGTCTGCGCAACGGGGTTTCCCCCGAAACGAGCCGTTGTTCCAACGCTCCGGCAGAAGCGTCCGTACGCGGTGGACAGCCGCGCAGACCATCGATCCAGAAATCGTCGAGCACGCACCCCGGCAGCGTTGCGGGATTGGCGATCGCCGCGACGCATTCGGTGATCGAGGGATCTTCACGCGGTCCGATGACGTCGAGCACGTCGTCGAGCGTCATGCCGGGGGAGCCCAGCATCTTCGCTGCAGCCGCGGTCCACAGCGCCTGCGCATCGGATACCGCCAACGTAAGGCTGATGCGAAACTCGGGCTGCGGGCGAACCGCCACGCCAAGCGGGCGACCCTGATCCTGACCAGCTGTTTCGAGATCCAAACCATCCTCCTGTGACCACGACAGAGGCGCCGGCGTGGCGAACTGCGGTCGTTTCCGATGGCGGCCCAATGCCCGAGCCGACAGCGAAGCGGCTATTCGGTAGATACCCTTAAGCACTGCGACCGTGCCCGGCCGCGATCACTGTAACCGGTTGGCAGAGCGCCGGCTCAACTCGCGCGAGTGCGCGATTACGACGCAGAGTTCTGCGTAAAGCCGGTCCCAGAAAGGTGCCGGTATGGCAAACCTTCTGCGATCGCTCTTCTGCATCATCACGACCGCCACGGAGTCGTCCTGTGTCATGGTGAATCGCGACGCGAACAAGCCATCGACCGTTTCGTCGGGCAGGTTCTCGGGCAACGCCAGACGCGCCGCAATGATGTAACCGCACAGGACTTCAGTGCCATAGCCGTCAAGGACCGCTTGCGGATATTGTTCGTGATCGGGCCGATCGAACAGCACCAATGCCCCCGAAGGGTGAGCCTCGACGCTTACCCGCAGGCGCGCGCCAAAGGCATCGGTGATCTCACGAATTCTGGGAAACACCGCGGATTCCTCCAAATGCGCCGACGGTCGGGGCGCGCGAGCGGTGCGCGACGCACGTGACCGTCAGACGGAAAAGGCCGGGATGAAACCATCCCGGCCTTCCTTCGACCCCCCCGGAACGCCCGGGGGTGTCGCCAGTCCTTAACGGAACAGCGACGTGATCGTCTGCGGCGCCTGGTTGGCGATCGACAGGGCCTGCACGCCAAGCTGCTGCTTGACCTGAAGCGCCTGAAGCTTCGCCGACTCCTTCGCCAGATCGGCATCGACGAGATTGCCGATGCCCGCGTCGATCGCATCCGACAGCTTGCTGGTGAAGGACGACTGCGCGTCGATCGTACGCGAGGCCGCACCCAGGTTGCTGAGCGACGTGGCGAGGTTGGTCTGAGTCGTCGTCAGCGTGTCGATCATTGCCGTGGCGGTTGCCGCGGTGCTGATCGTCGCGCCGGAAGCGACGGTGACGACCGAACCACCAAGGTTGAGACCCTGGTTGGCGAGCGACAGCGAATCCGGCTGCCAGCCCGCCGTCCCGCTATTGCCATCCTGCAGCGACTGGAGAGCCGTGACCGACCCGCCGCTTGCCTTCAACAGGTTGGTACCGTTGAAGCTGGAGGCATTGACGATCGTCGTGATCTGATCGCGAAGGGCGGTGAAGTCCTTGTTGATACCATCACGCGACGCCTGATCGATGCCCGAATCGGCCGCCTGATAGGCTTTCGCCTTCATCTGGTTGACGATGTCGGAAATCTGCTCGGCGCCGGCGACCGCCACGTCGGTCACGCTCTTGGCACGTGCCAAGGACGAGGAGACCGACTTCAGGCCACCCAGGTCGCCGCGGAGGGACTGGGCGGTCGTGTACGATGCCGAGTCATCCTTGGTCGACGCCACGTTCAGACCGGTGGTGATCCGGGCCGAGGTCGTGCTGAGCGACTTGCTGGTCGCGGTGAGGCTCTGGAGAGCTGCCATCGCGCCAGTGTTGGTGTTTACCGAAAAGCCCATGATTCTTCCTTCTTGGATAGAAAGCCGCTTCTGCGGCCTGGGCCAGATCCGCTGGCCCGCGACGGTTCGGAAAACGCTCCGGCCCGCCCTTTATTGTGGAAAGAAATATTGGATGATCAAAGCCGCTCGCGGCTTTTATTGATGGTTGACGCCCTCTTAACCAAGATACGGCGCGCGATGCGTCAGAAGGGAAAGAGGGCGTCGTATATCTGCTGTCCCCAACGCGCCTGCTGCGCGTCGGTCAGCTGCCCGCGACCGCCATAGCTGATCCGCGCCTCGGCGATCTGCGTGTGGTGAATGCTGTTGTCGCGGGCGATGTCCTCGGGTCGGACAATGCCCGACACGACCAGTTCGCGGAGCTCGAAATTGACGCGAACTTCCTGCTTGCCGCGTATGAGCAGGTTGCCGTTCGGCATCACACCGACCACCGTCGCCGCGATCGTCATGTTGATCGTCTCGCTGCGACTGGTCGTGCCCGCGCCATTCGCTTGCGAGGTCGAGTTGGTGTCGACCAGCTTGGCCGGGTCGACCGCGCCGGGCAGGATGGCCGCGAGCGGCGCCTGGAGCCCGAGCAGCGCGGCAATGCCCGATTTCTCGGAGCCGGTCCGACTGCGCGTGGTGGTATTGTCTACCGCCGCCTTGTCGGCGATGTTGATCCGCACGGTCAGGATGTCGCCGACACGGCCGGCACGCTGATCGCGGAAAAAGGCACCGCCACCCGTCCGGAAAAGCGACGCGCTCGCCGCTGGCGGGACCGGCGCCACGGCGGCGGCACCGCCCGCCCGATTGGCGGCGCCCTGCAAGCCAAGCGACGTCTCGACCGGCGGGGTGGTAGTCTGCTCCGCCGCGGTAAGCTTGGGCGGCTTGCCGATCGCCTTGAGCCGACCGACGGTACCGCATCCCGAAAGCGCGGTGGCGACGAGCAGGAGGGACAGGATTTTCTTCATGACATGTTCCCTGAAGGCATCAATTCGCCGCGACGCGCACCTTCCCGGTGCCCTCGACGACGGCATCGAGGGTGCGGTTGGTGGAAAGGCTGACGATGCGAACGAAATCGCCGGCAGCGCCGCTGCCCAGCGCTCGCCCGGCGGTGGTGATCGACAGCCCCCCGTCGCGCAGGGCGATGATGACGGGTTCGCCGCGCCTGACCAGCTGCGGGCGGATCAGGTCCGACGCCCGGACGACCGTGCCTGCCGGAAGCGACCGCGCCGCCTCCATGCCGACAATCTCCTTGAGGCGTGGGGCCCCGCGGACCTGCGCCACGGGCAGGTCCTGCGATATGAAGTCGCCGGCGGCGAGCAGATCGCCCTTCGCAATGGCATGATCGAGGACCGGCGCTGCCACTGTCTGGGGTGTCGTCGCGACCTGCGACCGCGCCGGCACGAACCCGTAGACGATCAGGCCGGCGATCATGAGCGCGTTGTAGAGACGCATGTCAGCGCAACTGGCTTGTCGTGGCGAGCATCTCATCGGCCGTCTTCACCACGCGACTGTTCATCTCATAGGCGCGTTGCGCGGTGATCAACGCGGTGATCTCGCTGACCGGGTTGACGTTTGACTGCTCGATGAAGCCCTGTGTGATGGTGCCGAAGCCCGGCTCGCCCGGGGAGGCGATCGTCGCCTGGCCCGACGCCGCGGTTTCGAGGAAATTGTTGCCGCCTTGCGCCTCGAGGCCGGCTTCATTGACGAAGGTCGCCAGCTGCAACTGCCCGATCGTCTGCGGCGCGGGGGTTCCCGCCAGGGTAATCTGGACTTCGCCGGTCTTCGAAACCGTCACGGCAACCGCGCCCTGCGGTACGGTGATGCCCGGCTGAACCGGGAAGCCGTCGGCGGTGACCAGCTCGCCCTGGTCCGACAGCTGGAACGAGCCGTCGCGGGTATAGCCGGTAACGCCGTTCGGCAGCGTGATCTGGAAATAGCCTCTGCCCTGGATCGCCATGTCATAGGGATTGTCCGTCTGCGACAGCGCGCCCTGCTCGGCGATGCGGTAGACACCGCCGGTCTTCACGCCCGCGCCGATCTGGATGCCGGTCGGCAGCTTCGAATCGCTGCCCGAGGCCGCGCCGGCGCGCGAAACCTGCTGATACAACAGGTCCTGAAACTCGGCCCGCTGACGCTTGAAGGCGGTCGTGCTCATATTGGCGATATTGTTCGAGATGACGTCGACATTGGTCTGTTGGGCCAGCATGCCGGACGAGGCAATCGAGAGAGAACGCATGGGATACCTTTCTGGGAATTCGAGCGGTGCGGATCAGCTGAAGCGGCCAAGTCGGTCGATGGCGCGCGAGCGCATTTGCTCGATACCGTCTGACATGCGCTGGCTGGACTGGTAGGAACGCAGGATCTCGACCATCGCCGTGGTCTCGACGATCGGCTGGACGTTGGACCCCTCCACCCCGCCCGTGGTGAGCTTGGTCTCGGCAGCGGACAGGATGCGGCCACCGGCGCCGGCCATCAGACCATCGCCGCGCGGTGACACGGTAGCCTCGTCGGCGAAGACGGTAACCCCGAGACGTCCGATCACGCCGCTCGCACTCGTTACCGAACCATCGCTGGCAATGCTGAGCGATGCGAGCTGATCGGGCGGGACGTTGATCGGTTTGCCGGCGCCGTCGAGCAATCGCTGGCCCCCCGCCGTCGCCAGGTCGCCCGAGGTGAGGACCTTCACGAAACCGGCGCGGGTGTAGGCCGTACCCCCGCCAGGTGTCTCCACGCCGAAATAGCCCGGGCCGTCGATCATGACGTCGAGCGGATTACCGGTCGGCTGGAACGCGCCCATGCCGGTATCGTGGATCGCGCCGTAATCGAGCACATAGGAGGTTGTGTTGGCGGCCTTCACGGAAGCATCGCCACCCTGCTCGACATATTCGTGGAACACCGGCTGCTCGCGCTTGAAGCCGACCGTGCTGGTATTGGCCATATTGTTGGCGGTCACGTCCAGCCGCCGCTGCAGCGCCTGCTCGTGGCTCAACAGGACATAGGAGGAGATATCCATCCGCGTTCGCTCCCGTATTAATCGTCGATCGAAATGCACTAGGCAGAAGTTGCCGCATTACCCTCCTATATTAGAGGGGATTCGAGCGAACGGCGCGCAGCGAGCATTTTCCGCTGGTCGCGCCACATGAAAGGGAACCTGTTGTCAGCACCCGAACCCGACAGCGAGCTCATCGAGGATGACGTTCCGCCGCCGCCCAAGCCGCCGCGCTTCAGCAAGCGACTGGTGGTGATCGCTGGTGCGGTGCTGCTCCTGATCCTGATCGGTGGCGGCGCCACGGCCTATCTGCTGCTGGCCGGCGGGCCGGCCGAGCCGAGTGCCGAAAGCCATGAAGAGGAAGGTGTGACTTATGTCGATGCGCCGGCGATGGTGGTCAACCTGCGTGGCGCGGACGGCAGCGCGCGGTTCCTGAAAATTCGCTTCACCTTCGTGCCGGCTTCGGCTGCCAAGGGCGAGTTGATCAAGGCGAAATTGCCCCTCATCGTCGATGCCTTCCAGCCCTTCCTGCGCGAGTTGCGCCCGGAAGACCTGGCCGGCTCCGCCGCTGTCTTTCGCATCAAGGAGGAGATGCTGGTGCGCGCAACGGGCGCGATGGGGCCCGGCGTAGTCAAGGACATTCTCATCCAGGATCTGATCCAGCAATGAGCGACGATTTCGTAGACTTCGAGCTGCCGGCATCGACCCTGTCGCTGGGTGATGTCGATGGCGATGCGTTCGACCAGGCCGGCATCGACGCGTTGTTCGACGGCAATGCCCCGGTCACCAGGAAAAGTGGGCTGAAGGCGGTCATCGAGTCGAAGGTGATCAGCCACGAGCGGCTGCCGATGCTCGAGGTAGTATGCGAGCACCTGGTGCGCAGCTTCGCTACGAGCATGCGCAATTTGACGTCGGAGGCGATCGACGTGAGCCTCGACGAGTTGACCTCGATCCGCTTCGGCGAGTTCATGGGGCGGTTGGCGCTGCCGGCGATGATTGGCGTGTTCAACGTGGTGGAGTGGGACAATTATGGCGTCATCACCGTCGAATCGAGCCTGATCTACGCGGTCGTCGACGCCTTGCTCGGCGGCCGGCGCGGCGGCGGCCCGATGCGGATCGAGGGTCGGGCCTTTACCACGATCGAGACCACGCTCGTCTCGAAGATGCTCGAACTCGCACTTGCCGATCTGTCGACCGCGTTCGAGCCGATCGACCCGATTGGCATCGTCCTCGAACGGGTCGAAACCAACCCGCGCTTCGCCGCTATCGCCGGCCCGACCAACATTGCCGCCGTCGCCACCTTCCGCGTCGATATGGAAGGACGCGGGGGCAAATTTAGCATTCTGCTGCCCTATGCCACGATCGAGCCGGTCCGCGAAAAACTGCTCCAGCGCTTCATGGGTCAGAAGGTCGGACGCGGCAACATCTGGGAAGACCATATGGCAACCGAATTGCTCAAGACCGAGGTTTCGGTCGATGTGGTGCTGGGTGAGAAGGTCCTGCGGCTGCGTGAGGTTCACGACTTTGCCGTGGGCCAGACGATCCCGCTGAACACCGCCCCCGACGATGCCCTCGAAATCCAGTCGGGCGGCATTCCGCTGGGGCGCGCCCAGATCGGCCAGCGCCGGGGCAATATCGCGGTCAGGATGCTGGCCGACATGTTCAAGGAGATTCAGCGATGACCTTTGCGATGCTATCCAATATTCTGACGATGATGTTCTGCGCCGCCGTGCTCGTGCAGAGCGTCAGGATGATCCGCTGCCTTCGCGCGGTGAAGGGCGTCGCCTTCGGCACGATGGTCGCGGCGCTCGACACATCGACCGCCGAGGCGCGCGCCGTGCTGGCGGACTTGCGCGAGACGCTGCGGGTCGATTGCGCCGCCAATGCGCGCGTCATCGCCACCGGAACCGCGATGCGCGAGGAGCTTACCGTCATGGCGGGGATCGCCGATGCCGTCGCCGAGCGGATCGTCGAGGCCGTCGGCAAGACGACGCCGCCCCGCGCGACGCCCCGAACAAAAGTACGCGCCAGGCCCGTGCCGCAATCTGCATCGGAAACGCCGGCATGATCCGTAGACCTTCGCTGCTGATGCTCACCGCCGCGGCGGCGACGATTTCCACCCTTGCCCATGCGGTCAGCGCCACCTCCCCCTCGCCCGAAGCGCCGGCTACCCGGCTGGGGACCGCGATCAAGCAGGATCTCGCGGCGCACGACGAGTCCGCCGCCCGCCGCAACCGCGCACTTGAGCTCCGCGAACAGGTGGCGCGGGCCGCCGAGGAACGAATCAAGGCAGATCTGCGGGCGCGCCAGCAACAAGCCGACGCCGCGACCGACTCGGGCACCAATGCCGCCAAGGAGGCGCAATATGACAATCTTGCGCGCATCTACCAGGCGATGAAGCCGACCAAGGCAGCGCTCGTCTTCGAACAACTCGACATGGACGTGCAGATGAAGGTGGCGCAGCGCATGCGCGAGCGATCCACCGCGATGATCCTTGCCGCGATGACACCCGGCGGCGCGGCTGATCTCAGCATGTCGCTGGCGCGGAAGTCGCCCAAGAGGAAAGAGCTTCCGCTCTCTCTTTCACCCCGGCCGGGGCGACGACCCGCGCCCTGAACCCGGCAGCGTCGCCTACCCGTCAGTCTCGCGGCGGACAGGTGGATATGTGAGCCGCGACTCGCCCGCCGATTCGATATTCTCTCACAATTTCGTCAGCGGCCGTCATTCGGCTGCCGAGATCTCGACGATAAGGACTTCGGCCACGTCGGGATTCTTGCTGCGCAGCGCGCTGGTCAGCATCGCGCTGAGCTGAGCGACGTTCACCGGCGTCTGGGTCGATGCGTACAGCCGGGAAAATTCGATCGCGCTGGCGATCGCAACGGCGCGGAGTTCGGGAAGCCGCGCGGTCAAGCGCGCGAGACGCGCCGCATCGGGCGCTGCCAGCACCATCTTGAGGTGCAACGCGCCCTCGATCTGATCGGAACCGATGATCGGCACGACGATCTGCGTCATCGCGATGAGCTGCGGAGTCGCTTGCGGCGGCAATGCGCCATCGGCGGGACTCGCCGATGTCGCGACGGCAACCGCCGCGATCTGCAGGAGCGACGCCATCTTCGGGGCAATTTTCGAAATCGTTCGGACTCCGCTCGAGGGACACGCTCGGGACCTCACTCTCCTATAATTAAATGTATAACAAATTCTGGAGATTTCATGAGCCGGGATCAAAGACCTCGCCGCGAGAAAATGATCGATTCCAACCCCTTCGATATCGATCCCATACCGCAGCCCGCCGGTCAGCCAGACGGCAATATCGCCGATCAGCCGACCGTCTCCGCACCACGGTCGACATCCCACACCTTGCTTTGGGTGATTCTCTTCCTGCTGGCATGCATGGCAGGCGCGTTGGGTACCGCGCTGACCGCTCGAGCCGGGCTGCTGTGATGCGCGCCCGGTTCGCCGTCGCATTGGCAGCATTGCTCGCCACGGCGTCGGCGCCGGTGCCGCGCCAGGTCATCGCTGGCGACGGGGTCGTGCCCGATGCCGCGGAAGCGGCAAAGGATGCCGATGCCGCCGTGCTGCCACGGGCGCCCGCATCGGTCCACGCCACGCTCCGGCTGCCGCCATTCGCGCCGTCATTGTCCAGCCGCCCCGTCATCGCCTCGCCCGGTGGGTGGCACATGGCTGGCCAGAGCGCAGGATGGGCCGGCCTGATTGCGGCGCGGCCGGCGACGCGCCAGGCGGCCCGCTGGGCCTATGCGACAAACCAGGTCCTGCTCGGGCGCGCGGCGGAAGCCATCGCGGCGCTCGACGTCATGCGGCAGGATGAGCCTGATCTTTCGCTGGTGCCGTCCTACCAGCTGGCGCTCGGCGCAACCCTCACCCTGCTGAACCGGCCGTCGGTCGCTGTTGCCGCCTTGACGAACGACGTACTGTCGCGGAATCCCGAAGCCTGTGCGTGGCGCATGCTGGCGCTGGCCCAGGCCAACCTGCCCGATCAGGTGCTCGCTGAGCTTCGGTGCGCGCTGCCCGCGTTGAACGCCCGCCCGGCCGCGACCCGCGCGCCTTTTGCGCTTGCCGTGGCGCGCGCCGCCGCCGACCTGGGTCGGCCGGCGCTTGCCGTGGAACTGCTCAAGACCTTGCCGACCACCAATATCGCGGCAAACCTCATGCGTGGCCGTGCCGCGTTGGCGCTCGGTCGAACGTCGCAGGGCCATGCGCTCCTGGCGGGCGCCAAGGCAGCCGGCGACCGCGCACAAGCGATCGACGCCGATCTCAGCATGTTGGAGGATAGCGCGAGACGTGGCGTGCTCACCCGGTCTGCGTCGGACCGGTTGGGCCAGATCCGTTTCGTGTGGCGCGGCGGCGATATCGAGGTGCGCGCCCTGCGCCTCGCCTACAAGGTCGCGCGCCGAAACCACGATTTGCGCGGCACGCTCGAAGCGGGCGCGACCCTGTTCCGCTATTTCAGCGGCGGCGCCGATCGCTCGACGCTGGTCGCCGAGCTCCAGCAAACATTGATGGCGGCGCTCGCCGCGGACAATCCGATGCCGCTCGACCAGGTCGCCGGGCTCTACTGGGACTATCGCGATCTTTCACCGGCGGCTGCGGCGGGCGATTTCATGGTGTTCCAGCTCGCCGATCGTTTGCAGTCGGCCGGCTTGTACGAGCGTGCCGCCGAATTGCTCGACCATCAACTGCGTGTCCGCACAAAGGATATCGCACAGGGGCCCCTGTCGGCGCGCGTCGCCTCCCTGTTCATCCTCGCGGCGAAGCCGAGTCGGGCGCTGGCAGCAATCCGTGACACCGATGCGAACGCCTATCCGGACGAGATGCTCTGGGATCGACACCGGGTCGAGGCCGTCGCGCTCGATCAACTCGGTCAGACCGACGAGGCGTTGGCGGCACTTCAGGACGTGCCCGATGGCGGTGCCATCCGCGGCGAGATCTATTGGAAGCATCGCGACTGGAAGGCACTCGCCGCCACTGCCGTGCCGGCGCCGGCCGGATCGACGCCGATGACCGAGGTCGTGCAAGCCAGGATTTTGCGCTACGCGATCGCGCTCGCCATGCTGGGGCGCGAAAATGATCTCGCGCTCCTTCGCAGTCGCTATGGCGCGGCATTTGCAAGGCTGCCGACCGCCGGCGCTTTCGAAGCGCTGACGGCTGCCGTCGGGGCGATCGACCCGGCAACGATGAGCGCGGCGATGGCGGCGATCCCGTCGGCCAGTCCGGCCGGCGGCATCGCCGATCTGATCGACGCCGCGCCGCGCGTTGCCAGCAAGACGGACTGACGGGCTCCTGTTCGCAGCGCGCAGAGGGAAATGCTGCCGCCGATCCCGTAGCCGACCCTAGTGGAGATAGCTGGCGAGGCTGAGCCCGGAAAGCTGCGAAAACACCGAGTAGCTGGCCTGCAGCGTCATCTTTTGCTGCGCCAGATCGATCGCCACCTGTCCGAGGTCGGCATCCTCATTGTTGGTGATGATTCCCTGCATCAGCAGCGACCGGTCCCCCGCACTTGAGCCGAGTGCCTCTACCTGGGCTTGTTTGCGGCCATTTTCGGCGTTGACCGTGCGCAGTCCGGCAAGCCCGGTCTCGATCTGCCCCGCAGCCTGTGACAACGCGTCAAGCTGCGCCTGGGTCGGCGTCTCCCCAATCGCACCGGCGGCGGCGAGAGTCTGAAAGGCCGAATATAGACCCGAGCCGATATCGCTCGCAGTGACGCCATATTGGACGTCAAGACCATCTGCCAGCCGCGCCGACGCCTTCACGCCGTCATTGGCGAACGCCGCTGCCGGTGGCACGCCGAGCGTACCCGCGATATTATTGGGCAGGAACGCCGGGCCATCGGTCTGGGAGCCCCCGAACAGCGATACGCCGCCGTCCGATGCGTTGAGCGATGCGCGAAATTGGTCAAAGGCTGCCGAAATCGCGTCGCTCAGGCCTGGCGCCCGACCGGTGCCGACAGCGGTGAGCAAACTCTGCTTCAACGCGCTCGCCGCCGTATCGATGGCGCTCATATTGGCGTCGTTCAGCGTCAACGTGGTGCCGATACGCCCGGCCACGCCGACATAGGCATCCTGCTGGGCAAGCAGTGAATGGGTCGAGAGATTGCGCACTGCCTCGGTACCGAGCGCGGCGAAATCGGCTGCCTTCTTGCCGGTCGAAAGTTGCTGCTGGGTCTTGGCGAGCGATTGCTGCGCATGCTGGATCGCTGCGGACATGGTGCGCTGAAGCGGGATGGTGGCAACGCGTGACATTGGTGCTTCCTTCAGTGAATCATGCCCAGCAGGGTGTCGTACATCTGGCTTGCCGTGCTGATCACCCGCGCCGCTGCCGAGTAACTGTTCTGCAGCACGACCATCTGCGACAGTTCCTCGTCGATATTGACGCCCGAGAAGCTGTCGCGGCGGTTGACCGCATCGTCGCGGCGCGCGGTGGCGTCGGCGAGCGTCGCGGACGCCTGCGACGCGGATGTGCCGGTGCTCCCGAGCAGTTGCGCGGTGAACGCCGCCGTCGTGACGACCCCGTCCTTGCCGAGATCGACCGGCTTTGCGAGTTGCTCGACGAACCGCGTCGCACCGCGATTGTCGCCCGCCCCGAGCGCCTTTGCGCCAACCGCAACGCCGGTCTGCAATTGCGCGAGACCGAGCTTGCTCGAGGTCGCCAGAATGTCAGGCCGAACACCGGCGGTGGAGACGCCGCTGGATGCACCGGTCAACTGCGAAATGCTCGAAAAGGATCTCCCGCTGCCGAGTCGATCGGTCGTGTCCCCCGTGATTGACAGCGCAGCGCCGACGACATTCGCATTCGCCTGGAATTGAATGCGACCCTTGTCGTCCATCGCGAAGCTGCCGAACCCGGCGAGCGGGCTGGCGTTGAGTTCGCTGACGAGATCGCCAAAGGTGGGGCCTGTGCTTCCGGTCAGCGTATAATGCGTCACGGCGCGGCCGGAAGAATCGCGCAGGACGATCTCGGCTGCCTGGCCGGTGGTGAACCCATGCGGGTCCGACGCGACAAATCCCGACGGGACGAGCGGGCTGTCGGCGCTGCGGATCAGGTCGTTCATGCCGAAATACTGCGAAAAGCCCATACCGGCGCGCGCGCTCGGCGTCGTCGGGTCCTGCGCGATGGCGACGCCATTCCCAGTCCCGTTTGCCTTGATCGACAGGACACCGGCCGTAAACGATGCCGTCGCGCTGCTGCCCAGCCCGGCATTGATTGCGGCAACGGCATCGTTGACGGTGGCCGTTGCCGGGAGCGCGGAGAAATCGATCGTCGTCGAGGCGACCAGTTCTCCGGTCGATTTCGTCACGGCGAACACCGCCGATCCCGTAAAACCCAGCCGGTCGCCGCCGACGAGGCCGGATTGTCGGCCATCGAGGCGCGCCGGCGGGGGTACCGTCGTCGCGGCGTTCGACGCGGCGTTGAGCGTCTGGGCAAGGCCGGTGAAGAGAACCCCGAGCTTCTCGGTGAAAGCGGGCAGCGAGCGGTCGCGCAGATCGATCAAGCCGCCCAGCTTGCCGCCGACCGCTGCCGAATCGAGCTTATCGCCGGTCGCCGCGCCGACGCTGCCATTGGTGTCGGCAAAGCGCACGGCGATGACCGGATAGACCGTTTGCGTGCCGCCTTGCCCGGATGACGGATAGCTGAGCTGGCGCAACCGATTGTCGAGCAGCGGTATCCCGGAGGCAGTGTCGATCGACACGCGTCCATTGGGTTGCTCGCGCACGGTGACCTTGATGAGGCCGCTCAGCTCCTCGATCGCCGACATACGCTGATCGGCGACGCCGGCCGAACTGTGGCCGTTGCCGTCGAGGCGCGCGACGCTGCTGTTGAGATCGTTGATCCGCACGAGCAGGCTGTTGACGCGGTCCACCGTGTAACCGACCTCCGACTCGACATCGGATCGCAGCGCGGCAACGTCGGTGCCGAGCTGGTTGGTCGACGTAATCGCGTCCTGGACATTGGCGGTAAAGCTGGCGACGGTCTGTGCCGAGGCCTGCGTTCCGGTCATCGCCACCGCCGATGCGCTGATCGCATCGAGGCGTGCGGGCAGGCCATAGGTCGCGCCGGGCGCGCCGAGCAACGACTGCAGTCGGTCGAGATAGGAAGATGTGACGTCCGCCGCGCCCATTTCGCCCGCGCGGCGATAGACGGTCGTCTCGAGAAAGCGATCGGCGATCCGGCTCGGCTCGCCGATCGTTACGCCATTGACCAGCCCCGCCGTGACGCCAGTCGTCTGCGTGACGGTTTCGCGCGCATAGCCGGGGGTGCCGACATTGGCGATATTGTTGGACACCGAGCGCAAGCCCGCCTGCGACGCCGCGAGGCCGGACATCGCCGATGCCATGATTTCGCTCAACGACACGCTGGCTATCCCCTGGTCGGGCGGGGATCATTCCCCGCCCGCTTTCGTTTCAATCGCTTATCGCTTGAGGTTGCTGATTTCCTGCAGCATCTCATCGACCGTGGTGATGATCTTGGACGAGGCACTGTAAGCCCGCTGGAAGCGGATCATGTTGGTGAACTCCTGCGCAAGATCGACCGTCGACGCCTCGAGTGTCCCCGACGAAATATTGCCCGCACCGAGCGCGCCCGGTGCGTTGACCGCGACGCTGCCCGACTGGTCGGAAACGCCATAGGCGTTACCGGGCAAGCGGCTGAGACCGTCGGGATTCTGGAAGTTGGCGAGCGGCAACTGGAACACCGAGCGCGAGGTACCGTCATCGAAGACCGCGCTGACGACACCCTTGTCGGAAATGCGGATCGACGCGACACTGCCGAGCAACCCGCCGTCGACGGTCGACGAGATCAGCGCCGACTGCCCACCGAACTGGGTAAGGCCGTCGAGCCCGCCGTCGGTGCCGAGCCCGATCGAAATCGGCCCGGAGCCCGCACCATTGGTCCAGGTCGGCGTCAGGGCAGCGAACATCCCCGGATCGGAGCCGGCACGGTCGAGGCTGCCATCGCTGTTGAACAGGACTTTGCCGCTGGCCAGCAAGCCCCCCGTCGCGGTCACGTCGGTGGCTGGCGTCGCATAGATCTCACCGACCCAGGCATTCGGCCCCGTCTTGAGGAACGCGAGCGTGACGGCGTGGGTGCCGCCTTGCGCATCGGCGATATCGACCGAACGGGAAAATTGCGCGGGTGTCGTCCCGGCGGCGAGATCGCCGGCCGCATAGGTTCCGGTAAACGCCGCAGCGGTCGATTCGAGATTGGCGCGGAGCTGGACCTTGCTCGTTGCCGCCGCCGTGCCGGTCAGCTGGCTGACGCGCACGGGAACAAGCGCGCTGAGATTGCCGTTGTTCGCGTAATTGCCCTGTGCGTCGAGCGCCCACCCCTGCAGGTAATAGCCCCCGGCATTCTTGAGATAGCCCGCGCTGTCGGGCGTGAAAGAACCCGCCCGCGTATAGGCGACGTTGCTGCCGGCGCCGATCCCGTCGCGCGTCACGAAGAAGCCCGCGCCCTCGATGCCGACATCGGTCGAACTCGCGGACGACTGCAGCACGCCCTGCTTGGACACCTGCGCACGCGTCACGCTGGCAACACCGCCGGCCGCATAGCCTTTCCCGCCGGTGCGGCCATCGGCCACCATGGTGCTGAATTGGGTGTCGGAGTTCTTGTAGCCGACGGTGTTGATGTTGGTGATGTTGTCGGCAACGCTGGCCATGGCGGTGGATTGCGCGCTCAGGCCGGACACACCGGCATACAGGGCTGAGTAGAGGCTCAAGGATAATCTCCACGAGAAAGAGAAGGCGACGGCAGTGACGCTCCCTTGATTGTAGGATGATCGCGAGCGAAAGCCGCACCATCGGCAAGAATTATCAACACAGCCCCGGCCCGCAGTTTCCTCCTATAAGAGTAGAAACGATTAAAGGGCCTGGCTGATGACGCTTCGAATTTCCCTTCGCGACGGCGAGCAGATGATCGTGAATGGCGCGGTACTGCGGTCGATCGGCCGCACTGACCTGTGCGTCGAGAACACCGTGGCGTTGCTGCGCGGTCGCGAGGTGATGACAC
The DNA here is from genome assembly GCF_036663795.1 of Parasphingomonas halimpatiens. Classification (NCBI taxonomy): domain Bacteria; kingdom Pseudomonadati; phylum Pseudomonadota; class Alphaproteobacteria; order Sphingomonadales; family Sphingomonadaceae; genus Parasphingomonas; species Parasphingomonas halimpatiens. The sequence continues at coordinate 54,176 of NZ_JAXOJP010000005.1, forward strand.
CCGACGAAGCGACCACGCCGGCGCGGCGGCTCTATTATGCGTGCATGATGGCCTATATCGATCCGGACGGCGCGGCCGCGCACCATGACGAGATCGTTGGCTATCTCGGCGGTTTGATCGGCGCGCTCGAATCGCACGAAGCGAAGGCTGCATGCGCGAGTTTCGCGCGCAAGGTCGCCACCGCCGATTTCTACCGTGCGCTCGCCGATTGCCGGGCACTGATCGCCTATGAGGCGGAGGTGTTCGCGCGTGTCGAAAACCAGGCCGCCTGATCGCCGAACGTGAAGACGCTTACCGCCGCCGCACGCGCCTTGCGCGAACTGTCGCCCGACCAGCGTTTCGGTCGCGTGATTGGCGTGCGCGGCACGTTGATCGAGATCGAGGGTCTCGACGGCGCCGCACGGATCGGTTCGCATGTCAGTGTCCGTGCCGCCAACGGCACCGTCGCGGCCGAGGTGACCGGGCTCGATCGCGACGTCGCCCATTGTCTGCCGTTCAGCGACCCGCAGGGGATTGCCTCGGGCTCGCGCGCCGAGCTCGTTTCCGGCCGCTTCACGGTCAGGCCATGCCACGCCTGGTTGGGCCGGATGGTCGACGGACTCGGCGTACCGATCGACGGCAAGGGCGTGCTGCCCTTCGGCCTCGACCCGCGCCCGATCAAGGCGCCGCCGCCGCCCGCTGCCGAACGGGCGCGCGTCGGCGACCGCGTCGCCACCGGTGTCCGCGCGCTCGACATCTTCGCGCCGCTCTGTCGCGGGCAACGGCTCGGCCTGTTCGCCGGCTCGGGCGTCGGCAAATCGGTGCTGCTGTCGATGCTGGCGCGGTGGACCGAATGCGATATCGCGGTGATCGGGCTGATCGGCGAACGTGGCCGCGAGGTGCAGGAATTTGTCGAGGATGACCTTGGTGCCGAGGGACTTGCGCGCAGCGTCGTCGTTGTCGCCACCTCCGACGAGCCCGCGCTCATGCGCCGCCAGGCGGCATGGACGACGCTCGCCATCGCCGAGCATTTTCGCGACCAGGGGCTCAATGTTCTCTGCCTGATGGACTCGGTGACACGCTTCGCGATGGCGCAGCGCGAGATCGGCCTCGCGAGTGGCGAACCGGCCGCGACCAAGGGATATACGCCGACGGTCTTTGCCGAGCTGCCGCGCCTGCTCGAACGTGCAGGTCCGGGGCGGCCAGGCCAGGGGTCGATCACCGGCCTGTTCACGGTACTCGTCGACGGCGACGACCATAACGAACCCGTCGCCGATGCGGTGCGCGGCATCCTCGATGGTCACATCGTGATCACGCGACGTATCGCCGAGCGCGGCCGCTATCCGGCGATCGACATCCTCAAATCGGTGTCACGGACACTGCCCGGCGCGCTGAGCGACGAACAGAACGTCATGCGGCTGGCGGCGCGGACGGTGCTGTCGACCTATGGCGACATGGAGGAGATCGTCCGGCTCGGCGCTTACAAAAACGGCTCGAATCCGGAGGTCGACCGCGCGATTCGGCTGGCACCCCAGATCGAGAAGCTCCTGGTCCAGACCAAGCAGGACCACGGGGACGTCGCCGACAGCTTCGCCGCGCTTGGGGCGATTCTGGATGATGGCGCATGACCACCCCCTATGACGCTGCGCTGCGCTTGCGGCAGCGTGAGATGGACGACATGCGGGTCTCGATCAGCGTCGAGGTCACGCAGTTGCTCGCGCTCGAACGACGGCGCGACGACGTCGATCAAACGGTGCGGGTCGAGGTCGCGCTGGCGGCGGGCGATCACGCCTTTTCGGCCCATGCCTTTGTCGCGCGGATGCGCGCGCAGCGCGACGCGCTGAACCGCGAGCGCGCCACCGTCGATGGGCGTTTGAACGTCCTGCAACAGCAGGCAGCGGAGGCCTATGGCGCGCTGCGCGCGATCGAAGGCGCAGCAGACCGCTACCGCGACGATGTTTCGCGCGTCGCCGCGACGGCCGAACAACATCAGATCGATGATTTTTCCGCGGCTCGCTTTACGCGCGCGATGCGCGACGCGCGCCGCGCACGCGACAGAAATAGAGCGGACAGCGCATGATTGTTGCCACCGATCTGAGTCGGCTCGCGCCGGCCGACAAAGCCGCGATCATCTACGCCCAGGCGCGCTCCGACGTTGCGACGCGGCTGTGGCGCGCCGCGCTGGGAAGCTATGATGATTCCGACACCGGCGGCGCCATGACGGGCGCAGCGGAGTGCCCGGATTTCAATCTCGATACGCTGCTGTCCCTGCTTGTCCCACGCAACGCGCCGAGCGCTCCTGCGTCCGCGGCGCCATCTGCGACGCCAGTCGCAACCGGCGTACCTCCGTCACGGAACACGGCCTTCATGACGGGCGCTGCCGCCGACTCGGGGTCGCTCCCGGCAGGATTGCTCGACTCCGGCGCACCGGACACAAGTCCTCGCAACACCGGCTCGTCCGACCTGCTTGCTGGCCTCGGCCCCAACGTCCGCTACAGCGGGGCGCTCGCAGCCGCGGCTGCGCGGACGGGGATCCCTGCCGCCGCGATCGCCGCGATCGTCGACGCCGAGGCCGGCAAGGACTGCAACGGCAGCTGGAAAACCGGCTCGCGCAATCCGCGCTCGAGCGCGGCGGGACTCGGCCAGTTTCTCAGCGGCACCTGGCAGGGCGAAGCGGAGCGTCGGGGCACCTGGCTCCACGACACCGCCGTCAGCAAAGGCTGGTTGGGCAGCGACGGTCGCCTTCTCCCTGCGGCGCGAGCGGCCTTGCTCGCGCTGCGCTATGATGGAACGGCGTCGATCAATGCCACGGCCGACTATGCCCGCAGCAGTGTCGCCCATTTGAAGCAGGCCGGCATCGCGATCGGCGAAGACATCGCCAGCGTCGCGCGTGCGGCCTATCTCGGCCATCATCTCGGCGCCGGCGACTCGGTCCGCTTCCTCAAGGGTGGGCTGGACAGCGGGCGTGCCCGACTGCTGCTCGATGCGCAGGTCGGCAGCGCCAATGCCAGCCAGCGAGTCGCCCGGACCGGCGACGCGGCCAGCGCGCACCGATCCTGGCTGCTCGACTTCGTGAACCGCCACGTCACCCCTTCGCGCTTCGGTGCGTGACCGTTTTTGCGGCTGCGATGCAGGCAATGGGACCGCGAATCGCGCCGGTTTTATAGGTAAGATAGTAATCCTACATATAGGATAATACGAACTTCGTTAGCGTTTGATGCCCAGATAGGAGGGATCGGGAAGTGGCAGGCGAGGGGCCCGCCGGCCTGAGTTTGGGGAAATTCACATGTCGAAGACCACGATTGCGCTGGAAGCCGCCGTTGCCGCCGTCATCGCGCAAATGCCGCCCGCCGACGGCCTTTCCAGCCGGCGCCAGCGCGCCAATGTCGACAAGGCGTTCGTCACGATCCTCAAGCTCATTGCGCCACGCATTCGCCACTTCATTCGCCAATATGGCCTGGTCTCGCACTGGGAAGACGCCGAGCAGTGCTGCGCGATCGCCGTCCATCGCGCGATTATGGGATATGACCCGGCCAAGGCGCAGTTCACCACCTTCGTCAATTGGCAGATCCGCGGCGAGCTGCAGAGCCTGCGCTTCCGCGTGATGACCGATCAACGCCCATCGGCGAAGAAGGTCGATGCGACCACGGTGTCGCTGCACACGGTCACGTCCAATGGCGAGGGCGAGGAAGCGACACTCGAATCGGTGCTCGAGGATGACGGCGCGCTGGCGCGCACCGAGGCCGGTGCCTCGGATTATCTCGCCCATGCCGCAACCGCGTCGCTGGTCGAGGAATTCATCGACCACCAGCGCGCCGCGGCGATCGAGCAGCTCCGCAAGCGTGCCCGGCCGAAGCGGATTGCCCGCACCGAACCCGTCGATCACGGTGCTGCGATGCTGCGTCGCCCCCGCACCCATGGCATCTGCCCGATCGAGCTCGAAAAGCTCGAGCAGAAGCTCTGCCGCGACAAGGAGATCGTCGAGCGCCGCGTATTCGATGTCGCCACGCTCGACGAGCTGGGCACCAACACCGGGGTCACCAAGGAACGGGTGCGCCAGATCACCAAGCGCGCGTCACGCACCATCGCCGAACTGGCCAGCACCCATCCGCGCTTTGCGATGATGGCCGAGTATCGCAAACCCAATATGCCGGGGACGCGAATCCGTACCCGCGCCGTGGCACCGGCGCCTTCCGCCGGCGCGATCCTGCCGCCGCTCGGCCAGCCGCACAACATGCTGGCGCGCGTCACGGCGATCGACGCCAATGCCCCCGGCGAGGCGCGCTTCTCCCGTGCTGTCGAAAACGAAACCGCCATGGCCAATGGCACGATGCTCACCGGACCGGACACGCTCAGCGGGAATGCGCCGGGCAGCGCGGCCCGCCACTGACCTCAGCGCTCGCGGGCGTGTGCGATCGTTCCGTGACACGCCCTGACGGGAAATTGAATTGCCCCCCGGCCAGCCGGTGTCCCGCAGCGCTGCTATGATAGGATATGATTCACCCTGAAAGGCGCGCCGCATGGACCGGGCAACGGGGCAACATATGAAGCGTACAATCGGCACGCTGCCGGGCGTCGAAACCTCGCTCGCTGATCCCGCCAGCAAGCTCGCGCTGGGCGCCCGCCCGTTACTGTCCGCCAGCCGCGGCGTGTTGATGACGCTGACGGCACCGACCAGCCCGCGGGGGGCGCCGATCACGACGATGTACTGGAATGGATCCGGCGCGCTGCTGCCGCTCCCGGCGTGGATGCTCTCGGATGACGTGTCGCGCCGATCGCTCACCCGGTTCGAACAGGCCGGGCGCCTCGTTCTTGATCAACTCGTGCGGCGTTGGCCGGCCAATGCGCTTCCGCCCGCTATCGGCGTGGTGACCGACGGAACGGGTGTGGGCTTCTCCTCGGATCATCCGTCGCCGATGTGGCCGGATTGGCTCACGCTCCATCTGACCGGCACCTGTCCCACGACGAGCCTGTTGCCCTTCTCGCCGGCCGGCACCTGGGCGCGTCTTACCGCCCCCGATGTGGATCGCCGACTTCATTAGTTGGAAATTGTATATTCATAAACCATCCTATATATCCGCCGCGATCCGGTGATGGCGATGCCTCGCCTTGCCCAGATGTATCGCGAAGGACATGATGGCGCGCACCCGAACGGCACCGCATCCGGCAACAGCCGCCCTCGCCGAGGGTAAGGGCCCGGCCACGCCGTCCGGCGAGACCTCGGCCCCCGCCGAAATTGTGCTCGACCGCTATCGCGCCTTCATCTTCCCCAACCGGATTCGCGAGCAGCGCCGCCGACGGGGCTATCAGAAGCTGATGGCACTGAGCGCGTTGTTGCCCGACATCCCCTATATTCGCCTCTCCAAGATCGAGCGCGGCGAAGTCGTCGCCCGCGCCGACGAGCTGCAACGGATCGGTCGCGCGCTGGACATCCCACCGGGCGCGTTGCTGAGCGACGTCGCGCAGCCGGGGTTCGACATTGCCGCATGGGCCCAACCCTTCCTTGATGGCCGCCCCTGGGAGCAGGACGAGGATCGCATGGCCGTGATGCTCGGCGCCGCACTGCGGGTCCGCCGTAACAACGACCGGACCTTGACGATCGCCGCGCTCGACCGGGACTATGGCCTGCCCGCCGTGATCCTGTCGCGGATCGAGAACGCCCAGAAGACGCTCGACCGCTGGAACGAGACGACGATCGCCGCGCTGTGCCGGCTGTTCGGTGTCGCGGACGGCGACGCGCTCCGCCGGGCGATCACCGAGCAGTATCAGCGTGGCGATCTCGATGGTTACGTGACAAGCATCGCCGACCCCGAGGCGCGTATGGCGCGGACGCGCCAGCGGATGAACGAGCTGGCGACGCAGCTTGATGCCGACGCGTCTCGGACGCGTGCGCGCAAACGCGCGCAGACGAAGGGCAGCAATCCCGCCGTGGCGAAGACTGTGCCACCGGCAATCCCCCCCGCCGCCACGGCACAACGCGGCGAGCTGACCGTCTATGGGGCACCGCTCCCAGGCGGGTTGATCGCGGACGTTGCCACCGACACCAGGATCGACGCGCCGCGCCCTGCCGGCCCCAGGGCGTTCGGCCTGCGCGTATGCCGGGCGACGCTCGGCGCCGGTTTGCCGGCTAACGCGATCGTCGTGGCCGATCCGGATCGCGCGCCAACAGTCGGCGGCCTTGCCGTGGTCCGCAACGAAAGCGGCTATCGCCTCGTCACCGTCACCATCGACCGCACTGGGGCGACCAAGGGGTACAGCCTCGCGCCCGACCTCGAGATCAACCTCGACGAGCTCAACCCGGCCGACGTCTTTGCCGTGATCAGCGCGGTCTTTCCGTAACGCCGCCGCACCGATCTCGGCTGCTCAGACGTCGAGATTGGCGACGCTCAGCGCATTCTCCTGGATGAACTCGCGGCGCGGCTCGACCACGTCGCCCATCAGCCGGGTGAAGATCTCGTCGGCGACATCGGCCTGCTCGACCTCGACGCGCAGCATCGAACGGTTCTGCGGGTCGAGCGTGGTTTCCCACAACTGCTCGGCGTTCATCTCGCCCAGTCCCTTGTAGCGCGAGATCGCCAGGCCCTTGCGGCCGGCGGCGAGTATCGCGTCGAGCAGCTGGCTCGGCCGGGCGACCATCGTCTCGCCCTTGCCCAGCACCACGGGTGCATCGTCGTCCTCTTCGGTCGCGGCATCGACTTCGGCCTGCGCCGCGGCAGCGGCTTTGCTCGACACGAGCCGGGCAGTCTGCGCGAAGCTGTCGCCCTGTTCGAGGGCAAGGGCGTGCAGCTTGCGCGCTTCGGCCGACACCAGGAAGGCCGCCTCGATGATGTGGTGATCGGTCACGCCGCGCCACGCGCGTTCGAAATGAATGCCGCCCTCCTCGGTCAGCACAGCGGTCCAGCGCGCCTCGGGGTCGGCGGCGATCAGTCCCTTGGTGACCTCGGCGACGCGCGTCTGGCGCTCGTCGCGCGAGGCGGCCGGATCGAGCGCGCCGCCCATCGCCAGCGCCTCGACCATCGTCGGATCGTAGCGCCGCGGGACATAACGCATCAGCGTGCGCATGCGCCGCGCATGATCGACCAGCGACCGCAGATCGGCACCCGACCGCGTGCCGCCGGCGCCTTCGAGCACCGTCGCGCCGACACCGTTCTCGACGAGATATTCGTCGAGCGCATTGTCGTCCTTGAGATACACTTCCGAGCGTCCGCGCGTCGCCTTGTAGAGCGGCGGCTGGGCGATGAAGAGGTGGCCGTTGGTGATGATCTCGGGCATCTGGCGATAGAAGAAGGTCAGCAGCAGCGTGCGGATATGCGCGCCGTCGACATCGGCGTCGGTCATGATGACGATCTTGTGGTAGCGCAGCTTCTCGACGTTGAAGTCGTCGCGGCCGATGCCGGTGCCCATCGCCTGGATCAGCGTGCCGATCTCGCGGCTCGACAGCATGCGGTCGAAGCGCGCGCGCTCGACGTTGAGGATCTTGCCGCGCAAGGGCAGGATCGCCTGGAAATGGCGGTCGCGGCCCTGCTTGGCGGAACCGCCGGCCGAATCACCCTCGACCAGGAAAAGCTCCGACTTGGCCGGGTCGCGCTCCTGGCAATCGGCGAGCTTGCCGGGCAGCGAGGCGATGTCCATCACGCCCTTGCGCCGGGTCAGCTCACGCGCCTTCTTGGCGGCCTCGCGCGCCGCAGCGGCGTCGATCACCTTGCCGACGATCGCGCGGCCATGCGCCGGATTCTCCTCGAGCCATTCGGCGAGCTTGTCGGCCATCAGGCTTTCCAGCGGCTGGCGCACCTCGGACGAGACGAGCTTGTCCTTGGTCTGCGAGCTGAACTTGGGATCGGGCAGCTTGACCGAAACGATCGCTGTGAGGCCCTCGCGCATGTCGTCGCCGGTCAGCGTGACCTTCTCCTTCTTGAGGAGACCCGACTTGTCGGCGTAGTTGTTGATCGTACGCGTCAGCGCGGCACGGAACGCGGCGAGATGGGTGCCGCCGTCGCGCTGCGGGATGTTGTTGGTGAAGGCGAGGACATTCTCGTAATAGGAGTCGTTCCACTCGAGCGCGACGTCGATCGTCACGTCGTCGCGCGTCCCCGAGATCGCCACCGGCTCCGGCATCAGCGCCACCTTGTTGCGATCGAGATACTTCACGAACGCGGCGATGCCGCCCTCATAATAGAGCTCGACAGTCTTGATTTCCTCATGACGCGCGTCGCTGAGGAACAGCCGCACGCCCGAATTAAGGAACGCCAGCTCACGATAGCGATGCTCGAGCTTGTCGAAATCGAACTCGGTGATCTTGAAGGTCGCCGGGCTCGGGAAGAAGGTGACGCGCGTGCCCTTCTTGCCGGGCGCCGGGCCGACGATCTTGAGCGGCGCGACCGCATCGCCAAAGGCGAAGCGCATATAATGCTCCTGCCCGTCGCGCCAGATCGTCAGGTCGAGCCATTCGCTGAGCGCATTGACCACCGACACGCCGACGCCGTGCAGACCGCCCGAGACCTTGTAGGCATTGTCATCGGAAGTGTTCTCGAACTTGCCGCCGGCATGGAGCTGGGTCATGATGACCTCGGCCGCCGAAACGCCCTCTTCGGTGTGGATGCCGGTCGGGATGCCGCGGCCATTGTCGGTCACCGAGACCGAACCATCGGGGTTGAGGACGATGTCGATCCGGTCGCAATGCCCGGCGAGCGCCTCGTCGATCGCATTGTCGGAAACCTCGAACACCATATGGTGGAGGCCCGAACCGTCGTCGGTATCGCCGATATACATGCCGGGGCGTTTGCGGACCGCGTCGAGGCCCTTCAGGACCTTGATCGAATCGGCGCCATAGTCGCCCTGGTTGGGTATGTTGGGATTATTGTTTTCGGGTGTGGTTGCCATGCCAAGCATATAGGGATTGAAGGGGCAATAAGGAAGCAAAATGGGGGCTGCGATGGGAACCCGCGGGGACCGAGTCACGGCGCTGGATCGCCGCAAACTTCTTGGCGGGATCGCTGCGGCCGTCACCATGCCGGCGATGCTGCGTGCCGCCCCTACGGCGATGACGCGGGAACGGTTGTTCACCGGGACACCGCTGCGGACCAACCTGCTCGCGCTCTGCTTCGAACGCTTCGAGCAGCCCCTGCCGACCATCACGCTTTCGAACGGCTCGCATAAGGTTTCGCTCGATACGTTGGTGGGCAAGACACGGATCGTCACCTTATGGGCCGAATGGTGCGTCCCGTGCCTGGTCGAGGCGCGCGACTTCGCCGCCCTGCAGCGGCGCTTTGCCGGCCCGAACTTCGAGATCGTCGCGGTGCTGACCGCAAGCGCGCAGAAGCTCGATTTCGCCGCCGCCCGCGCGCGCCTGTCGCAGGCACGGGTCGATAGCCTGCCGTTGCTGGTCGAACCCGATGGCGGCGCGCGCCTGATGCTCGGCCTGTCACCCTCACCCAGCGGCCATGGCGGGTCGTTGCCCTGCACCTTGCTGGTAGATTCGCGCGGGCGCATCCGCGGCCGGAGCAGCGGCGCGCCGACAGCGGCGCCAGTACCACGGGCGGGCGGCGCAGCGCGCGCCGGTACCCCGCTCAGCGAGGCCGACAAGCAGGCCATGCTCGCCAGCGATCGCGGGACGCTGTGGAATTCGCCCGCCGGCGAAGCATTGGTCACGGCGTTGCGCGACGGTATCCTCGACCAAGTGTGACGCGCGGCACGCACCACCGCGATTCGGCTCCCTGCTCGCTCGCTGTTTTCTCCCTGTTCGCTCCCTGATCGTCGCGGGCAACAGCGAGCGGCGCTCCCTGTTATGGTCATGGTCACTCCCTGTTCCTCCCTGTTACTCCCTGATCCGAAGCGAAATTCGCGGCGGACAGCGCGGGTGGCGCCATGGGGCGGGCGGTTCTGGCAGGAAGGCAGCTCGAGTTGAATCGGGCCGGGCAATCCCCGGGACGGCAAGACCAAGCGGTATTCGGTCGCACGCCCCGGGGACGCGGTCTTAGTCGTCGCGCGAGAAGCGATCGGCGCGCTGGCCGAGCAGGGTCACTTCGACACGGCGGTTCTGGCGCATGCCCTCGGGCGTGGCGTTGGTGGCGACCGGGCTGGTCTCGCCATGCCCCTGAACCACAAAGCGCGCGCGGACCACGCCCATGGCGTCAAACGCAGAGCGCACACTGGCCGCGCGCCGTTCCGACAGCGCCTGGTTGTGGGCGTCCGAACCGCGCGAATCGGTATAGCCGTCGATCGCCACACGCACGCCGGGTTCAGACTTGAGATAGCCGGCCAGCGGGCGCAGCTTGTCGATCGCGCCGGGGCGCAGCACGTCGCTGTCGGTCTTGAACAGCACGTCCTCCTGCAGGTTCAGCGTGGCGCCGCGCGCGGTCTGGCGGAAACCATAGTCACGCATCGCACGGTGATCCCACCCGCCGCGCGCTTCCTCGACGACCACGACATGGCCGGGACGATCCCAGTCGAAACGGTCGCGCCGTGCCCCGGCGACCTCGGCAAAGGCGCGATTGGCGGCGCGCGCCTCGCGCGGGCTGATCCAGCCATTACGATCGAAGTCGAAATTGCGCATCACGAAGGCGCGGCCACGCGGGGTTGCGCGCAGTTCCGGATAGAGGATGCCGACGCCCGCACCGGCCAGTCGATAGGCGCGATCGCCCGGGCTCCAGTCCCAGCGGCCCTGTGCCGCAGCACCACCGGCGCTGGCGAGGCTGAGCCCCGACAGGGCGGCGACGGTCAAAATCTTTGCGAACCTGTTCATCATTCTTCTCCATGGCCCCCGCCACGAGACAGGGATGGCAGCGAACGATTGAACCACGCGTTAGTGGCATCGACAGGCGAGGTTCAGACGGCGCCGAGCCCGGCGCCGCCGACCGCGAAGCGCGTCGCCTGATCGTCGATCGCGTCGAACAAAGCGGGCTCGGTGCCCGTCATCCACACCTGCCCCTTGCCCGCCAGCCGATCGAACAGCGCCGCGCGCCGCAACGGATCGAGATGCGCGGCGACCTCGTCGAGCAGCAGCAGTGGCGCCTGTCCCGTGCGTTCGGTGACGAGGTCGGCATGCGCAAGGATCAGGCCGAGCAGCAGCGCCTTCTGTTCGCCGGTCGAGCACAATGCCGCCTGCTGGCCCTTGCCGAGATGCGTCACGGCGAGATCGCTGCGGTGCGGCCCGACGAGCGTACGCCCGGCGGCACGATCGCGCCCTCGGCCGCTTGCCAGATCGGCGGCGAACGACCCGTCGAGATCGCTCCACCCGTCGAGCGCGAGGCCGGCGCGCGCGAACGGACCGTCGGGCGCAGCGGAGAGCCGCGCGGCGAGCGCGGAGACGGTGTCGCGACGCGCCGCGTCGATCGCCGCGCCATGTTCGGTCATCTGCGCCTCGAGCGCGCGCAACCACTCAGGATCGGCCGGCCCGTCTTCGGCGAGCAGGCGGTTGCGCGCGCGCATCGCCGCTTCGTAGCGATTGCTGTGCACCGCATGACCCGGCGCCAGCGCCAGCGTCAGCCGGTCGAGGAAGCGCCGGCGCTCGCTCGCGGCGGCGGCGAACAGGCGGTCCATCGCCGGCGTGAGCCACAGCACGGTCAACCATTCCGCCAGCGCGGTCGCCGCCGCCATGGCGCCATTGACGCGCACCACGCGCCGCTCGATCGCCGGTGGCTGTGCCCCGGTGGCGATCACGGTGTCGTCCGCCAAAGTCGCCGCGACGCCGAATCCGCCCGGCCCGCCTTGCCGCGCCATCTCGCCGAGCGGCGCGCGACGCAGGCCGCGCCCGGGGGCGAGCAGCGACACGGCTTCGAGGATATTGGTCTTGCCCGCACCATTGTCGCCGGTCAGCACGACGAAACCTTGCCCGGTTGCCAGGATAAGATCGGCGTGATTGCGGAAATCGGTCAGGACGAGGCGGGAGAGAGCCATTGCCGCTCCGTAGCAGCCGTGCCACACCGGCGACAAATCTGGAGTGGGCGCGCGGGTTGATCAGATCGGCGAGCAGGGTCGGCGCGGCGCTCATTCTGGCATTGACCATGCCGCTGCTATCCTGCGCGCGTCCCGCAGCGGCCGATATGGTCGCCCGCTTCGTCGCGGAAGACAACGCCCGGCAGACGATGACGGTCTATGTCGATGCTGCGGGTCGGTGGCGTGTCGAGGATACGCAAGGCGATGTCACGATCGCGCGTGACGGCAAGATTTTCGTCCTTGTCCACGACATGCCGAACAAGCCGCCGCTCCTGATGCGCAAGGACGATTTCGATGCCGCGACGGCAGCGCGGCAGATCGAAATCGTCAAGGCGTTGAAACTGCCGCCGCCCCCGCCGGATGTGGAGCCGATGCTTTTCGATATCGTCGAGGGGAAGCAGGAAACGGTCGGCCGATGGACGGGGCAGAGCTACGCCTTCAGCCTTCGGAAAGCTCCCGGAGGTGGTGCGACGATGGGAACATGGTGGTGTCGCGCGACCCGGCGCTTGCGATGCTCGGCAAGGCGCTCGTCGCTTATCTCGGGGCGCCCGACCTACACCTCCAGCCCGGGTTAGGGAGCAATCTCGGCGCCAGGCAGGCCGAGATTGCGCGCAAGGGCTGTTTGGTGCGATTCAATGGCGTGCGGCTGGAGATGACCGGGCCGGGGCCGGTCGATCCAGGATTGTTCGATCTGCCTGGCACGCCGCTGTCGCGCGCCGCGGTCGACGATGTGGTCCGGCGGTGGATGCCGATACCCGATCTCGGCCCCATCGGGCCGGTCGCGCACCCCGGCCAGCGCTAGGCGGCCAGCTTCGCCGGCGCGACCGTCTCCGGCTGCTGCTGTTTCTGGCTGAGATAGGACGCCATTTCCGCGCCAAGCTCGCGCTGGGCGGTGAGATAGGCGACGGGTTCGCGCAGGCCGAGCCGGGCACGCGCCGCCTCGATCGGCTCGTGGAGCAGCTTGAGATAATCCTCGCCGGCGAGCCACTTGGCCTGTTTGCCGCGACGATAGCCTTCCCACACGGCCCTGGCGAACAGCGTGCTTTTGGTTACGCGCAAGCTCTTGAGCGCTGCGGCACCACCGATGAACGCCCAGCCCAGACCGCCGACCTGCGCATAGCTGAACGCGACCAGCGCGGCTTCGCCCAGACTCTCATCGGCCTTGTAGCCGGTCATCACATGCCAGATGTCGTGCGTGTCACGCACCCGCCGACCAAACCAGGCATAGGGATGCGGCATATCTTCTTCGCGGTTGATCTTCGACACTTCGGCGAGACCATCGGCGGAATAGCCGGTCGATTCGAGGAAGTGCCGATAGGCCGCGCCGACCGTACCGGGTGCGAACTGGTCGGCGAAACCGGGCCGCGACAAGACCTCGGCCAGTTCGGTCCGCTCATAGGCCATGCGACCGCCTTCTTCGGTGGCGATGAACTGGGCATAGCTTTTCGGCGTCGCGCCGACATTGAGCGCGCGCATGATACGGAACACCTGGGTGGTGTCGTCACCATTCGCCATCAGCTTGCCGATCGCGTCGAAGGCGGTGCGCCAGTCGCGGCGGCCGGTCGTGCCGGGAAAAGGGGGGAGCGTGGCGGCCATCGGTCGATTCCTTACTGACATCTATGTTAATAGAGGATCAGCGCCCGATTGTCAACTCAGCAATGCAAAATGCGCACGGTGCGCGCCGGAGATTTCACCTCTTCTCATCTTCATCGCCAGCGATTGGCGACGGCGGTACAGGGTTCGCGGATCAGCGACGCTACCAGCGGCGACGTGTCGCAATAGATCATCAGTAACGCGCCGTATCGCGCATCTCCCGCACCGTTTCACTGGTCATCGGCATGTCTGCGGTACGAGCCCTGATGGCGTCCCAATCGATCGGCTGCTTCGGCTGCTCGATCGGCATAAGCCGCGCAACGGGCCTGCCGCGACGCATGATCTCGATCGTCTCGCCCGTTTCGACGCGGTCGATCAGCTCGCTGAAACGCGCCTTGGCATCGGTAATGTTGTAGGAATCCATGACCGATCAGCCTGACCCTGTTGATGACGAACCATAGCAGCAAGCCGCCAATCGCCCAAAAAGATCGTTCGCCTCAACCGGTCTTGTCGATCGTCGACCGGAGAAAATCGAGCAATGCCTTCCGATAGGCCGGTGATTCGTCATGCGACGTCGCGGCGTGATCGGCGCCGACCGCCCACCACAATCGCTTGCTGCCGGGGATGGCATCGTACAGCGCGCGCGTCTCGGATGGTGGGGTATAGCGATCTTCGGCCCCGCCGATCACCAGCACCGGGCAGCGCAGGGCAGCGACCCGCGCGATCGGCGCGAGCCTGTCGGGCCAGACGCCGAACCGAAGCCGCGCCTGATAGCTCAGCAGAGGCTCGAGCAATCCGGCGGGTGCGATGCCGGCGGTCGCGACGAGCCGGTTGCGGATCGCATGTCGGATATCGGGATAGACCGCCTGAAGGACGAAAGCCCGCGCCGGCACCGGGTCGCCCTCGCCAAGCAGGGCGGCCGCGCCGCCGAGCGAGATGCCGAGCACCGCGACCGGAGCGCCGCGCTGACGCTGTTTGAGCCAAGCGAACGCTGCCGCCGCGTCACGCGCCTCGAACAGACCGAAGCTGTGCGACGCACTCGCGGATTCGCCATGCCCACGAAAATCGATGGTGAGTGCGGCGAAACCTTGTTGAGAGAGCCACTCGGCGGTCGAAGCCTCGGCGGCGCGCGACGCGCCATTGCCGTGCAGCAGCAGGACCGCCGGGGCATCGGCACCCCGGCCTGGCCAATAGGTCGCGGCGATGGCAAGCCCGTCCGCGCTACGAAGCCGAAAATCCCGCGCCGGCGCAACGGCTGCGGCGACCGGCGATGGCGAAGGCCGCGTCAGCACATTGCCGATCAACCACAGGCCCGACAGGCCGCCGATCGTCAGCAACAGCAAGGCGAACCCGCAACGCCGCCACAGGCGGCGCCGGCGGATCACACGCGCATCGGCATCAACACATAGAGCGCCGCGCTCTTGTCATTCTCGCGGATCAGCGTCGGTGCGGCAGCGTCGGCGAGGTGGACCTCGACCACGTCGCCTTCGATCTGGCCGAGAATGTCGAGCAGATAGCGGCTGTTGAAGCCGATCTCGAAGCCGAGCGCGGTATATTCGCCCGACACTTCCTCGGCGGCGGTGCCGTTTTCCGGGCTGGTCACCGACAGCGTGATCTTGTCGCGATCGAGCGACATCTTGACCGCGCGGGTCTTTTCGGTGGCGATGGTCGAGACGCGGTCGACGCCTTCCTCGAAGCTGCGCGGATCGATGCGGAGGATCTTGTCGTTGCCGGTCGGGATGACGCGGCTGTAATCCGGGAAGGTGCCGTCGATCAGCTTGGAGGTGAGCAGCGCCTGGCCGAGATCGAAGCGGATCTTGGTCGACGACAGCGACACGCCGACCGAGCCGTCGATCTCGTCGAGCAGCTTGCGGAGTTCGGCCACGCATTTGCGCGGGATGATCACGTCGGGCATCGATTCGGCTCCGTCCGGGCGCGGAATCGTCACGCGGGCGAGACGGTGGCCGTCAGTCGCCGCAGCCTTGAGCACCGGCAGCGGATCATCCGACACATGCCAGAAGATGCCGTTGAGATAATAGCGCGTTTCTTCGGTCGAGATCGCGAAGCGCGTCTTGTCGATGATCTGCTTGAGCGTATCGGCGGGCAGCTCGAACGACACCGGCAGCTCGCCCTCGGCGATGACCGGGAAATCGTCGCGCGGCAGCGTGCCGAGCTGGAAGCGCGCGCGCCCGGCCATGATCGTCATCTTGCCGTCGGCGGCGGCGAGCTGGACCTGGCTGCCCTCGGGCAGCTTGCGGGCGATGTCGAACAGCGTGTGTGCCGACACGGTGGTCGCGCCGGGCTGGTCGACCGCAGCGGCGACGCTCTCGTTGATCTGCAGATCGAGATCGGTCGCCATCAGCTTGAGCGCGCCTTCGGCGGTCGCCTCGATCAGCACGTTGGACAGGATCGGGATGGTATTGCGCCGTTCGACCACGGACTGGACGTGGCTCAGCCCCTTGAGGAGGGTTGCACGTTCGATCGTCGCCTTCATTTCCTGTCCCCCGGGGCCAGCCCCGTTTCCTTCCCGCCAGCGCGCGGCGCCGGGGGCAATCCGCCGTGTCCTTTCCTTAACGACAAAAAGGGCCGGAGCAAGCGCTCCGGCCCTCTATTTGTCACCGATTTGTCAGCGAAACCGCCTCCAAACCGGACATATCCCCCGGCGAGGATCAGAAGCGGAAGCCAACCCCGGCGACGACCTGGTGACGGTCGGTGTCGACGCTGAAGTTGTTGGTGTTGGCGCCGTTGGCATATTCGAGCCGCGCATTGTTGTAGTTCGAGTAGCGATACTCGATCTTGGCATAGGTGTTGCGGCCGATCGACTGCTCGACACCCGCGCCGACGCGCCAGCCGTCGAGGTTGAAATGCTGCGCCGTGGTGGTGGTGCCGTTATTGGCCGTCAGGTCGAGACGCTGGTTGCTGTAACCGCCCTTGGCGTAGACCAGCGTGTTGCGACCGGCGCGGATACCGGCGCGCGCGCCGAGATACAGATCGCGACCGGCCTTGACGCGACCATAGCCGAGCGACGCGGCGGCGACCGGATTGTTGCTCACCTTCGCGGTCGAACCGGAGACTTCGCCTTCGGCGCCGAGGACGATCCCGCCGAGTGCGACGTCATAGCCGACATCGCCGCCATAGGTCAGGCCTTCGGCGGCGTTGCGGTCGCTGATCGACGAGCTCTGGGTGCTGCCGGCCTGCATCCGGTCATAGCCGAGCAGCACGCCGACGCGCGGGCCGGTGAAGGGATCGCGCGCAGCGCTGTCCTGGGCGAAAGCGGGAGCGGCGGCGCCGAGCGCGATGGCCGACACGGCGGCGGTGAGAATAAGCGTACGCATAACCAAACTCCATTCATCTACTGCCCGGGCGAACCGTGCCTCGGGAGGCGCTGAATGACCCAGTTCGGCGCGAGTTTCATGAACCTGAGACAACGAGGAAAGGCGTTGCAATTGCGCCACAGGCGGTTGAAACGGCAGCGATGCATACCAAGGCGCGAGCCCGCACCGAGCGCCACGGGCGCGACTTCATCGCCCGGCACGGCGAGACGGTGTTCAACGCCGCCGGGCGGTTGCAGGGCGAGCACGCACATACACCGCTGACCCGCACGGGCTTTGCCCAGGCCGAGGAAATGGGCGCAGCACTGCGCGCCCAACTCGGCGCCAGGCCGAAACTGACCTTATGGGCCTCGCCGACCGGGCGCGCGTTGCAGACGCTGGCGGTGATCGCGGAACATCTCGAGCTCGACTGGCACGCAACCCGGACCGACCCGCGCCTCGTCGAAATCGGCATGGGCGGCTGGGGCGGGCGTTATTACACCGATGTGATCGCCGAGGTCGGGCCGGTCATCGACCAGCAAAACGGCTTGCTGAGCCCGGCCGCCGATGGCGAACGCTATGCCGACATCGTGACCCGCGTTTCCGGCTGGCTCGACGACACCGACGACGATGCCGGCGACCGGCTCGTCATCATGCACGGCATTTCGAGTCGCGTGCTGCGCGGCGTGATGACCGGCGCGCCCGAACTGCCGGGCTATGGCGCCCCGGCGGCGGGCAGCTTGCCGCAGGGTTCGGTGGTGATGATCGACAGCGGTGTCGAGCACATCGTCTATCGCGGACGGGGCGGTACGCGGGCGTGAGGCGCGCCGCCGCGCTGCTCGTGCTGGTCGCGACACCGGTTGCGGCGCGCGATTCGCTCGGCACCTTCGGCAGCTGGGGCGCGTTCACCGACCCAAGTCCCCCGCGCTGCTTTGCCATCGCGCAACCCGTTCAGGCCGGCGGCGCAGGGCGGCCCTTTGCCAGCATCGCGACCTGGCCGGGGCAGGGCGCGCGCAACCAGTTGCACGTGCGCCTCAGCCGCGAACGCGACGCCCGCGCGCGCGTCACCTTGTCGGTCGGCGAGCGGCGTTTCGAGCTGGTGGCGGGCGGCGCCGACGCCTGGGCACCCGACGCGCGGACTGACGCGGCGATCGTCGTGGCGATCCGCGCCGGTCGCAGCATGAGCGTCGAGACGCTGGCGCGCAGCGGCCAGCCCTTTGCCGATGTCTATGCGCTGCGCGGCGCGGCGACCGCGATCGATGCGGCAGCGCTTGCCTGTGTCGATGGCGTGAAAGGCGCCGCAACGCCGCGGACGCCCTGAGCGCTTAAGGTGCGCGCCTAGGCGGCGTCCTCGGCCAGCGCGCTTGCGAGCTGGGCGCGAAGCGCCTCGAGCACGCTGAGGTCAACGGGGGAGGAGCCCCTTTTGCGCTCGCTCGACAGCAGCTTCTGCACGCCGCGGATCGTATAGCCCTCATGATGCAGCATCGCGTTGATCCGCAGCACGAGCGCGACATCCTCGGGTCGGTAATAGCGGCGATTACCCGCGCGTTGCAGCGGACGCAGCTGGGGAAAGCGTGTTTCCCAATAGCGCAGGATATGCTGCGGAAGCCCCGTCTCGCGCGACAGTTCGCCGATCGTACGGAACGCACCCGCTGCCTTGTCGGAAGCGGTAGCCATGACCGAGGTCAGCCCGCGCTGACGATGCGATCGCGCATCATCTGGCTGGCGCGGAAGGTGAGCACGCGGCGTGGGGCGATCGGCACCTCGACGCCGGTCTTCGGGTTACGGCCGATGCGCTGACCCTTGTCGCGCAACACGAAGGTACCGAAGCCCGAAATCTTCACATTTTCGCCATTGGCGAGTGCATCGCCCATATGGCCGAGAATCTGTTCGACCAGCTTGGCGGAGTCGGCGCGCGACAGGCCTACCTGATGATGCAGTGCCTCGGCCAGATCGGCTCGTGTCAAAGTTCCCGCAGGTACCATCGGTTCTCCCCTCCCTGTGGCAGAAACTCTGTCTAACACAATGATTGGGCGACTCGAAAGAGCTTTGTTACCACTCTGTAACAGTCAGCCCTAAGCCTTTCGGTTGAGGAAATGACGTCCGGCAGCCCGGCGCATCTGATTACGCTGTCAGAAGCGGACGACAGCGGCGCCCCAGGTGAAGCCGCCGCCCATCGCCTCGAGCACGATCAGGTCGCCGCGCTTGATGCGCCCATCGCGTACCGCCGTATCGAGCGCCAGCGGCACCGACGCGGCCGAGGTGTTGGCATGCTGATCGACCGTGACCACGACCTTTTCGGGCGCGAGGCCGAGTTTCCGGGCGGTCGCATCGAGGATCCGGGCATTGGCCTGGTGTGGCACGACCCAGTCGACATCGCCCGCGACGAGGCCGGCAGCGTCGAGCGCCTCGCCCATCACGCTCGCCAGATTGACGACGGCGTGGCGGAACACCTCGCGCCCCTTCATGCGGACCTTGCCGACGGTGCCGGTGGTCGATGGCCCGCCATCGACATAGAGCAATTCGTTGTGGCGCCCGTCGGCGTGCAGCCGCATCGCGAGGATGCCGCGCCCGCTATCGGCTTCGCCTTCGAGCACGATCGCGCCGGCGCCGTCGCCGAACAGCACGCAGGTGGTGCGGTCTTCCCAGTCGAGCAGCCGGCTGAAGGTCTCGGCACCGATCACCAGCGCGCGACGCGCACTGCCGGCACGGATCATGCTGTCGGCAACCTGCAGCGCGTAGAGAAAGCCCGAGCACACCGCGGCGATGTCGAACGCCACGCAATCGTCGATGCCGAGCATCGCCTGGACCTTGGTCGCGCTGGCCGGGAAGGTCTGGTCGGGCGTCGCGGTCGCGAGAATGATCAGGTCGATCTCGCTGGCGTCGCGCCCGGCGGCGGCGAGCGCGGCGCGACAGGCATCGGCGGCCAGCGTCGTCGTCGTTTCGTCGGGGCCGGCAATGTGGCGGAAGCGAATGCCGGTACGCTCGACGATCCATTCGTCGGTGGTGTCGACCCGCTCGGCGAGCTCGGCATTCGACACGCGGTGCACCGGCAGGGCGGAGCCGGTGCCGGTGATGACGCTGCGGATCATGCGGCCGGCGCTCCTGCGGGCTGGGCGAGCGCGGCAGCGAGCGCGTCGATCTGGCGCAGATCCTCGCTGATCTTCCGCGTCAGATCGTCACTGACCATCTTGGCAGCGGCGGCAATCGCGGTCGCGACGCCGATCTCGTTGGCACCGCCATGGCTCTTCACCACCAGCCCGTTGAGGCCGAGAAAGACCGCGCCATTGTGATTGTTGGGATCGAGATGGTGGCGCAGCAGCTCGGTCGCCGGCCGCGAGATGAGGAACCCGACCTTCGAGCGGATCGAGCTGCTGAAGGCGCGCTTGAGCAGGTCGGCGACGAAGCGCGCCGTCCCTTCGGCGGTCTTGAGCGCGATATTGCCCGAAAAGCCGTCGCAGACGATCACGTCGACATCGCCGCGCGACAATTTGTCGCCCTCGATATAGCCGACAAAGGTCATCGGCAGATGCGTCGCTTTCTTGAGCGCCTGCGCCGCATCGCGGATCTGCTCGGTGCCCTTCTGATCTTCGCTGCCGATGTTGAGCAGCGCGACACGGGGAGAGGCGAGATCGAGCGTGGTGCGGGCATAGGCCGCACCCATCACCGCGAACTGGGTCAGGTTGCGCGCGTCGCATTCGGTATTGGCGCCGAGATCGAGCACGACGGTGTCGTTGGGGCCGAGCGAGGGCATCAGGCCGGCTAGCGCGGGCCGGTCGATGCCGGGCATGGTGCGCAGCGCGAGCTTGGCCATCGCCATCAGCGCGCCGGTATTGCCCGACGATACCGCGGCCGCGGCACGACCCTGTTTGACGAGGTCGATCGCGATGCCCATCGACGTCTTCTTGGCGCGACGCAGTGCCTGGCTCGGCTTCTCGCTCGAGCCGACCAGTTCGGGCGCATGGACGATCTCGGAATGCGCGCTGAGATTGGGGTGAAGCTTCAACCCCTCGGCGATTGCGGTCTCGTCGCCGACGAGGAAGAAGCGCATATTCTCGAACCGGTGACGCGCGCGCGCGACCCCGGCGAGCATCACTGCCAGCCCTTCGTCGCCGCCCATCGCGTCGACCGCGATCCAGGAGCTGTCAGACACGCTGGCCACCTGCTCCTGTGCTGTCGTGCTCAGCCTTCGACCGAGACGATCTCGCGGCCGTTGTAGTGGCCGCAGGACGCGCACAGATTGTGCGGGCGCTTAAGTTCGCCACAGTTCGGGCATTCCTGGAATGCGGCGACGGTGAGCGAGTCATGGGCGCGACGCATGCCGCGCTTGGACGGCGTAGTCTTTCTTTTGGGAACGGCCATTTCGGCGAAAACCTTTTGTCAGATCGGTAGTTGCGACAAGCCCGGAAACACGGCCACGCAACCGATGGCCGGCCGGCCACGGTTGGCACCAGCGGCCGGACGCATCGCGAAGCTTGGCGCCTATAGCGATTCGCGCGGACGTTGCAACCCGGCGTCGCGACTGGCACCACGCGCCCAAGCAACCGATAAGGGGAATGTCATGGACGGAATCATGTTGCCGGTCACGCTGATGGCGGCCGGCGGGAGCGCGCTGATCGCCTTCTGGCTGGCGCTGCGCACCGGCGGCGCGCGGCGTGCGGCGAAGGTGAGCATCGGCGATGGCGGCGACATGGCGTTGATCGCCCGGATGCGCGCCCAGGCCAATTTCACCGAATATACGCCCTTCATCGTGATCCTGATCGGCCTGATCGAACTGGCGACAGGGACCTCGATCTGGCTGTGGGTCGCCGGCGCCTTGCTGCTGGTGGCGCGCGTCGCGCACGGGCTCGGCATGGACGGCCTGCGCGGCGGCCGCAGCTTCGGGACGGCGGCGACCTTCCTGTTGCTGCTCGGCCTCGGCCTGTACGCGGCGGCGCTGCCCTTCATCGCGACGCGTCACGCGCCGAAGACGATCGAGCTGACGACGGTCCCGGCGCAGGGCTGAGACAGCATCGTGCGACCCGGCTTGGCGGCTAGTGGATTGATTTTGACATTTGCCCGCGACCTCGCCGAAAGCGGTAGCAAATGTCAGAATCGGACCACTAGGCCGCCATCGCCCGGTCGCTGACGAACATATTGTGCTCGCGCTCGTGCGCGAAATTGCTCGTCTGGCCGTGGCCGGGGATGAACACCGTGTCGTTGCCGAGCGGCCAGAGCTTGGTGACGATCGAGTCGAGCAGCTGCGGATGGCTGCCGAGCGGGAAATCGGTGCGGCCGATCGACCCGGCGAACAGCACGTCGCCGACCAGCGCCAGCTTCGACGCCGGGTGATGGAAGATCACATGGCCGGGCGTGTGCCCGGGGGTGTGATAGACGTCGAGCGTGAGGTCACCGACCGTCACCGTATCGCCCTCGACCAGCCAGCGGTTCGGTTCGAACGGCACGCCGGTGATGCCGTACTGGCGCCCGTCCTCGGCGAGTCGCGCGATCCAGAAGCGATCGGCCTCGTGCGGCCCCTCGATCGGCACGCCGAGCTCGTCGGCGAGCGGCTTGGCCGCGCCGCAATGGTCGATATGGCCGTGGGTGAGGATGATCTTCTCGACCGTCACGCCGTGCTGCGCCGCCGCCGCGGTGAGGCGCGGCAAGTCGCCACCGGGATCGACGAACGCGCCGCGCATCGTCGCGGTGCACCAGATCAGGCTGCAATTCTGCTGAAGCGGGGTCACGGGGACGATCGCCGCGCGCAAGGGAGGGTTTGCCATTGCCGCGAGATAGGCGGCCGGTCGATAGCGGGCAAGCCGGGGGTTGCCGAGCACCCCCTTGCCAGCGCATCTGGCGTGACGATGCTCGCCGCCGAGACCCAGCCCTTCATCCTGCTCGACGACGCCCGCCCCGGCGGCGCGCCGGCGCGACTCTATCGAGCGCCACTGCGGATGATCGTCGCCGACACGCCGGCGGACGTCCCCGCCGCGCTGGCGGCGCTACGCGCGGCGCGGCGCGAGGGGCTGCATGCCGCCGGCTATCTCGCCTATGAGGCCGGCGCTGCGCTGCAACCTCGCGCACCGATCATCCCGGGCGAGGGGCCGATATTGTGGTTCGGCATCTTCGACCGCTTCGACGAGATCGCGCCCGACGATGTACCGGCGCTGCTGCCTGACCCGGCCGGGGCCTGGGCGGGTGCGCCGCGCCCCGTAATCGACCGTGCGACCTATGATTCGCGGCTGGCGCGCGTCCAGGCGCTGATCGAGGCCGGCGATATCTACCAGGCGAATCTGACCTATCGCGCCACCGTGGCGATGGCGGGCGACCCGCTCGCGCTCTACGCGCGGCTGCGTGCCGCCTCGCATGCCGGCTATGGCGCGATCGTCGCGACCGGCGCGCATATCTTCCTGTCGCTGTCGCCCGAGCTGTTCTTCGCGCTGGAAGGCGACCGGCTGACCTGCCGGCCGATGAAGGGCACCGCGCCGCGCGGCGCGACCCCGGAACAGGATCGCGCACTCGCCGCCGCGCTTGCCAGCGATGCCAAGCAGCGCGCCGAAAATCTGATGATCGTCGATCTGATGCGCAACGACCTGTCGCGCGTCGCCGCCCCGGGGAGCGTCGCGGTGCCCGAACTGTTCGCGGTCGAGACCTATCCGACGGTGCTGCAGATGACCTCGACCGTGACCGCGACGCTCGACCCCGACAAAGACGCGATCGACGTGCTCACCGCGCTGTTCCCGTGCGGATCGATCACCGGCGCGCCCAAGTCGCGCGCGATGGAGGTGATTGGCGAGGTCGAGGCGACGCCGCGTGGGCTCTACACCGGGTCGATCGGACGGATCGACGCGAGCGGCGACGCCATGTTCAACGTGGCGATCCGCACGCTGGCCATCGCCGGCGACAGCGCGACGCTCGGCCTCGGCTCGGGCATCGTGGCCGATTCGACCGCCGGCGACGAATGGGCCGAGTGCGCCGCGAAAGGCGCGTTCGTCACCACGGGCCAGCGCCGCTTCGACCTGATCGAGACGATGGCGTTCGACCCGGAGGCCGGCATCCCCCGCCTCGAGCGCCACCTCACACGGATGAAGGCGAGCGCCGACGTGCTGGGTTTCACCTTCGATCGCCACGACACGCGCAACGAACTGCAGGCCGCGACCTTCCGCCTGCGCAGCGCGCGGCGCATCCGGCTGGTGCTGTCTGCTTCGGGGGCGGTGGCGATCGAGGTTTCACCGCTGCCGGCGCCACCCGCCGACCCGGTCGCGGTGGCGATCGTCCCGCTGCCCGTCGCAACGCGCGATTTCCGGTTGCGCCACAAGACCAGCGATCGTGCCTTTTACGACGCGGCCCGCGCGGCCGGCGGCGCGTTCGAGGCGATCTTTGTCGATCCGCAGGGCTTCCTCACCGAAGGCAGTTTCACCTCGCTGTTCGTGGCGCACGACGGCGTGCTGCTGACCCCGCCGCTGGCGCGCAGGCTGTTGCCCGGCGTGTTGCGCGCCGAGTTGATCGACACCGGCCAGGCGATCGAGGCCGAGCTGACCCCGGCCGATCTGGCCGGTGGATTCTTCATCGGGAACGCGCTGCGCGGTTTGATGCCGGCGATTGTTGCGGTTGCGAAGTAAAGCGAGCTATAGCGCCGCCGCTTCCTGAACCGAAGGGCCCCATCATGCACCCGTCCGCCGCGCTTGCCCGCATCAAGCCCTCGCCGACCCTGGCGATCACCACGCGGACGCTGGAGCTCAAGCGCGCGGGCGTCGACGTGATCGGTCTCGGCGCGGGCGAGCCCGATTTCGACACCCCCGATTTCGTCAAGCAAGCCGCGATCCAGGCGATTCGCGACGGCAAGACCAAATATACCAATGTCGATGGCACGCCCGAGCTGAAGGAGGCGATCGTCGCCAAATTCCGGCGCGACAACGGCCTCACCTACACCACCGACCAGATCACGGTGAATGTCGGCGGCAAGCATACGCTGTTCAACGCAATCGTCGCGACCGTCGATGCCGGAGACGAGGTGATCGTCCCCGCGCCTTATTGGGTCAGCTATCCCGATGTCGTGCTGTTCGCCGGCGGCACGCCGGTGTTCGTGCCCGCTGGTCCGGAGCAGAATTACAAGCTCAACCCCGCACAGCTCGAGGCGGCGATCACCCCGCGCACCAAATGGGTGATCCTCAATTCCCCATCCAACCCGACCGGCGCAGCCTATTCGGTCGCCGAGCTCAAGGCACTGGGCGAGGTGCTCGAACGCCACCCGCACGTGTGGATCTTCGCCGACGATATGTACGAGCATATCATCTATGACGGCTTCGAATTCGCCACCATCGCCCAGGTCTGCCCGTCGCTCTACGAGCGCACGCTGACCGTCAACGGCTGCTCCAAGGCCTATGCGATGACCGGCTGGCGCATCGGCTTCGCCGGTGGCGCGTCGTGGCTGATCAAGGCGATGGCGAAGCTGCAGTCGCAATCGACCAGCAACCCCTGCTCGATCGCCCAGGCCGCCGCCGTCGCCGCGCTCAACGGCGACCAGAGCTTCCTCGCCGAGCGCGCCGCCGCCTTCCAGTCGCGACGCGACCTCGTCGTGTCGATGCTCAATCAGACGAACGGCATCACCTGTCCGCGGCCCGAGGGCGCCTTCTACGTCTATCCCGAACTGTCGGGGCTGATCGGCAAGACCACGCCCAAGGGCATTCTGATCGATTCGGACGAAACGTTCGCCACCTATCTGCTCGACGAGGCGCGTGTCGCGGTGGTGCAGGGTGCGGCGTTCGGCCTCTCGCCGGCGATGCGCATCAGCTATGCGACCTCGGACGAACTGCTGCGCGAAGCCTGCGAGCGCATCCAGACGGCGTGCTCGGCCGTAAGGTAGTCAGCGGACCGGACAGGCTGGGTTAAGCCCCACAAGGCAAAGCTTGGCTTGTCGATCTGCCGCGCGACCCGATCTGTTGCGCAACGGCAAGAGCAGGAAGGATTTATTTCATGCGCGCATTTCTGTGCTCCAGCTTCACCTGGTCGCTGATGGGCGGCTTTGCGCTGGGCGCGCTCGGCGTAGCCGCGTTTCATCCGACCAGCGCTGCCATGGCGCCGACCCAATCCCCGGCTGCGGTCCATCGCAGCCTGTAACCTTTCGCGCCGCACCGGCGAACAGGGGCAAACCCGCGCCCTGCGCCATCGGAGGCCATCATGATCAAGTCCCTGTTGTTCGCCAGTGCTGCCGCCATCGGCCTCTTCGCGCTGATGGGCGGCGCCGCGCAGGCCGAGCGCGCCGTGCCGCTTCCCGTCGCTGCGCATGACGTCGCGCGCACCGCGACGCCGCAGGTCGCGGTGCTCGCCGGCGGCTGCTTCTGGGGCATGGAGGCGGTGTTCGAGCATGTGAAGGGCGTCAAGACGGTCACCACGGGCTATGCCGGCGGCACGCGCGACACGGCGAGCTACGATCAGGTGTCGAGCGAAACGACCGGCCATGCCGAGGCGATCCGCATCGTCTTCGACCCCGCACAGGTCAGCTACGCGACCTTGCTGCGGGTCTATTTCTCGATCGCGCACAACCCGACCGAACTCAACCGCCAGGGGCCGGACAGCGGCACCAGCTATCGCTCGGCGATCTTCCCGCAGAGCCCGGCACAGCGCGCGGTGGCGACGGCCTATATCGCCCAGCTCGGCCAGGCCCATGCCTTCCCCGCACCGATCGTGACCAAGCTCGAGACGGGCAGCTTCTTCCCGGCCGAGGCCTATCACCAGAATTTCTACGACCGGAACCCGAGCCACCCGTACATCGTCCATTGGGACAAGCCCAAGGTCGCCGCGTTCAAGGCCGGCTTCCCGACGCTGGCGCGTTAGGCCGCCAACGGAAATCTGAGCAGCCGGTCCTCGACCGCTATCAGGGCCTCGGCGGCGGTGCCGACGGCGCGGACGATTTCGGGATGGCCGGCATCGAGGCCACCGGTGAGCGCGCCGAACGCCGGCAGGATCAGCTTGGTCGGCGTCGCGACGAAACAACGCCGCGAGATGCTGCGCCCGCGCACGCGCAGCCGCAGCTTGGGGTGGAAATGGCCCGACAGCTCGGGCCGCTCCTCCTGCGCTTCGGCCTCGTGACGCAGCACGATGCCGTCGACCACCGCCTCGTCGACGACCTCGCCGCCACAGCGATCGACCATGCCGCTATCGTGATTGCCGGTGATCCAGGTCCAGCGCCGCGTCGCGGTCAGCCCGCGCAGCAGCTCCTGCGCGCGTGGCGGCAGTCGCTCGCAGCCCGCCGCATCGTGAAAGCTGTCCCCCAGGCACCAGATTTCCTGCGCGCCGGTCGAGGCGACGAGGTCGCCAAGCGCGGTGAGCGTCGCGATCGAATCATAGGGCGGGAGCATCTGGCCGAAGCGCGCGAACCAGCTCGCCTTCTCGAAATGCAGGTCGGCGACGAGCAGCGCACGCCGCGCCGGCCAGTAAAGCGCGCCTTCGGGCAGGGCGGCCAGCGTGTGGCCAGCGAACGAAAAGGGAACCATCGCCCCGCTATGCCTTGCGCGGCGCGGCCGATCAACCACTTGCGAGCCACACCACAAAAGCGCTTGCGCTGCGGTGCAACAGGCGTAAAGCGCGCCGTCCCAACCGACAGGCCGTTTCGCACGCATGTCATCCGTCCCCGAACAATCCGGGCCGCACGATCACCCCCATCCCGCCCTGATCGCGCTGACTGTCGGCGCGATCGGTGTGGTGTTCGGCGACATCGGCACGAGCCCGCTCTACGCCTTTCGCGAAGCGCTCAGGCTGGCCGCCGATGACGGCATCGTGGCGAGCGAGATCTTCGGCGTGCTTAGCCTTGCGCTTTGGTCGCTGATCCTCGTCGTGACGGTCAAATATGTCCTGTTCTTGATGCGCGCCGACAATCAGGGCGAGGGCGGCGTGCTGGCGCTGACCGCGCTGGCGCGGCGCGCGCTCGGCCGGCGCTCGCTGATCGCGCTGACGCTGGGCGCGGCTGGGGCGGCGCTGTTCTACGGCGACGCAATCATCACCCCGGCCCTGTCGGTGCTGTCGGCGATCGAAGGCTTGCGCACCATCCCCGGCGCCGAGACGATGTTCGACGAACAGACCATCATGGGGATCACCATCGTCATCCTGGTCGGGTTGTTCCTGATCCAGTCGCGCGGTACCGCACGGGTGTCCAAGCTGTTCGGCCCGGTGTGCATCCTGTGGTTTTTCGCGATCGGCGGCCTGGGCTTGTGGCACATCGCCGACGAGCCTACGATCCTTGCCGCGCTCAACCCCTTCTATGCGATCAGCTTCATGGCGACGCATGGCACGACCGGGCTGTTCGTGCTGGGCGCGGTGTTCCTGACCGTCACCGGGGCGGAGGCGCTGACCGCCGATATGGGCCATTTCGGGGTGCTGCCGATCCGCATCGGCTGGTTCGCGCTCGCCTTTCCGGCGCTCACGCTCAATTATTTCGGCCAGGGCGCCTATGCGCTCCATGCGCTGGAGGCGGCGCAGGCGGCGCACCAGCCCTTCGCCAATCTCGACTGGTTCTTTCTGATGGCGCCCGACATGTTGCGCCCGTGGCTGGTTGTGCTCGCGGGTCTTGCGACGATCATCGCCAGCCAGGCGGTGATCACCGGCGCCTATTCGCTGACCCAGCAGGCGATCCAGCTCGGCCTGCTGCCGCGGCTGCGCATCCGCCAGACCTCGGCGTCGCATGCCGGGCAGATCTATCTGCCGGCGATCAACTGGCTGCTGCTGGTCGGTGTGCTGGTGCTGGTTGTGCAGTTCCGCAATTCCTCGGCGATGGCGGCGGCTTACGGCATCGCGGTGACCGGCACGATGGTCGTCACCACCTGCCTCGCCTATATCGTCGTCAGGCATCGCTGGAACTGGAAGCGCCCGACCGCGATCGCGGTGATCCTGCCTTTCCTCACGCTCGACCTGATCTTCTTCGGCGCGAATATCCTGCGCGTCGTCGAGGGCGGCTGGGTGCCGCTGGTGATCGCCGCGTGCATCGGCCTGCTGATCTTCACCTGGGTGCGCGGGCGCGGCATCGTGCGTGCGTTCGAGCAGCGCCAGAGCATCCCGCTCGCCGATCTCGCCGCCGCGCTCGCCAAGCGGCCGCCCGAGCGCGTCGAGGGCACGGCGGTGTTCCTGACCTCGAATCCCGAGCATGCGCCGGGCGCGCTGATGCACAATCTCAAGCACAACAAGGTGCTGCACGAGCGCAACCTGGTCGTCAGCGTGCGCACCGCCGACCGGCCGATGACCGACCCCGACAAGCGCGCCACCATGACGCGGATCGACGATAATTTCACCGTCGTGGTGCTGCAGTACGGCTTCATGGAATCGCCCGACGTACCGCGCGACCTCGGCTTCGAGCATGCCGGCGAGCGGCGCCTGCTCAACCCGGCCAAGACGAGCTATTTCATCGGCCGCAACACGATCAAGCCCTCCGCCGACGAAGGCATGCCATTGTGGCAGGATCAGATCTTCATGTTCCTGCAACGCAATGCCGCCGACCCGACCGAATTCCTCAAGATTCCGCCCGGCAAGGTGCTCGAGCTCGGCGAGCAGGTGACGGTCTGATCGTCACCTGCCCCGCGCGCCCGTTCAGCCCGCGTAAGCCTTGACCAGATCGTAGAGATAGTCCCGAGCGTCATAGAGCGAATTCTTGCCGATCCGCTCGTTGAGCCCGTGCACACCATTGAAATCGCTGTCGAGGAAGGTCCCCGGCGCGCCATAGACCGGGATGCCGATCGCTTCGAGGAAGATGCCGTCGGTCGCGCCGGTCGACATCAGCGGCAGCAGCGGCAGGCCCGGGAAATGTTTCGCCGCGACCGCGCGCATCGGGCCGAGAATCTTCGGGTCGAGCGCCGGGGGAATGGCGGTCGGGCGGACCGGCGCGTTGGCGGTGATGGTGACCTTGGGTCCGGCGAGCCGCTGCAGCGTGGCGAGCGTCTCCTCGACCGTCTCGCCCGGGAAGATGCGGCAATTGACGTTGGCCGTCGCGCGCTGCGGCAGCGCATTTTCGGCATGGCCCGCGCTCAACAGCGTCGCCACGCAGGTCGTCCGCAGCGTCGAGTGCAGCACCTTGTCGCGGCTGATCAGCGCGTCGGCCTGCTTGTCCTCGGGGTTGGCGAGCAGCCGCCGGATCGCATCGCCGACCGGCGCCGGAACCGCCGTTGCGGTCGCGGTGAAGAAGGCGCGCGTCGTATCGGTGAACTTCACCGGAAATTCATAGCCCCGCACCGCCTCGAGCGCGTCGGCGAGCTGGTAGATGGCGTTGTCGGGCACCGGCGCCGAGCTGTGTCCGCCGGGATTGGTCGCGAGGAAGGTATAGTTTTGCGCCGCTTTCTCGCCGACCTGCACCGCGAGCAACTGGCGTTTGCCCGCTTCGTCGAGCCGCCCGCCGCCGCCCTCGTTGAGCGCGAATTCGGCCGCGATCAGGTCTGGCTTGTTCCTGGCCAGCCATTCCGCACCGTTGAAGCGAAGGTCGTCTCCTCACCGCAGGTCAGCGCCAGCTTGATCGTGCGCTTCGGCTTGTAGCCGCTGGTCTTGAAGCGGACCATCGCGTCGGCCCATATCGCCGCCATCGCCTTGTCGTCGACGGTGCCACGGGCATAATAATAATCGCCCTCCTCGATCAGCGTGAAGGGATCGCGGGCCCAGTCCTCGCGCTTGGCCTCGACCACGTCGAGATGCCCGAGCAGCAGCATCGGCTTCACCCGCTTGTCGCTGCCGGGCAGGATCGCGACAAGACCGCCCTCGCGCGGATGGTCGGGCACCGAAAAGGGCGTGATGTCGGCATCGGCATAGCCCGCCGCCTTCAGCCGCGCGGCGATCTGCGCGGCGGCCTTGGTGCAGCTGCCCACCGACAGCGAGGTGTTGGTCTCGACCAGTTCCTTGTACAGGCCGAAGAACGCCTGGCGATCGGGCGTCATGGTCTGCGCCGCCGCGGCCAGCGGCAGCATCCCCAGCGCCGCGGCGCAGCCGCCCAACAAAGCTCGTCCGATCGATCGCATGCGCCCGTCCCCTTCAAGTTCGGCACACGCTAGGGCGCCCGGCGGCGCCTCGCAACAGTGGTCAGGGCGCGATCGCATCCTTGGGCAGCGCCAGCCGCAGCGTGCGGTTGGGAAAGTCGATCTGGACGCGCTTGAACAGCTTCATCGCGTCCATGCCCAGCATCAGCGCCGGGCGCTTGATCAGGCCGAAGCGCTTGAACGGTTCGGCATCGGCGAAGGCGACCGGCAGGTTGGCGAAGTTCAGCCCGGCGACCTTGATCTCGCCCACCTGGGCATAATCGGCGACCAGCACGTCGCCGGTCACGCCGAGCAGGGTGATGCTCCCCATCCCCTTGGTGCTGTGCGACACCGCATTGCGCAGCGCGAGATTGCCCATCGTCACCGCCGAGCCGGTATCGACGATCACCTGGATGCGCCGTCCGCGATAATAGGCGTCGGTGACGACCAGCTGCCCCATCAGACTGCGGGCATGCACCACGACCTCGCCCTCGGCGGCGGCGGGCACATGACGCAGCACCGCCGAGGGCGTGACCGTCATCTGCTGCCGCTCGAAATCGATCGACACCTTATGGCCCTGCAGCGTGTCGAGCCCGAGCAGCCCAAGCGCACCGAGGTTGCGAGACGCCAGCGCTGGCGCCTCGATCCGCGATCCGCCGAGCGCGCCGACGCTGATTTCGGGGATGACGAACGTGCCGAACATGCCGGTACCCGACATCGACGTGAGATGGATGGCCGGCCCCGGGGCGAGCCCGAGCCGGCCGGCCAGTTCGCGCGAGATGACGGTACGCTGCGCGCCGGTATCGACGATGAAATGAAAGGGCCCGCCGGTGCCGATCGTCACCGGCACGGTCATCCGCTCGCCTGCTTCGCCGAAATCGAGCAATTCGTCCGTCGCGGTCGTGGTGGAGGGTGCGTCGGCCAGCGGCGCGGGTTGCGCGACGGGTTGCAGCGAGGTCGGCATGGCGACGCCAACCGCGAGCGACAGGGCAAAGGCCAGTCCCAACTCCATCCCTGAAAGCTACGCTCGTTCCGGCCCCATCACAAGTGAAACAAAAGCGCCATGAATTGGTCCCATGGGTGACCGCACCGATGCTTTCTCGGCCCGATGCTGCTAAGGTCGTCGTCTCGCTTTTCCGGAAAGGCCGCCCCGCCTTGAGCACTGTTGTTCTCGCGATTACCGGGACGCTCGGCGACCTTCACCCGTTTCTCGCCCTGGCGCTGCGGCTGCGTGACGATGGCCTCTCCCCCGTGGTGGCGGCGATGGAGGATTATCGCACGGTGGTCGAGGCCGAGGGCATCGCCTTCCACGCCGTACGACCCGGCGCGCGCGAGATGACCGCCGCCGGGCTCGACGAGGCGGCGGTGGCGCGCGCGGTAACCGGCGACCTGCGCGCCGGCTTCGACATCATGCTGCCGCACATCGCCCAGACGGTCGAAGATCTTCGCGCTGTCATGACCGGGGCCGATCTGGTGATCTGCGGCACGCTGGCGGCGGTGGCGCGGATCGTCGCCGAGTCGGCCGGCGTGCCGGTGGTGACCGTCGCGCTGCAGCCGATGAGTTTCCTGTCGGTTGCCGAACCCCCGGCGATGCGCGAGATGCCGTTCCTGCCCGCGCTGCGCAAGACCTGCGGCCCGGCAGTGGTGCGCATGCTCTATGCGCTGGCCAGCGCGCAGGGGCGCCCGAGTCTCCGCCCGGTCACGCGCCTGCGCCGCGAGCTCGGCCTGCCGGCGGTGCGCGACGAGCTGATCGACGGGCCGCGCCGCAGCGAACGGATCTTCGCCATGTACCCACCCGCCTTCGCCGCACTGCCCGTCGATGCGCCCGACCAGGCGCAAAGCGCTGGCTTCGCTTTCTACGACGGCCGCGACGGCACGACCGGCACGCTCGATCCGGCGCTCGCGGCGTTTCTCGATGCCGGGCCCGCGCCCTTGGTGTTCACGCTCGGCAGCTTCGTCACCTATGCGCCGGGCAATTTCTACACCGCCAGCGCACAGGTCGCGCGGCAGCTCGGGCGCCGCGCGATCCTGCTCGTCGGCGATCATGCGCTGGGCGATTGTGCCGGCCTGGCCTGCGCGGACATCGCGGTGGCCGGCTATGCGCCGCACTCGCTGCTCTTCCCGCGCGCTGCGGCGGTGATCCAGCATGGCGGCATGGGCACCACCGCCCAGGCCCTGCGCGCCGGCGTGCCGCAACTGGTCTGCCCGTTCTTCGGCGACCAGTTCGACAATGGCCTGCGGCTGCGCCGGCTCGGCGTGGCGCGCGTCGTCGCATTGCGGCGCTACAGCGTACGCCGCGCCTGCGCCGCGCTGCGCCAGTTGCTCGATTCATCCGATGCCACCGACCGCGCCCGCGCGCTCGCCCCGCAAATAACCCGCGACGACGGCCCCGCGATCATCGCGCACTGGGTCGCCGAACGCCTCGCCCATCGCCCCGACGGACATCGGCTCGTCGCCTGAGCGGATAACCGCCGCGAGAAATTTGTTCACGCGGAGACGCGGAGACGCGGAGATGTCTCACGCGCATCGGCGCCGCCGCGCCGACGAGATGTCTCCCTCGCCGCAGCGATGGAGATGCGCATCGAGGCGCGGCGGCCCCACCGCGCGGATATCTCCGCGCCTCCGCGCCTCCGCGTGAACAACCTCTTTCTTGCCGGCCATCGCGATGGCCGAACATCAGTCGAGCCGCATCGCCTCCGCCGCCAGCGCCTCGGCCTCGATCAGCAGCGCATCGTCGGCCAGTCCCTGCGCGACGCGCTCGCGCCCGATCAACGTCAGCACCGGCACCGCCAGCGGCGAGACGCGGTCGAGCGCCACATGCAGCATGGTGCCCTGCGCGCGGTCGAGCAGGTCGGCGAGGCGGCCGACATCGGTCATCCGCGCGCGCGCATCGGCCCAGGCCGCCTGAAGCAGCAGATGGCCCGGCTCATATTTGCGCAGCACGTCGTAGATCAGGTCGGTCGAGAAGGTGACCTGCTTGCCGGTCTTGCGCTTGCCGGGATGCTGGCGCTCGACCAGCCCGCCGATCACCGCCACCTCGCGAAACGCACGCCGCAGCAGCGACGAACCCTGCACCCAGTCGATGAACTCGTCCTCGAGGATGTCGGGCGAGAACAACGCCGCCGGATCGGTCACCGGCTCGAGCGAGAAACAGGCCAGCGAGTAATCGCTCGCGACATAGCCGACCGGCTTCAGCCCCTGCGTCTCCATCCGCCGCGTGAGCAGCATGCCGAGCGACTGGTGCGCGTTCCACCCTTCGAAACTGTAGGCGACCATGAAATGCCGCCGCTCGTGCGGGAAGGTCTCGATCAGCAGCTGGCCCGGCTGCGGCAGCACCGAGCGGAGCCGCTGCACCTCGAGCCATTCGCGCACATCGTCGGGAAAGCTCGGCCAGGCTGCCGGCGTGGCGAGGAAGCCGCGCACGCGATCAGCGAGGTTGGTCGACAGCGGCATGCGCGCGCCGCCATAGGTCGGGATGCGCGCCGGGCGACTCGTCGCGCGCACCACGACATCCTCGGTATCGACGCGCTCGACCTCGAGGCTCATGCCAGCAAAGAAGAAGGTGTCGCGTGGGCTCAGCGTCGCGGCGAAGCCTTCCTCGACCCGGCCCAGCGAGCGGCCATTTTTGAAGCGCACCGCGAGCATCGTCGCCTCGACTATGATCCCGGCATTGAGGCGGTGTTGCGTGACGAAGCGCGGATGCGACACGCGCCATGATCCGTCGGGATCCTGCGTCAGCCGCCGGAACTTGTCATAGGCCTTGAGCGCGTAACCGCCGTCGCGGATGAAACCGAGCACTTGCTCGAACACCCCGGCATCGAGCGCCGAATAGGGCAGTGCCGAGCGGACCTCGTCGAGCATGTCAGCCTGCTGGAACGGCGCAGCGCAGGCGCAGGCCATGACATGCTGTGCCAGCACATCGAGCGCGCCGGGGCGGAAAATGTCGGGGTCGAGCTCGCCCGCCGTGACGGCATCGAGCGCGGCGCGCGCCTCGAGATATTCAAAGCGATTGCCCGGCACGAGCACCGCCTCGCTCGGCTCGTCGAGCCGGTGGTTGGAACGGCCGATGCGCTGCAACAGCCGCGACGAGCCCTTGGGCGCGCCCATCTGGATCACGCAATCGACATCGCCCCAGTCGACCCCGAGATCGAGGCTGGCGGTCGCGACCAGCCCGCGCAAGCGCCCCGCCGCCATCGCCGCCTCGACCTTGCGCCGCGCCTCGAGGCTGAGCGAGCCGTGATGGATGCCGATCGGCAGCTGCATCGCATTGGCCTTCCACAGATCCTGGAAAATCAGCTCGGCGAGGCTGCGCGTGTTGCAGAAGATGATCGAGGTCTTGTGCGTCTCGATCTCGGCCATCACCTGTTCGGCGGCATAGCGCCCCGAATGCCCCGCCCAGGGCACACGCCCCTCCGGCAGCAAGATGGTGATGTCGGGATCGGCGCCCTTGTCGCCGATCACCAGCGCGACCTGATCGATATCGCCATCGGGCGCGAGCCAGGCGCGATAGCCATCGGGATCGGCGACCGTCGCCGACAGCGCGACGCGGCGCAGCCCCGGCGCCAGCCGTTGCAGCCGCGCCATGCACAGGCTGAGCAGGTCGCCGCGCTTGCCGGTGGCGAAGGCATGGACCTCGTCGATGACGATCGTCCTGAGCCCGGCGAACATCGTCATGCTGTCGGGATAACTCAACAGCAGCGACAGCGATTCGGGCGTGGTGAGCAGGATCTGCGGCGGTCGCACGCGTTGGCGCGCCTTGCGATCCGACGGCGTGTCGCCGGTGCGCGTCTCGACGCGCAAGCTCAGCCCCATCTCCTCGATCGGCGTCAGCAGGTTGCGCTGCACATCGACCGCCAGCGCCTTCAGGGGCGAAACGTAGAGTGTATGCAATCCCTCAGTGGGATTCTCGATCAGCTCGCTCAGCGTCGGCAGGAAACCGGCCAGCGTCTTGCCCGCGCCGGTCGCCGCGACGAGCAGCGCATGCCGCCCGGCGCGCCCTTGCGCCAGCATATCGAGTTGGTGCCGCCGCGGCGCCCAGCCGCGCGACGCGAACCAGTCGGTGAGGGGTTGAGGGAGGTCGTGCGTCATTTAAGCCCCTCCCCTTCAGGGGAGGGGTTGGGGGTGGGGCCCATCCGCGAATTCTCCGATCGCAGTTCTTGCGGCACGGCCCCACCCCAACCCCTCCCCTGAAGGGGGGCTAACAAGAAGTGGGAACTCAATCTCATCTCGCCCATATAGGCATGATGGCGAAGCTCGGCGACTGGATCGATCCGCAACCCCAGGGCATTTATGTCGCACCGGCCGATGCGTGGATCGATCCGTCGAGCCCACAGGCGCGCGCGCTGATCACGCATGGCCATGCCGATCATGCGCGCGGCGGGCACGGCGCGGTCTGGGCGACACCCGAGACGCTGGCGATCATGGCGACGCGCTACGGGCCGCAGCCCGGCCACCCGGTCGGCTATGGCGAAACGATCCGGCTCGGCGCGGTCGATGTCAGCTATTTCCCTGCCGGCCATGTGCTCGGTTCGGCGCAAATCCTGCTCGAATATCGCGGCGAGCGCATCGTCGTGTCGGGCGATTACAAGCGCCGCCCCGACCCGACCTGCACGCCGTTCGAACCCGTCGCGTGCGACGTCTTCGTCACCGAGGCGACCTTCGGCCTGCCGGTGTTCCGTCACCCCGATACCGGCGACGAGATCGACAAGCTGCTCGCCGCCATGCACGCCAACCCCGAGCGCTGCGTGCTGGTCGGCGCCTATGCGCTGGGCAAGGCACAGCGCGTCATCGCCGAGCTGCGTGCACGGGGGCACGCAGCGCCGATCTATCTGCACGGGGCGCTACAGCGGCTATGCGACCTTTATGTCGAACTCGGCGTCGATCTCGGCGAACTGATCCCGGTCGCTGGCGTGGCCAAGGCGACGATCGCCGGCCATATCGTGCTGTGCCCGCCCTCCGCGCTCAACGATCGCTGGTCGCGCCGCCTGCCCGAGCCCATTACCGCCATGGCGTCAGGCTGGATGCGCATCAGGCAACGCGCGCGCCAACGGCTGGTCGAGCTGCCGCTGATCCTCAGCGACCATGCCGATTGGGACGAGTTGACCGATACGCTGACCGAGATCGCGCCACGCGAGGTGTGGGTGACGCATGGCCGCGAGGAAGCGCTGATCCACTGGT
This sequence comes from Parasphingomonas halimpatiens, assembly GCF_036663795.1. Taxonomy (NCBI): domain Bacteria; kingdom Pseudomonadati; phylum Pseudomonadota; class Alphaproteobacteria; order Sphingomonadales; family Sphingomonadaceae; genus Parasphingomonas; species Parasphingomonas halimpatiens. The sequence continues at coordinate 91,137 of NZ_JAXOJP010000005.1, forward strand.
GCATGACGCGCCAGATCAAGGCGCGCGCGCTGGCGCTGGTCGGATACGAGGACGAGGACGACTGAGCCGTCGCGATCAGATGGCGATCGTCACCGCCTCGAACAGGGCGATGTCCTCGCTCGACTCGCCATGTTCGCGCACCGCCCGCATGAAGTCGTGCGAGCCGGGCTGCGCGAAATGCGTCTTCAACGCCGCCATGTCGCGCCACTGTTCGTAGAAGAACAGCCGCAGCGGGTTCTCGCAACCGACCTGTACGGAATGGAGCAGGCACCCGTCCTCCAGGCGCGAGCGATGGACATGGGCGAGGCTGGCGTCGCGTAGCGCGTCGAAGCTTTCCGCGCGCGCAGTCACGCTGCCGGTGACGATGATCATTTCTTCCTCCGGGCGCGAAGCCCCTTCAACACGATCCGAACAACCGCGCGAACATTCGATCTGCCCTCGATCACCGGCGGTAAACCCCCGTGAACGAGACATTTGCACCGCCACAATTGCCATTGTCGGCGGCCGCCAGATACGGCCCGATCAATCGTAATGAGACCCGGCAGTCGCTATCTTCGCTCCCCGACGTAGGGCCAAATCGGATCCGATCCCCCGTCAATGTCGCTTCACCCTCGAAATCGCCGGTGTTGATGCCACCGCGCCGAACCCGCTCGGGATCGTGCATGCCCCATACCGCCATGCCACTGGCCTTGAGCCTCCCAGGTCGATGCCCGCGGGTTATGTCGATTGTCGTATAATCGTAATTCCAGCTGCCGATCCACGCCGCGATGGTCTGCTTTGGCACGGCGATGCGCGCGACGGATGCCTTGGGTAACCAGCCGATCGTCGCGGTACCGCCGCCATCGGTATAGGCGGCGTAGACCAAAGCACCGCGCACATCACCAATAAGGAGCTGATTGCCATGGACGAGATAAGCTTCACGACGACACGATGCCGTCAATGCCGGACAGCCCTCCACCTCCGGGCCCTTGTAGAAATAGCTGCGACCCGGCGCGCTGACACGCGCCAGATGCCAGTCATGGGCAGCTTCAGTGTCATGCAGGAAATCAGCGCGCGCCAAGGCAGGCGCCGCGAGCAGGAACATCAGCCACGTCATCAACCGCCCCTGATCTGAAGCCGGCTATTCCGGCGCATGGCAGAACATCGCGCAACAAACGGAACGAAGCAAGTACGTCGGATGGATCTGGTGCCTAAGCCCCCTCCAGCGCCCGCGCCCGGCGGCGCTGCACCGAACTCCCGATGCCGATCGCCTCGCGATATTTGGCCACGGTGCGCCGCGCGAGACCAAAGCCCTTCGCGTTGAGCAAATCGACCAGCGTGTCGTCGCTCAGGATATTGGCGCCCTCATTGGCGATCAGCGCGCGGATCGCGCTCTTGACCGCCTCGGCCGACACCGCGTCGCCGCCTTCGGACGACGACACGCCCGAGGTGAAGAAATATTTCAGCTCGAAGGTGCCGCGCGCGCAGCTGAGATATTTGTTGCTCGTCACGCGGCTGACGGTCGATTCGTGCATCTCGATCACATCGGCGACCTGGCGCAGCGTCATCGGCCTGAGGTGGGCGACGCCCTTCAGGAAAAAGGCTTCCTGCTGCTTCACGATCTCGGTCGCGACCTTGATGATCGTGCGCTGGCGCTGGTCGAGCGCCTTGACCAGCCAGTTGGCGCTGGCGAGGCATTCGCTGAGCCACGCCTTCGACGCCTTGTCCTGCGGCCCCTTCGACAGCTCGGCATAATAGCTGCGATTGACCAGCACGCGCGGCAGCGTCGCGGCGTTGATCTCGATCGCCCAGCCGGTCTTGCGCTGCGCGACGAAGATGTCGGGCACGACGCTCTGCGCCGGCTCGCCGCCATAACGGCAGCCGGGCTTGGGATCATAGCCGCGCAGCTCGCGGATCATGTCGGCCATGTCCTCGTCGTCGACCCCGCAGATGCGCTTCAGCCGCGCGAGATCACCCCGCGCGAGAAGGTCGAGATTGTCGATCAGCCGCGCCATGCACGGATCGTAACGATCGGCCTCCTTCGCCTGCAGCGTCAGGCATTCGGCGAGATCGCGCGCGCCCACCCCCGTCGGATCGAAGGTCTGGATCACCCCGAGCACGCGCTCGACCCGCGCCAGCGGCACGCCGAGCCGGTTGGCGATGTCGAGCAGCGACACGGTGAGATACCCGGTCTCGTCGATCTGATCGATCAGATGCGCGGCGATGAAGGCGTCCGGCCCATCGACCGCGGTGCCCGCCTGGGCCAGCAGATGGTCGGCGAGGCTCAGCGACACATCGGCAAAGCCATCGAGATCGGGGCCGTCCTCGCTCGCGCCGCCGCTACCGCTGGCGCCGTTCAGGCCGAGCGACCCGTCGAGCCCGCCGCCGCTCGAATCCATCGCATCGGCCGCGCTGTCATGATGGAAGGTCTCGGCGTCGAAATCGACGTCGAGCGACGCCTCGCCGGTATCCGCCCCGCTCATGATCAGCTCATCGGCGCTGGCCGGTTCGTCGCGCGGCTCGGGCGCCGGCTCACGTTCGGTCGTCGGGCCGTCATCATCGGATGCGCCGCCTTCGAGCAGCGGATTCTTCTCGATCTCCTCGGCGAGGAAACCCTCCACCTCGAGATTCGACAGCGCGAGCAGGCGGATCGCCTGCTGCAGCTGCGGCGTCATCACCAGCGATTGGGACTGCCGCAGGTCGAGGCGGGGACCGAGCGCCACGGTAGCGCGCTAAATCCGTACGTGCTGAGCCTGTCGAAGCACCGTTCTTTTCTTCCGCCGCAGCGAAGAAGAACGGCCCTTCGACAGTGACCAGGTGAAACATCCCCCGGATGTTTCAGCCAAGTCCTGGGGACTTGGCGACCTGGTCACCAGGGCGAACGGGGAAAGGGGGCGTGGCATGTCAGAGTGAGAAACCCTCGCCGAGGTACAGGCGGCGGACATTGGCGTCGGCGACGAGCTCCTCCGGCGAGCCGGTGAACAGCACGCGGCCGTCATAGATGATATAGGCGCGGTCGACGATCTCGAGCGTCTCGCGGACATTATGGTCGGTGATCAGCACGCCGATATTGCGCTTCTTGAGATCCTTCACCAGGTCACGGATGTCGGCGATCGAAATCGGATCGATCCCGGCAAAGGGCTCGTCGAGCAGCATGATCGAGGGGTTGGCGGCCAGTGCGCGGGCGATTTCGGCGCGGCGCCGCTCGCCGCCCGACAGCGCCATCGCCGGCGCGTCGCGCAGCCGCGTCAGGCCGAATTCGTCGAGCAGCTGGTCGAGCCGCATGCGCCGCGCCGTGGGGTCGGGCTCGGACAGTTCGAGCACCGTGCTGATGTTCTTCTCGACCGACAGGCCGCGGAAGATCGAGGTTTCCTGCGGCAGATAACCGAGGCCGAGGATCGCGCGGCGATACATTGGCAGGGCGGTGATGTCAGCACCGTCGAGCATGATGCGGCCCGAATCGGGCTTCACCAGCCCCATCACCGAATAGAAGCAGGTCGTCTTGCCCGCACCGTTCGGCCCGAGCAGCCCGATCACCTCGCCGCGCCCGACCGACACCGACACGTCGGTGAGGACCGCGCGACGATCATAGGATTTGGCGATCGAGACGACCGACAGGCCCTGCGCCACCGGCGCTTCGGTGATCGGTTCGATCTTGTCGAGGGTGGCGGAGTCGCTCATCGCAGGTCCCGTGGTGACATTTCGACGTTACCGATCCCTTACCAGGCGCGTGCTTGGCAAGCTTCGTGCATGCCATTTGCACCCGACGCGGCGCGAAGGGAAGCACGTCGTGACGAAAGGTGCAAGAAAGAGCGGTTTAGAGCGTGCTGCGAATAGGTGGAATCCGGCTATTCGCTATCAAGCACGCGACCACAAAGAAGCTAGAGCGATCTGCGTTTCCATCGAAATGCAGCTCGCTCTAGTGAATTGATTTTGACATTCGTCCCCCTCTAACCGGATAGGTCGTGAGCGAATGTCAAAATCTTGAAATCCACTAGAATCATAACGTTGCTAGTGGTCCGGAAGATTCTGACATTTGCCCGCGACCTCGCCGAAAGCGGTAGCAAATGTCAAAATCGGACCACTAGCGCGCTGCTACGGGTTGCGCTTGGGTACCGAGAAGGTGCCCGTCACACGGCCGCCGCCCTTGGTGACGCCGCCCTCGCCGGTCCGGCCGCCGACCGAAGATCCGTCAATCACGGCACGGCCGGTATCCAGATTGATCGTCAGGCGCGAACCGTTGACGGTATTGCCCGCCTGGATCAGCGTCACCCCGCCGAGCATGGTGACGATCCGCTTGTTGAGATCATAGACCGCGAATTGCCCGCGCGCGCTCTGGTCCGGGCGCGTCACCACGACACCGCCCGAGGCATCGAGCCGCGACACCTGCGGCGAGCCGTCGATCACCTGGCCGGTATAGGCCACCGTCACGCGCGCCGCGTTGAGCGTCATCTCGGCCTGCTTGACCGAGACATTGCCCGACAGGATCGCGCGATTGGCCTTGTCCTGCAGTTCGATATGGTCGGCGCCGAAGTTGATCGGCGCAGACGAATCATGTCGCGACTGGGCGGTGGCGGCAGCGCCGGCAAGCGCCGCCAGAGCGAGGAAAAGCGGGAAACGCATCATGGGCGCCTATCTCGTCTTTCGCGGCACGATCCGCAAGCGCGCGTTGCCGTCGAGCGAAACGACATGGTTGTCGAGATCGGCGGTCAACCGGTTGGCGCTGAACTGTCCCTGCGGGACCGTGCCCGTCACCGCCCCTGCGCTGCGCAGGTGGCGCGTCTTCAGGTCGAGCGTCGCGTCGTTGGTGTCGAGCGTATAACCGCCGCTGGCAACGACCTTGACCGGGCCGTTGATCTCGACCTGCTCGCGCTGCATGTCATAGGCGCCGTGCGGTGCCGTGACATTGGCGGGGCCGTCCTGAAGCTGGATCTGCGCGGCCAGCGCCTCGACGCGCACGATCGGCTCGGTCGAGCTCTTTTGCACCGCCGAGCCGGCGGTCATGATGAAGGGCTGGCCCTTGCCGTCCTCGCCGCGATAGGTCGCGGCCTGGGTGCGCATCCGCTCCTTGGCGACCTCGACCTTCTTCTTGTCGAGCACGAACGACACGTCGCCGCCGCTGAACAGCGGCATGAACACCACGAACGCGCCGAGCATGCCGATCAGCATCGGCAGCAGGATGCGCAAGCCACCGATCAGCCGGTCGTGGCTGCTGCCGGGCGCCGCCCAGATCTGCCGCGCCGTCGGAGTCAGGACCATCGCATCAGACATGCGCGAAGATATCGACCTCCGGCCAACCGGCTAGGTCGAGTCGCGCACGGTGCGGCAGGAAGTCGAAGCAACCCTGCGCCAGCGCGGTGCGGCCCTCACGGGCGAGGCGCTTGTCGAGCTCGGTGCGCATTGCGTGGAGAAAGCGCACATCCGACGCGGCATAATCCTTCTGCGCGTCGCTCAGCACCGGGCCGCCCCAGTCGGACGATTGCTGCGCCTTGGAGATGTCCTGACCGAGCAGCTCGCGCACCAGCTCCTTGAGGCCGTGGCGATCGGTATAGGTGCGCACCAGCCGCGAGGCGATCTTGGTGCAATAGACCGGCCCGGCCTCGACCCCGAGATAATGCTCGATCGCGGCAAGGTCGAAGCGCGCGAAATGATAGAGTTTCACGCGGCTGCGATCGGCGAGCAGCGCCTTGAGATTGGGCGCGGCATAGTCGCTGCCGGGCGAAAAGCGCACGAGGTGCTCGTCGGCGCCGCCATCGGACAATTGCACGACGCACAGCCGGTCGCGCGGGGTGAGCAGGCCCATCGTTTCGGTGTCGACGGCAATATCGACGCCGTCCGCAAAAAGGCCGGCGGGAATGTCTTCTTCGTGCAGGAATACGGTCATCGCGCGGGACTAGGGTCCAAATGCGATGACCGCAATGGCCGTGATGGCCGCCCTAACGCCTCGCCTTGCGCCGCGCCATCAGGTTGAGCGCCTCGACCGCGCCGGCAAAGGCCATCGCGCTGTAGACATAACCCTTGGGCATATGGACGCCGAAACCGTCTGCGATCAGCACGAAGCCGATCATCAGCAGGAAGCCGAGCGCCAGCATCACCACGCTCGGGTTGCGGGCGATGAACTCGGCGAGCGGCGTCGCCGCGAACAGCATCACCGCGACCGCGGTGATCACCGCGATGATCATCACCGGCAGGTCGTCGGTCATGCCGATCGCGGTGAGAATCGAATCGATCGAAAACACCATGTCGAGCGCGAGGATCTGGATGATCGCCGAGCCGAAACTGAGCAGCGCGCCGCCTTGCGCCGTCACATCCTTCTCGACCGGGTCGAGACTGTGATGGATTTCGGTCGTCGCCTTGTAGAGCAGGAACAGCCCGCCGGCGATCAGGATCAGGTCGCGAATCGACAGCGCGGTCTCAAAGGTGGCGTGGCCGTCGGCGCCGACATGCGTCAGGCCGAGATCGATGACCGGCGCGGTCATCCCGGCGATCCACGCGATTGTCGAAAGCAGCGCGAGCCGCAACACCAGCGCAAGGCCGATGCCGAGTCGCCGCACCCGCACGCGTTGCTCGACCGGCAGCTTGTTGGACAGAATCGAGATGAAGATCAGGTTGTCGATTCCGAGCACGATCTCCATCACGATCAGCGTGGCAAGGGCCGCCCAGGCGGCAGGATCGGTGACGAGCGTGAGGAGCGACATGGCATCGCCTGTGGCCCGGCTGCATCGGTTCCGCAAGTATCGCGGTGGCCTTTGCCGCATTTTGGACGAATTCGTTCGCGGCGCTGGTCATTTTAGTCTAGAACGAGTCGGCGGCGTGATTGGTTCAGCGCCCGAAGACCTGCGCTTCTCGTTCGGCGTGGCTCTTGTTTTACCGACGGAACGAGGCGGGAAGACGAACAGGGCATGAGTTTCGATAAAGGTGGCCGCGGCAATCGTGGCGGACGTGGCCGCGACAAGCGCGACGGTTTCGGCGGCGACGACTTCGGTGGCGGCAGCAGCTTCGGCGGCGGCGATCGTTTCGGCGGCGGTGGTGATCGCTTCGGCGGTGGCGGCGATCGCTTCGGCGGTGGTGGCGGCTTCGGCGGCGGCGGCGGTGGCGGTGGCTATCGCGGCGGCGGTGGTGGCGGCGGCTTCGGTGGTGGCGGCGGCGGCGGCGGTGGTCGCGGCATGCCCCCCCAGGTGGTCGGCGAAGGCACGGGCGTCGTCAAATTCTTCAATGGCCAGAAGGGCTTCGGCTTCGTCGTTCGCGATGATGGCGGCGAGGATGTGTTCGTTCACATCAGCGCGGTCGAACAGGCCGGCTTGACCGGTCTGGCCGAGGGTCAGCCGCTCGGCTTCACGCTCGTCGATCGTGGCGGCCGCATCTCGGCGACCGATCTCAAGATCGACGGCGAGCCGATGGCTGTGGAAGAGCGCGGGCCGCGGCCCGAGCGCGCCGCTGGCGGCCCGGGTGGCGATCGTGGTGGTGCCGGCGGTGCGCCGCAGCGCCAGCTGACCGGCGAGAAGGCGACCGGCACGGTCAAGTTCTTCAACGCGATGAAGGGCTTCGGCTTCATTCAGCGCGACGACGGGCAGCCCGATGCGTTCGTGCACATCTCGGCGGTCGAGCGCGCCGGCATGCCGACCCTCAATGAGGGCGACAAGCTGGAGTTCGAGCTCGAGGTTGATCGTCGCGGCAAATACGCAGCGGTGAACCTTTCGCCGATGAGCTGATCCGGTCGCAAGACCGCGAAAGAATAGACCCGGCGCGCTTTAGGCGCGCCGGGTCTATTCTTTGTAACCAGCCTGTTGGACGCAGCGTAAGGACGGTGACCCATATTGTTGCCGAGAGAATCATCATGCGCGCCCTGCTGACCGCCGCCGTTATCGCCACCTTCGCCGCCCCGGTCGCGGCCGCAACGGCACCGCGCCTGCCGATCACCAGCTTCGAGCAGCTCGCGCGCCCCCTGCCGCTTCCCTATGACGAGGCGGCAAACGCCAAGGCCGATGTCGCCGCAGCGCGCGCCCGCGCGAAAAAGGCGCACAAGCTTCTGCTCATCGACCTTGGCGGCAACTGGTGCCTCGACTGCCGGATACTCTCCGGCACGATCGACGTGCCCGTACTCAAGGCGTTCGTCGCGCGTCACTATGAGCTCGTCTCGGTCAATATCGGTCGGTTCGACGCCAACATGGACATTCCCGCCGCCTATGGGGCAAGCGACGGCCTCAAGGGCGGCGTCCCCGCCTTGCTGGTGGTCGATCCGCGCAGCGGCAAGCTGCTCGACGGCGGGCATATCTCGGCGCTGGAGGATGCCCGCAATATGAGCCCGCAGGGCCTTGCCGACTGGCTGGCGCAATGGATCCGCTGACGATCGTCGGCGCGACCGGGGACGATCTCGCGCCGCTCCACCAGCTGGTCGAACGCGCCTATCGCGGCGATTCGGCGCGACGCGGCTGGACGCACGAGGCGGATCTGCTTGATGGCCAGCGCACCGATACCGCGACGCTGGCGGCGATGCTCGACGATCCCGGCCAGCACATTCTCGTCGCGCGCGACGGTGCGGCGATCAGCGGCTGCGTTGCGGTGACGGATCAAGGCAACGGCACCTGCTATCTCGGGCTGCTCGCGGTCGACCCGGCGCGCCAGGCCGGCGGGCTCGGCCGGCGACTGATCGCGGCGGCCGAGCAAACGGCGCGGCGGGATTTCGGCGCGCGGCGAATCGAGATGACCGTGATCGTCCAGCGCCCGGCGCTGATCGCCTGGTATGAGCGACGCGGCTACCATCTGACGGGCGAGCAACGGCCGTTCCCGCATGGCGATACGCGCTTCGGCGTGCCGCGCAGCGACGCACTGGCTTTCGTCGTGCTGGCGCGCGACCTCGCCTAGGCGACGAGGATCAGCGTCGCGCCGGCAAGGATCGCGAAGATGGCGACGATTCGCCCGGCCGTCGCCTTCTCCCCCATCACCAGCATCGAGATGCCCAGCGCGGTGACCATCCCGGTCTCGCGGAGCGCGGCGAGCGGCGCGGTCGGGCCGCGCGACAGCGCGGTCAGCGCGAAACCATAGGTGACGATCGACAGCAGCCCGGCGATCACGCCCGGCCGCCATTGCACGCGCACCGCCGCGATCATCGTCCCGCGACCGATCGCCAGGAAGATCGCCGGCACGATCGCGCCCATGACGACGAACAGCCAGACGATATAGCTTGCCGCCGTCGGTGCGGCGCGGACCCCGGCAGCATCGACCACGGTATAGGCGGCGATCGTCACCCCGGTCAGCACCGACCAGCCGAGCGCCGCGCGCCCGAGATGGCGGCCGAGGACGAGCAGGAACATTGCCCCGCCGATCAGCGCGATGCCGGCGACCTGCCAGGCACTGGCCGGCTGGCGCAACAGCCCGAGCGTGACGAGGGCGGTGACCAGCGGCGCGGTACCGCGCAACACTGGATAGGCAGCCGAGAAATCAGCCACCTGATAGGCGCGGATCAGGGCGTAGAGGTACAGCGCGTGGATCGCCGCGCTCGCCGCCAGCCAGCCCCAGGCACCACCCGGCAGCGCGACGAACAGCGTCGCGGGCAACAGGATGATCGCGCTCGACCCGTCGGTGACGGCGCGCGCCGCCATCTTGTCCTTGCCGCCTTTGACGATCGCATTGACCACGGCGTGGATCGAGCCGGAGAGGATCATCATCAGCGCGGGCAAGGTGGCGGTCACGCGCCCGCCATAACCGATCATGGCGGAAAACAACCCCCGTACCTCTGACAAAAATCTCCAACATTACAGTGCGCGAAAACGCCTCGATCTGCTCGCGGCGGATACACCAGCTTCAACCGATCTTAAGGCGATTATGTCATTCGGGGATCGCGGCTCGCCTGCCGCGACGCGCAGCGGAGGGCGGTGGCGTGACTGCTGAAGTCGGGACGAAAGCCACCGCAGCGGTCCCGCGCTTCGTCGCCATCGACGGGCTGCGCGCCTGGATGGCGTGGGTCGTGGTCGCCGCGCATATCGTGCAGGTCTCGGCGATGCAGGATCAGGGGCCAATCTGGCATGGCGTCCAGGAGGCGGGATCATGGGCGGTCGAGACCTTCATGATCATCAGCGGCTTCGTCATCACCCATCTGCTGCTCGAGCGCGGCGAGCCGTACCGCGCCTATATCGTCCGCCGCTTCATGCGGCTCTTCCCGGTCTTCGCGGCATGCAGCGTGATCGGCGGCGGCGCCTATGTGCTTGCCGCCCATATCGGCAACCATGACTGGTCGCGAGCGTTGCTCGGCTCGGTCTATGATTCGCAGGTGAGCCACCTGCCGCTCCACCTGCTCGCGCATCTCACGATGCTCCACGCGATGCTTCCCGAAGCCTGGCTGCCGCATGCGCAATATGTCTTCGTGCCGCCGGGCTGGAGCCTGTCGCTCGAATGGCAATTCTATCTCATCGCCCCGTTGCTCATCGCGGGATGCCGGACGCGCGGCCGTGCCCTGGCGATGGCGCTGGCGGTCGGGGTGATGGTGTGCCTGTACCATCAATGGGGCGATCCGCGCTGGAAGCAGCCGCTGCTGATCCTGACCGGCGCCCCTTTCTTCCTGATCGGCATCGGCACCCGGCTTGCCGCCCCCGGACTGCTGGCGCGGTGCCGTCACCCGGCGGCGATCGCCGCGATCGCCCTGGCCGCGTCGGCGCGGCTCGACCTGTTTGCGGTCGGGCTGTGGGTCGCGGTGATGGCGCTGCTCCTGTCGCCGACGCACCTCGCCGGCCGGCTCGACCGCGGCTATGCCAGGGCTGCGCGCCTGTTGCTCGAACACCCTGCGATCCTGTTTCTGGCGGATCGCTCCTACGCGACCTATTTGCTCCACTGGTCGGTGCTGATCGTGCTTGGCGCGCTGCTGACCGCACGGGGCGTGTCGGGGGCCACGCTGACAGTCGCGCTGTGCCTCGCCATCCCGGTGCTGTTGCTGCTGCAGGACATGCTCCACCGCGCGATCGAGCTGCCGGGGCAGGCGCTGGGCAAGCGCTGGGCGGGACGGCTGGCTGGCGCGCGATCAGGTGATCATCCGCCGCAGCGTGTCGATCAGGTCGGCCTCGGCGGCCGGCTTGTCGGTGCGGATGCGGGCGATGCGCGGGAAGCGCATGGCGACGCCGGACTTGTGGCGCTTCGACACATGAATTGAATCGAACGCTATTTCGAGCACGAGCGTCTTTTCGACCTCACGCACCGGGCCGAAGCGGTTGAGCGTGTGGCGGCGGACGAAACCGTCGAGCATCTTGAGCTCTTCGTCGGTGATCCCCGAATAGGCCTTGCCGACGGGCAACAATTCGCCCTCCGCCGTCCAGCAGCCAAAGGTATAGTCGGAATAGAAGGACGAGCGCCGGCCATTGCCGCGTTGCGCGTACATCATCACGCAATCGGCGGTCAGCGGATCGCGCTTCCATTTGTACCACAAGCCAGTGCGCCGCCCGGCGACATAGAGCGAATCGCGCCGCTTGAGCATCACGCCCTCGATCGCCGCGTCGCGCGCACCGGCGCGGATCGCCTCCAGCGCGGTGAAGTCCTCCGCCTCGATCAGCGCGCTGATGTCGAAGCGGTTGCTGTCGAGCTGCGGCACGAAGGCCTCGAGCCGCGCGCGCCGATCGGTCCAGGGCAACTCGCGCAGATCCTCGTCGCGGTCGAAGAGGATATCATAGAGCCGCACGAAGGCGGGATAATCGGCCAGCATCCTGCCCGACACGACCTTGCGCCCGAGCCGCTGCTGCAAGGCGTTGAAACTCGCCGCGCCGCCGCCATCGTCGAGCACGCCGCCCTGGACATCGCCTTTCACCATCAACTCGCCGTCGAGCACCCCGGGGGTGACGAAGTCGCGCGCCACTTCGGGGAAGCTGGCGGTGATGTCGTCGCCGGCGCGGCTGTAGAGCCGGGTTTCGCCGGCAACATGGACGAGCTGGACGCGGATGCCGTCCCATTTCCACTCGGCGGCATAGTCGGCGAGGTCGACGCGGCCGTCCTCGAGCGGATGGGCGAGCATGAAGGAGCGAAACACTGGTACGCCGGCCGAGGTCGGTTGCGCGCCCCGCCCCTCGGCCCAGGCGAACAGACTGGCATAGGGCGGCTTGATGCCGTGCCACACCTCCTCGACCGCCGCGACGTCGATCGCAAAGGCCTGTGCCAGCGCGGTCTTGGCGAGGCGCGCGGAAACGCCGATGCGCAGCCCGCCCGTCGCCATCTTGAGCAGCGCAAAGCGCTCGTCGGCGTCGAGCCGGTCGAGCATCGCCGCCATGACGCCGGCAGCGTCGGCGCGCGACAGCCCCGCCAGGCGATTGACCACCGCCGACAGGCTGAGCGGTGCCCCCGCCGCCGCGTCGGGCGCGGGGGTCGGCCAGAGCAGCGCGATCGTCTCGGCGGTGTCGCCGACATAGTCGCGGCTCATGCGGAACAGCACCGGATCGACGCGTTCCTCGATCAACCCGCGGAGCAGCGCCGGCTTGACCGCCGGCAGATCGAGGTCGCCGGTCAGCGCGGCGATCGCCCAGCCACGATCGGGATCGGCCGTGGCGCGGAGATAGTCGCCGATCAGCTTGAGCTTCGCCTTGCGCGAACGCGTGTAGATCAAGGCGTCGAGGAGATCGGCAAAGGCGCGCATCGCCAAACAACATGGCGGCTCGCAGGGAGTTCCGCCAGCACCCCTTGGCCGGCGCGCGCGGGCGTGCTTAGGGGCGTCGATGCGCCTTGGATATCGTCTGTTGCTGATTCTCGCGTTGATCGGTGTCGGCATGTTCGCCTGGATGCACCATGAGGCACGCGCCGACCCGATCGTACGCCGCGCCGCGATCCATCTGCGCGATTGGCCGGCCGGCCAGAAGCCGATCAGCGTGCTGTTGCTGAGCGACATCCATATGGGCGGCACGGCGATGGACCCGGCGCGGCTGACGCGCATCGTCGCCCAGGCCAATGCGCTCAAACCCGACCTGGTACTGATGGCGGGCGACTTCGTGCTGGGGAACGACCCGGTTGCCGGCGAACGCTATGCCGCCGACCTGATCACGCCGCTGAGCGGACTGCGCGCGTCGCTCGGCGTGGTCGCGGTGCCGGGCAATCACGATTATTGGGCCGGGCTGACCAGCGTGCCGCGCGCGCTGTGGCGCGCCAATGTCACGATGCTGGTCAACAGCGCGACGGTACGCGGCCCGCTGGCGATCGGCGGGGTGGCCGACGTCTATTCGCACCATGGCGACGTGCCGGCGACGATCGCGACGCTCGATCGCCTGTCAGGCGCCAAGATCGTCGTGACGCATGCCCCCGATGTGACGACGAAGGTGCCGGAGGAAATCAACCTCGTCCTCGCCGCACACACGCATTGCGGGCAGATCGTGCTGCCCTGGTACGGCGCGGCGTCGTCACCAGCGCGACAGCGTTATCGCTGCGGCATGGTCCGCGACGGCAATCGCCTGACGGTGGTGACGGCGGGGCTGGGCACCAGCATCATGCCGCTGCGCCTCGGCGCCCCGCCCGACATGTGGCTGCTGACGCTGGGGCCGCGTTAGAAGAAACGCGGCCCCGCCCCTGTTCAGCCGGTACGGCCGGCCTCGAACAGGAACCAGGCACGGCGTTCGGCCTGATCGGTCCAGGTATCGATGATGCCCGAGCTGGCATTGTCCTTGGCGGCGTCGGCGAGATCCTTGGCCACGCGCAGGCTCTCGACCAGCCGCAGATTGTCGTCGCGCAACTCGTTCAGCATGTCGCCGGGCGCGACGAACGCTTCGTCATTGTCCTTGACGGTCTGGTGGCGAGCAATGTCGCCGATCGAACGCAGGGTGGTGTTGCCGGTCTTGCGGACGCGCTCGGCAATGTCGTCGGTCGCGGCGAAGATTTCGGCGGCCTGCTCGTCGAGCAGGAGATGATAGTCGCGGAAATGCGGGCCCGAGACGTGCCAGTGGAAATTCTTGGTCTTGAGATAGAGCGCGAAGCTGTCGGCGAGGATGCCGTTGAGCGCGTCGGCGACCGACGTCACGGCGTTGGACTTTAGGTCGGTCGGCGTCTTGAGCGGCGCGGCGGTGGTGGTCATGGGTCATTCCCTGGGTAGCGGATGGGGTTCGTTGCGCTAACGACCCAATCGCGCAAACGCTCCCGCCAGGCGACGCGAAATTGCCGATCTCAGTGACAGGACGGCTCGATCTTTAAGCGCTTGCCGGCGTTCAGATCAGGCGCAGGGCACCCAGTGCGAGGATCGTGCCGATCGTCGACAGTGCGATGCCGGAGACGATGCGCAGGGCGGTGATCGGCAGTAAACGGCGCGCGGCCTCACCGGACAGCGCGGCAAGCACGACCACCGCGACACTGCCCAGCGTTGCGCCGATCGCCGCCAGCGCCGGCAGCGGACCGCGCTCCGCCAGCGCCATGACGATGAACTGGGTGCGCCCGCCAAAGGCGAGGATGAAGACCCCGAAAAAGCTGGTCGCGGCAGCGCCGACGCGCCAGCCATCGAGGCGGTTGGGCGGCTTGATCGGGAAGAAGGTCGAGACGCCGGCGTTGAGCAACGCGACGGCGAGGAACAGCTGGCGCGCCTCGGGTGTCAGCCGTTCACCGATGAGCGCACCGCCGAGCGCGACGATCGCAAAGCCCGTCGCGAGCGCGCACAGCGAGGCGACGATGACCACGCCGCGCCGTGCGAAGCGATCGGCGAAGATGGCGATGAGCCAGGGCGTGCGATCGGTCGCCTCGACGACCAGGGCCGCGACGAGCGCGGCCATCAGGGCGTCCATGACCGAAGCGTCAGGCCGTCAGGCGGACCGAGCACGCCGCAGCGAAGGTTTCGCAGGCAGCCGCGTCGTGCCGCTCGCAACCGACCGCATCGCGCAACAGTGCCAGCCAGCCATCGATCAGCGGACCGCGTTCGCCGCGGCCAAGCGCCGCCTCGAGCGCGCGGGCGACCGCGACGGCCGGATAGAGACCATTGTCGCAGGCGATGCGGCGGATCGCGTCGATCTCGATGGCCATGCCGTCGCGCGTCTTGTGGCCGCTGCGCGCACCGATCGCAAAGACCCGCTGGGCCAGTTCGGCCTGCACCGCCGCTATAGGTTGCCTTTGCATCATGCCCAGCTCCCGCCTTTGTCAGGATGCTGGGCGCGACAAGGTAAAGACCGCGTTAATGCGGCGCCCCGGATATGCCGCAACGCTCGATCGTGGCGCGGGTCGATTACCCGCTCGCAAACACGCTTGTCACCGTGTCCTACCTGCGCGCCCGGCCGGGCTTCGAAGCTGCCTTTTTACTGATCCAAGTTAATATGTACCTGAAAAAAAAGGATTGCGTGATGAATCTTCTTCGGTAGTCATCGTATCGTTGAGCGGCCATGTGGCGGGGGGCGCTCAGGGACAGAGCGCGATTTTGCCTGCACTATCCATCATGGGCTTACCCGTCGGTGGCGCGTTTCCGGCGAGCGTGTTTCGCACTGTTCTCATTCGTTCGCGCCGAAGAAATGGTGGGGGCCATAGTGACAGCGATCGAAATCAAGGCCTCGTCGTGGCTGAGACCGGCGGGTATGTTCGCGCAACGCAAAGCCGTTCGCCTGTTGATCATGGTCATCGCGGCGCTAGTCGTACTGCTGGGAAGCGCGGGCACGGCCAGCGCTGAAACCTGCAACACCGGCGTCACCGACACATCGAACGGGATCGCGATCACGTTCACTGCGGTCGGCGAGACCATCCACTATTGTCCGGAAGCGGCGTTGCCGCGCAATGGTCTGTACACCGAGCTGAACGTCGACTCGGCGTGGAACGTGCCCCTCGTCAGCGACGGCGACGATATCCGAACGCACCCCAACGAACCCGTGTATGAGGACTATGTCTACGTCACGCCGAACGCGACCTATCTGCTTCACCCCTCGCAGCAGCAGGAATCTTACGGCTTACTCGGACAACTCGACATCACACTGGTTTCGGTCGCCCATAAGGTGGATGATTCGATGACGCTCTATGGAGCATCGGGTCTCGCCTATTCGGGCTTCCTTGCACCCGGAACGACGGCGCAGCCGATCGCCCGGTCCGGATGTCTTACCAAGGTACTGGCCCCGGGGATGTCGGCTCCCGATTACAGTTGCCTGACCGACACTGCATTCGTGATTTCAGTCGCATTGATGCCAACCCCGACGGTGACGTCGCTCTCGCCGAACGGCGGATCGACCCTCGGCGGCACCAGCGTGACGATCGTGGGCACCCATTTCAGTCCATCGGGCAATGTCGTCACTTTTGGCGGCACGGCGGGCACCGTCACCGCGGAATCGACCACCGCGATTACCGTCACCGCGCCGGCCCATGCCACCGGATCGTTCGATATCGTCGTAACCACAGCGGACGGCAAAAGCGCGACGGTTACCCACGCCTATCTCTATGTCGCGGTCACGCTCGCCCCGACAGGCCTGCCAGGCGGCAAGGTCGGCAATGCCTATAGCAAACCGTTCAGCGCCAGTGGCGGCACGGGACCCTATGGCTATGCCCTCACCGGCGGTTCCCTGCCGGCCGGGATGACCCTGTCGACGGGCGGCACCCTCTCGGGCACGCCGACCGCCGGCGGAAACTTCACCTTCCAAGTCACCGCGACCGATGCGAGTGCGGTGGGCAGTGGCGGGCCGTTTACCGCAACGCGCGGCTATACGCTGAACATCGCCGCAGCGACCATCAGCGTTGCCCCGGCGAGCCTGCCGGACGGCACGTCGGGAAGCGCCTATAGCCAGACGATCACAGCGTCGGGCGGCACCGCGCCGTACAGCTATGCGGTGACCGTGGGCACGCTGCCCGCCGGCCTGACGCTGTCGAACGGCGGCCTGCTGTCGGGAACGCCGGGCGCACGCGGCAGCTATGACTTCACCGTCACCGCGACCGACAGCTCTACCGGGACCGGTCCGTTCAGCGCCAACAAGGCCTATCGCGTGACGATCGCCGGGTCGAACCCGCGGAGCTGGGTCTCAGGCACGGGCGACGACGCCAATCCGTGCACCCGGGCGCTGCCATGCCGGAGCTTTGCCGGTGCGTTCGCAGTGACGATGGCGGGCGGCGAGATCAACTGCCGCGACGCCGGCGAGTTCGGCGCGGTGACAATTACCCGCGCGGTGGCGATCGTCTGCGACACCGTCCATGCCGGCGTCCTCGTCGCGGCAGGCGACGGGATCACGATCAATGCCGAGGCGAGCGACAGCGTCACGCTCAGCGGCCTCGATATCCACGGCGCGGGTGCGCCGGGCAACGGCATCCGGCTGCTCTCGGCGGGTGCACTTCACATCGTCAACACGCGCCTGCACGGCTTTGTCACCGCCAATCACGCGATTGCGATCGTGCCGACCGGCGGGGTCAGCAGCGTGATGCTCGACCGGGTAAGCGTGTCGGAAAGCGGGCGCAGCGGTTCCGGCGGCGGCATGCTGGTCAGCCCCGAATCGAACGCGTCGGTGCTGCTGACGGTCGAGCGATCACGCTTCCAGGACAACGCCTTTGTCGGCCTGCACATGACCCTCGTCGGCAAGAGCGCCGCGTCGATCCGCGCCACCATAGACCGCAGCATGTTCACCAACGACGGTACCGGGCTCGTCGCCAAGGCACCGGCCGGCACCGGCATTGTCCAGTTGACGCTGCTTGGCTCGACGGTCGCCCGCAACACCACCGGCGTCGTCGTAAACTCGCCGCAACCGGCGCTGTTCACCGACAACACCATCACCGCCAACGACATCGGTCTGATGCTGCTCAACGGTGGCAGCGCGATGAGTCTCGGCGACAACCGGCTCTCCGGAAACGTCACCGATGGCGCCTTCACCAGCACCGTGGCGCGCCGCTAAGCCGGGTAGCGCAACCGCAGGAACCTCCTGCGAAAGGGACGGGTCCGGGTTCAATGGCGAGCGTCGCGCGAGAGGGTGGCAGTCCGATGGACGACATTGGCGGGGCGAATCGCTTCGATTTCCAGCGCGATATTGCCGGCGGCGTCGCGCTGGGTGCGGGCACCGATCGTGCAGACCCGCGCGGACAATTCGGCCAGTACCCGCACCGCCGATTGCGAGTGCGTCATACCCCAGCCCCCGCCTGTCGACCGATGCGGGGTGCCCGCTCGGTTGTCGGGTGACGACGGGCGGGACCGCACAGGCGATCAAACTTCACGCGACGACGCGGCAGGTTCCGGTTCGAAATCGAGCAAATCCCCCGGGCGGCAGTCGAGCTCGTGGCAAAGCTTTTCCAGCGTATCGAAGCGCACGCCCTTGACCTTGCCCGAGCGGAGCAGCGACAGGTTGGTTTCGCTCATGTCGATACGCTGCGCGAGCTCCTTGGCCCGCATCTTGCGGCGCGCTAGCATCACGTCGAGGGTGACGATGATCGGCATGGCCTAGACGATCTGATCATGGTCGGACTTGATCGCCGCGGCCATCTCGACGACGCGACCGATGAGGCGAATCGCCAGCCCCACGCAGCCCAGCATGATGGTCGTGCTGAGACTCTGGCCGAAGACGATATCAGCGCGACCGCCGGCCGGACCGAAGAAGATGCTCAGCACCGTGCTGGCGACCAGCCAGTCACCCAAGCGGGTCAACGCCTTGCCCGCCTCGGCCGAGAGAATTTCGCCGCCGGCAAAGCCGCTGAACACGCGGCGCGCCTGCCACACGGCGCCGAGCAGCGCCAGCGCCGGCAAGGCAGCCAGTATCGTCTCCGCCAGATCGTCGACCGCACCACGGCCGGCATCGGTGCCGACGGTCAGGAAAACGGCCTTGAGTGGCATATAGGCGATCTCGGAAAAGATCAGGAACGCACCGATACCAAAGAGCCAGCCGAACAGCCGCTTGAGCGTTGCGCTGTCCCTTTGCACCTCTTGCGTTGTCGAAACTGTCGTCGTCATCGTCATTCCTTCCAGTCGATCGTGAAGCTGACATTGCCATCGCCGGCGCGCAGCAGGATGTGCAGTGCGCTGGCCTGGCCCGCGCCAAGCGCGTCGGCGTGCGAGACACTGACGAAAGCGAACAGGGCGGCGATCGCGGTGACGGCCGCGACGATCGGCCGCTGGATCCGGCCCAGCGGCGGCGGCGCCATCCGAGGAGCCGAATCAGAAAAGGGGCGCCTCATCTCTTTTCTCCATTAATTTATGTATAACGTAAATTTCTATCGTTTCTATGTGAATTAGTTTTGCGAGGTGCCGGTAGATCGCGGCGCTGGCATTGCGCTTCATCGCATCGCCCGGCGCGCGCCCTGTGGGGGGTGCGCGCGCAATTTACCTGGCGCTTCGGTTGACCGGTCGCGGCGCCGTTCATATTAAGAGAGGACATGGCCCAAGACCGCAGCGTCGCCACCGGCGACATCTCCTATCCCTCGATAGCCCCGTTCCTTCTCGTTCATATCGGATGCCTGGCGGCGCTATGGACGGGCGTCACCTGGCCCGCGCTGGCACTATGCATCGGGCTGTACTGGCTGCGCATGTTCGGCGTCACGGCCGGCTATCACCGCTATTTCTCGCACCGCGCCTTTGCCACCAGCCGCTGGTTCCAGTTCGTGCTCGCCTTCATCGCGCAGAGCAGCGCGCAGCGCAGCGTGTTGTGGTGGGCGGCGAAGCATCGCCACCATCATCTGCATTCGGACACCGCCGAGGACGTCCACTCGCCGCTGCATCGCGGGTTCGTCTACAGCCATGTCGGGTGGATCTTCGCGCGGAGCCATGACAGCTTCGATCCCGCCAGGATTCCCGATTTCGCGCGTTATCCCGAGCTGCGCCTGCTCAACCG
The DNA here is from genome assembly GCF_036663795.1 of Parasphingomonas halimpatiens. Taxonomy (NCBI): domain Bacteria; kingdom Pseudomonadati; phylum Pseudomonadota; class Alphaproteobacteria; order Sphingomonadales; family Sphingomonadaceae; genus Parasphingomonas; species Parasphingomonas halimpatiens. The sequence goes on from NZ_JAXOJP010000005.1 coordinate 110,828, forward strand.
CTTCGAACTCGCGCCGGCGGTGATCATGGCCTTATTGTGCCTGCTGATCGCCGGATGGTCGGGGCTGGTGGTCGGTTTCCTGTGGAGCACGGTGCTGGTCTATCACGCGACCTTCTGCATCAATTCGCTGGCGCATGTGCGCGGCAGCAAGCGCTATGTGACGGGTGACGGTTCGCGCAACAACCTGCCGCTGGCGATCTTCACGATGGGCGAGGGCTGGCACAATAATCACCATGCCTATCCCAGCAGCGCGCGGCAGGGCTTTCGCTGGTGGGAGGTCGACGCGACCTATTATCTGCTCAAGCTGCTGGCCGCGGCCCGCATCGTCAGCAAACTCAAGCCGCCGCCGGCGGGCGTGGTGCGCGGCGAACACCAGCTCGGCGTGCGCATCATCGCGCGGACCGCGGAGCAACTCGCGGCGTGCTTCGAGCATCTGCCGCAAATGCCGACCCGCGCGCATCTGCGGGAGCAAGCGCTCGCGATGTTCGCCAAGACGCCATCGATCGACGAAATCGTCGACCGCGCGTACGAAATCCTGCTGGCGGCGATCGGCCGGCAGCCCGTGGCGACGACGGTCTGATCCACGCCGGTCGGCGCTGCCACTCGCCGTCGGTTTTCCTTTGTCCGTTGCCCGACGCCTTCGATCCGGACCTTGAACCGGTCGCGGCGCGGCCGGGCCTGACATGGCTGCAACTGCATGATAAGCAGGCGCATGTTCGCGCAATTTTTGACCATCCCCTATCTGCCGTTCGCCATCGCGTTCGTCGTGATGGTCGGCATCGGGTTGATCGAGGCGATCGGCCTCGGGCTTGGTCATCTCGACCTGCATGCCGATGGCGCGGACGTCCATGACGGCGTGCTCGACTGGCTCGGCCTGGGCGGCGAGCTGCCGATCCTGATCTGGCTGACCTCGTTGCTCGGCTGCTTCACGCTCAGCGGCGTCGCGATCCAGCAGGGCGCGACCGCCTTCACCGGCACACCGCTCGGCTGGGGGTTGGCAACGGGCGGCGCGGTCGTTGTCGGCGCACTGCTCAACACCGTGTCAGCCAGAGGGCTTGCGCGGATCATGCCGGGTTTCGAGACGACGGCGATCTCCACCGACGACCTGCTGCGGCTGCACGGTACGATCCTCGAGGGCACGGCGCGGCGTGGCGCGCCGGCGCGCGCCAAGGTCGTCGACCAACATGGCCAGGCCCATTTCATCATGGTCGAGCCGCACGACAATGCCGATGCCATCGCGTCGGGCGAAACGGCGCTGATCGTCCGGCGCGAAGGCAGCTTGTTCTTCGCGCTGCCCGACAGGAATGTCCTTCTTCAAGCGATCTGATACCTATCGACGTGCTTCAACCGGGGAGGTTTTCGTGCCTGCATCGCTGCTCAACATCCTGATCTACGCAGGCATCATCCTGATCGCGCTGGTCGTGATCGGCATCATCCTGACGCGACTGTACCGCCGCGCGACCAAGGACGTCGCGCTGATCCGCACCGGCTTTGGCGGCGAGAAGGTCGTGCTCAACGGCGGCATCATGGTGATCCCCGTACTCCACGAACTGATGCAGGTGCGCCTGACGACGGTGAAGCTGGAAGTGTCGCGGCTAAACAAGGATGCGCTGATCACGCTCGATAAGTTGCGCGTCGACGTCGTCGGCCTGTTCCACATCAAGGTGAAGCCCGACGCCGAATCGATCGCCGCCGCCGCGCAAACGCTGGGTGAATCGGTCAACAGCCCCGATGCCGTGAAGTCGCTGCTCGACGGCAAGCTGGTGTCGGCGCTGCGCTCGGTCGCGGCGACGATGACGATGGAGCATCTCCACGCCAACCGCGCCGACTTCATCCAAAAGGTGCAGGAAGCGCTGATGACCGACCTCGACATGAACGGCTTCCAGCTCGAATCAGTCAGCATCACGCATTTCGACCAGACCGCGTTCGAGCATTTCAACGAGAACAACGCCTTCGATGCCGAGGGGCTGACCGTGCTCACGCGCACGATCGAGGAGCGCAAGAAGATCCGCAACGACATCGTCGCGACCAACCGCGTCGAGATCGAACAGCGCAACCTCGAGGCGAACAACCAGTCGCTCGAAATCGCCCAGGCCGCTGAGCAGGCGCGGCTGACCCAGGAACAGACGCTCGCCGCGCGCCGCGCGGAGCAGGCAACCGCGATCGCCACCGCCGAGGCCGAGCAGACCCGTCTCGCCGAGATCGCCCGCATCACCGCCAGCCAGGCGCAGACGGTGGCACAGACCGAGGCCGACAAGATCATCCAGACCGCGACGATCGCGCGCGACGGTGCGATCCAGACCGCGACGATCGAACGCGACCGGACGATCGAGATCGCGCGGATCACCACCGCGGTGCAGACTGCGCAGAAATCCGAAGAGGAATCGACCGCGACCGCCGCCGCCAACGAGGCGCGCGCACTGGCCGTCCGCGCCGAGGAAAGCGTCGCCACCGCCAAGGCGACGGAAATCGCCAACCGCAACAAGTATGTCGCGGTCATCGCTGCCACGCAGCGGGCGCAGGAGGAGGCGGTCGGCATCACCGTCGCGGCGACCGCCGAGAAGGAGGCAGCGGAAGCGCGCGCCAGTGCCTTGCGCACCGAAGCGACCGCCGAGGCCGATGCCGAGAAGGCCCGCGCCGAGGGCCGTGAAGCCGCCTTCCGCGTCGATGCCGCCGGACAGGCGTCGCTCAACGAGGCGACCAATATTCTCAGCGATGCGCAGACGTCGCTGCTGGTACGCCGGGCGATCCTCGAGGCGCTGCCGGCGATCATTGCGGCGGCAAGCAAGCCGATGGAGAATATCGACAAGATCAGCATCGTCGATGCGCGCGGCCTTCACGGCAATGCCGGCGGCGCGGAAGCGGGCAATGGCGGCGGCCAGACCAACCTCGCCGACGCGGCGGTTGCCGCCGCGCTGCGTTACCGCGTCGGCGGCCCGCTGATCGACGGATTGCTGGCCGAACTCGGCATGTCGGGGGGATCGATCAACGGCATGCTCGCGGGCAGTGGCGCGGCGGGAGCATCGCTGCCCGAGGCGGAGCCGGATGTCGACGCCATCGAGGAGGTCGCGCCAGCCAAGGCCGCCAATGGTAGCGGTGGCCATATCGCCGGAGCATCGACCTGAGGGCGATATCGACCGCGTCGCGCGCGCCCCGCTTCCCCGCGATCCGCGGCGACGGGCCGGCGGGGCGGTAGCCCGATAACAGCCCGCGCGGTTGACATTGTAGCGACTCTGGGCCATCGGGCGGCGCTTGAAGAGCGGTGGCGCTTTGCCGCCGCTTTTACTTTTTCAATCGATTCGGGAATTCAGGGTCATGGCAAAGCCGACCACCGTCAAGATCAAGCTCCTCAGCTCGGCCGACACCGGCTTCTTCTACGTGACCAAGAAGAACCCGCGTACCAAGACCGAGAAGCTCAGCTTCAAGAAGTACGATCCCGTCGTGCGCAAGCATGTCGAGTTCAAGGAAACCAAGATCAAGTGATCCTGCGGGCGGCGTCGCCACCCGTCGATCATCCCGTCGCAGGGATCGAGAGCCGCAGGCGCAAGCCTCGCGGCTTTTCTCGTATGTGCTGCGCGTGGCGTCGGTCTGAGGAAGAGAAAGAAGAATTTGTTCGCGCGGAGGCGCGGAGGCGCGGAGGTGTTCCGCGCGGGGCAACCGGCTGCGCAACAACATGGGATATGCTCCGAACTGACGTGGACAGGAATTGCTGACGCGGAACGAAGCGACGAGCGCGACCTCTCCGCGCCTCCGCGTGAACAAATTTTCTTCTCTTTCAGACGAATAGTGCGGGCCAGCCGCTACAGCAGCGCCATGACCGCATCGACGAAGCGTGCCAGCGAGATCGGCTTGGAGACATAGGCGTCGGCGCCGACCGCGCGGATGCGTTCCTCGTCCTCACGCCCGGCATAGGCGGTGACCGCCATGATCGGAATCGCGCCCAGAGCGGGGTCCGCCTTGAACTGTTCGATCAGTTCGTAGCCGGTGACGTGCGGCAGCTGGATGTCGGTGATGATCAGATCGGGCATGAAGGCGCGCGCCCGCGCGACCGCCTCGCGCCCGTCGCGCACCCCCTCGGTGACGAACTCATGCGCACGCAGCAGATCGCAGAACAGCTTGAGGTTGAGTTCGTTGTCCTCGACAACGAGCACCCTTTTTGCCACGCCCCTTACGTCCCTTCCGCCAGTTCGAGTCAGTGATAGGCAATGCGCGTCTCCGAGACAAATGACGATCCCCAGGCGCTCGCGCTGCGCGCGCTGGTGTGGACGCTGGCCGAGCCGGTGCGCGCGACGCGGCTGCTCGACGTGACCGGCCTGACCCCGGCCGACCTGCGCGCGCGCGCCGGTGACCCGGCGGTGCTGGCGGCCGCGCTGGCCTTTCTCGAGGCGCACGAGCCCGATTTGATCGCCTGCGCGGCCGAGCTGGGCGTCGCGCCGGCGGCGATCGTCGCGGCGCATGCCGGGCTCGACGCAGGTGACGACGCATGAGGCCGCTGCTGATCTGCGATTGCGACGAGGTGTTGCTCCACATGGTGCGGCATTTCGGCGTGTGGCTGCGCGAATCGCATGATATCGACTTCACCCCCAATGGCGGCGACTTCGCGACGAGCATGAAACGCCGCGACGGTGGGGCGCCGCCGAGCCGTGAGGAGATGTGGGGATTGCTCGAACAGTTCTTCCCCGCCGAGATGGAGCGCCAGACATTGGTGCCGCATGCCCGCGAGGCATTGTCCGCGCTGGGCGAGACCGCCGATATCGTGATCCTGACCAATCTCGGCGACGCCAACCGCCAGCCACGCATCGCGCAGCTGCTCGGCCATGGCATGGATTATCGCGTCGAGACCAACCAGGGCGGCAAGGGCGACCCGGTGGCACGGCTGGTCGCCGAGCATGGCAATCCGATAACGTTGTTCGTCGACGATCTCGCGGTGCATCATGATTCGGTGTCGCGACATGCGCCGGGGGTTCACCGACTGCACATGATCTCCGAACCGTCGCTCGCCCCGCACGTCCCCAAGGCGCCCGCGGCGCATGTGCGGATCGACGACTGGCACGAAGCGGAGGCCTGGATCGCGGCGCGCTTTGCCGCCGGCCTCCCCGCGACGACCTGATCATCATCACCGACAGACCAAGAGGCAGAACATGACCGACCGTATCGATCGCAAGCTGGCCGAGCTCGGCCTCGCCCTCCCCGCGCCGGCCGCGCCGGTCGCTTCCTATGTGCCGGCGGTCGAAGCCGGTGGGTTGCTGCACATTTCCGGCCAGCTGCCGTTCAAGGACGGCGCGGTGATGACCGGGCGGCTCGGCGAGGATCGCGACCTGGCCTATGGTACCGAAGCGGCGCAGCGCTGCGCGCTGATGCTGGTGGCGCAGACCAAGGCGGCGCTCGGCGGGCTCCACCGCGTCGCACGGATCGTCAAGCTCGGCGTGTTCGTCAATTCGACCATCGACTTCACCGACCAGCCCAAGGTCGCCAATGGCGCGTCGGACCTGATGGTCGCGCTGTTCGGCGACGCCGGCAAGCATGCCCGCAGCGCGGTCGGCGTCGCGGTGCTGCCGCTCGGCGCGGCGGTGGAGATCGACGCGATCGTGCAGATCGCGGCGGGCTGACCTTCTCCCCTCCCGCTTGCGGGAGGGAGGATAAGTCACTCGTTGCCGAGCACCCCACCCAGCAAACCGCCTAGCACCGCGCCTGCCGCGCCGCCGCCGACCAGCGAGCCGACGCTCGGGCCGCGACCGCCTTCGTCGGAGGGCAAATGGCGGGCGATTTCCTCGGCGAGGTTGAGGATCGGCATCGACTGCAGCCAGACCTTGCCCGGGCCGGTGAGCGTGGCGAGGAACAGCCCTTCGCCGCCGAACAGCATGTTGCGAAAACCGCGCACCATCTGGATGTCGGTCGACACGCTGGGTTCCTGCATGCCGATATGGCCGGCATGGACGCGCAGCCGCTCGCCCGGGCGCAACGTCTTTTCGATCACTTCGCCCGACAGGTCGAGGAACACCGTTCCGGGGCCGGTGACGCGTTGCAGGATGAAGCCCTCACCGGCGAAGAAGCCCGCGCCGAGCCGCTGCTGCAGCGCGATCTCCAGCGTGATCGACTTTTCGGCGACGAGGAAGGTTTCCTTGCGGCAGATCAGCGACTGGCCGCTGGCCAGCGGCACGGCGAGGATCTGCCCGGGAAAGCGCGGCGCGAAGGCGACATTGCCCTCGGTCTGGGCGCTATATTCGGTGATGAACAGGCTGCCGCCGCTCATCGCGCGCTTCAAGCCGGCGAACAGCCCGCCGCCGGTGTGGGTGTCCATCTCGATGCCGTCGGTCATCCACGCCATGGCGTGGGTCTGGGCATAGACCGTCTCGCCGCGCGCGAGATCGATCGACACCGTCTGCATCACCGTGCCTGAAATGTCGTAGCGCATTGGCTTGTCCCTCATCGTCGAGGCGCAAGGATAGCGGGACGCGGCGGATTGATGAAGGGGCAAGCGCAATGATGCGCTGCCGGGTCGCGTTCGCTTCGCGCCGCGTCACCGGCAACGACGCGCCGACATCGCCCCCATCAGACGCCCAGCCATGCGAGGTCACCGGGCAGATCGTCCGCGGCATAATCGACCTGCAGCACGCGACGATGGCCCGGGCGCGCGGCGCGCGCCGAGGCGTGGAGGATGGGTGTGGCATAGACCCAGACGTCGCCACGATCGGCGGTGCACGCGAAGGTACCGCACACGGCGACACGCGCTGCGATGTCGCACTCGGGAATGCGGCCGAATAGGTGTGAGCCCGGCGCGATGAGCAGCGGGGCGTTGTCTGCGGGCACCGCGTCGAGATGGATGCGCAGCGTCAGCATGCGTTCGAGCAACGCGAAGGGCGGTTCGACATGCTTGACGCCGGCCTTGACCGACCATGGACCGAAGCCTGGCGTGTCGATGCGCTTGCGGACGGCGATGGTGCGGTCCTGATGCCAGCCGAGCGCCCAGTTGGTCGCAGCGCTCTTGTCGAACAGGATGGCGCGGACCGGGCGGGCGGCCGGTCGCTGGCGCTCGGCCGCGAGGCGGCCGACAGGGCCGGCAGCGTCGAGCAGCCTGGCAAGGTCGGCAATGCCGTGGAGGCGAAGGCCCGCCTGATCCGCGGGTAGGCTGGCGAAAGCGGCCTCGAGAGCCTCGAGAAGCGAAAGGGCGGCGCCCGGATAGAGCGCCGCCCCGTGATGTTCGATCGTCAGCTGGTCGGGAGACATGCCTGCCCTCACCCTTCCGCCGCTGCGCGACTCCCTCCCTCTCCCGGAGGGAGAGGGAATTGGGTCACAGCTTCCCGGTCAATTCCGGCACGATCTTGAACAGGTCGCCGACCAGGCCGATGTCGGCGACCTGGAAGATCGGCGCGTCCTCGTCCTTGTTGATCGCGATGATCGTCTTGGAGTCCTTCATGCCGGCGAGGTGCTGGATCGCACCCGAGATGCCGATCGCGATATAGACTTCCGGCGCGACGATCTTGCCGGTCTGGCCGACCTGATAGTCGTTCGGCACATAACCCGCATCGACCGCGGCGCGGCTCGCGCCGACGCCGGCGCCGAGCTTGTCGGCGAGCGGCTCGATGATCGAATGGAAGTTCTCGCTGTTCTGCAGCGCGCGACCGCCCGAGACGATGATCTTGGCCGAGGTCAGCTCCGGCCGCTCGGACTTGGCGATTTCCGACCCGACATAGGTCGACACGCCCTTGTCGCCGGTTGCCGCGACCTTTTCGATCGTGCCCGAACCACCCGTTGTGGCGGCCTTTTCGAACGCGGTACCGCGCACGGTGATGACCTTCTTCGCGTCCCTGGTCTGCACCGTGGCAATGGCGTTGCCGGCATAGATCGGACGGGTGAAGGTATCGGCGCTCTCGACCGACAGGATATCGCTGATCTGCATCACATCGAGCAACGCGGCGACGCGCGGTGCGATGTTCTTGCCGTTCGAAGTGGCGGGGAACAACACGGCATCGTGATGCCCCATCAGATCGACGATCAGCGGCGCGACATTCTCAGCCAGCGCATGCGCATAGGCCGCATCGTCGGCGACATGGACCTTGCCGACGCCGGCGATCTTCACGGCCTCGGCGGCAACGCCATCGACGCCTTGCCCTGCGACCAGCAAATGGACCTCGCCGAGCTGCGACGCGGCGGTGACCACGGCGAGCGTGGCGTCCTTGACGGCACTGCCGTCATGTTCGACCCAGACGAGCGTCTTCATTTCGCGACTCCCATCGCCTTGAGCTTGGCTACCAGTTCATCGACATCCGCGACCTTCACGCCGGCGGTGCGCTTGGCCGGCTCGATCACCTTGAGGGTGGTGAGGCGCGGGCTGACATCGACGCCGTAATCGGCCGGGGTCTTCTGCGCCATCGGCTTGGACTTGGCCTTCATGATGTTGGGCAGCGACGCATAGCGCGGCTCGTTGAGACGAAGATCGGTGGTGATCACCGCCGGCAGCGACAGCTTCTCGGTCTCCGAGCCGCCATCGACTTCGCGCGTCACGGTAACGCTGTCGGCGGTCAACTCGACCTTGGACGCGAAGGTCGCCTGGCCGACGCCGAGCAGGCCGGCGAGCATCTGGCCGGTCTGGTTGTTGTCGTCATCGATCGCCTGCTTGCCGAGGATGATCAGGTCGGGCTTCTCTTCCTCTACGATCCTGGCGAGCAGCTTGGCGACGCCGAGCGGCTCGACCTTCTCTTCCGAGACGACGAGGATTGCGCGGTCGGCGCCCATCGCCAACGCGGTGCGCAGCGTTTCCTGCGCCTTCTGCTCGCCGATCGACACGACGACGATCTCGGTGACGCCCTTATCCTTGAGGCGAATCGCCTCTTCGACGGCGATCTCGTCGAACGGGTTCATGCTCATCTTGACGTTGGCCAGATCGACCCCCGTCCCGTCCGCCTTCACGCGGGGCTTTACGTTATAGTCAAGCACACGCTTGACCGGGACCAGCACCTTCATTGCAATCCACTCCTGTGTCCGAAACCTTCCCGGGGAGGCAGGTTCAGGCGGCTTTCTTGACTTCCGCGACGATCTTGCGCGCGGCGTCGCCGAGATCGTTGGCGGGAACGATGGCGAGACCCGAGGTGGACAGGATCTTCTTGCCCTCCTCGACATTGGTGCCCTCGAGGCGGACGACCAGCGGCACCGAAAGGTTCACTTCCTTCGCCGCGGCGACGATGCCCTCGGCGATGATGTCGCACTTCATGATGCCGCCGAAGATGTTGACGAGGATGCCCTTAACCGCCGGATCGGCGAGAATGATCTTGAACGCCGCCGTCACCTTCTCCTTGTTGGCGCCGCCGCCGACATCGAGGAAGTTGGCCGGGAACATGCCGTTCAATTTGATGATGTCCATCGTCGCCATGGCGAGTCCGGCGCCGTTGACCATGCAGCCGATATCGCCGTCGAGCTTGATATAGGCGAGGTCGTATTTCGACGCTTCGAGCTCGGACGGATCCTCCTCGGTCTCGTCGCGCAGTTCCATCAGGTCCTTGTGCCGGAACAGCGCGTTGGTATCGAAGCCGACCTTGGCGTCGAGCACCAGCAGCTTGCCGTCATCCGTCACGGCGAGCGGGTTGATCTCGATCTGCGCGGCGTCGGTGCCGATGAACGCGTCGTACAATTTCGACGCGACATTGGCGGCCTGCTTGGCGAGATCGCCCTTGAGGCCGAGCGCGTTGGCGACGGCGCGGCCGTGATGCGGCATGAAGCCGGTCGCGGGGTCGACGTCGAAGGTCTGGATCTTTTCCGGCGAATCGTGCGCGACGGTTTCGATGTCCATGCCGCCCTCGGTCGAGACGACGAACGCGACACGGCCGTGAACACGATCGACCAGCAGCGCGAGGTAGAATTCCTTGGCGATGTCGACGCCGTCGGTGACGTAGAGGCGGTTGACCTGCTTGCCATGCTCACCGGTCTGCACCGTGACGAGCGTGTTGCCGAGCATGTCGGCAGCGGCGGCGCGGACCTCATCCTCGCTGCGGGCGAGGCGGACGCCCCCCTTGGCATCGGGGCCGAGTTCCTTGAACTTGCCCTTGCCGCGGCCACCGGCGTGGATCTGCGCCTTCACGACATAGAGCGGACCGGGCAGCTGCTTCGACGCGGCGACGGCTTCCTCGACGCTCATCGCGGCGAAACCGGCAGGGACGGGCACGCCGAATTTGGCCAGCAATTCCTTGGCCTGATATTCGTGAATGTTCATGGGGCGCCAAATGCCTTTCGCGGATCGGGATGCCGCGGTCCTAAGCACAGCTTCCCCCGCGAATCCACCCCCGCGCTCATCCGCGAAGGGGGTGGCATGGCCAGGCGATCAGCCCGCAAGGCCGGCAACGCACAAAGCGGCCGAGGTTGCGGTGACGCTGACGATCTGCGGGTCGTGGAGCGAACGCAGCCGGTAGAGCAGCTGATCGAGGGTGCGCGAGTCGCCCGCCTTGCCCAGCCCGGCCATCCGACGCAGCTGGAGCAGCGACAGCCGGTCGACCATGCGCTTGGCCATACAGCCGGCGGTACGCTGGTCGATCCCGGCATTGACGAGGCCGTTCCGGGTGAGGGTTTCGGCGGTCGAGCAGGCGGCGAGCAGGACGAGGACGGCGAGGGGGATGAAGCGGCGCATTGCCCCTTTATATGTCCGCGACCGCCGTTGCGGGAGGGGATGACATACGCAAAACCCCTCTCCCTTATTGCCCGGCGCGGCCTATATGGGGCGCATGTCTCCGCTCAACGGTTTTGCCCTGTTCCTCGTCACCGTGATCGGGATGGAGGGCTTCGCCTATGTCGCGCATCGCTGGATGATGCATGGGTTCGGCTGGTTCCTGCATGAGAGCCACCACCGCCCGCGCACCGGCAATTGGGAGCTCAACGACCTTTATGCGGCAATCTTCGCAGTGCCGTCGATCACGCTGATCCTCGGCGGGGTGCAGCTTGGCTGGTGGCCGGGCTATACCTGGATCGGCGCCGGCATCGCCGCCTATGGCGCGATCTATTTCGGCTTTCATGACGTCATCGTCCATCGCCGCGTCGCGACGCGCTATCTGCCACGATCACCCTATATGAAGCGTATCATCCAGGCGCACCGGCTGCACCATGTCGTCGAAACGCGCGAGGGCAATGTCAGCTTCGGTTTCCTGTGGGCGCCCAAGCCCGAGGCGCTGAAGGCCGAACTCAAGCGGCGCGGACATGCCGGGGTGCGCGCGCCGGTCGGCGGCGACACGACCGCGCGCTGATCGATTCGACCGCCTTCTGGATCGCCGCAATCGTCGCGGTGATCATGCTCGGGCTCGCCAAGGGCGGCTTTGCCGGCATGGGCGCGTTGTCGCTGCCGCTGATCGCGCTGACGATATCGCCGGTGCGCGCGGCGGCGATTCTGCTGCCGGTGCTGATCGTGCAGGATGTCGTCGGGGTATGGGCGTTCCGGCGCAGCTGGGACGGTTATGTGCTGGGCTGGATGCTGCCCGGGGCCGTGCTGGGCATCGCGCTGGGCTATTTCTTCGCCGCCTCGGTATCGTCCGACGCGGTGCTCGGCGCGGTCGGCGCGGTGTCGATCCTGTTCGGGCTGTACCGGCTATGGGGCGAGCGGCGCGGCGGCGTACCCCAAGTGTCGCGCTCACCGGGCTGGGTCGGCAGTCTGTTCGGGATCGCGTCGGGTTTCACCAGCCAGATCGCGCATGCCGGGCAGCCACCCTTCCAGCTCTGGGTATTGCCGCGCCGCCTGCCGCGCGACGTGCTGGTCGGCACGACGGCGATCTTCTTCGCGGCGGTCAACTGGATCAAGGTGCCGGCCTATATCGCGCTCGGCCAGTTCACCCGCGCCAACCTGACGATTTCGGCGCTGCTGATACCGGTGGCGATCGCATCGACGCTGGCCGGCGTGTGGCTGGTGCGACGCGTGCCGGCGGAACGCTTCTACACCGCAATCTATGTGCTGATGGTCGCGGTCGGCAGCAAGCTGCTATGGGACGCGCTGATTTAGGCCGCGGGATTCAGATGACTTCATTGACGGGCAAGGTCGCGCTGGTGATCGGCGGGACGCGCGGGATCGGCGCAGCGATAAGCCGGCGGATGGTCGCCGACGGCGCGGCGCTGGCGATCGTCTATCGCAGCCGGGCGCAAGAGGCGCAGCAGCTCGCCACCGAACTCCATGGGCGAGGCGGTGCGGTGCTCGCGCTGCAGGCCGATGTCGCCGACCCGGCGGCGCTGCGCGCAGCCATCGACGAGGCGATCGCGCGGCTCGGGCGGATCGACATCCTGGTCTCCGTCGCCGGGTTGGCGATCACCGGCAGTCTCGACAGTTATGCCGAGGATGCCTTTGACCGGCAGTTCGCGGTCAATGTCCGCGCACCGTTTCTTGCCGCCCAGCGCGTCGCCGAACAGATGGTCGCGGGTGGCCGCATCATCATGATCGGCAGCATCGTCGCCGACCGCGCGCCGGGTGCGGGCGCGACGCTGTACGCCGCGAGCAAGGCGGCGCTGGGCGGGATGACGCGCGGGCTGGCGCGCGATCTCGGGCCGCGCGACATCACCGTGAACCTCGTCCAGCCCGGGCCGATCGATACCGAACGCAACCCCGCCGACGGCCCGCATGCCGAGGAAAACCGCTCACCGCTGGCGATTAGACGTCATGGCACCGCCGCCGAGGTCGCCGGGCTGGTCGCCTACCTTGCCTCGCCGTCGGCGGGTTTCATCACCGGGTCGAGCTACAATATCGACGGCGGCTGGAGCGCCTGAGTCGGCTAGAGCGAGCTGCATTTCGATGGAAACGCAGTTCGCTCTAGATTCTTTGTGGTCGCGTGCTTGGTAGCGAATAGCCGGATTCCACCTGTTCGCAGCACGCTCTAGTCGAACAGGCTCGACACCGAGGTCTCGTCGGCGATGCGCTTGATCGCTTCGCCGAGCAGCGGCGCGATGGTCAAATGGCGGATGCGCGAGGCGGCGGCGACCGGCTCGAGCGCGCCGATCGAATCGGTGATGACCAGTTCCTCGAGCGCCGAGCCCTCGACCCGCGCGACCGCGCCGCCCGACAGCACGCCATGGCTGACATAGGCGACGACACCCTCGGCGCCGGCCTCCTTGAGCGCGGCGGCGGCGTTGCACAGCGTGCCGGCCGAATCGACGATGTCGTCGATCAGGATGCAGAAGCGGCCCTCGACCTCGCCAATGATGTTCATCACCTCGGATTCGCCGGCGCGCTCGCGGCGCTTGTCGACGATCGCCAGCGGGGCGTTGTCGAGTCGCTTGGCCAGCGCGCGGGCGCGCACCACGCCGCCGACGTCGGGCGAGACGATCATGATGTTGCGCCCGCCGAAGCGCGTGACGATGTCGGCCGACATGACCGGCGCGGCATAGAGATTGTCGGTCGGGATATCGAAGAAGCCCTGGATCTGCCCGGCATGGAGATCGACCGACAGGACGCGGTCGGCACCGGCGACGGTGATCAGATTGGCGACGAGCTTGGCCGAGATCGGCGTGCGCGGGCCGGGTTTGCGGTCCTGCCGGGCATAGCCGAAATAGGGCACGACGGCAGTGATGCGCTTGGCCGAGGCGCGCTTCAGCGCGTCGATGCAGATCAGCAATTCCATGAGATTGTCATTGGCCGGATAGCCGGTCGACTGGAGCACGAAGACATCCTCGCCACGGACATTTTCGAGGATTTCGACGAACACTTCCTCGTCCGCGAAGCGCCGCACCAGCGCCTTTGTCAACGGGATCTCGAGATAGTCGGAGATCGCCTTGGCCAACGGCGGGTTGGAATTGCCGGTCATCAATTTCATGAAGCGGTCCCTGATTGCTTCCGCTCCCCTTAGGGTCCGGTCCCGTGACTGGCAACGGCAACAGCCATTGCCGCCCGCAAGCGCGGGCCGTAGAGCGCGGCGATGACGATCGTAACCCGTTTCGCGCCGTCGCCGACCGGCGTGCTGCATGTCGGCAACATCCGCACCGCGCTGCACAACTGGCTGTTTGCGCGCGCGCATGGCGGGCGTTTCGTGCTGCGCATCGACGATACCGACGTTGCGCGCAGCGACGAGCGTTTCGTCGATGCGATCCGCGCCGATCTCGCTTGGCTCGGGCTGGTGCCCGATGGCGAGGAGCGCCAGTCGGCGCGCTTTGCGCTATACGAGGCGCGCTTCGCCGAACTGCACGCGGCGGGGCATGTCTATCCGGCGTACGAGACGGCGCAGGAACTCGACCTGAAGCGCAAGGTGGCGCTGGGACGCGGCCTGCCGCCGGTTTATGATCGTGCCGCGCTCGCGCTTTCGGATAGCGACCGCGCCGCGCTGGAGGCGGAGGGGATCAAGCCGCATTGGCGCTTCAAGCTCGAGCACGCCGCGGCAATCGAATGGGACGACCTGATTCGCGGTCATCAGCGTTTCGACCCGGCGACGATGAGCGATCCGGTGGTGCGCCGCGTCGATGGGTCATGGCTCTACATGCTGCCCTCGGCGATCGACGATGCCGATATGGGCGTCAGCCATGTCGTGCGCGGCGAGGACCATGTCTCCAACACCGCGCTGCAGATCAAGATGTTCGCCGCGCTTGGCGTCACGCCGCCGGCCTTTGCGCATGAGGCGTTGTTGACCGGGAGCGAGGGCAAATTATCCAAGCGGCTCGGCTCGCTCGGTGTCGACCATTTCCGTGATGTGGGGATCGAACCCGAGGCGGTGCGCGCGCTGCTCGCGCGCATCGGCACCAGCGACCCGGTCGAGCCGATCGCCGATGTCGCCACGCTGGTCACGGGGTTCGATTTCAGCCGCTTCGGTCGCGCGCCAGCGCGGTTCGACGAGGCCGAACTCGCCGCGCTCAACGCCAAGATCATCCACCGGCTCGACTTCGACCGCGTGGCCGATCGCCTGCCCGAAGGGATGGGCGCAGCGGAATGGAAAGCGGTGCGGCCCAATCTGTCGACCGTCGCCGATGCCGCGACCTGGTGGCAGGTCATCGCCGGGCCGATCACCCTGCCCGTAGCGGAGGAGGACCGCGACTATCTGGCTGGCGCGGCGCGCATTGCCGCGACGATCGACTGGTCGAGCGACCCGTGGCACGCGCTGACGGCGGCGCTGAAGGCCGAGACCGGGCGGAACGGCAAGGCGCTGTTCCTGCCGCTGCGCCGCGCGCTGACCGGGCTCGACCATGGCCCCGACATGGCTGCCCTGCTGCCGCTGATCGGGCGCGAACGTGCGATCGAACGGCTCATTGGCTGATGATATATTATCTCTCTTGCCTTTTATTGGTGATGTTGTAACATTGCACCGAGTCGGACGTCAGAGCCGGCCGGCTGACCCAATCACCGAATGGGAGAGTTGCCATGCAAACGATGCGTTTCGCCGAGGGCTATCACGCGCCGGCACGCCTGCGACCGAGCACGCTCGGGCTGACCCTGCTGACGACCGGCTTTTTTGTGTCCGGCCTGATGTTCCTCAATCCGAAGATCGTCAAACAGACCACGACGATCCTCGAGGGCACCAACATTCCGCTCGAAAAGCCAAAGCCCAAACCAGAGCCGACGCCCAAGGCGCAGAAGGTATTGACGCAGCAAACCCAGGTCGTGGTCCCGCCGCTCGACCCTGTGATTAAACTGGACCTTGAACCCAAGGTCGAGTTCACCAAGGCGACGCCGGTCGATTTCGGGCCGCCCGAAGGCACTGTCGGGACAATCGTGGAAAAGGCCAAGCCCGCACCCCTGATGGTCGGCCCGATTGTCGATCCACGCTACGCCAGCAACTTCCAGCCGGCTTATCCCGCCGACGAGATCCGCGGCGGCAATGCCGGGCGCGTCACGGTCAAGGTGCTGATCGGCGTCGACGGGCGCGTGAAGGACATCGAGAAGGTCAGCGCGGCGAGCGATTCCTTCTGGGAGGCGACGCGGCGGCAGGCGCTGGCCAAATGGCGCTTCAAGCCGGCGACGCGCGACGGCGAGCCTTATGAGACATGGAAGACGATGAACGTCAGCTTCGTGCTCAACCAGGAACGGTGACATGTCGCGCGCGGTGGCCGCACCTGGGCTCTGGCAACCGCGCGCGGCAACGCCTATCTTGGTGCCGATGAATTTCTTTCGCCGCGTCTCGCCGATCAAGGCCTTTACCGACCTGTGGGGCTTTTTGCGCCAGCGCCGGCGGCACGAGGTGGTGTTTCTTGTGCTGTCCTTCTCGCTGACCTGGGCGATGTTCACCGCCTTCATGATCGATACGCGGATCGTCACGCCGTACAAACGCGACATCGTCTATGTCGAGCAATGGCGCGCCGATCGCACCAACGCCGAGATCATCGCGCAACAGAAGCTCGACCTGCCCAAGGAAAAGGCCGCGCTCGAAGCGCAGGCCAAGGCCGACGCGCAGCGCCGCCTCGCCTTCAAGCATATGGAAGACCAGCTCAAGGCAGTCGGGCTCGACTGATGCCGGTCGCGCGCTGAGCAAGGACGCGCTTCGTACCGATGCGCGCTGGATGGCGGCGGCGCTGGCGCTGGCCGAGCGCTGCCGCGGCCGCACCGCGCCCAACCCCGGCGTCGGCTGCATCATCGTCGCGGGCGGGCGCGTGGTCGGGCGGGGCTGGACCCAGCCGGGCGGCCGGCCGCATGCCGAAGCGATGGCGCTGTCGCAAGCGGGCGAAAAGTCGCGCGGCGCGACTGCCTATGTCTCGCTTGAGCCGTGCGCGCATGTCTCGCCGCGCGGTCCAGCCTGCGCCGACCTGCTGGTCGCGGCAGGCGTAGCGCGCGTCGTCGCCGCGCTCGGCGATCCCGATCCGCGCACCGACGGCAGCGGCTTCGCGCGCCTGCGCGCCGCCGGCATCGCGGTCGAGACCGGTGTCGGCGCCGAAGCGGCAGCACGGTCGATCGCCGGCTTCCTGACGCGGCGCGCGCTCGGCCGGCCGCATGTCACGCTCAAGCTGGCTTTGTCGCTCGACGGCGCGGCGGCGATGGGATCGGGCCAGAGCAAGTGGATCACCGGCGCCGAAGCGCGCGCCCATGCGCATATCGAGCGCAGCCGGCACGAGGCGATCCTGGTCGGTCGCGGGACATGGGTGGCGGACCAGCCGCGCCTCGACGTACGCCTGGCGGGCCTCGCAGACCGGGCGCCGCGCCGCGTGCTGCTGTCCACCGGCAGCGCGCCCGAACCCGATATCACGGTGATCGGCGCGCCAGCCGAAATCGCGACGCTCGACGGCGTCGACCATCTGCTGGTCGAGGGCGGCGCGGCGACGGCGGCGGCGTTCCTTGCCACCGATCTGGTCGACCGGCTGCTGCTCTACCGCGCGCCGATCCTGATCGGGGGCGGGCGGACCTTGCCCGACATCGGCCTGACCGATCTCGCCGATGCGCACGGTCGCTGGCGATGCGTGGATGCGCGCCCGCTTGGCAGCGACCGAGTCGAGGTCTACGAGCGCCGGCGAAGCGAGCGTTAGGGCCAGGCGGCATGTTCACGGGCATCATCAGCGATATCGGTACGATTGCCTCGGTTGAGGCGCGCGGCGACACGCGACTCGTGATCGAGACCAACTACGACATGGGAAGCGTCGATCTCGGCGCATCGATTGCCTGTTCGGGCGTATGCCTGACGGTGGTCGACAAATCGGCGCCCGGCGCGCCGGGCTGGTTTGCGGTCGACGTGTCGGGCGAAAGCATCGCGCGGACCGCGCGCGACCAGTGGGCACAGGGACGGCGGCTCAACCTCGAGCGTGCGATGAAGCTGGGCGACGAGCTGGGCGGGCATATCGTGACCGGCCATGTCGACGGCGTCGGGTCGGTCGTCGGCGTGTGCGCCGAGGGCGATTCGAAGAAGATCGGCTTTTCCGTGCCCGCGGCGCTGGCGCCGTTTCTCGCGCCCAAGGGATCGGTGACGATCGACGGCGTCTCGCTGACCCTCAACGAGGTTGTCGACCAGCCCGACGGCACGACGCATTTTGCGATCAATCTGATTCCCCACACCCAAGCGGTGACGACACTCGGTGCGCTGGCCCCCGGCCAAGAGGTAAACATCGAGATCGACGTCCTCGCCCGTTACCTGCAACGCATGGAGGCCTATCGTGCCAAAGCCCGCTGAGCTGTCGCGCCTGCGCCACGGCTTCCTGTCCAGCCCCGAAGAGATCATCGACGAGGCACGCAACGGCCGGATGTTCATCCTGGTCGATGACGAGGACCGCGAAAATGAGGGCGACCTCGTCATCCCGGCACAGATGGCGACGCCCGAGAAGATCAACTTCATGGCCAAGTTCGGCCGCGGACTGATCTGCCTCGCGCTGACCAAGCGGCGCGTCGACGAACTCGGGCTCGACCTGATGAGCCGCCACAACGGCACGCGGCACGAAACCGCCTTCACCACCTCGATCGAGGCACGCGATGGCGTGACCACGGGCATTTCCGCTGCCGACCGTGCGCGTACCGTGGCGGTGGCGATCGATTCGTCGAAGAGCCGCGACGAGATCGTCACGCCCGGCCATGTCTTCCCGCTGGTCGCGCGCGATGGCGGCGTGCTGGTGCGCGCCGGCCACACCGAGGCGGCGGTCGACGTCGCGCGGCTGGCCGGGCTCAACCCGTCGGGCGTGATCTGCGAGATCATGAACGAGGACGGCTCGATGAGCCGGCTCGACGACCTCGTCACCTTCGCGCAGTTCCACAATCTCAAGATCGGCACGATCCGCGACCTGATCGCCTATCGCCGGCGCTACGATCATCTCGTCGAGAAGCGCGCCGAAATGGCGTTTCACAGCAAGTGGGGCGGCGACTGGAAGGCGATGACCTTCTATAACAAGGCGACGGGTGACGAGCAGATCGCACTGGTCAAGGGCCGGATCGACCCGGAGACGCCGACGCTGGTGCGGATGCATACGCTATCGTTCTTCGTCGATGCGTTCGGTGAGGAATCGGAGCGTGCCGGGCTGCTGTCGCGCTCGATGGAGCTGATCGCCGAGGAAGGCACAGGCGTGATCGTCGTGATCAACCGGCCGATGAAGGATTCGGTGTCGCGCTTCATCAAGCTGCGCGCCGAAGGCAAGACCGCCGGCGCGCCCGAGGTCGAGGAATTGCGCGATTACGGCGTCGGTGCACAGATCCTCGCCGAACTCGGCGTGCAGGACATGGTGCTGCTGACCAACACCCACCACACGTTGGTCGGCCTCGAAGGTTACGGCCTGTCGATCGTCGGCGAGCGCGCCATCCCCGGTACCGGAGGCGAATAATGGCCAAAATCCTGATCGTCGAGGCGCGCTTCTACGACCATCTCAACGACCTGTTGCTCGACGGCGCGCGCAGCGCGATCGAGGATGCCGGGCACAGTCACGAGACGATCACGGTACCGGGGGCGCTGGAAGTGCCCGGCGCGATCGCGCTGGCGGCGGAGAGCGGCCGCTATCACGGTTATGTCGCGCTGGGCGTGGTTATCCGCGGCGAGACCTATCATTTCGAGATCGTCGCGGGCGAGAGCGCGCGCGGGCTGATGGCGCTGTCGATGGACGGGCTGGCGATCGGCAACGGCATCCTCACCACCGAGAATGAGGCGCAGGCGCTGACGCGCGCGCGCAAGACAGAGAAGGACAAGGGCGGCGAGGCGGCCAAGGCCGCGCTGACGATGCTCGACCTGAAGGCGCGCTTCGGCTGACGCCATGGACGAGATGCGCCCGCCACCATCGCGCTATCGCGTGATCGAGCGCGGCGGGCGGCTGATCGTGATCGACAATTGGGCGAAGGACGGCGCTTCGCCGGTCAGCGATGCCCCGACGACCTCGCGCCCGCCACTTGCCCCAACGGGCCGCGCGCCGGCCGGCACGATGCCGTCCGCGCCCGATGGTTTGCTTCAGCGGCTCGTAACCCTCGCCACCATCGGCGCGGTCGACCCCGACGGGCGGCCCTTCTGGGTCACGGCGCGCTGGTACGATGCCAAGGGACCGCGCGCCTTTGCGCTCGGCCCTGCCGGCGTGAGGCGGCTCGGCGGCGGCCTGCTTGGCGTACTGGCGGTCGCGCTGGCTGTGCTGATCGGTTTTTTCGTCGTCGGCGTGCCGATGATCCTGATCCTCGGTGCGCTCGGCGCGACGACGGGCAAGACCCTCACCGCCGCCGTGACGCGCTGGATCGACGGGTTCGCGCAGCTTCCGCCCGACTGACGCTTGCTCCGCCGATCGCTTACTTATACTGATGTCAGTAAGGGAGTTGAGCATGGCGCTGGCACATACGTTCAAGGCGAATCCGCACTGGTTGCCGCGGCTGCCGCGCGCCGCGCTCGACAAGCTGCCGGGCGAGGACGGCATCCCGTTCTTCGGCAACACCTTGAAGATGCTCAAGGACCCGGCGACCTTCGGGCGGCGGATGGTGGCGACCTATGGCTCGATCTACCGCAACAACGCCTTTGGCGGGCGCACCGTGATGCTGATCGGCCCCGACGCCAACGAACTGGTGCTGTTCGACCGCGACAAGATCTTCTCGTCGGAGCAGGGCTGGGGCCCGATGCTCAACCTGCTGTTTCCGCGCGGGCTGATGCTGATGGATTTCGACCATCACCGCGCCGACCGGCGGCTGTTGTCGGTGGCGTTCAAACCCGAGCCGATGCGCCATTATGCCACCGAGCTGAATGCCGGCATCGCCGCGCAGGTCGCCGGCTGGGCCAACAAGGAACTGCGCTTCTACGACGCGATCAAGAAGCTGAGCCTCGACCTGGCGGCGACGAGTTTTCTCGGTGTCGAACTCGGCGACCAGGCCGACCGCATCAACCAGGCGTTCGTCGACGAGGTGCAGGCCTCGGTCTCGCCGATCCGCGCGCCGCTGCCGGGCACGCAGATGCGCAAGGGCGTGAAAGCCCGCGCCTATCTGATCGATTATTTCCGGCGCGAGATTCCCGCGCGCCGCAGCGGCTCGAACCATGTCGGCGGGATGGATTTCTTCTCGCAATTCTGCCGCGTTACCGACGACCAGGGCGCGCCGCTCAGCGACCAGGCGATCGCCGATCACATGAACTTCCTGATGATGGCGGCGCACGACACCATCACCTCGTCGGCGACCAGCCTGATCATGCTGCTCGGTCGCAACCCCGAATGGCAGGACAAGCTGCGCGCCGAGATCGCCGCGGTCGGCATGGATCCGGTGCACGGCGTCGCCTATGCCGATCTCGATAAGCTTGTGTTGGCGGACTATGCCTTCAAGGAAGCGCTGCGCATGGTGCCGCCGGTGCCGTCATTGCCGCGCCGCGCGCTGAAGGACTTCCATTTCGGCGGCTACGACATTCCCGCCGGCAGCTTTGTCGGGCTCAATGTCGGCTATACCCACTACATGCCCGAGCATTGGAGCGACCCGACGCGCTTCGACCCCATGCGCTTCACGCCGGAGAATTCGCGCGGTCGGCACAAATATGCCTGGGTGCCGTTCGGCGGCGGCGCGCATATGTGCCTGGGACTGCACTTCGCGACGATGCAGGTGCGGATCCTGCTCGCGCATCTGCTGTCGCGTTACCGCATCGAACCAGCAGTGGGCGCCGGCGAGGCGTGGCAATATTTCCCGATTCCCCGCCCGCGGGACGGCTTGCCGGTGCGCTTCGTACCGCTCGACTAACAAGCAATCGCGCCGCCATGCCGACCGGGCATGACGGCGCGGTGCCGGTCGATCAGGCCGCCGCCGTTTCCAGTGCGGGATAATCGACATAACCCTCGGGCCCCTGGCTGTACCAGGTCGCCATATTGCCCTCGTTGAGCGGCGCGCCGGCGGCGAGGCGGGCGGGCAGATCGGGATTGGCGAGGAAGCTGCGACCGAAGCTGATCGCGTCGGCGACGCCGGCATCGATCCGCTCCTGCGCCGCGGCGACGGTGAAATAATCCGAATTGAGCACCAGCGGGCCGGTGAAGGCCTTGCGGATCTCGGGTGACAGGCGCGGCACGTCGGTGCGGCCGAAGGTGCCTTCGGGGCCGGGTTCGCGCAGCTCGAGAAAGCCGATGCCGATATCCGACAGCAGCTTGGCCGCCGGCACGAACAGATGCACCGGATCACTGTCGTCGACACCCTGCGAATCGCCATTGGGCGACAGGCGCACCGAGGTGCGATCCGCACCGGCGACCGACGCGACGCGGGTCGCGACCTCGCGCAGCAGGCGGGTGCGGTTTTCGACCGAGCCGCCATAGGCATCGCTACGGAAATTGGCGTTGTCGCGCAGGAACTGGTCGATCAGATAGCCATTGGCGGCGTGGATCTGCACACCGTCGAAACCGGCGGCGAGCGCGTTTTCGGTCGCGCGGGCGTAGCTTTCGAGCAAGCCGGGAATTTCGTCGAGGCCGAGCGCGCGTGCCGTCTCGAACGGCTGACGCCCTTCATAGGTGTGCGCCTTGCCCGCCGTGGCGGTGGCGGAGGATGATACTGGTTGCTCGCCGGTCACCGAGGCGTGAACCTGGCGGCCCATATGCCAGAGTTGCGCGACGATGCGGCCGCCGGCATCGTGCACGGCATGGGTGACGGGTTTCCAGGCATTGGTCTGTTCTTCGCTCCACAAGCCCGGCGCGCAGGGCCAGCCGAGGCCTTGTCGGCTGATGCCGGTCGCTTCCGAGATTATCAGGCCGGCCGATGCGCGCTGGGCGTAATATTCCGCCATCACCGGCGTCGGCACATGATCTCGTGTCGCACGGCCCCGCGTCAGCGGTGCCATGAGGATGCGGTTGGGCGCGGCGATCGCGCCGAGCTGAATGGGGTCGAAGAGACTCGGCATGAAAGTCCGTTTCCTTTTGCTACCTGACGCCGTTGAGATAGGCCGTTAAGGGGTGGCATGCACCCCGCCAAGCCAACAATAAAAACTGTTGCCGAAACAACCGGCGCGACGCCCTGGGCATTCGCAGCGCTGATCGGTGCCAATGTCGCGCTCGCCTTCGGGCCGTGGCTGGTAAGGCTGGCGGACACCGGACCCGTCGCCTCGGGCTTCTGGCGGATCGCGCTCGCCGCGCCGGTTCTGGCAGTGCTGGCGCTGCGCGGTGGATGGCGGCCGGTCGGGCTGGGGCGGTCGCTGTGGATCATGCTGGCCTTCAGCGGGGTGTGCTTTGCCGCCGATCTTGGCAGCTGGCATCTCGGCATCCTGCGCACCACACTCGCCAACGCGACCCTGTTTGGCAATTCGGCCACGCTGTTCTTTCCGGTCTACGGTTTTGTCGTGGCGCGGGCGTGGCCGACGCGACCACAGGGCATGGCGCTGCTGCTCGCGCTGGCGGGCGCCGCCTTGCTGATCGGCCGGTCGTACGAACTCGATCCGCGCCATCTCGCCGGAGACCTGCTCTGCCTGCTCGCCGGGATGCTCTACACCGTCTATTTCGTGTGCATGGCGCGCGCGCGGGACACGATGGCGCCATTTCCGGCGCTGGCGCTGTCGACCATCGCCAGCATCGTGCCGCTGCTGCTGTTCGCGACCGCCCTCGGCGAACGTATAATGCCGCATGACTGGACCCCGCTGCTCGGACTGGCGCTGGTCAGCCAGCTGATCGGTCAGGGACTGATGATCTATGCGCTGGGCCGCTTCTCGCCACTCGTCGTCGGCATCGCGCTGCTGATCCAGCCGGTGGTCGCGGCGGCGATCGGCCTGCTGGTCTATGGCGAGCGGCTCGGCCTGCCCGATTTGGTCGGGGCGGTGCTGGTCGCGGTGGCATTGGTCCTCGTCCGCGACGGGCCAAAGGAACCCGATCAGCTTGCGGCTGCGCCCGAGGGGGTTAGATAGGGGTCATGACCTTGCCACCTGACGCCACGCTCGATGAAATCCGCGCCGCCCTGGCGCCTGTAATCGCCGCCAATGCCGGGTTCGACGGCTGGAGCGACGCCGCGCTGACCCTCGCCGCTCAGGCCGAGGGCGTCGATATCGATGTCGCGCGGCTCGCCTTTCCCGGCGGCGCGATCGACAGGATCGACGCGTGGTTCGCCGCTATCGATTCCGCGATGACGGCCGCCCTGCCGCCGGAACGACTCGCCACGATGAAGATCCGCGAGAAGATCACGGCATTGGTCGAGGCTCGCCTCGTGATGCTGGCGCCGCAACGCGAATCCTTGCGGCGCGCGATGGCGATTCTCGCTATGCCGGGGCATCTGGTCCACGCCGCAAAGCTCGGCTGGCGTGCCGCCGATCTGATGTGGCGCGCAGCCGGCGACACCGCGACCGACTATAATCATTACACCAAGCGGACCATCCTTGCCGGCGTCTATGCGGCGACCGCGACGGTGCTGGTCGATGACGACAGCGAGGGCAATGCGGACACGCGCGCCTTCCTTGCGCGCCGGATCGAGGGGATCATGCGCTTCGAGAAGACCAAGGCCAGGCTGCTGGGGCGCGCGACGCACCGACCCAGCTTGTCGCGCTTCATCGGCCGCTTGCGCTACCCCGCAGTATAATCCCGCCTTACGTCGTTATTGATAATTAATCGCAGTATCGCTAGATCGTCCGCATGAAGCCGCCGATCCGTCTCGACTCGCTGCCGCGCCATCAGTGCGCGACCGTCGCTGGGATCGACTGGGCGGCGCTGACGCTGCCCGAGGCGCGGCGGTTGCGCGAACTGGGAGTCGATGAAGGGGTCGGTATCGAGGTGCTGCATCGCGCTTCGTTCGGCACCGGGCCGATCGCCTGTCGCATCGGTCGCATGACGGTGGCGCTGCGTCGTGCGGTGGCCGGTTCGATCCATGTTTCGCCGATCGCCGGATAGGTGACCGGCACCCCGCTGGTCGCGCTGGTCGGCAATCCCAATGCCGGCAAGAGCGCGTTGTTCAACGCGCTGACCGGCGCGCGGCAGAAGGTCGGCAATTATCCCGGCGTCACGGTCGAGCGGCATTCGGGGCGACTCGTGCTGGCCGATGGCCGCGCGGTCGATCTGGTCGATTTGCCGGGCGCCTATAGCCTCGACCCGTCGAGCCCCGACGAACGCGTGACGCGCGACGTGGTGACGGGCACGCAGGACGGCGAGCGCCTGCCGGATGCGTTGATCGTCGTGGTCGACGCGGCCAATCTCGACAATCATCTGCGCTTCACGCTGCAACTGATCGCGCTCGGCCTGCCGGTGGTCGTCGCGCTCAACATGATCGATCTCGCCGAGCGCGACGGGCTCAAGCTCGATCCCGCCATCCTCGAGCGCGAACTCGGCGTGCCGGTGATCCCGACCGTCGCGGTGCGGCGGCGCGGCCTCGAAGAGCTCAAGCTGCGGCTTTCCGGCCTGGTCGACGGCGGACCGATCCGGCTGCGCGCCAGCACCGGCCATATCGACGACGATATCGTCGCCTTGCAGCGCCAGGCGCGCGCCCTGTCGGCCGCCGCGACGATATCCGAGACCCCGGCACGGCGCTGGACGCATCTGCTCGACGCGGTGTTGCTCCATCCGATCAGCGGACCGATCCTGCTGCTGACGATCCTGTTCGTCATGTTCCAGGCGGTGTTCAGCTGGAGCCAGGCGCCGATGGACGGGATCACCAGCATGTTCGCGTTGCTGCAGAATTGGCTGAACGGGGCGATGCCCGCCGGGTTCGTGCGCTCGTTCCTCAGCGACGGCGTGATCGCTGGCGTCGGCGCGGTGATCGTGTTCCTGCCGCAGATCCTGATCCTGTTCTCCTTCATCCTCGTGCTCGAAGCGTCGGGCTATATGGTCCGCGCCGCCTTCCTGATGGACCGCCTGATGGCTGAGGTCGGCCTGTCGGGACGCGCCTTCATCCCCTTGCTGTCGTCCTTTGCCTGCGCGGTGCCGGGAATCATGGCGACGCGGACGATCGACGACGAGAAGGACCGGCTGACGACGATCCTGATCGCGCCGTTGATGACCTGTTCGGCGCGGCTACCGGTCTACACGCTGATCATCGGCGCGCTGATCCCGAACCGGCGAATCCTGCCATTCATCGGGCTGCAGGGGCTGGTGATGTTCGCGCTCTATGTGCTCGGCATCGTCGCAGCATTCGTCGCCGCGTTGGTGCTGCGCAACACCGTCACCAAGGGGCCGTCATCGGGCTTCATGATGGAGATGCCCAAATATCAATGGCCGCGGCTCGGCGACGTCGCGCTGGGGCTATGGAGCCGGGCGATCATCTTCCTCAAGCGAGCCGGCACGACGATCGCGGTAACAGTCGCATTGCTCTGGGTGCTGTCGAGCTACCCGGTGGCGCAGCCCGGCCAGCGCCAGAGCGAAGTCTCGATCGCGGGACACATCGCCTCGGGGATCGAGGTGCTGGTCAAACCGATCGGCTTCAACCACGACATCGCGCTCTCGCTGTTGCCGGCGATGGCCGCGCGCGAGGCGGCGGTCGGCGCGATGGCGACGGTCTATGCGATCGACAATCCCGAGGACCAGGCGGGCAAGGGCAAGCTGGCGGAGAATCTGCGCGGCCGCTGGAGCCTTCCCACCGCATTGGCGTTCCTGATGTGGTTCGTGTTCGCGCCGCAATGCATCTCCACCATCGCCGTTACGCGGCGCGAAACCAATGGATGGAAATGGCCCGCCTTCATGGTTGGCTATTTGTTCGCCGCCGCCTACATCATGGCCGGTATCACATATTGGCTGGCGGTTGCCGTCGGCCTCTGACGGGGGCGATGGAGAAGTTTATGGCGGGTAGCGTCAACAAGGTCATTCTGGTCGGCAATCTCGGGCGCGACCCGGAAAGCCGCGCATTCCAGAATGGCGGCAAGGTGGTCAATCTGCGCATCGCGACGTCGGAGAGCTGGAAAGACCGCAACACCGGCGAGCGCAAGGAAAAGACCGAGTGGCATTCGGTCGCGATCTTCAACGAAGGTCTCGCCAACGTCGCCGAGAAATATCTGCGCAAGGGCAGCAAGGTCTATATCGAGGGCGCGTTGCAGACCCGCAAATGGCAGGACGCGCAGGGCCAGGACAAATATTCGACCGAGATCGTGCTGCAGGGCTTCAACAGCGTGCTGACGATGCTTGACGGCGCACCCGGCGGCGGGGGCAGCGGCGGCGGTAACGCCGGCCCGCGCGACGATTTCGGCGGCAATGACGATTTCGGTGGCGGCGGCGGCGGTGGCGGCTTTGGCGGTGGCCGCTCGGGTGGCGCGGCGGGCGGCGGCGCGAGTCGCGGCGGTGGCTTCAACCAGGGCGGTGGCGGCTTCGCCGACGATCTGGACGACGACGTGCCCTTCTAGGGCCGCCCTCATCGATGAGTGATGCGTACCCCCAGGCCGCGAGCGGCTGGCAGATCGACGAGGCCGCGCGCAACGCGGTGCTAGCGAGCTATGATCTCGCGGCACTGCGCGACACGCATGAACTGCGTGCCATCACCGACTTTACCGCTGCGCTGTGCGACGCGCCGACGGCGCTGATCAGCCTGGTGGAGGAATATCGCCAGACCTTCATCGCGCGCACCGGGTTCGACGCGACCGAAACGCCGCGTGAAACCTCCTTCTGCGCGCATGCGATGCTCGGCGATGCGATCATGGAAGTGCGCGACGCGACGCTCGATCCGCGCTTTGCCGACAATCCGCTGGTTTCAGGCGATCCGCGGATTCGCTTCTATGCCGGGGCGCCGCTGGTCAATGAGGACGGGGTGCCGCTCGGCGCCCTGTGTGTGATCGACACCGTGGCGCGGCCGGGCGGGCTTACGGCGCTGCAGCGCGACGGGCTGGCGGTGCTGGCCGCCAATGTGATGGCAAGGCTGCGCGATTCGCGCGATGCGATGCTGTGGCGCCACGCCGAGCGTGACGCGAAGCGCGCGCTCAGCGACAGCGAGAACCGCTTCCGTACGCTCGCCGACACCATGCCGCAGATGGTGTGGTCGACGCTGCCCGACGGTTATCATGATTATTATAATGCGCGCTGGTACGAGTTTACCGGCGTGCCCGATGGCTCAACCGATGGCGAGGGGTGGAGCGGCATGTTCCACCCCGAGGACCAGGAGCGCGCCTGGACGGTGTGGCGTCATTCGCTGACGACCGGCGAGCCTTATCAGATCGAATATCGCCTGCGCCACGCCGACGGAGCCTATCGCTGGGTGCTGGGCCGGGCACTGCCGATCCGCGACGGCAACGGCGCGATCACTCGCTGGTTCGGAACCTGCACCGACATCCATGAGCAAAAGCTCGCGCTCGAGGAGCGCGAGGTGATCAGCCAGGAGCTGAGTCACCGGATCAAGAACATCTTCTCGGTGATCGCGGGACTGGTCGCGTTCAGCGCGCGCGGTCGACCCGAATTCGCCGGCATCGCCAGCGACCTGCGCGATCGGATTACCGCGCTGGGGCGGGCGCATGACTTCGTCCGCCCGCACAGCGCCAACTCCCAGCCTGCCGCCCGGCAGGACAGCCTCGCGGGCCTGCTCGCCGAGTTATTCGCGCCCTATCAGGAAGCCGGCTCGACACGGCTGGTGGTCGAGGGCGAGGATGTCGCAATCGACGACCGTTCGGCGACGCCACTGGCGCTGCTGTTCCACGAGCTGGCGACCAACGCGACCAAATATGGCGCGCTGTCTGTACCGGACGGCCGTGTTTCCGTGACGAGCGAGCAGGACGGCGACATGCGGCTGCTGCGTTGGCGCGAACGCGGCGGTCCTACCGTCAAGCAGCCGGAGAATGCATCCGGCTTTGGCACGCAACTCATCGAACTCAGCGCGGTGCGCCAACTCGGTGGCAACGTGCAGCGTGAGTGGCGGCCCGAAGGACTCGATGTAACGATCCGGGTGCCGCGAACGGCATTTACGCGCTAGGCGCGCAAATCGCTGAACAGGACGACCTGGCTGGCCGCCTCGGGCAGCGGCGTGCCGCCACTGGCGATCGCGGCGGCGGCGGTGATCGCCGCCTCGCTGAACGGTTTGCGGACATAACCGAGCGCCTGGGCGTCGTCGGCGATCTGCGACGGATTGGCGGTTACGAAGACAACCTTCACGTCATGCTCACGCGCGAGCAAATCTGCGATGGCTGGACCCGTCGGCCCGTCGCGCAGATTGACGTCGATGAAGGCGAAATCGCAATCGCGCCCGATATCACACGCCGTCAGGCGATCGGCGGCAATGCCGACGACGCTGTAGCCAGCCTCGACCAGGATACGCTCGAGATCGAGCGCGACGAAGATCTCGTCTTCGACGATGATGGCTGTCTTTCCCATGGTCGCACTAGAATGTTGATCGAAATCAATTGTTCCGTCGCAGCAGAAATATCGCATGTTCGGCGAACAGATTGGCGCCCGCCGAGGTGGTGCGCTTGTCGCCCGACAGGAACCATTCGCCCTCGACCGCGATATCGCGTTCGCGCACCAGCGCGCGGAAATCGTCGATCGTCACATGATGAATATTGGGCGTGGCGTACCAGGCGACCGGCAGCAGCCGCGTGACCGGCATGCGCCCGCCCCACAGCAACGACAGGCGCACGCGCCAATGCGCGAAATTGGGAAAGGACACGAAGGCGCGCTGGCCGATTCGCAGCAATTGCTCGAGCACCATGTCGGGCGCGCGCGTCGTCTGGAGCGTCTGACTGAGAATGGCATAGTCGAAGCTGGCGTCCGGATAACCGGCAAGATCCGAATCCGCGTCACCCTGGATGACCGAAAGGCCGCGCGACACCGCCGCGGCAACATTGCGCGGATCGATTTCCAGACCCCGCGCATCGACCTGTCGCTTGTCGCGCAGCGCCGCCATCAACGCGCCGTCACCGCACCCGACATCGAGCACGCGCGCGCCGGGCGCGACATTATCGGCGATAATCGCAAGATCGGGGCGCAGATTCATGCCGGCTGCCCGAGCAAGTACGCGAATTCTGGCGCGAGACGTTCCATAAAGCGATCGGGCCGCAGCGGCGCGTGGAAACCGAGCGCGGCGTAGACGCCGTGCGCATCGCGCGTGACCAGTGCGGTGCGGCGGATGCCGGCGAAATCGGGATGGTCGAGAAACCAATGCACCATACGCCGGCCCAACCCCTGCCCGCGCACTTCTTCCTCGATCCACACGTCGGCGAGCCAGGCGAAGGTGGCGTGATCGGTGATCATGCGCGCGAAACCGATCTGGACGCCATCGGCATAGGCGCCAAGGCAATGCGAGCCCGCGATGGCGCGCTCGACAAGGTCACGCGCAATGCCCGGCGACCAGTAGCTCGATGCCAGCCAGGCATGAATCCGGTCGACCTGCAGCAGCGCCTGGTCGTCGCTCAATTCGATCATGCCACGGCCCTCAGGAAACCGTCGGCGACGCGATTAAGCTCGGGCACGTCGAGCAGAAAGGCATCATGGCCGAACGGGCTGGAAAGTTCGACGAAGCTCACCGGGGCGCCGGCGGCGTTGAGCGCGTGGACAATGCTGCGCGATTCAGCGGTCGGATAAAGCCAGTCGGTGTCGAAGCTGATCAGGCAGAAGCGCGCGCGCGATGCCTTGAAGGCATGGGCGAGGTGCCCGCCATGCTCCTCGGCAAGGTCGAAATAATCCATCGCGCGGGTGATGTACAAATAGGAGTTGGCGTCGAAGCGATCGACAAAGGCGATGCCCTGGTGACGCAGATAACTTTCGATCTGGAAATCGGCGTCGAAGCCGAAACTCTTCGCCTCGCGCGCCTGCAGTCGGCGGCCGAATTTCTCGGTCAGCCCGGCCTCGGAGAGATAGGTGATGTGCGCCGCCATGCGCGCCACCGCCAGTCCGGCGGCGGGCGGGTCCCCGGCGGCATAATAATCGCCGCCGCGCCATTTCGGGTCGGCCATGATCGCCTGGCGCCCGACCTCGTGAAAGGCGATGTTCTGCGCGGTGTGCCGCGCCGCCGAGGCGATCACCAGCGCGGCGCCGACACGATCGGGAAAGGTCGCCGCCCAGCTCAGCGCCTGCATGCCGCCCATCGAGCCGCCGACGACCGCCATCAGTCGGGCGACCCCGAGGTGATCGAGCAGCATCGCCTGTGCGCGCACCATGTCGCGGATGGTGATGACCGGAAAGCTCATGCCCCAAGGCTGGCCGGTAGCAGGGTTGATCGTCGCCGGCCCCGACGAGCCCATGCAACTGCCCAGCACATTGGCGCAGACGATGAAGTGACGCGCGGGGTCGATCGGCTTGCCCGCGCCGACCATCCGCGTCCACCAACCGGGCTTGCCGGTCACTGGATGGTCGCTGGCGACATGCTGGTCGAGCGTCAGCGCGTGGCAGATCAGGATCGCGTTGCTGCCGTCGGCGGCAAGCGTGCCATAGGTCTCGTAGGCGATGTCGACCGGCGACAGCAGTACGCCGCCGTCGAGGCGCAACGGCCCCGGCAGCGTGACGTGGCGGCCAAGGCCGAAGCGCGTGTCCTGCGTCATGCTCACGCGGTTAGGCTGCCCCCGGCATCAACTCAAGCGCCGGGCATGCGCGCGTGACGCGATGATCGCGCGCGCCGCGAGCCGCCCGGTCTGCGCCCCGCCATTCATATAGCCGGGATAGGCATCAGACAGATGCTCACCGGCGAAATAGACCGGGGCGGCCGAGGGCGGCGCAGAGGCGGCGCCATCGGTCTCTTTCCAGATCAGCCGACCGAAGCGGGTCAGCTGACCGGGGCGGAAATTGACATAGGCGCCCATCGCCAGCGGATCACGGTGCCAGTTGGTGCGGCGCGCGAGCGCGGTCGTGGCGGCAGTCATACCGGGCACGCCGCGTTCGGCCTGCGCCGCAAACTTCGTCGCCAGCGCATGAGGATCGGCGTTATCGGCTGCGGCGACCTCGTCGCCGCCAAGAAACCAGGTCCATACGCTGCCCGGGCCGGTCGCGGGCCGCACCCCGCCGTCCCAGCCCAGCGCAACGCCGGCCTTGCTGGCGGTCTGCCAGATTTCGCCGCCGCGCCCGATCGGCTTTTCCCATGGCCGCGTCGCCATCACCGCCTGGATCTTGGCGTTCCGGCCCAGCCCGACCTCGGCGATGAAGCGGCGCCACAGCGGCGGCAACGGGATGCGGAAATCGATCTTGCGCGTGATCGACGCCGGGGTGGTGACGATCACCGCCGAGGCCTGGACGCTCGACCCGTCGGCGAAGAACAGCTTTACCCCCGCACCCAGCGGGTCGACCCGCGTGACATGCTTGTTGTTTGTCAGCCGGTTGGCAAGGCGTGACGCCATGGCATCGATAAGCGTGGTGCTGCCGCCGGCGAGGAGATAACGCTCGTCGCTGCGACTGAGCACATCGATCCGCCGCCCGGCGATCGTCGGCAGGTTGAAGACCAGTTCGATCGCCGACGCCTCGGCCGGTTCGCAGCCATATTCGGTGCGCGCCGTCATCTCCATCAACCCCCGCACCCATGGCTCGGGCATCAGACCGGCATGCTTGTCGAGATAGGAGGTGAAGGACAGCTGATCGAGCTCGGCCGAAACGCGCGCATAGTCCTGATCGAGCCGCACCGAATCAGCGTCGATCTGCCCGGCGATACCGCGCAACGCGACGGCGAGGCGCGCCTCGGGGATTTCCTTGCCGCCGGCGAGGATCATCGTGCGATGCGGTGCGCCCTTGCGGTCGATCAGCGCGACGCCGAACTCGCGGGCCAGCACGTGCATGTCTTCATGGTCGGTGTTGACCAGCTGTCCGCCGATCTCGATCGATGGCGTACCCTTGGTACGTGCGGTGTACATCCGCCCGCCGAACCGTGCGCGCGCGTCGTAGAGGTGCGCGTCGATCCCGGCTTGCGTCAGGTGCCACAGCGCGCTCAGACCGGCGATCCCGCCGCCGATGATCGCCACCGGGCCGGGTGCGATCGGCGCGGCGTGGAGTTGGCGGGGCAGCATCGCCCCGACCCCCGCAGCACCGAGCGCCAGCAACAGCGCGCGCCGCGACAACCCGCCACCGCCCGCGACCGGCGGCGCGGCGCCCGTCGCGGCCAGATTGAGCCGCCGCGCTTCCTCGAGCGCGCGCCAGATCGCCTCACTACCCCGCATCGAGCCTCCCTTTTGCGGCTTGCTAGCAGAATCGCGACTCGGCGCCAGCTTGCCTTGCGCGCGGCCATCCGCCATGCGCCGCGCCATGTTACCTTTCGCGCGCGTCACGATCATCGGAATCGGCCTGATCGGCTCGTCGATCGCGCGCGCGGTGCGCGTGCACATGCCGACGGTACGGCTGACCGGCTATGACGCCGACCCCGAGGTACGCGCCACCGCCGATGCGCTGCAGCTGTTCGACGACATCGCCGACACCGCCGGTACGGCGGTGATCGATGCCGATCTCGTCATTCTGTGCGTCCCGGTCGGTGCGATGGGCGAGGCCGCGGCAACCTTTGCCGCCGACCTGCCTGCCGACGCGATCGTCAGCGATGTCGGATCGTGCAAGGCCGAGGTCGCACGCGCGCTCGGCGAGGCGTTGCCGGGCGCGACGATCGTCCCGGCGCATCCCGTCGCGGGCACCGAGCGGAGCGGGCCCGAGGCAGGCTTTGCCACGCTGTTCCACGGCCGCTGGTGCATCCTGACGCCAGGCGAGGACACCGACCCGCTCGCCATCGCGCGCGTCGCCGAATTCTGGCAGCGGCTCGGCGCCGAAGTCGAGACGATGGCGCCCGACCACCATGACCGCGTGCTCGCGATCACCAGCCATCTCCCGCACCTCATCGCCTATACCATCGTCGGGACCGCGTCCGACATGGAGGAGGTGACGCGCAGCGAGGTGATCAAATACTCCGCCGGCGGCTTTCGCGACTTCACGCGCATCGCCGCGTCGGACCCGACGATGTGGCGCGACGTGTTCCTCGCCAATCGCGAAGCGGTGCTCGACATGCTGCAACGCTTTTCGGAAGACCTGTCGGCGCTGCAACGCGCGATCCGCTGGGGCAAGGGCGACGAATTGTTCGACCTGTTCACCAAGACGCGTGCGATCCGTCGCGGCGTCATCGACGAGGGCCAGGACGACCCGGCGCCCGATTTCGGGCGCAGCCACGAATAGCGATTATTCGGCGGCGGGTACGTCGAGTTGATTCATCACGCGATGGACGATCGCCTCGACCTCGGTGCGCGGCATGCCGGGCGCGATTGGCTCACAGAAGCGAAAGGTGACGATGCCCGGCCGGCCGATGCCGTGGCGCGGCCACAACCGGCCGCTGTCGAGCGCGACGGGAATCACCGGCAGCTTGAGCGCGCGGTAAAGCCCGGCGAATCCCGAGAGCAAAGGCGGCTGCTGGCCGGGGGCGACGCGCGTCCCCTCGGGAAAGATCAGGATCGAGCGGCCGGCAGCCAGGGCTGCCTTTCCCTCGCGCATGATCTGGCGCAACGCCGTCGCGGAACCGGCGCGATCGATGACGATGACGCCATAACGTCGCGCGACCCAACCCCAGACCGGGATCCGCGCCAGCTCCTGTTTCATCACGATCGCCGGCGCATCGAGCAGCAAGGCGAGTTCGATCGTTTCGTACATCGCCTGGTGTTTGGCGGCGTAGAGCGCCGGGCGCGGACGCTCGCCCTCGATCCGGCTGCGCACGCCCATGATGTTGACCGCCGTCCAGCGATGGAAACGCGCCCAGGCGAGCGAATAACCGATCAGCGCCGGCCGGCCGAACAGCGCCGCGATCGGCGCGCACAGCACGATTGGCGTCGACACACCGTAGAATATGATCTTGAACAGCCAGGTCCGCAGCCAGTTCATGCCCCGACATCCAGTTTGAGCGCGATCCAGCGAATCAGCAGCTTGTTATATTCGGCGAGGAGCAGGATTGGCCGCGGGTTGCTCGCCACGCCATCGCCGATCACCTCGGCGTCGTTGCCGAGTTCGGCAACCAGTTCGAGTTTCGCGCGCGCGAGATGCCAGTCTGACGTCACCAGCCGCACCGTGCGATAATGATGCGCGCGAACCCAGTCGGCGGTCTCATCGGCATTGGAGCGCGTGTCGATCGCCTGATGGCCGAGATCGACGCAGCAAGCGAAGAGCGACGCCGGCCGGTGATATTTCACGGCCAGTTCGTGCGCGCGCACTTCGGGGGCGACGCCGCTGACCAGCAAGCGCTGCGCGGCGTGGCGCTCCAGCAGCGCGAGACCACGGTCGATCCGGCCCGGACCGCCGGTCATCACCACGATCGCATCGGTCGTGCGATCGTCAGCGGGCTTGGGCAGCGTCAGCATGAACAGCCCGAAGCCGAACACCCAGGCGAGCGCCAGCAGCCCGATGAGACGACGGATCACAATGTCCGCCGCAAGGCACCGAGGACGGCGATGCGCGCCGCAAAGGCGGCAAGCAGGGCGAAGGCGATCGGCAATAGCGCGAGCACGGTCCAGTCGCGTTGACCGAGCGCCAGGCCCGACAGCAGATCCGACCCGAGCGCGCCGATCTGCACGCCGACCAGCAGGACGACCCCGGTCGCCAGCACCGCCCCGATGATTCCGCCGAGCAGGGTATCGAGCGCGATACGACGCTGGAACAGTCGGGCAATCTGCACGTCGGTCGAACCGAGCATGTGCAACACCTCGATCGTGTCGCGGTGTGTATCGAGGCCGGCGCGCGCGGCAAGGATAACGACCGCCGCGGTCGCACTCGCCATCAAAAGTACCAGTGCGGCAGCGAGCCAGGTGACGAGGTTCATGAAATCGCTGACCGGCGACATCCAGGTTTCGTGGCGATCGATCCGCGCGGCGGGCGCGACCGCGCGCACCGCCGCCGTCACCCGCGCGACCGCCGCATCGGTACCGCTGCCGAGATCGACGTCGATCATCGCGGGAACCGGCAGCTCGGGATCGGCACCATCCTCCCCCAGCCACGGTCGCATCAACTCGGCCAGCTTGGCGCGGTCGACCTGGCTGGCGCGCGCAACCTCGGGCAAGGCGCGCAGTACCGCCAGGGCGCGCATCGTCTGATCGTTTCTGGCGCGCTCGACCGGCTCGACGATCTGCACCGTCAAGCGCCCGGCCAGTTGATGTTCGAGCAGTCGCGCGGCGCCCAGCGTACCGAGGCCAAGCGCCGCGGCAAGCAGGGTCAGGAACAGCATGATCGCCATGATCCAGGTCATGGCACGCGTGCCCCGCCGCTCGTCGAGCAGCCGGCGATCGGCGGCGGCGGCGATGAGCCGGATGCTCATGCCTCGTCGCCCGGCTTGACGGGGGGGAAGCGCAGCGAACCGGTCGGGTCGAGCAACCTGCCCTTGTCGAGCCGCATCATATGCGCGCCCTGGATGCGACCGAGCAGGTGGAAATCATGCGTCGCGACGACGACGGTCGTGCCCAGGCGGTTGAGCGATTCGAACAGATGCAGCAGACGCTCGGCCATATCCGGGTCGACATTGCCCGTCGGCTCGTCCGCGACCAGAATCTCCGGCCGACCGATCACCGCGCGGGCGATCGCGACGCGCTGCTGCTCGCCGCCCGACAGCGTTGCGGGGCGTGCCTCGACGCGGTCGGACAAACCGACCCAGGCGAGCATCTCGCGCACCGGCGCCTCGATGTCGCTTTCCGGCACGCCGGCGACGCGCAGCGGCAGCGCGATATTGTCATAGGCCGAGAGATGCGGGACGAGGCGGAAATCCTGGAACACCACGCCGATCCGCCGACGAAAGCCGGGCAGCCGCGAACGCGGCAAGGTCACCGCGTCCTCGCCGAACAGCCGAATCGCGCCACGGCTCGGGCGCTGCGCAAGATACAACAGCTTGAGCAACGAAGTCTTGCCCGCGCCGCTCGCCCCGGTGAGAAAATAGAAGGAGCCCGACGACAGGGTGAAGCTGAGATCGGTCAGCGTCTCCTGGCCGGTGCCGTAGCGCAGCCCCACATTTTCGAACTGCACGATATTGGCCATGCCGGCGCGCGCCCGCTCTCTTCTTGCTGTCGATGCCCCTTTGCGCCATCGCACGTTCCGCCCCGGCGCTTCAAGCCGGGGTTGCACGTACCTTGGGGAAGCGGTCCCGATGCGGGCCGCGATACCCGCAATGGTCGAAACACTTGCCACCGGGCGCGCGGGCGTGTTTACAAAAAGATTGGGGGCCGCCAGTTTCACGGCCTCTCCCGTGAAGCGCCGCGATGATCCTCGAATGCCCCGAATGCCGAACGCGATATCTCGTGCCCGACAGCGCCATCGGCCCCGATGGACGCACCGTGCGCTGCGCGAGTTGCAAGCATAGCTGGTTTCAGGCGGCGCCAGTACTCGACCTTGTGGCGCGCGCCGAAGCCCAGGCCGAAGCGCCCGCACCGGTTGCGCAACCCGAACGCTACGTTCCGCCCGTTAGCGACAGTCGCGACGACGACGAAGATTACGACGCCTTCGCACATCGGCCACCTTTTCGACCGCGACGCAATCCGGCAAAACGGCGGACCGTCGGTGCGATCGTGGCCGGTGTGGTGATGATCGCCGGTGTCGGCGTGGTCGCGACCCTGGGTTCCGGCGACCTTGCCTCGCTGATCAACCTGCCGCTGGCGCAACACGAGACACCGTTGCGCCTGATCGACAATCCGATCGAGCGTCGTGACCTCGACAATGGCAGCGAAATGTTCGCGATCAGTGGCCAGGTCGTCAACCCGACCAACGTCCGCCAGCATGTCCCGGATATCCGCGCCGAGCTGCACGATGCGCAGGGCCGACTCGTCTACAGCTGGACGATCCGGCCCGAAGCCACCGAGCTGGCGCCCAAGGGCAGCGTCGCCTTCAACAGCGCCAAGCTCGACGTGCCGGTCAATTCCAAACAGCTCGTGCTCAGCTTCGCGGCCGACGGCGGTGGTTGAGCGCCAGGCTTCTCGATTGGAAAAGGACGATTGCCACGACCGTAGCACCTTGCTAGGGGCGCTCCCCTACCAGCCGCCGGAGCTTTCGGCGGTACATATCGTGCGGTCGTGGCGGAACTGGTAGACGCGCAACGTTGAGGTCGTTGTGGGCGAAAGCCCGTGGAAGTTCGAGTCTTCTCGGCCGCACCAGATAATGAGCCGGACTGTGCGTCCGGACGCAGGTTGGTTCCGTAGCTGTGCGATGGACCCGGATACGCTATAGCAGCGTTTCCGTCGTTGCAGCGCCCGCACCGGGCGCCCTTGAAAGCCGCCCTTGCTCCCAGCTCCTTCGTACGTGAACGCCATCGGTACCGCAGTACCGGATCACGATATCCATCACGCCTTCGTCGATTGGGCACGCGCGCAGATCGCCGATCCGCGCGCGGTGAAGTTGTTCGAACGCATGGCGGCGCGGGCAGCGATCGAGCATCGCTGGTCGGTGCTCGATCGCGCGCCGGATGGCGGGTCGCCGATCGACGCCGGTGGCTTTTATGCCGGCGCCTTGCCGGGCACCGCTGCCCGCATGCGGCTCTATGCCGAAGCGGCGCCATCGCTGGCGCTGACCGCGATCGCGGCGCTGGCCGAGCAAGTGGCGCTTGACCGTATCACCCACCTCGTCGTTGCCAGTTGCACGGGTTTCGTCGCGCCGGGAATCGACCAGATTATCGCCAGCCGACTGGGTCTGGCGCCATCGGTCGAACGCTTGCTGATCGGTTTCATGGGTTGCTACGCCGCAGTGTCGGCGTTGCGCACGGCGCGCCATATCGTGCGGTCCGAGCCTGGCGCGCGCGTGCTGGTGGTATGCGTCGAGTTATCGACATTGCATCTGCAGGAAACGGGCGAGATCGAGCCGTTGCTCGCAATGCTCCAGTTCGGCGACGGCGCCGCGGCCGCGCTGGTCACGACTGACGCCGTCGGCTTCGCGCTCGGCCAACCGTTCGCCACCACGCTCGCGGATTCGGCGGCGCTGATTCGCTGGGACATCAC
This sequence comes from Parasphingomonas halimpatiens, assembly GCF_036663795.1. NCBI lineage: Bacteria > Pseudomonadati > Pseudomonadota > Alphaproteobacteria > Sphingomonadales > Sphingomonadaceae > Parasphingomonas > Parasphingomonas halimpatiens. The sequence continues at coordinate 149,380 of NZ_JAXOJP010000005.1, forward strand.
CGATACCGGATTTGCGATGCATCTCTCGGGCGAGGTCCCAGCGCGCATCGCCGCAGCGCTGGCCGATCCCGATGTGGCGCGCGCCGCGACCGGCGGCCATGCCCCGGCAGCGATCGACGGCTGGGCGGTCCATGCCGGCGGCCGCTCGATCCTCGACGCGGTCGGAAATGCGCTGGCGCTGGCGCCCGAGGCGCTGGCCGCGTCGCGCGCCGTACTGGCGGCGTTCGGGAACATGTCGTCGGCGACCTTGATGTTCGTGCTCGCGCGGCTGCTCCAGGGGCCACAGATCGAGAAGGGCGTGGCGCTGGCGTTCGGCCCTGGCCTTGCCGCCGAGGGCTTCGGCTTTTCGAGCGCGTCATGAGCGCGCTTGCCACCCGCGCCATCGCCGAGGAGTTGATGGACGCGGACGATCTCGACCCGGCGACCTATGAAGCGGTGGTCGGCGACCTCGCCAAGGTCAATGTCGTGACAATGGCCGCCCGCCCGACGCTCGGCTTTCTCGCACGCGGCACGGCCGGCCTGAAGCGCTTCAGGCTGCTTGACGTCGGATACGGCGATGGCGACATGCTGCGGCGGATCGCGCGCTGGGCGGCACGACGCGGGATCGTGGCCGAACTGGTCGGCATCGACCTCAACCCGCGCAGCGCGATGGCGGCGATCGCGCACACGCCGCCGGGCCTGACGATCGACTGGCGCACCGGCGACTATGCCAGCCTTGGCGGGCAGGGCTGGGATTTCGTCATTTCCAGTCTCGTCGTACATCACATGACGCATGAGCAATTGATCGGCTTTCTGCGCTTCATGGACCGCGAGGCGACACGCGGCTGGCTGGTCAACGACCTTCATCGTCACGGCTTCGCACATTGGGGCTTCCCGATTCTCGCGCGCCTGTTCGGCTGGCATCCGATCGTCCGCCACGACGGCACGCTGTCGATCGCGCGCTCCTATCGACCGGTCGAATGGCCGCCGCTTCTCGCCGAGGCCGGGGTCAGCGCCCGGGTCTACCGTGCATTCCCCTACCGGTTATGCGTCGAACGCCTGCGCTGATCGTCGGCGGCGGCCCCGCCGGGCTGGCCACCGCGCTGTTGCTGGCGCGGGCAGGCGCGCCGCATCTGCTGATCGAGCGCCAGGCCGAAACGGGCGACGCGCTGTGCGGGGGCTTTCTCAGCTGGCGGACGCTGGCGATGCTCGAGCGACTCGGCGTGCGCGCCGGCGCGCTCAACCGCGACCATATCCGTCGCGTCAGCCTGCATAGCGGCGCACGCCACGCGATAGCGCCCTTGCCGCGTCCGGCACTGGCGGTGTCACGCTGGCGCCTCGACACCATCCTCGCGGAGCATGCTCGAACCGCCGGCGCGGCCATCGAAACCGGCGTCACGGCGCGACGCCATGAACAAGGCGCGATCCATCTCGCCGACGGCGCGACGCTGACCGCCGACACGCTGTTCCTTGCCAGCGGCAAGCATGATCTGCGCGGACTGGCCCGGCCGGCCGAGGCGCGCGGCGACGATCCGGTGCTTGGCCTGCGCGTCCGGCTGGGGCGGGCGCCGGCGCTCGACCGCATGGTCGGCGGGACGATCGAACTGCATCTGTTCGACCGCGGCTATGCCGGGATCGCCGCACAAGAGGATGGCACGGTCAATCTGTGCATGGCCGTCCATCGCTCGCGACTCGAAGACGCAGGATCACCGGCGGCGCTGCTCACGCAGCTCGGCAACGAATCGCCGCAGCTCGGCGAACGCCTGGCCTTTCTCGCCGGTGGCGCGACGATCGATGCGGTCGCCAATGTTCCCTATGGCTGGCGCGAGACTGCCGGCACCCCCGGACTGTTCCGGCTGGGTGACCAGGCCGCTGTCATCCCGTCGCTGGCCGGGGAGGGGATCGGCATCGCGCTCGAGAGCGGCGCGCGGGCCGCCGCCGCTTATTGTCGCGGCGGGCGCGACGCCGCGATCGGGTATCAAGCCGGTTTTGCCGATGCCACGCGGCGACCGATCGGCGTTGCCGGGATGATCTGGCATGGATCCGAGAAGCCGGCGCTGGCGGCGGCGCTGACGGTGCTCGCGCGGCTGGCGCCGTCGCTCGTCGGACTCGCCGCGCGTCTGACCCGTGTCAAACACTCGCCGCTTGACGTGACGCTCGCCGGGCGGGAAAGCTGAGCGCCATGGAACATCTCACGCTGTCCGAAAGCGAATGGCGCAAGCGCCTCTCCGCCGAAGCCTATCACGTGCTGCGCGAGGCCGGCACCGAGCCCGCCTTTTCCGGCCGCTACAACAACAACAAGGCCGCTGGCATCTATCGCTGCGGCGGCTGTGCGCTCGACCTGTTCGACAGCGCCGACAAATATGATTCGGGTTCGGGCTGGCCGAGCTTCACCCAGCCGATCGACCCCGCCCATGTCACCGAACATAGCGATGTCAGCCACGGCATGACGCGCACCGAGGCGCGTTGCGCGCGCTGCGACGGCCATCTCGGCCATGTCTTCCCCGACGGACCGCCGCCGACCGGATTGCGCTACTGCATGAATTCACTGAGCCTGGATTTCCGTCCACATACCGTGGAAGAATGATGCAGACGCGCGACCGCGCTTGTTTGACGTCAGCTTAAGCCGTATCCGGCTAGGCGAAGCCCCATGGCCAATATTTCCCTGCCTTCCCTTTCCCCGATATGGCGCCGTCGGCTTTCGCTGACGGCGAAGATTTCGGGTGCGCTCGCGGTGCTCGGCATCATCGCGCTGATCATCGCGGTCTATGTCGCCAAGGCGCAGCTGCCGAGCTTCGACGAGCTCAAATCCTCGCCCAATGGCCAGATGATCCGCGTTCATGCCGCCGACGGCACGGTGATCGTCTCGCTCGGGCCGAGCTATGGCGACTGGCTGAGCTACGACAAGATTCCCCCGGTGATGCGCGATGCGATGGTCGCGGTCGAGGATCGGCGCTTCCGCTCGCATCCGGGCATCGATCCGGTCGGCCTCGCCCGTGCGGTCAAGCTCGCCTTTCAGAACCGCGGCAAGGACCGGCGGCTGCAGGGCGCGTCGACGATCACGCAGCAGGTCGCGCGCACTATCTTCCTGTCGAACAAATATGATTTTGGCCGCAAGCTGCGCGAGGCGGTGCTGGCGCTCGCGCTGGAGCGCAAGTTCAGCAAGGACCAGATTCTCGAACTCTACCTCAACAAGGTCTATTTCGGCGGCGGTGCCTATGGCGTCGACGCCGCGAGCCGCAAATTCTTCGGCCATGGCGCCGATCATCTGACCCTGTCCGAAGCGGCAGTCATCGCCGGTCTGGTCAAGGCGCCGTCGCATTACTCGCCGAGCGCCGACATCGAAGCCGCCAAGGGCCGCGCCGGGGTGGTCATCCAGCTGATGCAGGAGACCGGCAAGATCAGCGCCGAGGAGGCGTCGTCGGTCAATCTGGCGGCGGTGGAGTTCACCCCCGAGCCAAAGCAGAACAGTGTCCGCTATTTCACCGACTGGGCGTTGCCCCAGCTCGAAACGCTGATCGACGAGACGCAGCGCCCGCTCGAGGTGTGGACGACGCTCGACCTCAACATGCAGCGCGCCGCCGACGCCGCAGTACGCGCCAACGCGCCGCCGGGGGCGCAGGGCGCGCTGGTCTCGATCGACCGCGACGGCGCGGTGCGCGCCATGGTCGGCGGGACCGACTATGTTTCCTCGATCTACAACCGCGCGACGCAGGCGGTGCGTCAGCCCGGCTCGTCGTTCAAATTGTTCGTCTACCTCGCCGCGCTCGAGGCCGGGCATCGCCCCGAGGACGTGGTCGTCGATGAGCCGGTGACGATCGACGGCTGGAGTCCGCGCAACGATTCGCGCCACAATTCGGGCAACGTCACGCTGCGCACTGCCTTTGCCTATTCGCTCAACACCGTCGCGGCGAAGCTCGGCCAGGAAGTGGGCTTTTCGACCGTCGCCGACATGGCGCGGCGCTTCGGGATCACCACCCCGGTCAACACCCACCCCTCGATGGTGCTCGGCACCTCCGACGTTCGCCTGATCGAGATGACGCGGGCCTTTGCCAGCGTCGGCAACAAGGGCGTCGCGGTCACGCCCTATGGCATCACCAAGGTGACGACGATGGGCGAGACGATCTATGCCCAGTCGATCGACCAGAGCCATGTCCTGGTCGCGCCACAGGTCGCCGCCGAAATGACCGACCTGCTGCAGACCGCGGTCAACACCGGCACCGGCAGGGCGGCGCAGATCGGGCGCCCGGTTGCCGGCAAGACCGGGACGACCAGCTCGAGCAAGGATGGTTGGTTCCTCGGCTTTTCGAGCGGCCTGACCACCGGCGTGTGGATGGGGCGCGACGACGCCAAGACGATTCCGGGTCTGCACGGCGGCACCGCGCCGGCGCGCGCCTTTGCCGCATTCATGAAGCCTGCGACCGCGAACCGCCCGATCGAACAATTCTCGACCCAGGTCACCCTGCCCGAGCTGCAGCTCGACAATGGCGAGCAGAGCTATCTCGGCGAACCCGACAACGGCGTCTATGTCGATGAGAATGGCAACCCGGTCGAGCCCGGCGCCAGCCCGAACCAGCCGGGTGATGGTCAGCAGGTTGATCCCGACGGCAATCCGGCGGCTGGCGAGGGTGAGGCGCCGCCCGCCCGGCAGGATCGCCTTGATCAGGAATGGATGGATCGCATGATCGGTCGCGATTCACCGCGCCCGGCGCCGGGCCGTAACCCGCCCCGTGATGATCGTCCCGCCGCCGCGCCACCACCGCGCCCGGCGGAGCGGCCTCAGGACGCGCGCCCGAACCAGTGAAGCGCGGCGCCGTGGCGACGCAGCCACGCCCGCGATTCGGCCGGATCCCGCTCGTCGAGCGCGGCGACCAGCGCCTGGAAGGCCGGGCCGTGGTTCATGTGCACACGGTGCGCCACCTCATGCGCGACGGTCGCGCGACGCACGAAGCGCGGCGCCAGGATGAGACGCCAGCTGTAGCGAATCATGCCGTGCGACGCGCAACTGCCCCATCGCGCGCGCGCATCGCCGATGCCGACGCCGCTCACCGTGACGCCGGCGCGCGCCGCGAATTCGGCGGTTTCGTCGCTTAGGACACGCAGCGCCTCGCGCTTGAGCCATGCCAGCACGCGCGCCGGCACGCGCTCGACCGGGCCGCCGACGCGCAGCCGGTCGCCGATCCGCTCGACGCGGCGTGGCGCGGCGTCGTGCCAGTCGATCTTCAGTTGCACGTCGTCGAACGGCAGCGCCGCCCCGGGAACGAACGGCACCGCCTGGGGCAATCGCGCGCGTTGCGCGTCGATCCAGCCCTGTTGCTGCTCCGCCCAGCGCAGCGCATCGCGCACCGAGGCGCGCGGCGGCAATGTCAGGCGGATCCGCCCGCTCGCCGGATCGACCGACAATTTGGCCCGACGCGCGCGGGCATGGCGGACGATGTCGAGCGTCGGGGCGCCCGGCGCGCTCACAATTCGCGGTCGATCAGATGATGTTCGAATTCACCGGCGTCGTCTTCGGAGATGGTCCAGCCGCGCACCGATTGTCCCGCAGCATGGACCGCCTCGCGATCGCCGCAGACGAGATAATGCCATGCCGGCAGCGCCTCACCCGCAGCGCGCAGGCGATAGGCGCAGGTCGAGGGCAACCAGTCGATCGTGCGGACATTGTGACGGCTGAGCCTGACGCACTCGCTGACATAGGCGTGGCGATGACGATAATCCGAGCATTGCGCCGTCGCACGATCGAGCAGGCGGCACGACACATTGGTCGGCAACAGTTCGCCGGTCTCCTCGTCCTCGAGCTTGTGGATGCAACATTTGCCGCATCCGTCGCACAACGCCTCCCATTGTGCGCGGTCGAGCGCCTCGATCGGCGTCGTTTCCCAGAAGCGAACGGTCATTTCACCCAGCGCCTGACTTCATCTGCCACGGCTTGCGGCGACTGCTCCACCGGGACCAACGCCAGGGGCTTGCCATCGGGGTCCATCAGATAGGCGACGCTGCTGTGATCGACCATATAGCCGCCATTCGCGGTGACCTCGCCCTTGCGGTAATAGACGGCGAAGGCCTTGGCGGTCGCCGCGATCGCTGCGGGACTGCCCGTCAGACCAACCATATGCGGATGGAAAGCCGCGGTGAAGGCTTTGAGCACCGCCGGCGTGTCGCGCGCCGGATCGACGGTGATGAAGATCGGCACGATCTTCGCGGCGATCGCCGGATCTGCCTGTTCGATCAGCCGCAACCCGGCGCCGATATGCTGCGCATCGGTCGGGCAGACGTCGGGACAATAGGTATAGCCGAAATAGACGATGCGGTATTTGCCGGCGAAGCTTCGCTCGGTGACGGTCCGCCCGTTCTGATCGATCAGCGTGAAAGGGCCGCCGATCTTCGCGCCCTCGAGCGGTGGACGGACGGGGGCCGTTCCGGGTGAGCAGGCGGTGGGGAGTAGTGCGATCAGCACCAGCGCTATCGCGCGAACAATCTCGTTCATGGCGCGGCCAGCCATGATCTGATATCGCTTCGGGCGCAAGTTGACGCATGACGCAATACAGGGATCCGGTCGCGCGATGAATTCCCGAACCTTTCGACGTTATGGCGGCCTTATGGTCGCCACCATGATCATGGTTACCGCACCTGTCGCGGCGCAGCTCGGCCAGTCGGACAGCTATCAGTTCCTCCAGGCGATTCGCGAGTCGAAGGGCGACGAGGTCGAGAAGCTGCTCAACAAGCCCGGCACGGTGATCATCAACGCGCATGATCGCGCGAATGGTGAGACTGCGCTGCACATCGTCGTCAAGCGCGGTGACGAAACCTATGTGCGATATTTGCTGGCCCGCGGCGCCGATCCCAACGCCAAGGACGGCCAGGGTAACACGCCACTGGTCCTGGCATCGAATAGCGGCAACACCGGGTTGATCGACATGCTCGTCAAGGGTGGCGCCAACGTCAACCTCGGCAATGGCAGCGGCGAAACCCCCTTGATCCGCGCGGTGCAGCGTCGCGATCTGGCGATGGTGCGCGTGCTGCTCGCGGCCGGCGCCGACCCCGACCAGTCCGACCGCATCGCCGGCCTGTCGGCGCGCGATTACGCCCATCAGGATACGCGCACCCCGGCACTGGCCAAGGTGATCGACGAGACCCCGAAAAAGCCCAAGCGCGCCGTTTCCGGCCCGCATTTCTAAAGGATCGCGCCGGCCTCCGGGTCGGTCACGCCAATCAGCCGGCGACCGGCGCGGCGCGCAAAGGCGAGCGTCGCGCGCTTCCGCGTGGCGGCGGAAAGCGGCTCGCCAAGCGCATCGCGGATAATTGCCGCGTCATAGCGATCGGCGACGATAACCCCGGTGCGACCGGGTAGAAAGGATTCGCCGTCGAGCGGACGCGCGTCGAAGCCGGCCGGGACCGCCCAGTAGAAATGATCGCAACAGCCGAGATAATCAGTCCATTTGGCATCGCCGAGCAGATCGGCACGCGAGACCTTGATCTCGACGATGACGATCCGGCCGCGTGAATCGATCGCCATCAAATCGGCGCGGCGCCCGCCGTCCAGTGGCACCTCGGTCATCGCCACCAGATCGTGACGCAGCAACATGCGCGTGACGCCCCGCGCGACTTCGGCGGCGCACAAGGCTGATTCCGGATCGCGACAGGATTCGGGCGGCTGCAGCATCGCCGGACTTTAGAACATTAAGCGAACAGGTCAAACCCGCCCGGCATGTTCAGCGATAAAAGACCTGATTGCCGATCGCGGCGATCTGGATGCGGTGCCAGCCCGGCGAAACCCGGCGGGCATGAAAGAACAGCGCGTCGGCAGCGGGGCTTGCCCAGGCGCCGGCGATGGCCACGCGCGCCACGGCGATCGCGGTACGATAATAAGCGCAATCGGCGATGTCAGGCACGCGCCCACCGCGAACGAACGAGAACTGGCCGGGCTGCGTCACCACCGAGCAGATCGTCTTGGGGAAGCGTCCCGAGCGGGTGCGATTGAGAATGACGTTCGCAACGGCGAGCTGGCCGCTGAGCGGCTCGCCGCGCGATTCGAAATAGACCGCGCCGGCCATGCAGGTCGTTTCGTCGTCGAGATCCGCCTCGAGCCTGTGCGCCGCAACCGCATGGGCAAGGCTCGCATAGCTCGCGGTGGCAGGTTGATCATCGGGCACGGGCGCAACCTCGGCCTGCACCTCGGGCGTCGTCGTTACTTCAACCTGCGCCATGGCCGGCGCGGTGAACAGGCCGAGGACGAGGGCGGCAGTGGCGAGGCGCGACGAAAAGAACATCAAGGGCACAAAAAGGCGGTTGGCGCGCGACGACGATCAGCGATGTGATCCCCCCGAACAGCCCCCCGACTGCGTAACCGATCCGGATCGCACCCGGTGCGGCGCAACGCGCTTCAACAACGATCACCGTCTTTCGCGCGCGCCGGCCGTTGGTCAATCGGCGAGGATCGTTTCTGCGGCGAATCGTTCCGCGCCCGCGATGTCCAGCTCGATCACCCACAAATCGGGGTCGCGCTCGCGGCGGCGCCGCCAATAGGCCGTGATCTCGCCCGCGTCGGCGCCGGCGACCGGTCCCGCCGGCATCAGCGCGGTCTTGCCGTCGGACCCGATACCGCGTTCGAACAGACGCGGCGTCGCACCATGGTCGAGCGTGAGCACCAGAATTGCGCCGGCCTGGGCATCGCCGCGCGCCAGCATGGTGGCGATGCCACCGGCGTCGTTGACACGCCGCAACAGCGCCGAGACGAGGACACCGCTCGGCAGCCGTGAACTCACGCCGGCGGCCGGTAGCCGGGAAGCCCGGCAAGCGGAATGCGCGAGCGCATGAAGGTGCCGGTGCCGCGCGCCGCCTCCTCGCCCGACGCGTCGATCAGCCGCGCCTCGGCGACATAGACGCGGCGCTGGCCGCTGATCCATCGCCCCTCGGCGACCACTGGCCCTTCGCGCAAAGGCTTGGTCAGCAGCAGGTTGAACGCGGTGGTCAGCAGGAAACGGTCGGTGACGAGGCTGTTGGCGGCGTAAAAGGCGGCATCGTCGAGCATCTTGAAATAGCTCGTCCCGTGCGCCGCGCCCGCCGCGTGAAAAAAGCGCGGGTCGATCGTGAAGCGGATTCGCGCGATGCCGGCCTCGGGAATTTCGAGCGTGGAATCGAACAGCTGGTTGATCGGCGCCGCCGCGTAGAGCGACTCGAGCGCACGGAAATGCGCGCTTTCACCGCGATCGGCGATCTCAGGCGGCGTCACGCGCGTCGTCGGCGGTGAGAAGGGCAAAGAGCGCATCCTGCGAACCCGCGCCGCGCAGCTTGGCGACCATCGAGCGATCGCGCAGCAGCCGCGATACCCGCGCCAACGCCTTGAGATGTTCCGCGCCCGCCTCCGGCGGCGACAGCAGCATGAACACGATGTCGACCGGGACGTCATCGACCGCCTGAAAGTCGATCGGCTGCGGCAGACGCGCAAAGACCCCCGCCACGCGATCGAGCCCCGCCAGCTTGCCATGCGGGGTCGCGACGCCGCCGCCGAAGCCGGTCGAGCCGAGCTTCTCGCGGCTGGCGAGGCACTCCGTCACCGCCGCCGGCGAAAGACCATAGGCCGCGCCGGCGATCGTCCCGAGCTGTTGAAACAGCGCTTTCTTCGTCGCCACCGCGAGCCGCTCGATGACGGCCTGCGAAAGCAACAGATCACTAAAATCGATCATGATGGTCCTTGGCGGACGCGCCCCCGCCCGGCGCGCGCCCATAGCGGCAATTGCGGACCGGGGGAAGCTGCCGCGCCCTTGCTCAGCTGGCGCGCTGAGGCTCGACCCAGCCGATCGTCCCGTCACCGCGGCGGTAGACCATATTATAGGCACCCGAGCCGCTGTTGCGGAACATCAGTGCGTTGGTGTTGCGCAGATCGAGCATCATCACCGCGTCGGACACCGTTGCATCGGGCACGTCGACCCGGGTTTCGGCGATGATCGGGGGGAAATCCTCCGCCTCCTCCGCTTCGCTCTCGAGAAACACCGTATAGCCGGCATTGTCGTCGATCTGGGCGCCGTTCACCGCGCCGTCGCCATTGCCCGCACCGGCCGAGTGGCGATCCTTGAGGCGCCGCATATAGCGCCGCAACTGCTTCTCGATCTTGTCGGCGGCGCCATCGAAGGCGCCATGCGCTTCCATGCCGCTATTGTTCGCCTTGAGCACAAGGCCGTGCATGACATGGGAAATGATGTCGCAGGTAAAGCCGGCGTCGTGCGGTCCCTTGCCGAAGGTTACCGTGGCCGAGATGGCGCGCGCGAAATATTTGGTGGCGATGCCCTGAAGCCGCTCCTTGACATGGTTCTTGAGCGCATCGCCCGTTGCGACCTGGTGGCCCGAAACCCGAATATCCATGAGCAGTCTCCATCTTGAAAACGGTGCGGAGCCTGTTGACCCTCGTCCCGCAACGGCGTCACCCGGACGCCTCGGCCCCCCATAAGGGCTTGGTGATTCCACTTACGAACAACGCATGGCGTGCGAGTTCAGCCTCACTCGCTGCGAAGTGACGCGGCGGGCGGATCTGCGCGGGCACCACGGGAGTAAAATCGATCGCTTCCTCAATTGCTTCGCTGACCAGGCCGAGGCCGATCTGCCGCCCGCCGGTAAGCTCGACATAGACCTGGGCGAGCAGCTGCGCGTCGAGCAAGGCGCCGTGGAGCACGCGGTGGCTGCGATCGATCCCATAGCGGCTGCACAGCGCGTCGAGGCTGTGCTTGGCGCCGGGGTGCCGGGTACGCGCCAGCACGATGGTGTCGACCATCCGCGTCATGTCGATCTTGCCGCGCCCACAGCGCTGCAATTCGCCGTTGAGAAAGCCGAAGTCGAAACTGGCATTGTGCGCGACGAGCGGGGCGTCGCCGAGAAATTCCAGCAGCGCATCGGCCTGCGTACCGAACAGCGGCTTGTCGGCGAGAAAGGCGTCGCTCAGGCCGTGCACCCGTTGCGCCTCGGCGGGCATGGCACGTTCGGGATGAAAATAGGCGTGGAAGGTGCGTCCGGTCTCTACCCGGTTGACCAGTTCCAGACAGCCGATCTCGACCATCCGGTCGCCGCTTTCGAAGCTGAAGCCGGTAGTCTCGGTGTCGAACACGATCTCACGCATGAGTCGTTTATCGGCATTCACTCGGCGATAGGCAAGTGATCAGCGCATCGACCTGCGCGCGCGTCTCATCGAGCGGAATGTCGGTGGCAATGACGAAGTCGGCACGGGCGCGCTTTTCGGCGTCGGGCAACTGCCGCGCGAGGATCGCCGCCAGTTTGGTGTCGCTCATCCCGGGCCGCGCAAGCACGCGCGCGCGCTGCACGTCGGGCGCGGCCGATACGACGACGGTCTTGTCGACATGCCGCTCGCCGCCGGTTTCGAACAGCAGCGGGATGTCGAACACGATGAGCGGTGCGTCGGCATGATCGCGCAGGAAGGTCGCACGATCCTCGCCCACGGCGGGGTGCACCAGCGCTTCGAGCGCCCGTAGCGCCGCCGGGTTGCCGAGCACGGCCGCGGAAAGCTTCGCGCGATCGACGCCGTCCGGTCCGGTGGTGCCGGGATGCAGGCGCTCGATCGCGGCGACCAGCCGGCCCCCCGCGCCCTGCAGCCGGTGCACCGCGGCGTCGGCATCGAAAACGAGGACTCCGCGATCGGCGAACATCGCGGCGACGGTCGACTTGCCCATGCCGATCGATCCGGTGAGGCCGAGAATCAGCGGTTTTCCCGTCATCCGCCGAGCAGCGCGCGAAGCTCGTCGTCCCGGTCGCGCGGCGGCGGCGCGCCGAACAGAAGTTCGAACGCCAGCGCCGCCTGGCCGATCAACATCTCCAGCCCGTCTACCGTATCGAGGTCACGCGCCCGCGCCGCCGCCAGCAGCGGCGTCTCGAGCGGCGCATAGACGATGTCATAGACCAGCGCGTCTTCGGGCAAGGGCGACAGGTCGAGAGCGAGCGGCGGCTGTCCGGTCATGCCGAGCGCGCTGGTGTTGACCAGCAGCTTCGCCGCGGGCAGCGGCGCGCCGAGCGGCAGCGCACGACCCTTGAGGCCGAAGACACCGAGCAGGGCCGCCGCCTTCAGCACATTGCGGTTGAATATTGTCACGGGTCCGACGCCGATCCGCGACAGCGCGAACAGCACCGCGCGTGCGGCACCGCCGGCGCCGATCACCGCGACCGGGGCACCGGCCAGGTCGAGATCGGCAATCGGCGCATAGAAGCCGCCGGCATCGGTGTTGGTCCCGATCAGCGCGCCATCCTCGGCGACCAGCGCCAGATTGATCGCCCCGATCGTCGCGCGCACATCGCCGCGGTCCTCGACGAAATCGAGCACGGTCTGTTTGTGCGGAATCGTGATGTTGCAGCCACGCCATGCCGGGTCGGCGCGACGTGCGGCAAAATAGGCCCCGAGATCTTCGGCACGCACATGCGTGGCGCGATAGTCGCCATCGATTCCCAGAGCCCGGAGCCAGAATTGATGGATCAACGGCGATTTGCTGTGTGCGATCGGGTCGCCGATCACCTCGGCATAGCTCTGTGTCATGACGTCAGCACCCCGCGCACCCGCAGATAATCGAGCACCGGGAGCAACGGCATGCCCAGCACCGTGAACTGGCTGCCCTCGATCCGCCCAAAAAGCTGTGCGCCCAGCGCTTCGATCCGGAAACAGCCGGCACAGCCGGCGATCGCCGGCCACTCGGCATCGAGATAATGCTTGATGAATGCGTCGGAGAGCGGCCGTACGTGCAGCACTGCGCGATCGACATGACGCCACACCGATCGGCCCTGTTCCGCCATCACCGCCGCGCTGATGATCGCATGGCGTCCGCCCGACATGGCGCGAAGATGCGTTGCGGCCTCTTCACGGCTCGCCGGCTTGTCGAGGATCGTCCCGTCATCCAGCACCATCAAGGAGTCGCTTCCCAGCGCGAGCGCATCGGGCATGCGCTGCGAGACACGCAACGCCTTCAATTCGGCGAGCGCGTCGGCGAAATCGCGCGGCGCCACGCCGCTCGCGCGCAGGCCGACCTTGGCAGCATCCTCGTCGACACCGGCGGGCGTCGCGGTGAACGGGACGCCCGCGGCGGTGAGCATCGCGCGCCGCGACTCACTTTGCGATGCCAGTACCAGCTTCATGCCGTACCCTTGCGCTCGACGGCGAGCGCGATGATCGCCGCTGCAGTCTCCTCGATCGAGCGACGCGTGACGTCGATCACCGGCCAGTCATTGTCGGCGAACATGCGCCGCGCCATGGCCACCTCGCGCGTGACGGCTTCCTGATCGACATAGGCCGTCTCAGGTGCCTGATTGAGCGACAACAAACGGTTGCGCCGGACCTGGATCAGACGAACGGCGCTCGTCGTCAGCCCGACGACGAGCGGGTTCTTGAGGCTGAACAAAGTCTCCGGCGGCGGGCTTTCGACGACGATCGGGATATTGGCGGTCTTGTAACCGCGATTGGCGAGATAGATCGAGGTCGGCGTCTTCGAGGAGCGCGACACGCCCGCGAGCACGATGTCCGCCTCCTCCCAATCCTCGGCGCCGATGCCGTCGTCATGCGCGATGGTGAACTGGATCGCATCGACGCGCGCGAAATAGGCGGCATCGAGCATATGCTGTCGCCCCGGCCGCGCCTTGGCCTGCTGTCCGAGCAGACCCGACAAGGCGTCGTTGACCCCGTCGAGCGGTGCCACCGCCGGCAGTCCGAGCGCGCGACAGCGCTGCTCGAGCGTGGCGCGTGCCTGGCTGTTCACGAGGGTAAAGATCACCAGCCCGGGGTTCTGCGCGATCTCGCCGAGAATGCGTTCGAGATGCGCCTCGGTGCGCACCATTGGCCAGAAGTGACGGATCGTTTCGACGTCGTCATATTGCGCCAACGCCGCCTTGGCGATGTTCTCCAGTGTCTCACCGGTCGAATCCGAGAGGAGATGGAGGTGCAACCGCATCAGCAGGCCGGATCTGTGGACAACATCGGGATATCCGCTAGCGCAACTCCGGCGGGTCGCCAAGCGAGGCGATGCGGGGGAAAAGCCACGATCTATCCACACCCCCGCACACAGCGCCGCGAACGGTACACAGGCTGTGGATGACGGGGACGACTCGATGACTCACGCCACGGCACATGGTGCGCTCTGTTGGCAATTACGGGATGAACACGTAAACCCCGTAATCCACGGACCAACAGCACCAACAACCTTTTTATATTCTTCTTTGATTCAGTAGGAAGAGCGATCCGGATGACGAACGCGAAGCCGCTTCTCGCGGTACTCAAAGGGGAACGGCAGACGATCCCGCCGGTGTGGTTGATGCGGCAGGCGGGGCGGTATCTCCCCGAATATCGCGCCTTGCGGGCCGAAAAGGGCGGCTTCCTCGCGCTGGTCAATGACAGCGAGGCGGCGGCCGAAGTGACGCTGCAACCGATCCGCCGCTTCGGATTCGATGGCGCGATCCTGTTCTCCGACATCCTTATGGTCCCCAATGCGCTGGGACAGTCACTGAGCTTCGGTGTTGGCGAAGGCCCTGCGCTGGCCCCGCCGCTGGTCGATCATGCCCTGGCGAGCCTCCAGCCCGACCTGACACTGCTTGAGCCGGTCTATGCGACGGTGGCGCGGGTCGCTGCCGCCTTGCCACCGCAGACCACCTTTCTCGGTTTCGCCGGCAGCCCCTGGACGGTCGCGACCTATATGGTCGCAGGGCATGGCAGCAAGGATCAGGGCGAGACGCGCCGCTTCGCCTATGCCGATCCGCTGGCCTTTGAAGAGATCATCGCGGCGATCACGACCTGCACGATCGACTATCTTTCGCGCCAGATCCTCGCCGGTGTCGAGGCGGTGCAGCTGTTCGACAGCTGGTCGGGGAGCCTGTCGCCGGCGCAATTCGAGCGTTGGGTGATCGCGCCCAATGCGACGATCGTCGCCGCCATTCACGCGCGCCATCCCGGCGTGCCGGTGATCGGCTTTCCCAAGGGGGCGGGCGAGAAACTGCCCGCTTATGCGCGCGGGACCGGTGCCGATGCGATCGGACTGGACGAGACGATCGATCCGGAATGGGCGGCGGCAAATCTGCCGGCCGGCATCCCGGTGCAGGGTAATCTCGATCCGCTCGCGCTGATTGCCGGCGGCACAACGCTCGACCAGGCGATCGACCGCGTCATCGCGGCCTTTGCGGATCGTCCGCATATCTTCAACCTCGGCCATGGCATCCTGCAGGATACACCGATCGCCCATGTCGAGGCGTTGCTGGCACGGGTGAGGAAGGGGTGATGGGTTTTCTCGGCAACGCCTATCCCTGGGTCAAGGCAGGGCATGTCATCTTCGTGATCTTCTGGATGGCGGGGCTTTTCATGCTGCCGCGCTATCTGGTCTATCACCAGGAGGTCGTGCCGGGTTCGCCCGAGGCTGAAGCGTGGGTCGATCGCGAGGCGAAGATCCGTCGCATCATCCTGACCCCGGCGATGACGATGGTATGGTTGTTCGGCCTGTTGCTCGCGGTCAATCTCGGCCTGCTCACGGGCGAGGCTGGCCTTGGCTGGCTGCACGCCAAGCTTGCGCTCGTGCTCGTTCTCACCGGCTATCATGGCTGGGCGGTGGGTTATTCGAAGAAGCTTGCGGCGGGTAAGCCGCCCGCCTTGACGGGCAAGCAGCTGCGCATGCTCAACGAGATTCCCGCGATCCTCGTCACGCTGGTCATCATACTGGTCATCGTCCGCCCCTTCTGAAGCGCTTGACTAAGTTCGGGTGGCGACCTACCTCGCCGCTATAGCGCGATGCGCGGCCCCGTGCCCTGTTGCGTTACCTTCCTCCCGCATCGTCGCGAAATCACCGCCGACAGACGCAAAGCATCACCACCATCACACCCGGGAACGCCCGAAATGCATCTCAAAGACCTCAAGAAAAAGACTCCGGCCGAGCTGGTCAGCATGGCCGAGGAGTTGGGCGTCGAGGGTGCATCGACCCTGCGCAAGCAGGATCTGATGTTCGCGATTCTCAAGGTCCAGGCCGAGAATGGCGAGCAGATCATGGGTCTCGGCACGATCGAGGTCTTGCCCGATGGTTTCGGTTTCCTGCGCAGCCCCGAGGCGAATTATCTCGCCGGCCCCGACGACATCTACATTTCGCCCAACCAGGTGCGTAAATTCGGGCTGCGGACCGGCGACACGGTCGAAGGCGAGATTCGCGGGCCGAAGGACGGCGAACGCTATTTCGCGCTCGTGCGCCTCACCAGCGTCAATTTCGACGATCCCGATGCCGTGCGCCACCGCGTCAATTTCGACAATCTCACGCCGCTCTATCCCGAAGAGAAGCTGACGCTCGATCCGCAGGACCCGACGGTCAAGGACAAGTCGGCACGCGTCATCGACATCATCAGCCCGCAGGGCAAGGGCCAGCGCGCGCTGATCGTCGCGCCGCCGCGCGTCGGCAAGACCGTGCTGTTGCAGAACATCGCCCGCGCGATCACCGACAATCACCCAGAGGTTTTCCTGATCGTGCTGCTGATTGACGAGCGGCCTGAGGAAGTGACCGACATGCAGCGCTCGGTGAAGGGCGAGGTGATCTCCTCGACCTTCGACGAACCCGCGCAGCGCCACGTGCAGGTCGCCGAGATGGTGATCGAAAAGGCCAAGCGCCTCGTCGAGCACAAGAAGGACGTCGTGATCCTGCTCGATTCGATCACCCGCCTTGGTCGCGCCTACAACACGGTGGTGCCGAGCTCGGGCAAGGTGCTGACCGGTGGTGTCGACGCCAATGCGTTGCAGCGCCCGAAGCGTTTCTTTGGTGCGGCGCGCAATATCGAGGAAGGCGGCTCGCTCTCGATCATCGCCACCGCGCTGATCGATACCGGCAGCCGCATGGACGAAGTGATCTTCGAGGAATTCAAGGGCACCGGTAACTCGGAGATCGTCCTCGATCGCAAGGTTGCCGACAAGCGCATCTTCCCGGCGCTCGACGTCGGCAAATCGGGGACGCGCAAGGAGGAGCTGCTGGTCGACAAGGCCAAGCTGTCCAAGATGTGGGTGCTGCGCCGCATCCTCATGCAGATGGGCACCATCGATGCGATGGAATTCCTGCTCGACAAGATGAAGGATTCAAAGACCAACGAGGACTTCTTCGACTCGATGAACCAGTAGGCCATGGTGCTGGAGCTCGCCGAGCTGCCCGTCAGGGCAGGCGAGGGCGAGCGGTTCGAAGCGGCATTCGCCGAAGCGAGGGCGCTGATTGCCGCGGCGCCGGGTTTTCGTTCGATCGCGTTACGCCGACCAATCGCTCCAGACGGCCATTATCTGCTGCTTGTCGAATGGGATAGCGTCGCGCATCATCGTGATGGCTTCCGCCGATCGCCCGCCTATGCGCGGTGGTCGGCCTTGCTACATGGCTTTTACGATCCGATGCCGGTGATCGGCTATTTCGCGGAGGATATCGCGTGTTCGACCTGAGCGACGTCTTCACCGCCGCTGGCCTGGCGGCGCTGGGCCAGGTGATCCTGATCGACCTGATCTTTTCCGGCGACAATGCGCTGGTACTCGGCACGCTTTCCGCTGGCCTTCCCGCCGATCAACGCAAGAAGGTCCTCGCGCTCGGCGTGCTGATGGCGATGGTCTGCCTGATCGGCTTTGCGCTGATCGCCACGCAGCTGCTCCATGTCGTCGGTCTGCTGCTGGCGGGCGGCCTGTTGCTGCTATGGGTAGCGTGGAAGCTCTATCGCGAGATTGCCGGCAAGCGCCATGCGGCGGTCACCGACGACCCGACTACCCCGGAGATCGAGGGCAAGCCACGCAAGACTTTTGCCCAGGCGGCGTTCCAGGTCGCGGTCACTAATTTGTCGATGAGCCTCGACAATGTCCTGGCCGTCGCCGGCGCAGCGCGCGAGCATCCTGCGGTGCTGCTGTTCGGCTTGGCGCTTTCCGTGACTCTGATGGCGGTTGCGGCCAACTACATCGCCCAGATCATCGAGCGTTATCACTGGATCGCCTATATCGGCCTCGTCGTGATCCTCTACGTCGCCGGTTCGATGATTTATCATGGCTGGGTCGATCATGAGATCGGGGTCGGCCACCTCCTGGCCTGACCCCGACCAAGATCGTCTAACCGAGATTGGTCGCGAAAAACGTCGCCGTGCGCTGGTCGGCGGCAGTTGCGCCTGCCTCGTCGCGGCGCTGGCCGAACTCAGTAGCGAAGCCGTGGTCGAGCCCTGGATAATCGATCAGCGTCACCTTGGGATGGTCGTCCAACCCTTCGTGCATGCGCTGCTGCGCCGCCTTGTCGACAAAATGGTCCTCCTGCGGCACGTGCAGCAGCACGGGGTGGGCAATGGCATGCTTCTCGCCGAGCAACCCATCGATGCCGACACCATAATAGCCGACACTAGCATCGGCATCGGTGCGCGTGGCGCACATGAAGGCGAGCCGACCGCCCAGGCAATAACCGACCACGCCGACCTTGCCGCCATCGCCGAGCCTGTGCCGCGCCGCGCGGATCGTCGCCTCGATGTCGGACACGCCCGTGTCCTGATCGAACTGGCCCATCAGCGCGAGCGCGCGCTGGAACTGGTCGGGAATGTCGGGATCGAGCTCGACGCCCGGCTCGATCCGCCAGAACAGGTCAGGGGCGAAGGCGAGGTAACCGGCTTCGGCCCATAAGTCGCAGCGCCACCGCATGCCGGCATTCACGCCGAAGATCTCCTGGATGACGATGATGGCGGCGCGCGGCGTACCGGTTGGCTCGGCGAGATAGGCATCGAAGCTCCCGACGTGATCGAGCGTGTCGATGCTGATGGTCGCGGTCATGGCGCACTCCTTGAGCGGTGGCGCTGCTCGTGATCGAGCAGCCATTGTTTGGTGGTAGGGCCGTCGCCGCCGGAATAGGCGCCGAGTGAGCCATCGGCGTTGAGTACGCGGTGGCAAGGTACGAGGATCGGAAACGGGTTGCGCGCGCAGGCCTGGCCCATTGCCCGTGCGCTGGATCCGAGTTGCCGCGACAGCGCGCCGTAGCTCAGCGTCTCACCATAGCCGATGCCGATCATGCCGTCGCGCAGTGCCTGCCCGCGTGGCGTCGCGGCGGGCGCCAGCGGCAGGTCGAAATCCTCGCGCTTCCCAGCGAACCATTGTCGCAACTGCTCGATTGCCTCGTGCAGCAGCGGGGTACCGGGCGCGATGTGTACGGTGTTTTCCGGTTCGATCCTGATCGACGCAATGTGGTCGCCATCGGCGATAACACGCACGCCACCAATGGGCGTTGCGATCAGGGCCTCGTCTCGCGCATACATGCCCACAGTCTAGCAGCGGCGCAGGCCCGCTCAAGCGGAGACACGCGCGATGAAGATCAATGTCGAAGTGGATTGCACCCCGGAAGAGGCGCGCCGTTTCATGGGGTTACCCGACCTCACCCCGGTGCATGAGAAATATATCGCCTCGATTACGGGTGCGATGGACGGTGTCGCGCCGCCCGAACTGGTCGAGAATATGATGAAGAGCTGGGCGCCGATGAGCGAGGCAGGCTTCGGCATGTGGCGCAAGATGTTCGAATCATCCGGAAAATAGGCTTGGACACGATCTTCGCGGTGTCGAGCGGGGCGGCACCCGCGGCGATCGCCGTTATGCGCATCAGCGGCAGCGCGGCGTTTGCCGCCGGTGAAGCCCTTGCGGGACCGATGCCCGCGCCACGCAACGCCGCGCTGCGCACGCTGCGCGATGCGCGGGGCGATGTCCTCGATCGCGCGCTGGTGCTTGCCTTTCCCGGTCCGAACAGCGCGACCGGCGAGGACATCGTCGAACTGCATCTCCATGGCGGTCGCGCAGTGGTTCGCGCGGTTGAGGCCGCGCTTGGCGCAGTGCCGGGATTGCGCCCGGCGGAACCCGGTGAATTTACCCGGCGCGCGCTGCTGGCAGGCCGGATCGACCTGACCGAGGCGGAAGGGTTGGGCGACTTGTTGTCCGCCGAAACGGAAACGCAACGCCGCGCCGCGCTTACCCTGGTGGAAGGGGGCCTGCGGCAGATCGCCGAGACCTGGACCGATGGTGTCGTACAACTGGCCGCGTCGGTCGAGGCGGCGATCGATTTCTCCGACGAAGATGATGTGCCGATTGCGCAGGTGACGGCGGTCGCCGATCGCGCCGCCGAGCTTGCTTCCGAAATGGCGACGATGCTGACAGCGCCGCCGATCGAACGACTGCGCGATGGTTTGCACGTGGTGATCGCCGGCCCGCCGAATTGCGGCAAGTCGACCTTGCTCAACGCGCTGACCGAGCGCGAGGCGGCGATCGTCTCGCCGATCTCGGGCACCACGCGCGACCGCATCGAAGTGCCCGTCGCGCGCGATGGCATTGCCTATGTGGTGACCGACACCGCAGGTCTCGCGCCGGCGACCGATGATCCGATCGAACAGATCGGCATAGAGCGCGCCGGGGAGGCGATCCGCGGCGCCGACATCCTGTTGTGGATGGGTGATGAGACGCCGCCAATGGGCGCGATCTGGCTCCACGGTCGCGCCGACCTTGCTGACCGGACCATCATGCCGACCGGACGCGATCTCGCCGTGTCGGCGGCAAGCGGCGCCGGGATGGCAGCGTTATGGACCATGATCGCGCAGCGAGCGGCGACGTTACTGCCACCGGCGGACAGCGTGGCGTTGAACCAGCGCCAGCGTGGCCTGATCGCCGAGGCGCAGCAGTGGCTCGATCAAATCGCGGGAGCTTCCGACATCCTGCTGCTCGCCGAGCATCTTCGGCTGGCAATGCGCGCCTTGCACCGCCTCACCGGACGCAGCGATGTCGAGGCGATGCTCGACACCTTGTTCGCGCGCTTCTGCATCGGCAAATGAAGCGTTCCACGTGGAACAGTTTTGACAGCGGGCACCGTCGCGCATAGCGGCAGGCCCATGAACTACGACGTCATCGTGGTCGGTGGTGGGCACGCCGGAACCGAAGCGGCCGCTGCAGCGGCGCGGGTCGGCGCGCGCGTCGCGCTGGTCAGCTTCGATCCGGCGAAGATCGGCGCCATGTCGTGCAACCCCGCGATCGGTGGAGTCGGCAAGGGTCACCTCGTTCGCGAAGTTGACGCGTTCGGCGGCCTGATCGCGCGCGCGACCGACGCCGCCGGCATCCATTACCGCATGCTCAACCGCAGCAAGGGCACGGCAGTGCAGGGGCCACGCGTCCAAGCCGACCGCAAGCGCTATGCGCTGGCGATCCAGACGATGCTGTCGGAACAGCCCGGCCTCGATATCGTTGCGGGGGAAGTCGCCGCACTCAGCATCGTCGATCGCAGGGTCGCCGGTGTCGTACTGGCAGATGGACGCACGATCGATGCGCGCGCCGTCGTACTGGCGACGGGGACCTTCCTCGGCGGCCGCATGTTTCGCGGCGAGGAGCGCGAGCTCGGCGGCCGTATCGGCGAGCGCGCCGCGACCGCCCTCGCACGGCAACTTTACGAAGCCGCACTGCCGATGGCACGGCTCAAGACCGGCACGCCGCCACGCCTCGATGGCCGCACGATCGACTGGGCGCGGCTCGACGAACAGCCCAGCGACCGCGACGCATGGACCATGTCGCCGCTCAGCCCAGGCCGCGTGTTGCCGCAGCTGTTCTGCGCCATCACCCGCACGACCGAGGCAACGCATGCCATCATCCGTGCCTCGCTCGATCGCTCGCCGCTGTTCGGCGGCGACATCAAGGGGCAGGGGCCACGTTATTGCCCATCGATCGAGGACAAGATTCACCGCTTCGGCGACCGCGACGGCCACCAGATCTTCCTCGAGCCCGAAGGCCTCGACGACGCGCTGATCTATCCCAATGGCATCTCGACCTCGCTGCCGAGCGATGTCCAGGCGGCAATGATCCGCTCGATTCCGGGGCTCGAAGCGACCGAGATCGCCATTCCCGGCTATGCCGTCGAATATGATCATATCGATCCGCGCGCGCTCGACCCGACGCTCGAGGTGCGCGCGATGCGAGGGCTCTATTGCTGCGGCCAGATCAACGGCACCACGGGCTATGAGGAAGCGGCGGGGCAGGGGTTGCTCGCCGGCCTCAATGCCGCTGCCGCCGCGCTGCAACTGCCGCCGGTCATCCTCGACCGCGCGAGCAGCTATCTCGGCGTGATGATCGACGATCTCGTGTTGCAGGGTATCACCGAGCCCTATCGCATGCTCACCGCGCGCGCTGAATATCGCCTCCGGCTTCGTGCCGACAATGCCGAGACGCGCCTCAGTCCGTTGGCGGCCAAAGCGGGTTGCCTCGACAAGGCGCGCCTCGATCGGCTGGCATCGCGCACGGCGCAGCGCGATCACCTCACGGCACTGCTGGATCGGCCGGTCCTTGGACGCGACCTCGCGGAGCGCGGCGCGATCGGTGTTGGTCTGAGCGAGCGCCGGAGCGGCGCGGAATGGTTGCGGATAGCCGGGGTCACCGCCCAACTTCTTGGTGAGTTTGCCGCCGAGGAGGATAGCGCGTTGCTCGCCGAGGTGGTCGAGGACGCACGCTACGCGCCCTACCTGGAACGTCAGGATGCCGAGATCACCGGCCTACGGATCAATGACGCCTTCGCACTGCCCGCGACGCTCGACTTCTCGGCGATTCCGGGTCTGTCGAGCGAGATGGTCGAGCGCCTGCGCGCCGCCGCGCCATCGACACTCGGGGCGGCATCACGAATTCGCGGCCTCACCCCCGCGGCGCTGACCGCCATTCTGTTCCACGTGAAACGGCGCGCGGCATGACCGAGGACGAGGCCAAGGCGTGGATCGCCGAACGATTCGGTGAGGGGGGCGTCACCGCGATGACACTTTTGGCATCCCTCGTGCGCGAAGAGGCGGTAGTCCAGAACCTGATCGCGCCGTCGACGCTCGACGGACTCTGGTCGCGACATATCGTCGATTCAGCGCAGTTGCTTGCGCTGGGCGCGGCTTACCCGGGGCTGTGGCTCGACATTGGCACGGGCGCAGGTTTCCCCGGACTCGTCGTTGCCGCGCTGACCGACCGGCCGGTCCTTCTCGTCGAGCCGCGCAAGCGCCGCGCCGACTTCTTGAGCCACTGCTGCTCCACCCTCGGCGTAGCAGAGCGGACGCAGGTCGTTAAGGCGAAGATCGAGCGGGTCGAGGCACAGGCGGCGGTCATTTCGGCGCGGGCTGTGGCAGCGCTGACAGACCTTCTCGCCGCCGCAGCGCATTGTTCCACGTGGAACACGCTGTGGCTGCTGCCAAAGGGCCGCAGCGCGCGTGAAGAGATAGCCAGCGCGCAACAGTCATGGCATGGTGCGTTTCACGTGGAACGCAGCGTCACCGATCCGGAATCGCTGATCGTCATCGCCAAAGAGGTAACGCGTCGATGAATGTCATCGCGGTAGCGAATCAGAAGGGCGGCGTCGGCAAGACGACGACGGCGATCAATCTCGGTACGGCGCTTGCCGCGACCGGGCAGCGGACGTTGTTGATCGACCTCGATCCGCAAGGCAATGCCTCGACCGGGCTGGGCATCTCGCGCGCCCAGCGCACCAAATCGAGCTATGACGTGCTGGTCGGCGATGTACCGATTGCCGAAGCGGTCCTGCCGACCTGCGTCCCCAAGCTTTCGATCGTGCCGGCGACGGTCGATCTGTCGGGCGCTGAGATCGAGCTGGTCGCCTTCGAAGAACGAACCCATCGGCTCCAGAAGGCGCTCGCCCAGATCGAGGACGCGTGGGATATCGTGCTGATCGATTGCCCGCCATCGCTCGGCCTGTTGACGCTCAACGCGATGGTCGCCTCCAACTCGCTGCTCGTTCCGCTGCAGTGCGAGTTCTTCGCGCTCGAGGGGCTTAGCCAGTTGCTCAGTACCGTCGAGCTGATCCGCGAACGCTTCAACCCAGGTCTCTCCATCCTCGGCGTCGCGCTGACGATGCATGATCGTCGCAATCGCCTGACCGAGCAGGTTTCTGCCGATGTGCGCGCCGTGCTCGGCCGCGTGGTGTTCGATACCGTCATCCCCCGCAATGTCCGCCTGTCGGAAGCACCGAGTCACGGCGTGCCAGCCCTGATCTACGATTATCGCTGCTCCGGTTCCGAAGCCTATATCGCGCTCGCCCGCGAGCTGATCGGCCGGCTGGCACGGCCCAAGGAACCTGCGAAGGCCGCATGACCGAACCGACGACGCCCGACACCACGCCGCTGCCCCGACCCAAGCCTCGCTCCGGCCTTGGCCGTGGCCTCACCGCGCTGATGGGCGATGTTGCCCGTGAAGAACCGATCGGTGGCGCCGAGATGTCGCCCGGCGTGCGCACATTGCCGGTCGGCTCGCTGACGCCGCATCCTGGCCAGCCACGCCGCCATTTCAACGATGCTGCGCTCGATGAGCTGGCCGCATCGATCGCCGCGCGCGGCATGATCCAGCCGATCGTCGTTCGGCCGCATGGCAAGGGCTATCAGATCGTCGCCGGCGAACGCCGCTGGCGCGCGGCGCAGCGTGCGCGGCTTCACGAGGTTCCCGTCATCGTGCGTGATTTCGACGATGCGGCGACGCTCGAAGTCGCGCTGGTTGAGAATATCCAGCGCCAGGATCTCAACGCGATCGAAGAGGCTGAAGCCTATCACCGCCTGATCGAGGATTTCGGCCACACGCAGGAAGCGCTCGGCAAGCTCGTCCACAAATCGCGCAGCCACATCGCCAACCTGCTTCGTCTGCTCGAACTACCCAAATCGGTGCAGGAAAAGGTCAGCGAGGGGGCCCTGACCATGGGGCATGCTCGCGCTCTGATCGGCGCACCCGAGGTTGAGCAGCTCGCCGACCAGGTCGTGTCGCGCGGGCTGTCGGTGCGCGATACCGAGCGGCTGGCGCGCAACGCCAAGCCCGATCCGCGACGCCGTGGCGGTGACGGGGGGCGGGATGCCGATCTGGCCGCGCTTGAGCATCAGCTTGGCGACCTGCTCGGGCTGGCGGTGCGGATCAGTCATGGCCCGAAGGGCGGCACGCTGACCTTGAGTTATTCGACGCTCGACCAGCTCGACATGATTTGCCAGCGGCTCAGCGGCGAGCGGATCTAGCGCGGGAAGACACTACCTTATTAGCCCGTTCGTTTCGAGCGAAGTCGAGAAACGGCAACAAGCGATCCGCCAGGTTTCTCGACTTCGCTCGAAACGAACGGGGTGGGGATTCGGGCAGATGTTACAGTGCTCACGCGCGGCGCATCAACGCTGACGGGCGGCCATTCGTGCGATCGTCAGGATCGCGGCATGCGCCAGCACGGTACCGGCATTGCCCGATGCCATGATCGCCCGCTCGGCCTCGCGCGCGCGGTTGATCGCATCGACGATGCGCGGACCCTGCCAGACACGCAGCGCACGCCCCATTGCCGGGCGCTCACGAAAAAACACCTTTTCAATGACATGCGTTGGATTCGCGCCGGCATCGATCTCGCCGCGAAGCTCGGCCAATGTCATCAGCCGGCGCACGAGCTGTCTCAGCACCGGGATGGGTGACATCCCGGCTTCATCGAGCCGCGCCATCTCGTTGGCCAGCGCGTCGGGCTGGCCATCGATCGCCGCGTCGATCGCGCGACCCATCTCGCTGTCGCCAAGATCGGCACCGAGCAAGTCGACCGCCTCGTCGTCGAGCGGGCGCGGGCGCTCGGGTGCCGCGTCGAGGTAAAGCGCAAGCTTCTCGATCTCGCGCGTCATCACCGCGCGGTCGCCGGCGCTGGCATGCGCGATGCGCGCGGCGCTGTCGCCGGTCGTGCGCAAGCCATGCTCGCGCGCGATCGCGGTGACGAGCCGCTCGGCGTCGCCGCCCTCGGGCAGATAGCAGGCGAGCGCCATGGCGTGCGGCGACGCCAGCGCCAGTTTCACGACGCGCGCGCTGCTCTTGAGGTTGGGGGCGATCGCCACCACCGGATTGCCCGACCGCTCTGCGGCGAGAAGCAGGTCGATCGCCTCGAGGCTTTCTTCGCCGACACCCGTGATGCGGATGTGGCGCTTGCCACCGAATAGCGACAGCGACGCTGCCTCGTCGGCAAGCCGTGCCGGGTCACTGCGCAGCGTCGCGGGTTCGAGATCGACGCGCTCCGCATCGGGCCCCATCACGCGTGCGAGGCGCGCGGCATATTCCTGCGCACCTGATTCGTCGGGCCCGTGCAGCAGGTAAAGCCGGATGTCGGGGTTGGCCGCGTCGATTGCCGCGCGGATCTGGTTGGCGTTGGCCTTCACCGCGCAGCGGGCGGCGTCCGGTCCGCATAGAGTGCGAGGCGCGAGACGATCTGGTCGGCGACGATGCCGGAGAGCCGCTCGAGCGCGGTGTTTTCCGCCGCGATCGTGGCATATTCGGAGCCGACGACGTCGATGCCCGAATCCGATCCCGCCGTGGCATCGAGCAGCGTCGTGCCATGCGCGAGGTCGATCAGCTGATAGCGCGCACGTAATGTGCGGCGCTCACGCGTCACACTGTTGTCGCGGCTGACGCCGAGCCCGGAAATCTGGTCGTCGAGCTTGATCTCGAGCCGGTATTGCGGCGTGCCGCTCGCCGACAGGCGGTCGCGCAGCGCATTGGCCACCAACCAGCCGGCCTTGCCCTCGATCGGGGCGACCTCGACATGCGCGAGCGTCGAAGCGACCGGGCCGGCCGAACCGCCGGCATAGAGCGGGCGCAGGCCGCAACCGCTCAGCGAGAGCGCCAGCATCATGGGTGCGGCGAGCGAGGTGATGAGACGTTTCATGCCACCAGATTCACCAGCCGGTCGGGCACGACGATCACCTTGCGTGGCGTCCTGCCCTCGAGAATACGCACGACCTTGTCGGACGCCAGCGCCGCCGCCTCGATCTCGTCGCGCGGCAGGCCCTTGGCCATCACCAGCGTGTCACGCAGCTTGCCGTTGACCTGGATCGCGATCGTCACCTCGTCCTCGACCAGCAATGCCGGGTCGACCGCTGGCCAGGCGGCATCGGCGATCAGGCCTGCGCCGCCGTTCGCCGCCCAGGCCTCTTCGGCGAGATGTGGTGCCATCGGCGCAACCAGCAGCATCAGCGTACGGATCGCGGCGCTGCGCGATGCCGACGGGCCGGCGCGCTCGATTGCGTTGACCAGCTCGAACAGCTTGGCGACCGCCTTGTTGAACGACAGCGCCTCGATATCGATCGCAATACCGGCGATCGTCTGATGAACCTTGCGCTCGAGCGCGATGTCCTGGCCCAGTCCCTCTTCGATGCCGTCGAACAGCCGCCACAGCCGCTGGATGAAACGCCACGAACCTTCGATTCCGGCCTCGCTCCACGGCAGGTCGCGCTCGGGCGGACTGTCGGAGAGCATGAACCAGCGTGTCGCGTCCGCGCCATATTGGTCGACGATCGGCTCGGGATCGACCGTGTTCTTCTTCGACTTGGACATCTTCTCGACGCGGCCGACCGTCACCGGCTTGCCCGTCGCGATTTCCTTGCCGTCCCGCACCGCCTCGGTCGACAGCCATGCGCCTTCCGCCGACTTGTACGTTTCGTGCGTCACCATGCCCTGGGTGAACAGCCCGGCGAACGGCTCGGATATGTCGATCATGCCGATATGCCTGAGCGCACGCGTCCAGAAGCGCGCATAGAGCAGATGCAGGATCGCATGCTCGACGCCGCCGATATATTGCTGCACCGGCAGCCATTTTTCGGCAACCGCCCGGTCGAACGGTGCGTTACCGGGCTGGCTGGCGAAGCGTATGAAATACCACGATGAATCGACGAAGGTGTCGAGCGTGTCGGTCTCGCGCCGCGCCGCGCCGCCGCAGCTCGGGCAGGGGACGTTCTTCCACGTCGGATGCCGGTCGAGCGGGTTGCCGGGAATGTCGAAGCTGACATCCTCGGGTAGCACCACCGGCAACTGGTCGCGTGGCACCGGCACGGCGCCGCACGCGTCGCAATGGATGATCGGGATCGGCGTGCCCCAGTAACGCTGGCGCGACACGCCCCAATCGCGCAGCCGGAACACGGTCGATCCGGTGCCCCAGCCATCGTCCTCGGCGCGGCGGATCACGGTGCGTTTGGCATCCTCGATGTCCATGCCGTCGAGAAAATGCGAGTTCACCAGCGTGCCCGGGCCGGTATAGGCCTCGTCGCCGCTGAACAGCGGGTCGACATGGTCGCCATCGGACACCACGCGCCGCACCGGCAGGTCGTATTTGCGCGCAAAGTCGAGGTCGCGCTGGTCGTGCGCCGGCACGCCGAACACCGCGCCGGTGCCATAGTCCATCAGCACGAAATTGGCGATGTAGACCGGCAATTGGATAGACGAATCAAAGGGGTGCGTCGCGGTGACGCCGGTGTCGAAGCCCAGCTTCTCCTGCGTTTCGATCTCCGCCGCGGTCGTCCCGCCCTGGCGGCACCGCTCGATAAAGGCGGCGACCTCGGGCTTTTCGGCGGCCAGCGCCTGCGCGATTGGATGGTCGGCGGCGACGGCGACGAAGCTCGCACCGAAAATCGTGTCCGGCCGCGTCGTGAACACGGTGACGTCATCACCATCCGACAGCGCGAAGCGGAAAGTCAGGCCCTGGCTCTTGCCGATCCAGTTTTCCTGCATCAGCTTGACCTTGTCGGGCCAGTGCTCGAGCCCATCCAGCCCTGCGAGCAGCTCCTCGGCGAAATCGGTGATCTTGAGGAACCACTGGCTCAGCTTGCGCCGCTCGACCAGCGCGCCCGAGCGCCAGCCGCGCCCGTCGATCACCTGTTCGTTGGCCAGCACGGTCATGTCGACCGGGTCCCAGTTGACCGAGCTTTCCTTGCGATAGACGAGCCCGTGCTTGAACAGTTCGAGGAACAGCGCCTGTTCGTGCCCATAATATTCGGGCTCGCAGGTCGCCAGCTCGCGTGTCCAGTCGAGCGCGAAGCCGAGCCGCTTGAGCTGCGCCTTCATCGTCGCGATGTTGGCACGGGTCCAGCCGCCGGGGTGGACGCCCTTTTCCATCGCGGCATTCTCGGCCGGCATGCCGAACGCGTCCCACCCCATCGGATGGAGCACTTCATGCCCGGTCATCCGGCGATAACGCGCCAGCACATCGCCCATGGTATAGTTGCGGACATGTCCCATATGGATCCGCCCCGAGGGGTACGGAAACATTTCGAGGACATAACAGCGCGGCTTGGGGGAATCGTCGCGCGCGGCAAAGGTGCGGCGCTCGTCCCACACCGCCTGCCATGCCGCGTCAGCCTTCAGCGCATTGAAGCGTGACGCCATGAGGGGAAATTCTCTAGTTGCTGACGGCGGCGCGGCGCAGGTCGCGCGCCTTGGTCAGGATGATGTCTTCCAGCTTCTGCACCGTTGCCGCCTGGACCGGTGCCGCGACCCACTGGCCGCCCTGGTTGACTTCGCGCAGCGCCGCGACGCGCAGCGCATCGGCGCGCAGATCCTGGTCGAGGATCGTCACCGTCACCTTGAGGCGCTCGGTCGGCGCCGAGGGATTCACATACCAGTCGGTGACGATCACGCCGCCGTTCGAGTCGGTCTGCACCAGCGGCATGAAGCCCAAAGTGTCGAGGCTGGCGCGCCACAGATAGGAATTCACGCCGATCGTGGTGACCTTCGACGCGGCGAGATCGGCGCCCGCATTGCCACGGTGATGGGCGCAGGCGGCGAGGGGAATGAGCGAAACCACGATCGCGGTGCGCAACAGGCGGTTCATCGGCGGCTTCCTGGTGGTTTTCATGAGTGTCGAGCCTCTATAGATCGTCCCGCGCGCGCCGCAAGCGCGGCGGTCATGGGCGAAGATGTGTGCCTGATGCAACACATGCCGAAAAATGAGTCTTCTTGGTGGCAAGCGCACGTTGAATCGTGATAATCGCCCTATGACATAGGTGTGAGCAGACACCAGCAAGGGGTCGAGGAAGTGCGTTCAGGTCGGTTGTTGTCGGGAATTGCGTTGGGGGTGTTCGTCGCCGCCGGCATTGCCGTAGCACCCGCGATCGGCGCACCGGAAAAGACTGCGGCCCGTTCGGTGAAGATCGAATCGCCCGTACCCTTCCATGGTTTCGGCACCTTTACCCCTGCCGCCGCGGATCCGCGTCTGGCGGCGATTTATGCACGGGGTGGGCTCGATACCGGCGGCTTCACTTTCACACCGTCCGATTCGCGCCGCGTGAGCAATCGCGCGGTGACGCTTGCCGTGCGTTCGCGTTCGTCGCGGCCGCTGGTGGCGGCGGACCGCACCGCGGCTGCGTCCACGGAAGCTTCGACGGTCAGCCTCGCGCCCGTCGCCTATAGCCTGGGTGTCGCTGTCGGCTTCCGTCGCTTCGCGCTGTCGGGTGACGTGACCAAGATCGATCTCGCCGGTGCGCCCGGCAGCCGTGAAGCGGTCGATGTCGGCGTCAGCTATGCCGGGAAGCGCTTCAGCGGTCAGCTGCGCGCAGGGGCCGATCGGCCGCTCACGGGCACGCCGCGTCTGATCGAGCAGGGGCCGGTTTATTCGGTCGATCTCGCCGGCTCGTACCGGTTGACGCACAGTCTCGATGTGACGGCGGGCGTCCGCTACAAGAGCGAGCGTGACCGTCTGCAGAAGCTGTCCGACGATCGTCGCGACAGCAAGTCGGTCTATGTCGGGACCGCATTCCACTTCTGACGTTGATTCGGCACCGCCCACGCGTCGATTCCCGCCCAGCCATGAAAGCCCAGGCCGCGTAGCCGCCTGAAGCGGCGCGCGTCCATGCCGCCGAGCGCGATCGCCGGCAGTGCGACGTGGCGCGCGATCACCGCCGCCCGCATCACCCCAAGCGACGCTGCGCCCGGATGCGAGCGCGTCGCGTGCAGCGGCGAAACGAAGACCAGATCGGCGCCGTGTCGCCGCGCGGCAAGGGCCTCGCGCAGCGAATGAACCGAGGCGCTGCGCAATCCCTGGCCCCTGGCATTATGGACGCCCTGTTCGCCCGCCAGCCGGGTCGCCCCGGCGCGGATCAACACCAGCCCGCGCCGACGCGCAATCGCGCGAACCCGCGCAAACAAGGCGCGACGGGTTTGGGTGTCGGTCGCATGGTGCCGAAAGATAATGCCCGCGCCGCGCGACAACGTCGCCAAGGCGCGCCATAGCGATTCGCCAAGGCGCTCATCGGTCATCAACCAGATCGTCGGGATCGCGTCGACACGGCGCATGGGCTGGCGGCGGGGCACGACGCTGCCTATAGCGCCGCCCATGCCCGCCGACGACCCCCGCAAGCGCCTTGCCGCCGTCCACGACAATATCGTCAAAGCCGAACGTCTCGCGCGTCGGCCAGCTGGTGGCACGACGCTGATCGCCATCTCCAAGATGCACGACGCCGACGCGATCGAGCCACTGATTGCCGCCGGGCAGCGCGTGTTCGGTGAGAATCGCGTGCAGGAGGCGCAGGGCAAATGGCCCGCTTTGCGCGAGGCGCATGGCGACATCGCGCTGCATCTCGTCGGCCAGCTTCAGTCGAACAAGGCTGAGGAAGCCGTGGCGCTGTTCGACGCCATTCATTCGGTCGACCGTCCCAGCCTCGTCACCGCGCTGGCGCGGGCGATGGACCGCACCGGCCGGCGTCCGGCCTGCTTCGTCCAGGTCAACCTCGCCGACGAGCCGCAAAAGGGCGGTTGCTCGGTCGATGATTTGCCGGCGCTGCTGGAAGCGACACGGACGGCCGATCTTCCCGTGGCGGGGCTGATGACCGTCCCACCGGCCGATCTCGAAGCAGCGCCATGGTTTGCGCTGCTCGCCAGGCTGGCGCGCGACCATGGCCTCACGGGCCTCAGCATGGGTATGTCGGGCGATTATGAGACGGCGGTGACGCTAGGTGCAACGCATGTCCGCGTCGGCACGGCGCTGTTCGGGGCGCGCGCATGAGGTTCGACGGGCTGATCTTCGATTTCGACGGCGTCCTGCTGGAGAGCGAATATGCCGGCAATCGGCAGATCGCCGCCTATCTGACGTCAAGGGGCCACCCGACCACGCCGGAGGAATCGATGGCGCAATTCATGGGTCTGGCAGGGCACGACTTTCTCGCCGCGATCGAGCGCTGGATCGGCCGCGCCATCCCCGACGATTTCCATGCCGAACGCCATGCCGAGGATCGCCGCGCGCTCGCCGAGGGGCTGGATCCGGTTGCCGGCGCGGTGGCGTTTGTGCTGGCGTTGCCACCGTCGCTGCCGCGCGCGATCGCTTCGTCGAGTTCGACCGAATGGATCGAACGCCACCTCGAGCATCTCGGGATTCGTGAGGCGTTCGGCGACATGATCTTCTCCGGCCGCGAGCATGTCGAACGCGGCAAGCCGGCGCCCGACCTTTATATCCATGCCGCGCAGGCGATCGGTGTCGATATCAGGCGCGCCGCGATCATCGAGGATTCGCCCGTCGGTGCGACGGGCGCCGTCGCTTCGGGCGGCCACGTCATCGGCTTCGTCGGCGGCAGCCATTGCGCGCCCGACCATGCCGATCGCCTGCGCGCCATCGGCGTGCACGATATCGCGACCAGCTTCGACGAGGTCGCCGCGTTGCTTTCTCGCACCGCGTGATTCAACCGACCCCGGCGCCTGCCATCATCCTCCCGACGCCGGCACCGTCCCGCCGCGCGTGACGAAATTTCTGCCCGTAACAGGGAGAAACAGGGAGGTAACAGCGAGTGGTCAATCGAATAACAGGGAGCGCCCTTCGCTGTTACCGCGCGACATCAGGGAGCCTGAAGCGCCCCGTGGCGCGCGATCAGGGAGAAAACAGCGAGCTAACAGGGAGTGTCCCGCCGTCCCGACGCCATGATCCAGCATCCCGGTCACGCGACAGCCGATATCCGTTAGAACTGGTGACCGGTGCGGTCGCGCTTGGTCGCGAGATAGCGCTCATTATGCGGGTTGGCCGGCAGGATGTGCGGTACCCGCTCGACCACGCTGATGCCCGCGGCTTCGAGCTGCGCGACCTTTTGCGGATTGTTGGTCAGCAGGCGTACCTTGTGCTGGCCGAGCAGGCTCAGCATCCGCGCCGCCACCGCGAAATTGCGCGAATCGACCGCGAAACCGAGTCGCGTATTGGCGTCGACGGTGTCGAAGCCCTGGTCCTGCAGCGCATAGGCGCGCAGTTTGTTGACCAGCCCGATGCCGCGCCCCTCCTGGCGCAGGTAGAGAAGGATGCCCCAGCCGCTCGCCTCGATCGCGTGGATCGCGGCGTGGAGCTGCGGCCCGCAATCGCATTTCAGGCTGCCGAGCACATCGCCCGTCAGGCACTCGCTATGCAGCCGGACCAGCGGCGGCTGGCCATTGGGCGCTCCGATCAGCAGCGCGACATGCTCGCCGGGCATCTCCGGCGTGCGGAAGGCGACGATCTCGGCATCCTCGGCGCCATCGACCGGCAGATGCGCGCGCGTCGCGATGCTCAGCCTTACGGCATCCTCATGCTCGTCGATATCTGCCGGGGTCAGCACCAGCGCGGCGTCGCTGCCCGGTTGGGCAAAGAAAGCCGGCAGCATCCCGGCGAGTCGCGCCAGCCGCAGCGCGGCGGTGCCCGCCTCGCACGCGTCGAGGTGGATGGCGTGGAACGGCCCCTTCATCGGCGTCCCGAGATCGAATTGCGGATCGGACAGCGCCGTCGCCGTGGCGAAATCGAGCCAGTCGGTGCGCTCGATCAGCACCGGCGCATCGGGTGTCGTGGCGTCGCGCTGATTGGCGAGCTTCAAGGTCGCGGCGCGCCCGGCGGAGATCAGCACCGGCGCGTCGCAGGTCGCGTCGAACGCCGCGAGTCGCACCGGATCGGCGGTCTCGATCGGCAACAGCGCCAGCGTGCCATCGCCGCCGGCGATCGCGACTGGCCAGCCGCGGCGCAGTGCGTCGATCGCCAGCGCGGTCTTGTGCGCGTCGCCGGCTATGGTCACAGCGCGAGCTCGGTCATGATCGGGACATGGTCCGACGGCTTGAGCCAGTCGCGGCAATCCTCGAACACCGTGTGCCCCACGGCCGTGGCCGCGACATCGGCGGTCGCCCACATATGATCGAGGCGCCGTCCCCGATCCGAGGCGAGTCGATCCGTCGCGCGGTAGCTCCACCAGGTGAACAGCCGCTGCGGCGCGGGAACGAAGTGACGGCCGAGATCGACCCAGCTGTTCGATGCCTTCAGGCCGTCGAGCGCCGCCACCTCGATCGGCGTGTGGCTGACCACCCCGAGCAACTGCTTGTGGCTCCAAACGTCGGATTCGAGCGGCGCGATGTTGAAGTCGCCGACCAGCATCGTCGGCACGTCGAGCGATTCGGACCAACGCGTCATGCGTTCGACGAAATCGAGCTTCTGGCCGAATTTCGGGTTCACCTCGCGGTCGGGTACGTCGCCGCCGGCGGGCACATAGACATTCTCGAGCCGCATTCCGTTGGGGAGTCGTACGCCGACATGGCGCGCCTCGCGATTGGCTTGCCAATCGAAGCGATCGTCCTCGACGATCGGCACGCGGCTGATGATCGCCACGCCGTGATGCATGCGCTGGCCGTGCAGCACGATGTGCGGATAGCCGAGCGCGCGGAACGGTTCGGCCGGGAAATCGCCGTCGATCACCTTGGTTTCCTGCAGGCACAGGATGTCGGGCTGCACCTCGCGCAGGAAGCGCGCGACGATCTCGATCCGGAAGCGCACCGAGTTGATGTTCCACGAAACGATCTTCAGCGTCTTGGTTCCCAATGCCGGCATGGCGGCGATGTAGCCACGCCGGTCGTCATATGCCAGCCCGGCGCTTCGGACATGGAAAGGCCCTCGCTCCGGGGGCATGGAGCGAGGGCCGACCTAGCGTTCGTCACGCAGGCGGGAAGGAGCTTTGCCGGGCAACAGGGGGAAAATCCCGGCGGGCTCCATCCGCAGTTCCGCTTTTACGCGGGCGAACCTGTCGCCTGTATGAACGGGGAATCAATTCTTGTGCGAATTGGGCCGTGGATCGTTGAAGCGGAACGCTCCGTCGCTCACCGGCCCGTTGAAGCGCTGGTTCGACAACCGGACGGTCGTGCGGTTGTTCTGCGAATCGAGCGTGATCCAGCCTTGCAGCATCAGGCCCGACGGCGCGGATGCGTCGCGCACGAAGATCATGTTGATGCGGCCATATTCGGGATGGCGCGGGTCGGCGGCATCGATCGACACGATCCGCGCGTCACCGCCGGGCACGACGCGCGCCACCTTGCTGATGTCGCGCGACGGATCGAGCAGGATGCCGAGCGGCGAATTGCCGATCGGCCAGCGCTGCACCTGCTTCACCGAGTAATCGATGAAGGTCAGGGCCTTGCCGTCGCCGACGATCAGGATCGGCACGCCCTGCTGATACTGGAAGCGGATCTTGCCGGGCTTTTTCAGCGTCAGCGTACCGGTCAGCACCTTGCCGGCGCGATCGGTCTGGCTGAACGCGGCGGTCATCGTCTCGACCGACTGGAGGTGCTGCTGGACAAGCGCGAGGTCGCCCGACACCGGCGCCGGCGCGGCGATGGCGGCCGGCGCGGCGAGCAACGCCAGCGCAGAAAGGAAGCGAGGAAACACGATATTCTCCCGAATTCAGAACGCCGGCCCTGCCGGTCGGGGATTGAACCCGCCCTGAACCGCCTGCGCTATAGCGGGTTCCCGTCGCGATCGCGCAGTACTTCGCGACGGCCCACATGATCGGGTCGACCGACGATCCCGTCCTTCTCCATGCGCTCGATCAGCCGCGCCGCGCTGTTGTAGCCGACGCGCAGCTGGCGCTGCAGCCACGAGGTCGAGGCCTTCTGGCTCTCGACGACGAGCTGGATCGCGGCGCGATATTGCTGGTCCTCGGCCGAATCCTCACCGGTCGGCGCGCCGTCGAGCGCGAAACTGTCCTCGGGCTCCTCGGTGACCGATTGGATATAGTCGGGCTGGCCCTGCGCCCGCCAGTGATCGGCGACCGCGCGCACCTCGTCGTCGCTGACGAACGGGCCGTGGACGCGCACCACGCCCTTGCCGCCGGGCATGTAGAGCATGTCGCCCTTGCCGAGCAGCTGTTCGGCACCCTGCTCGCCGAGGATGGTGCGCGAATCGATCTTCGAGGTGACGTGGAAGCTGATCCGCGTCGGCAGATTGGCCTTGATCACGCCGGTGATGACGTCGACCGACGGTCGCTGCGTCGCCAGGATGAGGTGGATGCCCGCCGCGCGCGCTTTCTGCGCGAGGCGCTGGATGAGGAACTCGACCTCCTTGCCGGCGGTCATCATCAGGTCGGCCAGCTCGTCGACGACGATGACGATCTGCGGCAGCGGCTGATAGTCGAGCTGCTCCTCCTCATAGACCGGCTGCCCGCTGCTGGGGTGGTAGCCGGTCTGGACCTTGCGGCCCATCGGCTGGCCCTTGGCGCGCGCCGCGCGGACCTTCTCGTTGAAGCTCGCGAGGCTGCGCACACCGACCGACGACATCTGGCGGTAGCGATCCTCCATCTGCTCGACCGCCCATTTGAGCGCGCGCACCGCCTTGGCCGGGTCGGTGACGACCGGCGCGAGCAGATGCGGGATGTCCTCGTACATGCTCAGCTCGAGCATTTTCGGGTCGATCATGATCATTTTGCACTGATCGGGCTTGAGCCGGTAGAGCAGCGACAGGATCATGCAGTTAAGGCCGACCGACTTGCCCGAGCCGGTCGTGCCCGCGATCAGCAGATGCGGCATCGGCGCGAGATCGGAGATGACCGGGTCGCCGGCGATGTTCTTGCCCAGCACCAGCGGCAGCGAGGCGCTCTGGTCATCGAAGGATTGCGATCCGATCAACTCGTGCAAATTGACCATCTCGCGCCGCGCATTGGGCAGCTCGATGCCGATCACCGTCCGCCCGGGGATCGTCGCGACGCGCGCCGACACCGCCGACATGTTGCGCGCGATGTCGTCGGACAGCGACACGACGCGACTCGCCTTGATGCCGGCGGCGGGTTCCAGTTCGTACATCGTCACCACCGGGCCGGGCCGCACGTTGATGATCGATCCCTTGACGTGGAAGTCGTCGAGCACCGATTCGAGCAGCCGCGCATTGCGTTCCAGCGCGGCCTTGTCGATGCTCGCGCCGGTCGAGGGCGGGCCTGGCTTGAGCAGGTTGAGCGGTGGCAGCTGGCTGTTGTCGCCAAGGTCGAAAGAGGTCTGCGTGGCCTTGGGCTTGGCCACCGAGGGCGACAGGTTGCGCTCGGCGATCACCGGGCCGGGCCGCGCATCGGGCATCGCGACGGCGCGCGGCACGGGCTGCGCCTTGCGCTGCGGCTCGGGCGGCAGCACGTCCTGCTCCGCCTCGGGCCGGTTGGCGCGCGACGGACGCGGCAGCGCCGGGCGCCAGCGCGGCAGCCCGCCGTCGATCGTCACGCTCCACGCCCAGATCGCGACGCCGGCGATGCCGGTCAGCAACGCCACGCCGCGCGCGGTCCACAGGATCGCCTGCGGGTTGCCGATCAGGTAGATTGCGGCATGCAGTGCCCAGGCGCCGGCCATGCCGACCAGTCCGCCCCAACCCGCCGGCAGCGCGAGGACGGTGCCGCTCGAAAACAAGGCGAAGGTCGTCGCCATCAAGGCTGCGCCGATAAGGGCGAGGAACAGCATCAGCTGCCACCGCCCGACGTACACGCCGCGCCAGATGCGCGTCGCGACGATCGCGACGATCGGCAGCAGCAGCGCGACCGGCAGGCCGAGCGCCATGAAGGCGAAATCGGCAAACCACGCGCCGGGCGTGCCCAGCCAGTTGAGCGCCGGGCCGCCCGCCGCGGTGTCGAACGAGGGGTCGCCGGAATGATAGGTTGCGAGCGCGATCGCCATCAGCGCGCAGGCCGTCAGCATCGCTACCGCGATGATCAACGCTCCGCTGCGCGCTGCTCCGGCTTTCACCGTCTCGCGCCACAATGCCGGCCGCGCGCGGCTCGCCATATCCTGTCCTTCGATGTTCGCTGTCTGTACCGTGGAATCATCGTCCTTCGCGAGTCCGACGTCAAGCAGCCGCCGCTTGTCGCACGCAATCGCCGAGCGAGCGCGGTCGGGAAGTGCGGTCGAAAGGTGCAGCTTCCGCCACGCGCCAAAAGCCCTTAGGACGACAGCATGGATCAGGCAGATGTGCTCATTCTCGGTGGCGGTTTGGTCGGGAGCGCGCTCGCCGTGGCGCTCGACGCCCATGGCCTGACGTCGATCGTCATCGATATCGCCGACCCCGAGGTGATTCTCGCGGCCGGTTTCGACGGGCGTGCCTCGGCAATCGCCAGTGCGCCGTGGCGCATGCTCGATGCGATCGGGGTGATCGACCGGATTCGCGATCGCGGCTGCCCGATCCAGGGCATCCGCGTCAGCGACGGGTTGGAGCCCGGCAAGCTCGATTTCGTGCCCGAGGCGGGCGAGGGCGCACTCGGGCACATGTTCGAGAACCGCTATCTGCGTGGCGCGCTCCACGCCGCCGCGCATGCCGCGCCGCATGTGGACCTGCGCATGAAGACTCGCGCCGTTGCGGTCGATCGCGGACCGCACGGTGTCGTCGCGACGCTCGATAGCGGGGCGGTGGTGCGCGCCTCGCTGCTCATCGCGGCGGAAGGACGCAACTCGCCGACGCGCGACGCGGCCGGCTTGCGCGTCGCGCGCTGGACTTATGATCATGCCGCGATCGTCACCTCGCTGCACCATGAACATGCCCATGAGAACGTCGCGTTCGAGATCTTCTACCCGCAGGGTCCGTTCGCGATCCTGCCGCTCAACGACGACGAGCAGGGCCATCGCTCGGCGATCGTCTGGTCGGTCAGGCGCAACCAGGCCGACGGCATGCTCAAGCTGTCAGAACGCGGGCTGCTTGCCGAGGCGAGCAAGCGCATGGGCGGCTTTCTCGGCGAACTCGGGCCATTGGGCCCACGCTCGAGCTATCCGCTCGGTTTCCACCATGCCGCGACTATCACCGCCGAACGCCTCGCGCTGGTCGGCGACGCGGCGCACGGCATCCACCCGATCGCCGGGCAGGGGGTCAATGTCGGTTTCCGCGACGTGGCGACGTTGGTCGAGGTGCTGGTCGATGGCAAACGGCTCGGCCTCGACCTTGGCGATGCGCAGCTGCTGGCGCGCTACGAGCGCTGGCGCAGCCTCGACACCTTCATGGTCGCCGCGGCGACCGATGGCCTGACCCGCCTGTTCGGCATCCCCGGCCGCACAGCCAACGCAGTGCGCCGCTTCGGGCTGTCAGCGGTCGAGAAGCTCCCGCCGCTCAAGCAGCGCTTCATCGCCGAAGCGCGCGGCGAAAGCGGCGACGTGCCGCGGCTGCTGCAGGGGCTGACGATCTAGCGGACGGTCTCTACGACGCGGGTCTCGGCGACCTCCTCCTCGCCGACGTGGCGCACCATGATGAAGGTGCCGGACCACACGCCCGGAATGTCCCATCGTCCGCTGATCTCGGTCCCTTCGCCGTTGACCGTGCCGCTATAGGATACCGACCTATAGCCGCCCGCCGTGTCATCATATGTCTTGATGAAGCGTATGGCGTTGCCCTCGCGTGATCCGTCGAGAAGCGCATGCCGCATGCTCCCGTGATCACCCGGTTCGCTTGTTTCGCCGACGAGCAATCCCGCAGAATCGCGCAATGTTGCGGTGAACGGCGTGGGACGCATCACGCGCGGGTAATTGTAGATACCGTCCCAGCCGCCGCTGAGATCGTCAGCTGCACTCACCGGAACGGCTTCTCCGCCGGCGGCGCGGCCGGGGTCGCGGCAATGCGCAGCGCGTCCGGTCCGATGCGTCGCTGCGTGTCGATATGCTCGATCGCCGCGACCTTTTTCGGGTCGAACAGGTTGGCGAAGAACATCCAGACCATCATCGCTGCGCCACCAGCGCGACCTTTGCGCTTCGCCGCGGCACCCTTGCTCACTGCAACGTCACCGAATCGTCGCCGTCGTGGCGGCCGAAGAACTGCATCAGCTGGATGATCAGCTCGGCGCGCTCCTCGATCTCGCCGGCTTCGAGCAAAGCCTGCTTGGCGGCGACGTCGAATGGCGCGATCTGGGCGATGCCGTTGACCAGCGCCTCGTCGTCGAGTCGCGTGACGGCCTCCCAGTCGACGGCATAGCCCTGGGCATCGGCGAAGCGGCGTGATTCCATCTCCAGCGCGGCACGGCGCGACAGCGACAGCGTCGGATCGGCGTCCTGC
This sequence comes from Parasphingomonas halimpatiens, assembly GCF_036663795.1. Taxonomy (NCBI): domain Bacteria; kingdom Pseudomonadati; phylum Pseudomonadota; class Alphaproteobacteria; order Sphingomonadales; family Sphingomonadaceae; genus Parasphingomonas; species Parasphingomonas halimpatiens. Next base: position 189,387 of record NZ_JAXOJP010000005.1, read on the forward strand.
GCGAGCAGTTCGGCTTCGACCTGGCGGAAGGTCGTGGTGACATCGAGCTCGCGCACGACGCGGAACAGTGACAGGCCCTGCAGGATCAGATTGTAGCGTCCGTCGTCGAGCGCCTCGACCTCGGCGATCTTGCCAACGCAGCCGATGTCGAACAGCGCCGGCCGGTCGCTGGCCGGGCCGGGGCGCGGCTGGATCATGCCGATTCGGCGGTCGCGCGCCATCGCATCGCTGACCAGCGCGCGATAGCGCGGCTCGAAGATGTGCAGCGGCAGGTGCATGCCGGGGAAGAGCAGCGCGCCGGCCAGCGGGAAGACCGACAGGCGCGTGGTCTTCGCGATGGTCGTCATCCGAACAGGATCGCCGAGAGCTTGCGGCGCTGTGCCGAAACCCACGGATCCTCCAGCCCGACCACCTCGAACAGCTTGAGCAACTGGGTGCGCGCGGCACCCTCGTTCCAGTCGCGGTCGGCGGCGATGATCGCGAGTAGCGAATCGGCCGCGGCATCGCGGTCGCCGGCCGCCATCTGGCCGCCGGCCAGTTCGAAACGCCTGGCGTGATCGTCGGGATGTGCGGCGACCTCGGCGGCGAGGCCCGACAGGTCGTCGACCGGCTTTGCATCGCGCGCCAGCGCCAGCGCGGCGCGGGCCCGCTCGATCGCGGGTGCCTTGGCAGATTCCTCGGGCAGCGCGGCGAGCGCCGCGTCGGCTTCGTCGAGTCGCCCGGTCGCGACCAGCGCGCGCACCAACCCTGATTCGACCGCCGGGTGCGTCGGCGCCATTTCGGCGAGCTGCTGGAAGATACCCAGCGCGCGTTCGGCATCGCCTTCGCCGAGCACCTGTTCGCCCATCGCGATCAGCGGCTCGAGCTCGGCCTCGGCGTTAGCCGCCTCGCTCTCGATCGGCAGCTGACGCAGGATCTGGTCGAGCATCGTCTTGAGCTGCGTCTCGGTCCGCGCGGTCGTCAGGTCGGCGACGAGCTGGCCCTGGAACATCGCGTAGACCGTCGGGATCGACTTGATCTGGAACTGCGCGGCGATGAACTGGTTCTTGTCGGTATCGACCTTCGCCAGGACCACGCCCTTGTCGGCATAATCGGCCGCGACCTTTTCCAGCACCGGGGTCAGCGCCTTGCACGGCCCGCACCATTCCGCCCAGAAATCGATCAGCACGAGGCTGGTCATCGACGGCTCGACCACGTCGCGACGGAAGGTCTCGACGGCTTCGCGTTCGGCGGTGGTCATTCCCAGGGTAGCCAACAGTCATTCCTTTGCGCGTGTATATCGCCTTATGTGGTCGCTCGGGCCGCCAAGCCAAGGCTTTTTGGCATCGGCGACAAAGCGCACGATAACGGCTTGCAGCCCCCGGGGGGCGATGCTAGAGGCCGCCCCCTTACCCCGCCCGGTACGTTTCCGGGCCACGGCGCCAGAGCGGGCGTAGCTCAGGGGTAGAGCACAACCTTGCCAAGGTTGGGGTCGAGGGTTCGAATCCCTTCGCCCGCTCCAGCCGCCATCCGGTATTTAGCGATGCTAAAACATGAAGGGATGGCGGCCCGGCCGACGGCCGTTGGAGACGAAGCTTCCGGCGCGCGCTATTCTCTCCTCATGACGACATCAGCGATTCGCATCGGCATTGGCGGCTGGACCTATGAGCCCTGGCGCGGGACCTTCTTTCCCGAGAAATGGCCGCAGAAGCGCGAGCTGGAATATGCCGCCTCGAAACTGACCGCGATCGAGGTCAACGGCACATATTATTCCGGCTTCAAACCGGCGACCTTTGCCCGCTGGGCTGCGGCGGTGCCTGACGGCTTCGTCTTTACGCTGAAGGCATCGCGCTTCTGCACCAATCGCAAGGTGCTGGCCGAGGCGGGCGAATCGGTGGCGCGGTTCGTCGGCCAAGGGATCGTTGAGCTTGGCGATCGGCTGGGGCCGATCCTGTGGCAATTCATGGCGACCAAGAAATTCGACGCCGCCGATTTCGGCGCCTTTCTCAAACTGCTCCCGACCAGCCATGACGGCGTTGTGCTGCGCCATGCCGTCCAGGTCCGGCACGAGAGCTTCGCCGTGCCGGAATTCGTCGCGCTCTGCCGCGCCGCGGGGGTGGCGATCGTCTATGCCGATTCGGCCGACTATCCGGCGATCGCGGATGTCACCGGCGACTTCGTCTATGCGCGACTCGAAAATGCCGTCGAGGGCGAGCCCGCCGGCTACACCCCTGCCGACCTCGATCGCTGGGCGGCGGCGGCGAAGCTTTGGGCGGGCGGCGGCGCGCCCGAAGGTCTGCCTTATGTGGATGGCGCCTCGCCGGCGAACCGTCAGCGCGAGACCTTTGTCTTCTTCATCAATGGCGCCAAGGTCCGCGCGCCGGCCGGCGCGATGGTGCTGATCGACCGCGTCGGGCGCTAGCTGCGCGACGCATCGCCTTGCAGGGCAACGCTCTCGAGTAGATCGAGCGCCTGGCGCGCGCCGACGTAACGGCGTGCGGCCGTGACCCATGCGTCTGCGCTCGTCGCGCCCGGCATCTGCGTCACCTCGGCCAGCGCCGCCTCGACTTGCCCGGCATCGAGCGCCCGGCGCGCGCGCGCGAGTCGGTCATTGGGCATCGTCGTCGGCGTTCCGGCGTGGCGAATGACGATCAGGCCGCCCATTTCACGGCGAAAGCTGGCGAGCCAGCCCTCGCTCGCGGCGGCGCTGGTCAGCAGCGGCGCGACGCCATCCAGGCTCGCGCGCAAGTCCTCGAGCGTTACCGGTGATTTCGCCGCCTGAAGGATCGCGCCAATGGCGGCCGGTTGACGGGCGCCGAAGCGCACGCGCAACTGCTCCTCCAGGTAGCCGAGCGGCTGGCCGCGATCGAGCGTCCGGCGGGTGCTGAGGGTCAGCAGCAGCGCCTCGGCGCGCGCGGCATTGCCCGCGGCGGCGCGCGACACGCCATCGACTGCCGCCGTGCGCGCTTCGATCACGGCCAGTCGCTCCGCCAACTGAGTCTCGCGCAGGGTCAGCGCGTCGATCGTCGCGCCGGTAGGGGCCGCGGCGAGCGGATTGACCGTTGTCGACGCCGCGGCGCCGGGCTGGGTGGCGCCAGTCACCACGTTCGGTTCGACCGGATGCGCCCAGCGATCGTAATAATGAAACGCCACCGCCATCGCCAAAAGACCGGCGGCAAAGGCAATGCTGACCAGCAGCCACGGCATGCGACGCCCTGGCGCCGCGACCGGCATCGAAAAGCTCGGTTGCGCTGCTTTGGGCGCTGGCGTTGCGGCGAGCGGTGGGCTCGGTTGGTCGAGATCCATGCTCGCCTTATCCCCGCGCCCGGCGAGCCGGTCAATCGATCAGCGCACGCGCGGCCGCGATGAGTGCCTCGTCGCGCGGCAGTGCGGCGGTCGTGACGGCAGACCAGCCGAACCCGGCTGCCTCGGCGACCGCGGCACTGATCGCGGCGAGCGCGATATCGCCGCGCGCCATCCCCGCCGAATCGATCAACGCACCGAGGCGCCGCGCCGCGCGGGCGGAATGAAGCAGCGCAATCGTACCCGCCAGCGGGGCAAGTTCGGTATGATCGATCTCGCGCGCTTCGCTGGCATAGACAGCGATGGCGGTATCGATCGGCCCGCCAACCGCGCTGGCGCGGTCGCGCCCACCAAGATGGAGCAGTCGTCGATAGCCCTGGGCATGGGCCGCCGCGACGATCGCCGAGGCGTCCGCCGCGCCCGACGCCCTGACGTCAAAGCCGGTCGTGCGCGCCGCCGCCGCGGTTTTGTCGCCCACGGTGAAGGCCGGCAGTCGCGTCAGATGGGCGAGACCCGACCCGCCATGGCGCAGGGCGTTGGCGCTGGTCAGCAAAATGGCATCGAAATCGTCGGTATCGGGCACGGTCCAGTCGAGCGGACGCACGACGAACAGCGGCAGCCTGATCGCCTGCGCCCCGCTCGCCTCGACGCGTGCCACGGTGGCCGCATTGCCCGGCTCGGGCCGCAGCACCGCGATTCGTCGGGTCACGCCGCGAACAGTCGCCGGATGTCGGGCGCGGCGCGCGCCAGCAGATCGGCCGCGAGCGCTTCGGCGATGCCGGGGTCGCCGATCGCGCCGCCGCGCTCTCCCGCGACATGGTCGCTGCCATCCTCGGCGAGCAATTCGGCGCGGATCGTCACCCGGTCGCCCTCCTCGCGCGCCAGCGCCGCGACCGGCGAGTGGCAATCCGCCACCAGCGCGGCGAGCAGCGCGCGTTCGAGCAGCACGCAGCGATGCGTCGGACCATCGTCGATGGCGCCGAGCCAGTCGCGCATCCGGCTGTCGTCGGCGCGCGCCTCGATGCCGACCGCGCCCTGTGCGGGGGCCGGCAACATGACGTCGCTGGCGATCGCCACCCCGATCTCCGCGCGACCGAGTCGGTCGAGGCCGGCTGCGGCCAGCAGGGTCGCATCGACGTCGCCCGCCGCCAGCTTGGCCAGCCTGGTGTCGACATTGCCGCGGAACAGTACCGGCTTCACGTCGGGGCGAAGCCGGCGCAGCTGCGCGGCGCGGCGCGGCGAACTGGTGCCGACCACCGCGTCCTGCGGCAGCGTGGCGATACTCTCGGCACCGATCAACCGGTCGCGCACATCGGCGCGCGGCAGCATCGCCGCGATGACGATCGCCGCCGGGCGCACCGTCTCGACATCCTTCATCGAATGGACCGCGCAATCGATCTCGCCATCGAGCAGCGCCCGGTCGAGTTCCTTGGTCCACAGCGCCTTGCCGCCGATCTCGGCGAGCGCGCGATCCTGCACCTTGTCGCCCGTCGTTTTGATGATGACGATCTCGCCGGTCAGGCCATGCGCCGTGGCAAGCAGGTCCTTGACCATGTTCGCCTGGACCAGCGCCAGCGGTGAACCCCGCGTGCCGATGCGGATATTTGCGCTCAAGCCTGCTCTCCGTGTTGCTTGGTGCCATTAGTAACCGAGAACCGCCCTTCGACAAGCGGCGCGCGAATCCCTAGATGCCACGCAATGGCATTGATCCTCGGCATCGAATCCTCCTGTGATGAAACTGCGGCGGCACTGGTCACCTCGGATCGACAGGTGCTGGCCCACCGCCTCGCGGGCCAGGAGGCGGCGCATCGCCCGTTCGGCGGCGTCGTGCCCGAAATCGCTGCGCGCGCGCATGTCGATGCGCTGATCCCGCTGGTCGAGTGCGCGCTGGCCGATGCCGGCGTTACGCTCGCCGATGTCGATGCCATTGCGGCGACCGCCGGGCCGGGGCTGATCGGTGGAGTCATGGTCGGTCTGGTCACCGGCAAGGCGCTGGCGCACGCCGCCGGCAAGCCGCTGATTGCGGTCAATCATCTCGAAGGCCATGCGCTCAGCCCGCGGCTCGCCGATCCCGACCTTGCCTTTCCCTATCTGCTGCTGCTCGTCTCGGGCGGGCACTGCCAGCTGCTCGAAGTGCGCGGCGTCGACGATTATCGCCGGCTCGCCACGACGATCGACGACGCCGCGGGCGAAGCGTTCGACAAGACCGCCAAGCTGCTCGGTCTGGGCTTTCCCGGCGGTCCGGCGGTCGAGCGCGCTGCCATGCTCGGCGATTCGTGCGCCGTCCCGCTGCCGCGTCCGTTGCTCGGTACGGCCGAACCGCATTTCTCCTTTGCCGGGCTGAAGAGCGCGGTGCTGCGCGCGCGCGACACCGGTCGCTACCGCGCCGAGGACATTGCCGCGTCGTTCCAGCAGGCAGTGGTTGATTGCCTGCTCGATCGCACCAAACGCCAGCTCGCCTCGGCGTCCGGCATCACCGCGCTGGTCGTTGCCGGTGGGGTCGCCGCGAACACGGCGGTGCGCGCGGCGCTGCAGGAGCTTGCCCGAGCCCATGACCTGCGCTTCGTCGCCCCACCCTTATGGCTGTGCACCGACAATGCCGCGATGATCGGCTGGGCCGGTGCCGAGCGTTTTGCCGCCGGTCTGACCGATCCGCTCGATTTCCCGGCGCGGCCGCGATGGCCGCTCGATCCGGGTGCCGAGGCGGTGCGCGGCGCCGGGGTGAAGGCATGAGGATCGGCGTCATCGGCGGCGGCGCCTGGGGCACCGCACTGGCGCAGGTCGCGGCGCAGCGTGGCGATCCTGTCATGCTATGGGCGCGCGAGCCCGAGGTCGTCGCGGCGATCAACGCGGACCATGAGAATCCGCTGTTTCTCGCCGGAGTCGCCCTGTCGCCAGCAGTGGAGGCGACGGGGGCGCTGGGCGACCTGGCGTCATGTGACGCGCTGCTGGTCGTGGTGCCTGCCCAGCATGTCCGTGCGGTGCTGGGCGATACGCTGGTCGGCGACACACCATTGGTGCTGTGCGCCAAGGGTATCGAGGCCGGGACGCGCCTTTTGGTCAGCGAGGTTGCCGCAGCGGTCCAGCCGGCCGCGCCGATTGCCGTGCTGTCCGGCCCGACCTTCGCGCATGAGGTCGCCGCCGGCCTGCCGACCGCGATCACGCTCGCCTGTGCCGACGAGGCGATCGGTACGGCACTGGCGGATCGGCTCGCCTTTCCCGCTTTCCGGCCCTATTTCTCGACCGATGTGATCGGCGCCGAGATCGGCGGCGCGGTTAAGAATGTGCTCGCCATCGCCTGCGGCGTGGTCGAGGGCGCCGGGCTCGGCCAGAATGCCCGCGCCGCGTTGATCGCGCGGGGCTTTGCCGAGATGACGCGCTTCGGCCTGGCGCGCGGCGCCCGCGCCGAGACGCTGGCGGGCCTGTCGGGGCTGGGCGATCTCGTGCTGACCTGCTCGTCGACCAGTTCGCGCAACTTCTCGCTCGGCGTCGGGCTGGGCCAGGGCGGCGCCGCACGCGACCTGCTCGCCGATCGCCGCACCGTCGCCGAGGGTGCGTTCACCGCGCCGGTGTTGCGCGAGGCGGCGCAGGCGGCGGGCATCGACATGCCGGTGACCGAGGCGGTGTGTGCGTTGCTCGACGGTGCCGATGTGCGCGACGTGGTCGGCGCATTGTTGTCGCGCCCGCTCGCCCGCGAGCACGGCTGATGCGCTGGGCCGCTTTGCTCAAGGGCGTCAATGTCGGCGGCAACCGCAAGCTGCCGATGGCCGATCTGCGGACCTTTCTCGCCGATCTCGGTCATGGCGACGTCAAGACGCTGCTGGCGTCGGGCAATGCGGTGTTCGATGCGGACGAAACCGACGCCGCGACGCTCGAGGCGGAGCTCGAGCGGGCCGCGAAGGCTAAGCTTGGACTCGACACCGCCTGGTTGTTGCGCAGCCATGCCGAACTCGCCGCGATCGTGCAGGCGAACCCGTTCGCCGATGCCGCCGCCGCACACCCAAACCACCTGCTGGTCCATTTTCACCGCGACCCCGTGCCCGCCGCGCTGCTCGACGCGCTGGTCCATGATGGCCCCGAGCGACTCAGCGTGCTGGGTCGCGAATTGTTCGTCGATTATCCCGAGGATATCGGCCATTCGAAGCTGCCCCAGGCGATGGCGCGGGCGAAGTTCCCCAAGCTCGCCACGGCGCGCAACTGGAATACGGTGCTCAAGCTTGTCGAACTGACCGCATGAGTTCATCAGAAATCGACGGCGATGCCTTTCAGCGTCCAGTCGCCATAGCGCGTCGGATCCTCGCCGAGCGGATCGCCGTCTGCGTTCTTCACGGGCGCGGGCCTGGGCAGTGGCGGATTTTTCGAGAGATAGGCGGGCGGCTTAACATGTGCGGGACGACGACCCATGGCTGATCTCCGATATGGTCAGGCGCTCTCTGCGCTTCAGCGGCGGCGCGATCAATCCCGCGACGATGCGCCGGGCCTTGCCGCGCGCCGTGCCGCGCTCAAACTGCTCGACGCCGTGCTGCGCCAGGGGCTGCCGCTCGAAGCCGCGCTCAACCGCGCGACCGCCGGGATCGATCGCCCCGATGATCGCGCGCTCGCCCATGCCATCGCCGCCGCGACGCTGCGCCGCCTGCCCGATCTCGACGCATTGATCGATTCTGCCACGAAGCAGAACCTGCCCGACGATGCCAAGGCGCGTTTCGCGCTGCGCATCGCGCTGGCCCAGGTGCTGGTGCTGGCGACGCCGCCGCATGCCGCGATCACCACCGCGCTGCCGCTGGTCGATGGCGGCCCGCGCAAGCTCGTCCATGGCGTGTTCGGCACGCTGATGCGCGGCGAGGCCAAGCTGCCCGCAGTGGCCACGCTGCCGGTGATGGTCGCCGAACGCTGGCGCGCCGCCTGGGGTGATGCGATGGTCGCTGCGGCTGCCGAGGCCATCACCAACCCGCCGCCGCTCGACTTGACCTTGCTCGATCCGGCCGAAACCGACGCGATGGTCGCCGAACTCGACGGCGTCTCGCTGCTCCCCGGCCATGTCCGTCGCGACGCCGGCGGCGTGACCGAACTGCCCGGCTTCGGCGAAGGACGCTGGTGGGTGCAGGATATCGCCGCGTCGCTTCCCGCGCGGCTGCTCGGTCGCGGCACGGGTACGGCGCTCGACCTGTGCGCCGCACCCGGCGGCAAGACGATGCAGCTCGCCAGCGCCGGCTGGTCGGTGACCGCGATCGACGCCTCGGAAAGTCGTCTGGCGCGACTTTCCGAAAATCTCGAACGCACCGGTCTTTCGGCCGAGGTGATCGCCGCCGACCTGCTGACGTGGAAACCGAAGGCGCCGGCCGATGCCGTGTTGCTCGACGCGCCGTGCACCGCGACGGGCATCTTCCGCCGCCATCCCGACGTCATCCACTGTGTCCTCCCGTCGCGGATCGCCGAGATGGCCGCGCTGCAGGCAAAGCTGCTCGCCCGGGCAGCCGATTGGGTGAAACCTGGCGGCCTGCTCGTCTATGCCACATGTTCGCTGGAGCCGGCCGAGGGCGAAGCGCAGGTCGCCGCGCTGCTCGCCGCGCGCAGCGACTATGCGATCGACCCGGTGCGCGCCGACGAGCTTCCTGCCGGTATCGTCCCGGATGCGCAGGGACAGGTCCGTACGCTGCCGGGCATGATCGTGCCCGACGATTGCGACGGATTCTTCATCGCGCGGCTGCGCCGGCGCGGCTAGCACCGGCTTGATAGCCGGGGTGGCCGTGCTACAGGGCGGCATGCAGCACCCTGTCCGTATCGCACCTTCGATCCTGTCGGCCGATTTCGCCAAACTGGGCGAGGAAGTCCGCGCGATCGACGCCGCCGCCGCCGACTGGATACATGTCGACGTCATGGATGGCCATTTCGTCCCCAACATCACGATCGGCCCGGCCGTGGTGAAGGCAATCCGCCCGCACACCAGCAAGCCGCTCGACGTCCATCTGATGATCGCGCCGGTCGACCCGTATCTCGAATCCTTCGCCGAAGCGGGCGCCGACATCATCAGCATCCATGTCGAGGCCGGCCCGCACACCCACCGCAGCCTGCAGTTCATCCGCAAGCTCGGCAAGCGCGCCGGCGTCGTGCTCACCCCGCAGACGCCGGCCAAGGCGCTCGACTATCTGCTCGAAGAGGTCGATCTCGTGCTGGTGATGAGCGTCAATCCCGGCTTTGGCGGCCAGGGCTTCATCCCCAGTTCGGCCCGCAAGATCGAGAGCATCCGCAAGATGATCGACAAGGCCGGTCTGACGGTCGATCTTGAGGTCGATGGCGGCATCGATCCCGTCACGTCGCGCCTTGCCCTCAATGCCGGTGCCGATGCGCTCGTCGCGGGCACGGCCGTGTTCCGTGACGGACCGGCGGGTTATGCGCGCAACATCGCGGCCCTGCGCGGCGCGTGACGGGGCCAGATGACGACAATGCCGGTCCCGACGGCATCGACGAAGGCAAGCGGATGGTACGGCTCGGCGGGGACAAGGGCTTGTCCCTCGCCGAGCGCATTGCCGAGCGCTTCCACCGCCTGACCTGGCGTACCCCGATCCACGGTTTGCGTCTCAAGGGGCGGCATCCGCTCAAGCTCATCGCCGTGCCCGACGATCCCTTCGCCGGCGATGTCGCGCGTGGTCGCGCCATGCTCGACGGGATGCTCAGCTTTCGCGGCGAGCAGCGCCCGATCGAGGCGCTCGACCTCGGCAAGCGCGAGACCAACCGCGCCTTTTCCGATTATGTGCAGGGCTTTTCGTGGCTGCGCGACCTGTCGACGGTCACGACGCGCGCGCAGGCGACGCCGATCGCCGAGCAGCTCATGCGCCGCTGGCTCGATGCGCATGCCGATACCGTCAGCGAACCGGCGTGGCGGGCCGATTTGTGGGGGCGGCGCATCCTGTTGTGGACCGCGCATGCGCCGCTGATCCTGTCGAGCACCGACCTGGTCTATCGTTCGCGCGTGCTCAACACGCTGGCGCGCGGCGCGCGGCACATCGATCGCGGTGCCGACAAGATGGCGCCCGGCGTGCCGCGCATTGCCGCAATATGCGGCGTCGTTGCCGCCGGGCTGCTGATCCCGGGCGGCGACGCGCGCCGCGGTGCGACCGAGGCCGCGCTTGCCAAGGCGGTCGCCGCCTCGGTGTTCGAGGATGGCGGCAGCGTCGCGCGCTCGCCCGTCGCCCAGCTCGACATCATCATGCTCCTGACGATGCTGCGCGAAACCTATGTCGCGCGGCGGCTCGAGCCCCCCGCGATCATCGGCGAAACGCTGGCGCGCCTGGTCCCGGCGCTGCTCGGCGTCACGCTCGGCGATGGTGCCTTGTCGAGCTGGCAGGGCGGTGGCCCGCTGACCGCAGCCTTCGTCGCGCAGGTCGTCGATGCGACCGGCGTCCGGACCCGCCCGCTGCGCCAGGCGCGCGACTGGGGCTATCAACGCCTCGCCGCCGGTGAGGCCGTGGTCATCGTCGATGCCGCGCCGCCGCCGGTCGCACGACTGGTCGAGGGCGGATGCGCCTCCACCCTGGCGTTCGAAATGTCCGACGGCCCGCACCGGCTGGTGGTCAATTGCGGTGGCGCCCGCGCGGCGTTCGCGCAGATCCCGACGACGCTCGCCGACGGGCTGCGCACGACCGCCGCGCATTCGACGCTGATCGTCGGCGATTCGAACTCAACCGCGATCCATGCCGACGGCACGCTCGGGCGTGGCGTCGGCGAGGTCGAGCTGACCCGCCAGGAAAGCGAGACCTCGAGTCGGCTCGAGGCGAGCCATGACGGCTATGCCCGGCGTTACGGCTTTCTCCATCGCCGCCAGCTCGTCATGGCCAGTGATGGGCGCGAACTGCGTGGCGAGGATTCGCTTTTGCCCGCCTCGAAGCGGCGCAAGCTCGGCGCCACGCCCTTTGCCATCCGCTTTCACCTCGGTGCGGGCGTCGGCGTCACGCCGACCGCCGATGGGCAGGCGGCGCTGCTGCGCCTGCCAGGCAACATGGTGTGGCAGTTTCGCTGTCGCGGCGGTGCGCTGGCGATCGAGGAGAGTCTGTGGATCGACGGCGAGGGTCGCCCGATATCCACCAGCCAGCTCGTCGTGACCGGTGAATCGCCAGCGGGTGGTGCGAGCGTCAGCTGGGCCTTGAAGCGCGCGACCTGACAGGCCAAGGGGGCGCCGAATAAAGCATCGTGCTGAAGAGTGGGAACCGGTTTTCAGCTTTTCACGATGCGACAACAAGCGCCATCCCGGGAGCCCCCAATGACCGACATCACGATCCGCCGCGCCCTCCTGTCGGTGTCCGACAAGACTGGCATCGTCGACCTCGGTCGCGCGCTTGCCGGCAACGGCGTCGAACTCGTCTCGACCGGCGGCACTGCCAGGGCGCTGCGCGACGCCGGCCTCGCGGTGAAGGACATCAGCGAGCTGACCGGCTTTCCCGAAATGATGGATGGGCGCGTCAAGACGCTTCACCCCAAGGTCCATGGCGGCCTGCTCGCGGTGCGTGACGACCCCGCCCATGTCGCATCGATGGCCGAGCATGAGATCGGCGCGATCGATCTGGTGGTGGTCAACCTCTACCCGTTCGAGGCGACCGTCGCGAAGGGTGCCGCGCGCGACGAGGTGATCGAGAATATCGATATCGGCGGCCCGTCGATGGTCCGCTCGGCCGCCAAGAACCACGCTTTCGTCGCGATCGTCACCGACCCGGCCGATTATGCGCTGGTCGCCGATGGCAGCACCACGCTCGCCGACCGCAAGCTGCTCGCCGCCAAGGCCTTTGCCGCCACCGCTGCCTATGATTCGATGATCGCCAGCTGGTTCGCCTTTGCCGACCAGGGCGAGCGCTTCCCCGAGACGCTTCCGCTGACGCTCAAGCTCGGCACGACATTGCGCTATGGCGAAAATCCGCATCAGGCCGCCGCCTTCTACACGCCGGCCGGCCCGCACGTCCGCGGCATCGGCCAGGCGCGCCAGGTGCAGGGCAAGGAACTCAGCTACAATAATTACAACGATGCCGACGCCGCGCTCGAGCTGGTCGCCGAGTTCCGCGACGCCGCGCCGAGCTGCGTCATCGTCAAGCATGCCAATCCGTGCGGCGTCGCCACCGCGACGACGCTGGAGGAGGCCTATGCCGAGGCGTTCGCCTGCGACACCGTGTCGGCGTTCGGCGGCATCATCGCGCTCAACCGCCGGCTCGACGCGGCGACCGCGCGGGCGATTACCGGTATCTTCACCGAAGTGGTGGTCGCGCCCGACGCCGACGAGGAGGCGATCGCGCTGTTCGCCGCCAAGAAGAATCTCCGGCTGTTGCTGACGGGCGCACTGCCCGATCCGGCGCGACCCGGCCTCACGGCCAAGACGATTGCCGGCGGCTGGCTGGTGCAGACGCGCGACAATGGGAGCAATCCTGAGCTCAAGGTCGTGACCAAGCGCCAGCCGACCGCGCAGGAGCTGGCGGATTGCCGCTTCGCCTGGACGGTCGCCAAGCACGTCAAGTCGAACGCCATCGTCTATGCCAAGGATGGTGCCACGGCGGGCATCGGCGCGGGGCAGATGAACCGGCTCGAATCCGCGCGCATCGCAGCGTGGAAGGCACGTGACGCCGCCGACAAGGCCGGCTGGACGACACCGCGCACGATCGGCTCGGCGGTCGCTTCGGATGCCTTCTTCCCCTTCGCCGATGGCTTGCTGGCGGCGGTCGAGGCCGGTGCCACGGCTGTGATCCAGCCGGGCGGCTCGATTCGCGACGACGATGTCATTGCGGCGGCGGACGATGCGGGGCTGGCGATGGTCTTCACCGGGATGCGGCACTTCCGCCACTGATTTTTTGGTTCACGCGGAGGCGCGGAGACGCGGAGGTGTTGCGTCTGCCGTGAGGTTGCCCGCGAAAGCGCATATCATCGTCGGCTGCAGCGAAGCGGGAAGGTTTCGCTCATGGGAGACGGGTGCCCCGGGCGCGACACCTCCGCGTCTCCGCGCCTCCGCGCGAACCCAATCTATTCCGCCGGAAGGGTCGCTTCCGACGCCTTGGGGAAGGTGGAGAACAGCGCCCGGTCCTCGGGGCCGAACGCCCAGCGCCACAGCACGAACCAGTAGACCGCGAAAATCGTCGGCAGCCCGATCACCAGTTGCACCCATTCGAAGCGGTGCGGCAGCAGGGTGAAGGCGGACCCCACCAAGATGGTGATCAGCACTGCCCATAACAGCTGCCAGCGCAGCGGTGAGACGCGCGCCTTGAGCAGCCGCGACAACAGGCTGCCCTTGACCAGCGACGACAGCGCCACCGACAACAGCAACGCCAGCGCGGGGCCCGCCGCCTGGTAATTGGTCGGCCAGCTGATCATCCGCATCACCAGGATCAGGGCAAAGCTCAGCGCGACCTGGATGATCAGCATCACGACCGAGATCGTCAGGTTGAGGTGTCGCGCGATATAGACCAGCGCCGATTCGCACACCGCCCCGGTCGAGGCGAGCACTTCGGCGGTCAACAAGAAGCCCAGCGCGGCGGTGCCGGCGACGAATTGCGGGCCGACCAGCCCCATCACCGCTTCACCCGGAATCGATCCCATCAGCGCTAGGCAAGCCTGCGCCGCGATGATCCAGAAGGCGACCTGCCGCACCTGTTGCGCGATCGCCACCTTGTCGCCCCGCGCCAGGCTTTCGGTGATGACCGGACCGAGGATCGGGTCGAAGCTGGTCTTGAGCTTGCCCGGCAACGAAGCGACTTGCTGCGCCATATAATAGATGCCGACGACCTTGGGCTCGAACATCACGCCGAGGATGAAGCGATCAACATTGCGCGTCGCCCATTCGATCGCGTCGGCGCCGGCCAGCGGCACGTTGCGCCGGGCCAGCGCGGCAAGACGACCGGGATGCGGTCGCCACCCGTGCGGCAGACCGAAACTCCGCACGAACGGCACGATCGACGCAACCAGCGCGGCGAACATCGACGCCATGTACGCCAGGATCAGGCCGTCATGCAGCGAGAAGTAGGAGAACACCCACGCGCCGATGCTGATCGTCCATGGCTCGATCACCGCGCGTGCGGTCACCGTCGCCTTGACGTTGCGGCGATAGGCGAGCGCGGCGAGGCTGACATCGGACATCGCGCCCGCGAACACGATCGTCGCGAGCCACGGCTCGGCGCCCGAGATACTGCTGTTGGGATACATGATCTGCGGCAACAGCAGCAGTACGCCGCTGGCGACCAGCGCGGCCAGCAACGTGACGATCAGCGCATCCCATACGACATGTGCTGCCGGGCGGTCGTCCGCCGAAAGCGCCTGCGCCAGCCCGCGCTTGAGCCCCAGCGTCGCCAGCAGCGCGGCCAGCTCGACCACCACCACCGCCAACGCGAAACGCCCAACGAGATCCGGGCCGTAGATCCGCCCGGCGATGAACAGGAAGGGCAGGCGCGCGATCAACCGCAGCGCGAACCCGCTGACATTGGTCCGCCCGCCCTTGGCCAGCGCGGCAATGTCCTGCTCGGCAGCATCGCTGGAAGGGCTTCTCGGCAACGAAGCCGACGAATCAATTGTCAACTGTCGTCCCCGCGTTGATGTCGACGGAAGTCACGGTGAAGTCTGTTGGCGGATCAACCTTCGTGGCATCGGTGCGAATGGTGAATTCGACTTCCTGCCTTTCGTTCTCGCTAAACGATTTCATCCAGTGAGCCGTGACACACCAGCCCGCGCCATCGACGCAACGGCTGACCGCGACATAGTGGATCCGGTCAATCGGAATTCCGCGAAGCGTCGCGGCGGCATCCTTGCACGCGCCCCAATCGGGGCCCGAAATCCGACAGCCGGGCTGCCGATTTGCCGCGCCTGCGGCGATCTTTGCTTTCGCCAGGGCGCGCATCGCAAAATAGGCATCCACCGCTTTGTCACCCGCGACCGCGAAAAACATCGGGTCGGTTCGACCGACGACGGGCGCCAATTGCGCGCAATCTCGTTCCTCGCGATCCCAGTCCGCGGCATCGATGCGCTTATCGGTCGGTGCCAACATTGCGAAAGCCGTAGACTTCCAGAAATCGGTGACATGATGAGGTGGATCACCGGGGGCATTATAGCGCGACGTCGAGAAACTGACATGAACGCTATCGACCTGACACAGCCCCCTAAAGCCAGCCGATGTCGGAGGCTTATAGAGGTCGATGTGGTTGAGCCCCGGCATGTGGATCATTATACCGCCGTCGCCGGACACCGTTGCTTCGCTATAGTTTCCAGCAGTTCCGACCGCACCCAATAGTCGTTCGGCCAGCTGCTGTGGCGACAGCCTACGCGCTACAGCGAGCGTCATGCTGTTTCGGTCGGCAGGCGATGCGGATGCCGCGAGTGGCACAAGCGCCAGCGCGGCCGCGAACCAGCGGGTCAATGCGCGGCGCCCCAGCTCGCGCCGGTGCCGATCTCGATCGCCAGCGGCACGCTCAGCGTCACCGCCGGCGCGGCCGCTTGCGCCATGACGCGTTCGATCACCGGTTTCGCCGCCGCAACATCGCCCTCGGGCAGTTCGAACACCAGTTCGTCATGCACCTGCAACAGCATCCGCACGTTGGGCAGCCCGGCCTCGACGAGCGCCGGCCCCATCCGCGCCATCGCGCGCTTGATGATGTCGGCGCTGGTGCCCTGGATCGGTGCGTTGATCGCGGCGCGCTCGGCGCCCTGGCGGATGTGCTGCACCGACGCCCGGATCTGCGGAAACCACGTCTTCCGGCCGAACAGCGTCTGGGTATAACCCTTTTGCCGCACACCCTCGAGCGTCTCGTTGATATAGGCCGAGATGCCGGGGAAACGGTCGAAATAGCGCGAGATCATCGCCTGCGCCTCGTCGGCGTCGATCTCCAGCCGCGCGGCGAGGCCCCAGCGTGAGATGCCGTAGAGAATCGCGAAGTTGATCGTCTTGGCGCGCCCGCGCGTGTCGCGATTGACCTCGCCGAACAATTCCTTGGCGGTCGCGGCATGAATGTCCTCGCCGCGCAGAAAGGCGTCGCGCAGGGCGGGCACGTCGGCCATGTGCGCCGCCAGCCGCAGCTCGATCTGCGAATAGTCGGCGGCGAGGATGACGTTGCCGGGTTCCGCGATGAAGGCGTCGCGGATCTGCCGCCCGATCTCGGTGCGGATCGGAATGTTCTGCAGGTTGGGATCGGTCGAGGACAGCCGTCCGGTCTGCGCGCCGGTCAGCGAATAGCTGGTGTGGACGCGGCCGGTGTCGCGATCGATCTGCTGTTGCAGCGCATCGGTATAGGTCGATTTGAGCTTCGACAATTGCCGCCATTCGAGCACCAGCCCGGCGATCGCCACGCCTTCCGCCTTCATCTTCTCGAGCACGGTGACGTCGGTCGAATACGCGCCGGACTTGCCCTTCTTGCCGCCCTTCAGCCCCATCTTGTCGAACAGGATCGCGCCGAGTTGCTGGGTCGACCCGATCTGGAAAGGCTGGCCTGCTTCGGCCTGGATATCCGCTTCGAGCCGCGCCATTTCCTGCGCGAACTGGCCCGAAAGACGCGAGAGCTGGTCGCGATCGACCTTGATGCCGGCGCGCTCCATGGCGGCGACGACCGGGATGATCGGGCGGTCGACCATTTCGTACACCCGCGTCGCGCCTTCATAAGCGAGCCGCGGCTTGAAGCGTGTCCACAGCCGCCAGGTGACGTCGGCGTCCTCGCCGCCATAGCGCGTCGCCTGGTCGAGCGGCACCTGCGCGAAACTGATCGCCTTCTTGCCGGTGCCGGTCACGTCCTTGAAGCTGATGCAGCTGTGTTCGAGCGTGGCGTGCGCCACCTCGTCCATGCCGTGACCGCTGAGCGACTGGCCGGCGTCGAGATCGAAGCTCATCACCATCGTGTCGTCGATCGGCGCGACGGACAGGCCGTGGCGGATCAGCACGTTGATGTCATATTTGATGTTGTGGCCGATCTTGAGCACGCTCGGATCGATCAGCAACGGCTTGAGCAGTCGTACCACCTCGGCGCGCGGCAGTTGCGGCGGCACCTCGCCGAACATGTCGTCGCTGCTCTTGTGCGCGATCGGGATGTAGCAGGCCCGGCCCGGCGCGGTGGCGAGGCAGATGCCGACCAGATTGGCCGCCATGCTGTCGAGCGAGTCGGTCTCGGTGTCGATGGCGATCGTGCCGCTGGCATGGCTTTCGGCTATCCACGCCTCCAGCCGCTCGATCGAGGTCACGGTCTCATAGGCGTTGCAGTCGATCGCGGGCAGCGACACGAAATCCGGCGTCGCGGGCGCCGCCGTCGCCGCCGCGGCGGCGACCGGATCGGCCTGGTCGCGGCCCGGCGCATGCGCCGCCATGCGCGACAGCAACGTCTTGAACCCCTGATCCTCGAGAAAGGCGCGCAGCGGCTCGACCGGGATGCCGTCGAGCTTGAGCTCGTCGAGCGTGTGCGGCACCGCGGTGTCGGTGTGCAGCGCGACGAGCTTGCGCGAGAGTCGCGCCATTTCCTCATGCTCGATCAGATTGTCGCGCATCTTGCTCGGCTTCATGCCCGGCGCGGCGGCCAGCACGGCGTCGAGATTGTCATATTCGACGATCAGCTTGGCCGCCGTCTTGGCGCCGATACCGGGCACGCCGGGTATGTTGTCGACCGCATCGCCCATCAGCGCGAGCACGTCGCCCAACTGGTCGGGGCGCACGCCGAACTTCGTCTCGACATATTCCGGGCCGCGCCGCTCGTTCTTCATCGTGTCGAGCATGTCGACGCCCGGCTGGATGAGCTGCATCAGGTCCTTGTCGGAACTGACGATGGTCACGTCCCACCCGGCCGCGACCGCGCGGCAGGTATAGGTGGCGATGATGTCGTCGGCCTCGAATCCCTCTTCCTCGATGCACGGCAGCGAGAAAGCGCGCGTCGCCTCGCGAATCAGCGGGAATTGCGGGATCAGATCCTCTGGCGGCGGCGGCCGCTGCGCCTTGTACTTGTCATAGAGATCGTTGCGAAAAGTGTGCGACCCCTTGTCGAGCACCACGGCGAGGTGGGTCGGCCCCTCCGCCTTGTCGAGCGCGTCGGCGAGCTTCCACAGCATCGCGGTATAGCCATAGACTGCGCCCGCCGGCGTGCCGTGCCGATTCGTCAGCGGGGGGAGCTGATGATAGGCGCGGAAGATATAGCCGGAGCCGTCGACGAGATAGAGATGGGGCATCGCGCGGGGGATAGCAGCGTGGAGCCTTTGCCCCAAGCCTTGGTCGTCCCCGACCAAAAATTCCTCTCTAGACCGGGGTTATCGGTCCGGTTGGCTTATTGGTCGAGCGCGGCGACGAGTTCGTGCTGGCGTAGCGGCTTGGCGAGTACCGCGTCGAAGCCGGCGGACGCCGCGGCATCGCGGCAAACGTCGCTGGCGTGCGCGGTGATCATGATCGCCTTGCCGCGCCAGCCATTGCGCCGGAGCGCGCGCAGCACGCCGAAGCCGTCGCCGTCGGGCAAGCGGTAGTCGGCGATCAACACATCGGCATCGTCGAGCTTGGTGTCGGCGATGATCGTCCCGGCCGCAGCGAACGAGCGCACCTCATAACCGCGCCAGTGCAGCAGCAATTGCAACGAACGCCGTACCGCGTCGTCGTCATCGACCAACAGGATCGTCCGCTTGACCGGCGCTATCTCTTCTTTCGTCTCGGCCTGCGTCATTCATTGTCTCCCGCGCGCACGCTAGTGCCGGCCGGAGGCCCTCGTCGTTACGTAAAAACCCTCAATCCCGCTGTTCCAGGCCGGCGGCAAAGGCGATGCGCAGCGCTTCGGAAAGGCTGTGGACGCCGAGCTTTTCCATCAGATTGGCGCGGTGGACCTCGACCGTGCGCGGCGAGATGCCGAGGTCGAAGGCGATCGTCTTGTTGGGATGGCCGCGTACCAGCCCCTGCAGCACGTCGCGTTCGCGCGGCGTCAGCCCGGCGATGCGCACGCTCGCGGCATGTTCCGACGCGGCCTGCGCGTCGGCATTCTCGATCCGCGCAAAGGCCGCGTCGATCGCCGCCATCAGCGTGGCCTTGTCGAACGGCTTTTCGATGAAATCGACTGCGCCCGCCTTCATCGCCTGCACCGCAATGCCGACATCGCCATGCCCGGTCAGCACGATCACCGGCATGGCGATCCCGCGCGCGTTGAGCTCGCGCTGCACCTCCAGCCCATCCATTTCGGGCATGCGCACGTCGAGCAGAATGCACCCGGTCGGGGCGGCCTTCGCCTCTTTCAGGAAGGCGACGCCCGAGGCATGCGGTCGCACCACGAAGCCCGAGGTCCGCAACAGGAAGCCGGCCGAACGGCGCACCGACTCGTCATCGTCGACCAGATGAATGACCCGGCGTTCCGCACTCATCATGCTTCTCCCGACGGCAAGGTGAATTGCATGATCGTCCCCCCTGTAGCGCTCGCCTCGGCCCAGATGCGGCCGCCATGTGCCTCGACGATCGTTCGACAGATCGAGAGTCCCAGACCCATACCACTATCCTTAGTCGTTGCGAAGGCCTCGAAAAGATGCACCGCGACATCGGGGCTTATTCCCGGTCCCGTGTCGCTCACCGCGATCCGGACCATGTCGTCGGGCAGCACTTCGGTCGCGATGGTCACGTCGCGCGCGGGGCTGTCGCTCATCGCCTCGATCGCGTTGCGCACGAGGTTGACGATGACCTGCTGGATCTGGACGCGATCGGCGAGCACCGTGCGTGCTGCCGGGTCGAGCGCGTAAAAGGCGCGCACGCCGCGCTCGCGCGCGCCGATCAGCGCGAGCCGGCTTGCATCCTCGACCAGCGGTGCAAGGCCTTCGACGCGCTTGTCGACATCGCCGCGCGCCACAAAGGAGCGCAATCGCCGGACGATCGCGCCGGCACGCAGCGCCTCGGTAGCGGCGAGGTCGATCGCCTCGCGCACCGTCGGCAGCATCTCGGCATCGCCGTCGTCGATCATGTCGCGCCCGGCCTCGAGATAATTGGCGATCGCCGTCAGCGGCTGGTTGAGCTCATGCGCCAGCGTCGAGGCCATCGTGCCCATCGCGCTGAGGCGGGAGACGTGAATCAGCTCCGACTGAAGTTCCTTGAGCTGGAATTCGGCGTGCTGCTGCTCGGTCAGGTCGCGGATGAAGCCGGTGAAGATGCGCTGCCCGTCGCTCATCGCCTCGCCGATCGACAATTCCATCGGGAATTCGCTGCCGTCGCCGCGTCGCCCGACGACGATCCGGCCGATGCCGATGATGCGCCGTTCGCCGGTCGCGAGGTACCGACTGATATAGTCATTGTGCCGCGCACTGTCCGAAACCGGCATCAGGATACTGACATTGCGCCCCGCCACATCGGCTTCGGTGAGGCCGAACAGGCGCTCCGCCGCCGCGCTGAACGAGATGATCACGCCACTTTCGTCGACCACGATCATCGCATCGGGCACGGTGGCGAGGATCGAGCGCAAATGCCGTTCGCTCCGCTCCAGCGCCTTTTCCGTTGCCATGCGGTCGGTGATGTCGTGCAGCAGATGCCCGAAACCACGCGCGGTGCCGTCGCTTTCGGTCAGCGCGGTCAGCGTGGCATCGGCGCAGAACTCGGTGCCGTCGCGGCGTACACGCCACACCTCCTGCCGCCACGTTCCCGTGGCGCGCGCCGCAGCCAGATCGCGCGCGGGGGCACCGTCGCGCCTGTCACCCGCCGGGTAGAGCTGGTCGATCCGCGCGCCGACCATCTCGGGCGCGCTCCAGCCGGTCATCGTCGCGGCTCCCTGGCTCCAGTGGGTGATAACCCCGGCATCGTCGAGCAGGCACATCGCGCGATCAGCGAATGTCCGGTCGAGCAGCGCCATCGCGGCATCTCGCGTCGTGTCCTGGATTTCCGTCACGCCGTCATCGTCTCCCCGCCGGCGCCATGGCCGATACGCGCATCTACGTAGCGCCTGCTTTGCGCATCATCAAAGTAGCCTGGACTCGACCCGCCTACTCGCTGCGCCAACAGCAGGAGGAAAAGATGATGCGTTTCGAAGTGATGTTGGCCGGCGCGGCAATGGCCGTGGTTGCGGCGACCCCGGCGGCAGCCCAGATCAAGGCTGGCGACGTGCTGGTCCGTGCGCGGGCGATCATCGTCGCGCCGAACGAGAGTTCCGGCGCGGTGACCCCGAGCTTTCCCGGCAGTTCGGTCGGCGTCGACAACAGCTTCGCGCCCGAGGTCGATTTCACCTGGATGGCGACCGACCATATCGGTGCCGAGCTGATTCTGGCGACGACCAAGCACAACGTCACGGGACGCAGCACGCTCGCCGGGGTCGGCAAGCTGGCCAGCACCTGGGTGCTGCCGCCGACGCTGACGCTGCAATATCATTTCGCGCCGCAATCGCATGTCCGTCCCTATGTCGGCGCGGGCGCGAATTACACCATCTTCTATTCGTCCAAGGCGAGCTCGGAACTTGTCACCGCGATCGGCGCGACCAACGTCCATCTCAACGACAGCTTCGGTTATGCGCTGCAGACCGGCATCGATGTCGATATTTCGAAGAAGGTGTTCGTCAATCTCGATGTCAAATACATCTCGATCCGGACGACCGCGCGGCTGAACACGGGCGCTGCCGTCAACACCGTGCGTGTGCGCCTCAACCCGATCGTCGCGGGTATCGGTCTCGGTATCAGACTGTAACGCAAGGCGTCGATGCATCGGCACTCCCCGCCCGCGTCATAGGGGGCGGGGAGTCCGGTCGCGCTACGGGTAAATACGTAGGCGTCATCGAAGATGGCGGGCGATCTTCGGCTAGAAGCGATGTGGCCACCAATATCTCGCAGAACCGCGCACCCGCTATCCGGTGCGCGGTTCTTTTGCGTTTCTATACCGCCTGGCTGAACTGTCCCCTGGCACTGGCCCGGCGCGTATCGAAGGCGGCCGCCGCCAACCGGGCATAGGGCCGGCCCTCGGGCAGTATCCGCACCGTCCAGTCACGCAGTTCGATCAGCCCGCGTGCCGCCAGCGCCAGCAAGGCAGGTCGCGCCTCGCCCAACGGCGCGGCGCTTAGGCCGTGCCGCGCGGCGATCGCCGCGACATCGACCTGTCCATCGCACAGCAAGCGTTCGATGATCTCGCCGCGCAGCCGGTCATCGTGATTGCGCACGACGCCGCGACTCCCGGCGAGCAGACCGTTCGACACGCGCAACCGCCAACTGCCGACATGCTTCTCATTCTGCACCAGCAGCCCGTCGAACTGGCTGATCGCCGAGGCGCCGAGGCCGATGATCGCGTCGGCCGGTTCGTCGGTAAAGCCCTGGAAGTTGCGCCGCAGCCGCCCTGTGGCAGCCGCGATCGCCAGCGAATCGTCGGGCCTGGCGAAATGGTCGAAGCCGATCGCGGCATAACCCGCTTCGCACAGCAGGTCATAGGCCAGCGCGCTTTGCCAGAAACGTGCCTCGGCATCGGGCAGATCGTCCTGCGCGATGCGACGCTGGCGCGGGAACATCTGCGGCGCATGGGCATAGCCGAACATCGCGACGCGGTCGGGCTGGAGCGGCGTGATCGTTGCGATCGTCGCGGCGATGTCGTCGAGCGTCTGGCCCGGCAGGCCATACATCAGGTCGGCATTGACCCGCGCGATCCCGGCGTCACGCAACGCGGCGAAGGCATTGGCGATCATCCGCCGCGGCTGGATTCGCCCGATCGCCGCCTGCACCCGGATCGCCAGCGTCTGCACGCCCAGGCTTGCGCGGGTGACGCCGGCACGCGCCAGTGCAGCGGCATAATCGGCATCGACATGGCGTGGGTCGAGCTCGACCGCACATTCGGCGTCGTCGTCGATCGCGAAGGCACGGCGCAACTCGGCGACCAGCGCGACGAAGTCGTCGGGTGACAGCGCATTGGGGCTGCCGCCGCCGAAATGCAGCGCGACCACCTTGCCGCGCATGCGCTGCGCGACGGTGGCGATCTCGGCGCGCAGCGCGGCGAGATATTGTTGCAGTCTTTCCGCCTTGCCGATCGCGCCGGTGTTGCAGCCGCAATACCAGCAGATTTCGCGGCAATAGGGAATGTGGACGTAAAGCGAGACCGGCATGTCGAGCGGGATCGCCGCCAGCGCCCCGGCCTGGGCAAGCGCGCCGACGCGGTCGTCGAACGCCGCCGCCGTCGGATAGCTGGTGTAGCGCGGCACCGCCTGCGTCGCGAGATCGGCATGATAGACGTGCATCGCATCCTCCCGCCGCCTTATGCGCGGCGCCGTCGATCGAATCTGCCGTCTGCGACGCCGCGACGGAATACGGGTTTTCCCGCATTCCCCGCTCCGCGGCGCCCGCCTAGCCCATAAGCAGCGGCGCGGCGCCGCCTGGCTCGGACCGCCCGCCGCGTTCTGGAGAACGCTCATGTCGATCGACCCGATCCGCCATCTCGTGGTGCTCGCGCACCCGCATGCCGGCAGCTTCAACCACCAGATTGCCAAGGCCTATTGCGACACGGTCCACGCCTGCGGCCAGGTGCCGGTGCTGCGCGACCTCTATGCGCTGCGCTTCGATCCGATCCTCGAAACCATTCCCGAGCCGCCCGAGCTCGCCGTGCTCTACGACCTGACCGAGATCCGGCACTGCGACGCGCTGGTGTTCGTCTATCCGATCTGGTTCGGGCTGCCGCCGGCGATGATCAAGGGCTATGTCGATCGCGTGCTCGGCGCTGGCTTCAAACCCAATCGCGAGCATCTGCGCGCCGATGATCGCTTCCTCGCCGGGCGGCACATGCTGAGCTTCTCGACCTCGGCGTCGAGCGAGACGTGGCTGGCGGAGGTCGGCCAGTCGATCGCGCTGCGCGAGGCGTTCGACCGTTATCTGGCGACGGTCTTCGGTCTCGCCGGCACCGAGCATGTTCATATCGACTCGATCGTCGAGGGGCTGAGCGCGGCCTATGCCGAGGCGCAGCTCGAGCGCGTCCGCGAAACCGCGCGGGCGACATGTGCCCGGCTGCTCGACGCTTCGCGGCGCCTCGAGGCGGCCGGCGCGGTCGCACGCCACGCCGCCAAGGCACCGCTACGCATGTCTACCTAGGGATCATTGCGGATAGGCCGCCGGGCGGTGTCGGGGCGATGTTCGGGGCAGCGCGGGGTGTCACGCTTCGCGTCATCGGGATGGGAAGAGCGCCATGAAGACCGACCTGCAGATTCAGCACGACGTGATAGCCGAACTCGAATGGGATCCGCGCGTCGATTCCAGCCGCATCGGTGTCGCCGTCAAGGAAGGCGTCGTCGAACTGTCCGGCATCGTGCCCAGCTTCCTGCAGAAGATCGAGGCGGAAAAGGCCGCGCGCCGCGTCGCAGGCGTCATCGCCATCGCGCAGGAATTGCAGGTCCATTATCCCGGCGATGCCAAGGTCGCCGACAGCGAGATTGCGCGACGCGTCCAGGATATCATCGCCTGGGACGTCAGCGTGCCGACCGAACGGATCCAGATCAAGGTCGAGCGCGGCTGGGTGACGCTCAGCGGGACGGTCGAATGGAATTTCCAGCGCGAGGCGGCGCGCAAGGCGGCGACGCGGATTCACGGCGTGCAGGGGCTGACCAACCTGATCGAAATTCATCACGTCCCCGCCGCCGCCGATGTGCGTGATCGCATCGTCACCGCGTTCAAGCGCCATGCCGATTTCGATGCCAACCAGATCATCGTCACGACGCGGGACGGGACGGTCACGCTTGATGGCCATGTCAACTCGTGGCGCGAACGGCAGGTCGCCGAAGGGGCGACGTGGAATGCCCCCGGCGTGACGGCGGTAAAGGACAACCTCGTCGTCGCGTGACGGGCGGCGCGGACCACTGATGCCGGTGATGGAGGCGTGACGGTGATGAAGGATCTTCTGGTAGTCATGCATCATGATCGCGGTCAGGCGGCGCGGCTCGCTGCGGCGCTCGACGTGACGCGGGCGCTCGACGCGCATCTCACCTGTCTCGACGTCGCGATCGTGCCCGAACTGGTGACCGACTATGTCTCGTCCGGCGGCAGCGCGCTGCTGCTCGCCGACGAGGAGCGGACCGAGCAGCATAATCGCGCCACGATGCTGCCGCGCCTGCGCGACGCCGATATCGCGTTCGACTGGGTCGACGTCACCGGCGATCTCGCCGACCAGGTGGTCGTCGCCGCGCGGCTTGCCGATCTCATCATCGTCAATCGCGATCTCGGCAACGAGACCTTCCCCGACATGTATCACCTGACCGGTGATCTGTTGCTGCGCGCGCGCTGTCCCGTTCTGGCGGTCGACGAGCGAAGCCCCGGTTTCACCGCGGCGGGCCATGCGCTGGTCGCGTGGGACGGCTCGCCCGGCGCAGCGGCGGCGCTGCGCGCCGCGATGCCGCTGCTCCGTCTGGCGCGCCAGGTTACCCTGTTGACGATCGCGGCGTGCCAGTCGGATCTGCCAGCGGCGCGCGCGGCGAGCTATTGCGGGCGTCACGGTGTTCACCCGGTCATTCGTCACCAGCCGGGCGACCGCAAGGGCGTCGGCGCGGCGCTGATCGACGCCGCACGATCGCTCGCTGCGGACTATGTCGTGATGGGCGGTTACGGCCGGCATCCGGTCCGCGAGGCGCTGTTCGGCGGCACCACGCGCGACATGCTGCGCCATAGCCCGGTGCCGCTGCTGCTCGCCCATCCACGATGACGCTTCGTGCCATCCACCGCTCATTCGGAGACCTGCGATGAAAAACGTGCTGCTGTTATGCCACGAAGACAGCGGGCAGGAGGCCCGCTTTCAGGTCGCGCTCGACCTGGCCCGCGCCTTGGAAGGGCATCTGACCTGCCTCGACGTCGTCGTGCCACCCGTTGCGATGGCCAATGATTATGTCGGCATCAGCGTGGTCGCCGAGATGACGGCGGACGCCATCGCGCTGGAGCGCGACAATCGCACGCGGCTCACCGCCCGGCTGTCGCGTGACGACGTGCCATGGGACTGGATCGACGCGACGGGTGACCTCGCCGCCTGTATCGGCGACGTCGCGGCGCTGGCCGATGTCATCGTCGTCAGCCGCCGACTCGACGATTTTCCGCTGCCTGATATGCGCGGCATTGCCGGCGAACTGATCGTCGCGTCGGGCAAGCCGGTCCTGGCGGTCCCGCCCGACGCGCAGCGCTTCGTCTTCGGGCGCGCGCTGGTCGCTTGGGATGGCTCGCCCGCCGCGGCCGCCGCGTTGCACGCCGCGGTGCCACTGCTCCAGCTGGCCGACCAGGTGACGGTGCTCGAGGTCGATGACGGGAGCATCGCCGCGCCGGCGGAGGAGGCCGCAAGCTACCTCGCGCGGCACGACGTCCATCCCGAGATCCTGCGCCTCAAGCCGGGGCCGTCCGGCGCGTCGGCGGCGATCGCGACGCAGGTCGCGAGCGGCTCGTTCGACTATCTCGTGATGGGCGGCTTCAGCCACCAGCGCTTCGTCGAGGCGCTGTTCGGTGGCGTGACGCGGACGATGCTGGGCGATTGCCCGATCCCGGTCCTGATGGCGCACTGACCGCTGCCCTTCGCCCGGCTGTTGTCAGGCGCGCGCGATCTCGGCGACGATGCGGCGCGGTTCCTCATGCGCCACCCAATGGGTGCACGCGGCAAAGGGCACGATGCGGGCATCGTCGCACATCGCGGCGGCGGCGTCGGCGAGGTGAGCGCCGAGGAACCCGTCCTTCATGCCCCACAGGATCAGCGTCGGCACCGTGATCCGCCCGAGCGGCGCATGCGGAATCCGCAATGCCCGGTAATAGTTGATCATCGCCGTCAGGCGGCCGGGCTGGCGCCATTCCGCGACATAGGCGTCGAGGTCCGCAGCGGCAAAGGTCCCCGGCCGCGACGTGCGCGACAGGGAACGGCGTAGCGCGCGGAAGCGGAACTGCGCCAGCAAGCGCTCGGGCAGCCGCGGCAGCTGGAAGAACCCGACATAGAGGCTGCGCAGGATCTGGCGCGGATGCCGGCGAAGCTCGCTTGCCACGGTGTCGAGATGCGGCGCGTTGAGAATGACGAGCCGCTTGAGGCGTTCCGGGTGCCGCGCGGCGACCGCCCAGGCGATGATCCCGCCCCAGTCATGCCCGACCAGCATGAAGGTTTCGGCGCCGAGCGCATCCGCCAGCCCGACGACGTCGCCCACCAGTATGTCGAGCGCATAGGCGGCGATGCCGAGCGGGGCGTCGCTGTCGCCATAACCGCGCATGTCGGGTGCGACCACGCGGTGCCCGCGCTCGCCAAGCTGCCGCATGATCTTGCGCCACGCCCGCCCCGATTCGGGGAAGCCGTGGATCAGGATGGTGAGCGGCCCGTCGCGCGGGCCGTCATCGTAACAATGGAGGTTGATGTCGCCGACGCAGATCATGGCGCCCCATGCGACAGCGATTTCGCGGCGTCATCCCCGAATTTACGGGTGAGCGGTTCGCGCGACCTTGCTTGCGGCGCTGCGCCCAGGTGAATGTCGTCGTGCGGCCGATCGACTTCGGGTCAAAGATTGCGGGCCAACGAGGAATGTCGGGGATGATATCCAGCGCAAACGCGATATCGCCGTCGGGCAGCGAGCCGCAGCCGGACCTGCCGCCCGAGTGGAGCCGGTGTCAACGCGCGCGCCAGTAGCGTACGTAATCGACCGCCATGCGCTGCGGGAATGCCGTGTCGTCAATGCCCTTCTGCCCGCCCCAGTCACCGCCCACCGCCAGATTGAGGATCAACGCATAGGGTTTGGTGAAGGGCCACGCTGCCTTGCCGCCCGGCTGATCGTTGGCAACGCGCATGAACGCGCGGCCGTCCACGCCGATCATGATCGCTTCGGGGCGCCAGTCGAGCTGATAGCGGTGATAGGCGGCGCACGCCGTCGGAACCTGCGTCTGGGCACCGCGCTGGGTGCCCTTGACGTGGTTGAACGCGGCGCTGTGCAGCGTCGCGTGCACGACATTGGGATCCCAGCCGACCATCTCCATGATGTCGATCTCGCCCGCGTCCGGCCAGGGGCCGTCCGACGGCAGCAACCAGATCGCCGGCCAGCTGCCACGCCCGCAGGGCAGCTTCGCGCGGACCTCATAATAGCCGTAGCCGAGCGTTTGCGTCGAAACGAGCTTGGCGGAGGAATAGGACTGGCCGCCCCAATCCGGGAAGCGCGCCCTGGAGAGTTGCTCGCGTCGTGCCTCGATGACCAGCACCCCGTCCTCGATCCGTGTGTTCTCCGCGCGGTCGTTCGCATAATATTGCCGCTCGTTATTATACCAGCCTTCGGCGTTGCGCCCGACATCGAATCGCCACTTGTCGTGGTCGACCGTCTTGCCATCAAACTCGTCGGCGAAGCTGGGCGCGCCCTGCGGAGCGGGCATCGGCACATCGACTCCGTAATTGGTCGCACCGAGCGTCACGGCCTGCGCGGCGAGCAGCAGCAGGATCATGCGGGATTCCCCTTCATGGCAATCTTCGAGCGAACAAGCGCAGGGTCCGATCGGGCAGCGGCGCCCGCATCGTCAACCCGTTGGGCGATCGTGATCTTGCCAGGGGCCGGCGCGTTCGTCCCGCCCGTGGCGAAAGCGGGCTGGCGGACGCCAGCCACGCCCGGCAACAAATTGAAAAAATGGTGCTGCCGGTGAGGATTGAACTCACGACCTCAGCCTTACCAAGGATGCGCTCTACCACTGAGCTACGGCAGCATGCTCCGCGCTGGCGCATCGGGCGCCTGCAGGAAGAGCGCGCCTAAGAGACGAGGGCGCCGGGATTGTCAAGGCACGGCGCCGGGTAATAGAGTGCCGACGTGGACAGCAAGGACGACAAGGCCGCCCGGCTCGCCGCGGCGCTGCGCGAAAATCTCCGCCGTCGCAAGACGCAGGCGCGGGGCGTGCGCGACGATGCGCCGCCGCCACCGCTGGACGAAAAGCCTTAACCGCCGATCGGCGCACACTTTTCCAGCAGCCAGGCGCGCTCGCTAGCGTCGAGCTGCGGCCCCAGCACATCGAGCACCTGCGCATGATAGGCGTCGAGCCAGCGCCGCTCGGCCTGGGTCAGCAACCCCGGAACGATCAGCGAGCGCTCGATCGGCGCGAAGGTCAGCGTCTCGAACGCCAGCATCGGGGCGTCGCCGCCGGGGATGTCGCGCGTGACGACGAGAATCAGATTCTCGATCCGGATGCCATAGTCGCCGGCCTTGTAATAACCCGGCTCGTTCGAGATGATCATCCCCGCCCGCAGCGGCTCGGACGGGCCGCCGCCCGGGTAGTTGGGCTTGGCGATGCGCTGTGGCCCCTCATGCACCGAAAGATAGGCGCCGACGCCATGGCCGGTGCCGTGCGCGAAATCGAGCCCCGCCTCCCATAACGGCCGCCGCGCGAACGAATCGAGCTGCCCGCCATTGGTGCTCTCGGGGAAGATCGCCGTTGCAAGGCCGATATGGCCCTTGAGCACGCGGGTGAAGCGGTCGCGCATCTCCTCGCTCGGCTCACCGACCGGTAGTACGCGCGTCACGTCGGTCGTGCCGTCGGCATATTGCCCGCCCGAATCGACCAGATAGAGCTGACCCGGCAGCAGCGGCGCGTTCGATTCGGGCGTCGAATGGTAATGCGGGCTGGCGCCATGCGCCCCGGTCGCCGAGATGGTGTCGAACGAGGTGTCCTTGAGCACACCCGTCGCCTCGCGGAATTCCTGCAGCCTGGCGACGCACGACAATTCGGTCAGCCCGCCCTTGGGCGCCTCGGCCTCGACCCATTTGAGGAAGCGGACCAGCGCGGCGCCGTCGCGCGCGCTTGCCGCCTTGTGGCCGGCGATCTCGGCCGGGTTCTTCATCGCCTTGGCCAGCACGGTCGGGTCGCGCAGGCCGAGCACCGTCGCACCGCCTGCCTCGAGTCCGCCGAAGATCGCCGCCACCGCGCGCTCGGGGTCGACCGCGACGCGCTTCCCCGCATAATGGCCGAGCGCCCCGGCGAATTCGGCCCGGTCGCGTACCCTCACCGCATTGCCGAGATGCTGCGCTACCGCGTCGCTCATCTTTTCCGGCGCGACGAACAGTTCGGCGGTGCCATCCGCATCGACCACGACATAGGCCAGCGCGACCGGCGTATGCGCCACATCGGTCCCGCGCACGTTGAGCGTCCAGGCGATCGAATCGAGCGCCGACAGCACCACCGCATCGGCCTTGCGGGTCGCCAGCCAGTCGGCGATCGCCGCGCGCTTCTCGGCCGAACTCTGCCCGGCGCGTTCGTCGTCCTGCACGGCCAGCCGCGCGTCGGACGGGGCAGGGCGGTCGGGCCACACCGCATCGACCGGGTTGGTATCGACCGCGACCAGCGTCGCGCCGCGCTCGGACAGCGCCTTGCCCGCTTCCTCGACCCAGGCGCGGGTGTGCAGCCATGGATCATAGCCGATCCGCCCGCCTTGCGGCGCGTGGTCGCCGAGCCACGACGCCACGCTGGTCGCCGGCACATCGACATAGGCCCAGTTGGTGCCATCGACCTGCTCGCGCACCTGCAGCGTATAGCGCCCGTCGGTGAAGATCGCCGCTTCCTGCGGCAGCACCACCGCCGAGCCGGCCGAACCCTGGAAGCCGGTCAGCCAGGCGAGCCGCTGGGCATCGGCCCCGACATATTCCGACATATGCTCGTCGGTCAGCGGGACGACAAAGCCATCGAGCCGGTCATGATTGAGCTGGTCGCGCAGGGCGGCGAGGCGGGCGGCGTGGGTGGACATTGGGTCGGCTCCTCGGGCGGCATGGACGACGTGCCATCGTTGCCCCGCATGTGCGACCGGAAAATCGCTGCGGCAAGGGGGCGGGCGGAGGTTCTGGCGGTCATGCGGCGCGGCGCGCGGCGGCGGACTTGTCATTTCGAACAAATTATTTGTCGCCAAAAGTCAGCCTTGCTGGCGTTATTATACTTGACGTACCCAAGCAAAAGCGTAAGGTCTGCTCATAGGAGTTAGACCAATGGTTTCCGCACTTTCCGCCCCGCATTTCCACAACGAAGAAGCGGCCTACGCTTACGTTGAGGCGCGCATCTGGCCGAACGGTCCGGTCTGCCCGCACTGTGGTGGCGTGGAGCGCATCAGCAAGATGCAGGGCAAGTCCACCCGCATTGGCGCCTACAAGTGCTACCAGTGCCGCAAGCCCTTCACCGTGAAGGTTGGAACCATCTTCGAGGCGTCGCACGTTGCCATGAACCTCTGGCTTCAGGCGATGTACCTGATCGCCGGCAGCAAGAAGGGCATCAGCTCGAACCAGCTTCACCGCACTTTGGGTGTCACCCTCAAAACCGCTTGGTTCATGTCGCACCGCATCCGCGAAGCTATGAAGTCGGGCGCAACCGGCATGTTCGGCGCGGGCGGCGGCTTCGTTGAGGCGGACGAGACTTTCATCGGACACACTGGCGGGACCAGCCGCCTTGCGATCCACAACATGAACAAGGTCGTGAGCCTGATTGACCGCAACACTGGCCGCGCTTCGTCGGTCGTTTTTACCGGCCATTTCTCGCACAAGTCGATCGGCCCGATCCTCGCGCGGCACATGGCGCCCGATGCTGTTTTGATGACCGACGAGGCGCACCACTACAAGACTGTCGGCGCTCGCTACAGCGCGCACCACACCGTCAATCATGCGCGCGGCGAGTACGTCCGCAAGGGCGACGTGACCATCCACAGCAACACCGTCGAAGGCTTCTTCTCAATCTTCAAGCGCGGGATGAAGGGCATCTATCAGCATTGCGGGTCGCAGCATCTGCACCGTTACCTTGCTGAGTTCGATTTCCGCTACACCAACCGTGTTGCGTTCGGCGTCAACGATACCGAGCGCGCCGATATCCTGTTGGCTGGTGTCGTCGGCAAGCGCCTCACCTATCAAACGACTGCTGGGAAAGCCTGATCGCCATGCCAAAGAAGAAGCGGAACGAAACCCAGGAGGAGCAGAGCGAGCGGTTCAAGCAGGCCGTTCGCGATCTCGTGGACGCTGGAGAACTAAACCCCACAGAGGCTGATGGCGCTTTTGAACGCGCCCTAGCGCGGATCAAAACCAAAGAGGCGCGATAATCTCATAAAAACCCGATGTTATCTGATGAAACTCGCAGCAAGCCGGTTCTAATTGTCACAATGACGCGTGCGGAATTAGAGGGATCGTCAATATTAACCGGCTCAAGCATAGTATCAGATTCCACAGATGCCTTGGTAATTAGGCAGTCATCTTCTAAAAGGCAGAAAAATGGAATTTCATCTTCATCTGGGGTTGTGAATTTTCCCAATTGAGCGCCGTCTGATGGCATAGTTAAAGCGTCGAATAGAGTCTTTAATCTATTATCTATATCCCCTGATTTAATAACACTCCCCGGCGGGTCGTTTCTCAAAAACAAAACTGACACCTCGCAAGACACATTCAAATCACGTGTTATCAGCGGAACAAAATTATATCCGTTTCTTGCAAATCTATTTGCGAGGGCCGGGACCGATGTCTTTGCAACATTCGGCCATCCAACTTTGTGAGAATTTGGCTGCTCTGACAGAGACAGGAAGGGGCTGATACTCCAAAGTCTCTTTAGTTGCCGATGGAACGCCTTGCGGATCATCTGCTTGTGGTCGGCTCTCGCGTTGGTGATCGCGCCGCGATTGTTCTCCGCCAGCAGGAGCCCTTGATATGTAAGGCGGAACTGCAAGCCATCCTCCAAGTTCGAAAACGGGTCGTCCTTCAAGACCCGGACGTGAGTGCTCACTTAGCACCCCCTTTCGCGCTTGGGTACGCGAAATATAACAACGCCGCCTTGCTTGACACCACTCAAGGTAAGGGGTACATGACTATTTGTCAGGGAGGCATCGCGCCTCGCCTTGGGAGAATGACGATGTTGGGAACATTGTTGGTCACGATCACCATCGGGCTGCTCGCGGCCATCGGCCTCGCCGGCATGCTGCTCGGCGCCGCTATTGGCACCGCGCCATGGCGTCACCGCAGCTTTCGCCTCGGTAGCGTCGCCATGACCGGCGCGGGCGCGCTGTCGATGGTGGCAGGTCTTGCCGGACTGGCACCGGTGGAGCAGGTGCTGGGCGGCCTGATGATGGTCTTGTTCGGCACCGGGGCGTCGCTCCCCGATACACAGCGCGCGTTCGCGCCGATGGTGCGATCGTGAGCCCCGGGGGTCGTCCATCAGGCGCGCCGGTCTTGCGCGGCACCAGTCCTGCCGCCGCCGTCGCGCTCGCGATTATCGGCGCCTTCCTCGCGCTCGGTATGGCGTTCGCGCCCGCGCGGCAGGGGCTGCCAGCCGAGCATGGCGCTGCGATTGCGCTGAACATCGCCGGCGTCGCGCTATCGGCGCATGTCAGCTTCCACTGATTGTCCGTGCGGCGCCTGTGGTGCCGGTGCCGACACCGTTGCGGTCGCGACATGGATTTTTAACCTAGTTTTGGCACATGCCGCAACATGGCACGGTCCGAATGCGATTATTGCAAGCGTGACATCAGCAAGCCTTCCCTGGTGCGCTGTTCGTCGGAGCGCTGCCCGCTCAAGGTGAGCCGCGGCGGCGCCGTGCGCGGCCTCCTCGTCGGTATCGGTGGCCTTGGTCTGGTCGGTGCGTTCCTCATCGTCGGTGCCGCATGGTTGTTGTCGCCGGGCGCGAAAGCGCGGTCTGCCGGTGATGAGCACGCAGATGCAACGACGGACGGCCCGCGTGGTTCGACACTCGATATCAGCGGCAAGGTCCGCGACTGGGGCGGCCTCTTCGCCAGCGGCAGCGGCGCCTCGCGCAACGACACGCAAGTCACGATAGCCGACCCGACGCTGCCCGATCCGCGCGCCGGGTCGCGCGTCCAGACCTTTTCCTGCTCGGGCAGCCTCTCGGCCAGCCGCTCGCTGATCTGTACCAATTGGGATCTCGCGACCACCGACTATAATCTCGCGCTGACCTACAACGCCACGCTCGCCCGCTCGCGGCACCCCGAGGCGCTGCGCCGCGCCCATGATGCTTTCCTCGAAGGCCTCGACTCGCTGGGCACCGACGCGGACAAGCTCCGCGCTTATTATCGCTCCTGGCAGGACCGCCTCACCCAGGCCTGACGCCGAGTCCCTGATCCGGGGCAATATTCAGAGCAACGTCGCCTCGTCGAGCGGCGTCGCGTTCTTGACCGTGTCGGCCGCCCGCTGCCGCGCGCTGTCCGACATCGCGATCAGGCCGCGCTGGGCCAGCTCGCCGCCCGGTCCCCACATCGTCGCGTAGAGATTGAGAAAATCCTGCAATGCCGGCCGCGTCTTCAGGTGCGTCGCCTTGACGTAGAGATACAGCGTCCGCACGCCGGGATATTTCCCGCTGCTGATGGTCGCCTGGTCGGGCGCGATGCCCTCGATTGGCACGCCGTGCAGCTTGCCGGCATTCTGCTCGAGATAGGAATAGCCGAACACGCCAAGGGCGTTGGGGTTCTGCTCCAGCTTCTGGATGATCACGGCATAATCCTCGCCGCGCTCGCTAAAGGGGCCATCCTTGCGGATCGCGCGACAGGCATTGTGCAGCTTGGCGGGGTCGCTCGCGCTCAGCAGCGCCTTGGCTTCGGGCATCGCCTCGACGCAGCCCGGCTGCAGGATCAGCTGCTCGAACACGTCGCGCGTGCCGCTGTTCGCCGGCGGGCCGATGACCTGGATCGGGATCGGCGGCAGTTGCGGGTTGACGTCCTTCCACGTTCTCGCGCGGTTCGGCTTGCCCATCGGGTTGGCGGCGAGCGCGAGATAAAGGTCCTTGCGGCTCAGCGTCAGCTTGGGGCCGGCGTTGGAGTCGACGAGCGCGATGCCGTCGAGTCCGATCGGGATTTCCAGCACGTCGCCGACATGGTTGGCCTGGCACTTGCGGAACTCGGCCAGCGTCATCCGGCGCGAAGCGTCGGCAATGTCGGCGCCGCCCTGCACGCTGCAAAAGGTCTCGAAGCCCGCCACCGTGCCGGTCGATTCGACGATCGGCTTGGCGCCCTTCTTGCCCTCGACGAACGCTGCCGACACCGCGGTGGTAAAGGGATAGACGGTCGAGGATCCGATGATCTTGATCGGGTCCGCCGCCTGATTGCACGACGCGAGCGCCAGCGTCGCCAGCGCCACAAGACACGTTCCAACACGCATGTCGTTCCTCCCCGTCCGGTAATGCTTTGGGCGCAGGGTACTGGCGTCCACACGCGCACAGTCTACGACGCACGTTACTGCGCCATGACAGGCCGGTGCGCAACTTGCTCTCGACGCCGCCGCCCCGCGCGCGATAGGGCTCCCGGCATGACCGAAAACCTCACGCCCCCCGTCGCCGACACGCGGCCGCACAGCTTCACCACGCACGGCATCACCATCGACGATCCCTGGGCCTGGCTGAAGGATGCCGGTTACCCCGATGTGACCGACAAGGACGTGCTCGCTTATCTCGCGGCGGAGAACGAATATTTCGAGCGCGTCATGGCGCCGCACAAGCCGCTGGTCGACCGGCTCTACGAAGAGATGAAGGGCCGCATCAAGGAAGACGATTCCTCGGTCCCGCAAAAGGATGGCGACTGGCTCTACTGGACCGCCTTCGAGACCGGCGGCGAATATCGCAAATGGTGGCGCAAGCCCGTCGCTGGCGGCGACGACCAGCTGATCCTCGACGAGCCCGCGCTAGCCGCCGGCAAGGAATATTTCCGGCTCGGCGCGCTCTCGGTCAGCAATGACGGCACGCTGATGGCCTATGCCATCGACGACAATGGTTCGGAACGCTTCGAGGTCCGCGTCAAAAATCTCGTCACCGGCGAGCATCTCCCCGATGTCATCCCCGGCATGTTGTCGGAGATCGTCTGGGCAGCCGATGACAGCGGCTTTCTCTACGGCCTCGCCAATGAGCAATGGCGCACCGACAATGTCCGCTTCCACCGCCTCGGCACGCCGGTCGCCGACGATGTCGAGCTGTTCAAGGAAGCCGATGAGGGCTTCCGCGTCGGTGTCTCCGAAACCAGCTCGCGGCAATGGATCGTCATCGCCACGGGCGATCATGTCACCAGCGAGGTGTGGCTGCTCCCGGCAAGCGATCCGCTCGCCGCGCCGTTGCTCGTCGCGCCGCGCCAGGTCGGCCGCGAATATGACGTCGATGATCATGACGGGACATTGTTCATCCACACCAACGATACCGATCCGAACTTCCGGCTGTGCACCGCGCCGATTGCGGCGCCGGGCGAATGGACCGAGCTGATCGCCCCGTCGCGCCATTTCTACATGACCGGCGTCGAGTGCTTCAAAGACTTCTTCATCGTCGATGGCCGCGAGGACGGGCTCGATCAGATCGAGATCCACCGTTACGACCAGCATCTCGCGCCGCAACGCATCGTCTTCCCCGAGGCGAGCTACGATGCCGGGCTCGGCAACAACCCCGAATATGACATGCAGGTGCTGCGCGTCGGCTATGAATCGATGGTCACGCCGGGCACCGAATATGATTACACCGTCGCGACCGGCGAGCTGAAGGTCTTGAAGGTCCAGGAAATCCCCTCGGGTTACGACGCCGGCAAATATCGCACCGAACGCCTCAAGATCACCGCGCGCGACGGCACCGAAGTGCCGGTGTCGATCGTCTATCCGAAGGATTTTCCGCGCGATGGCTCGGCACCGCTCTTCCTCTACGCCTATGGCGCCTATGGCTATGCCATCCCGCCGGGCTTTTCGACCGGACGGCTGTCGCTGCTCGATCGCGGCTTTGCCTATGCCATCGCGCATATCCGCGGCGGCGACGATCTCGGCCAGCAATGGTATCTCGACGGCAAGCTCGAAAAGCGCACCAACAGCTTCAACGATTTCGTCGACGTAGCGAAGGGCCTGATCGCCGACAACTGGACCTCGCCCGGCAGGATCGCGATCGCCGGCCGCTCCGCCGGCGGCGAGCTGATGGGCGCGGTGGTCAACAGCGATCCCGAGCTTTGGGGCGCGGTCATCGCCGACGTGCCGTTCGTCGACGTGCTCAACACCATGCTCGATGCCGATCTGCCGCTGACCCCGGGCGAATGGCCCGAATGGGGCAACCCGATCGAGGACAAGGCCGCGTTCGAGCTGATCCGCTCCTACTCGCCCTATGACAATGTGAAGCCCCAGGCCTATCCGCCGCTATTCATCTCGGGCGGCCTCAACGATCCACGCGTGACCTATTGGGAGCCGGCCAAATGGGCGGCGAAGCTGCGCGCCACCAAGACCGACGACAGCCTGCTGCTCCTGAAGACCAATATGGGCGCCGGCCATGGCGGCAAGTCGGGCCGCTTCGAGTCGCTGCGCGAGGCGGCCGAGGAGCATGCCTTCGTGCTGTGGCAACTCGGCGTCGAGGGATGACGCGCTTCACCGTCTCCATCACCGCAACCGATGCCGACATCGACGAGCTCGGCCATGTCAACAATGCGGTATGGGTGCGGTGGATCCAGGACATCGCCGTCGCGCACTGGGCGGCGGTCGCACCGCCCGAGCACCAGACGGCCTATGTCTGGGTCGTGACGCGGCATGAGATCGACTATCGCGGCAATGTCGTTGCCGGCGAGACGGTGACCGGCGAAACCTGGGTGCCCGATCCGCCCAAGGGCGCGCGCTTCGATCGCCACGTCCGCTTCACCGGCGCCGACGGCAAGGTCAAGGTCGAGGCGGTGACGACCTGGGCGATGCTCGACCGCGCCACCGGCCGCCTGCACCGCGTCCGCGACGAGATCGCGGCGCCGTTTCGGGACTAGAAAATTCCTCCCCGGAACGGGGAGGGGGACCGCGCAGCGGTGGAGGGGCTGGTCGGGAGCGACCAAGCCTCGAAAGTGATCATGCCGTTTGCCGGCGAAAGCTCCCGTGCCATGCGATGCACGCTTTCGACCAACCAGCCCCTCCACCACGCGCTGAAAAAGCGCGCGGTCCCCCTCCCCGTGCCGGGGAGGATCAAGAAGGCTACCCGCTGTTCCGCAACGCCGTCGCGATCGCGTTGATCGACAGC
The DNA here is from genome assembly GCF_036663795.1 of Parasphingomonas halimpatiens. Classification (NCBI taxonomy): domain Bacteria; kingdom Pseudomonadati; phylum Pseudomonadota; class Alphaproteobacteria; order Sphingomonadales; family Sphingomonadaceae; genus Parasphingomonas; species Parasphingomonas halimpatiens. Next base: position 227,505 of record NZ_JAXOJP010000005.1, read on the forward strand.
AAGATCCCCTCGCCGACCCGCGGATCGTCCTCGCCGGCGCGGTGGCGTTTCATCAGTTCGATCTGCAGCAGGTTGAGCGGCTCGATATAGGGCAGCCGCAGCCGGATCGATGCGTCGAGCGCCGGATGGTTCTCGAGCAGATGCGCCTGCCCCGTCACCGCCAGCAACCCGTCCTGCGCCTCGTGCCAGCCATCGCGGATGCGCGGGAAGATCGCGTCGCGCAGGCCCTTGTCCTCGACCAGTTCGGCATAACGTGCGGCGATGCCCATGTCCGACTTGGCGATGACCTGCTCCATATTGGCGAGCGAGGCGGCGAAGAACGGCCAGCCCTGCGCCATGTCGGCAAGCAGCGCCTTGTCCTCGAACGCGGCGATTGCTTGTCCGACGCCATACCAGCCCGGCAGCATCACCCGCGCCTGCGCCCAGCTGAACACCCAGGGGATCGCGCGCAGATCCTCGATCCGGTCGGATTTGGTGCGGCTCGCCGGGCGCGAGCCGATCTTGAGTCCCGCAATCTCGGCGATCGGCGTCATCTGGCGGAAAAAGGTGCGGAACCCCTCGGTGCCATAGACCAGCGCGCGATATTGCTCGAACGCGGTCGCCGACAGCGCGTCCATCGCCGCGCCGAAACGTCGCGTGTCGCTCGCCGACAAGGCATCGGGTTCGAGGCTGGCGAGCAAGGTCGCCGACGCCATCGCCTCGAGGTTGACCGCGGCGCTCTCGCGCGTGCCATATTTGCCGGCGATCACCTCACCTTGTTCGGTGATGCGGATGCGCCCCTGCACCGTCCCCGGCGGCTGCGCGCGGATCGCGGCAAAGGCCGATCCGCCACCGCGCCCAACCGCGCCGCCGCGCCCGTGAAACAGCTGCATCGCCACCCCGGCCGCCTCGAACACCGGCTTCAACGCGGTCGAGGCGCGCGACAGGCTCCAGGTCGAGGTCAGGTAACCGCCGTCCTTGTTGCTGTCGGAATAACCGATCATCACTTCCTGATAACCGCGCTGCGCCCCCAGCGCGCGGACCTCGGGCAGCGCGAACCATTCGGCCATGATGCCCGGTGCCGCCTCGAGGTCGCCGATCGTCTCGAACAGCGGCACCGCCATGATCGCGGCGTGCGGCAGATCGCCCGGGCAATAGAGGCCCGCTTCCTTGAGCAGTACATGCACCTCGAGCAGGTCGGACACCGACTGCGCCATCGACACGATATAGTTGGTGATGCACCCTGGCCCGTAACGGCGGTGCGCCGCCGCGGCGGCATGCGCGATGGCGAGTTCCGACGCGGTCTCATCGGAATAGGTCGCGAACGGGCTGGCCAGCGGACGCGCGCTCGACAGTTCGTGCCGCAACAGCGTGACGCGCTGCGATTCCGAAAGCATGGCGTAATCCGCCTCGACCCCGGCGACCTTGAGCAGCTCGGCGACGACGCGCTCATGCACCGCGCTGTTCTGCCGCAGGTCGAGCGTGGCGAGATGGAAGCCGAAAATCTCGACCGAACGGATCAGGCGCCCCAGCGCCCCGCCGGTGCCGAGCGCGCCGTCGCGCAGTCCCTTGGCGACGTCCTTCAGGTCGGCGCGAAATGCCTGCGGGTCGGGATAGGGCGCGCCGTCGAGCTTGCCCGGGCGCGGTGCCGGCTTGCCGGTCAGCGCGAGATGCGTCGCGGCAAGCCGGGCATAAATGCCCGACAGCGCGCGGCGATAGGGCTCGTCGGCGCGGCTCGCCGCGGTGTCGCCGCTCGCTTCGGCAAGTTCCGTCACCTCGGCATCGACCGTGACATGCTCGGTCGAGATCGACAGTTCGGCACCGAGCGCGTGCACGCCATCGAGATAGGCAACGAGCACCGCCTCGCTCGCCTTTGCCAGCGCGGTGGCGAGCGAGTCGGCGGTGACTAAGGGGTTGCCGTCGCGATCCCCGCCGATCCAGCTGCCGGGGCGCAAAAAGGCCGGCACGCGCGCCCCCAGCGCGCGGTCCCAGCGCTGGTAGAGCGCAGGCAGCGCCGGCACGAACACGTCGCGCAGATAACTCAGCGCGGTCTCGACCTCATCGGTGACGTAAAGCCGCTCGCGGCGCAGCACGCGCGTCTGCCACAACAGCGCGATCTGCCGCAGGATCGCCTCCTCGACCAGGTCGCCATCGGGCGTCTCGCTGCGCCCGGCATCCTTCATCGCCATCAGCTCGGCGATGCGGTTGCGATGGTCGATCATCGACTTGCGCCGCACCTCGGTCGGGTGCGCGGTCAGCACCGGCACGATCAGCGCGCGGTCGAGCAGCGCGATCACCTTGTCATGGTCGATGCCTTCGCCGGCCAGCCTGGCCAGCGCCGCCTCGACCGTCGCGCCCTGTTCGGCGGCGATGCCCTGGCGGTCCTCGGCCAGGTTGGCGAGCATCGAGAACAGCATGAAGCCGCGCACGAAATCGAGCGTCTCGTCGAGGCTGAGCCGATCGATCCCGAGGTCGACCGCGCCCTCATCGGCAATGCCGCGATGCCGGTCGACCGAGGTGGCGCGAATATATTCGGTACGCTTGAACAGCACCTCGCCGCCATAGGTGCGGATCACATCGCCGAGCAGGCGCCCGAGAAAGCGCACATCGGCGTTGTTGGCGATCGAGGGGAGGGTGGCCATGGGGCGATGCTGCACTGCGGTATCGGCGAGGTCAACGATGAAGGTATCGCGTCCGGGCTCCAGGCAAGATTATCGGCGTAAGTCGATTGGCCGCGCGCTAAGGCGGACTGGACGCGGGTTATTTAGGCGGTGGTGCATGTGGCACCGTAATCCATTCATTCCGTCGCAACAAATATTGTTAACACTATCGCTATAATTGCAGCAGAAGTGGCAAATAATATTGCCGAATGCATTATATACAGGACCGAAATTGGCCCTGATTTGAAAAAACTAGCGACTAAGCCAAACAAAGCGCCGAAGGAAGCTCCAAATATTATCTGATTTACACACCTACGAGCCCAAGCAAAACTCTTCCACTCATCTTTCATGATCATTTTTCCTTCACAGATACGCAAGCATTCGCTCAACATACCCAGAAAATCGCTCTAGCCTGATGAAGATTGGATTCCGGTGACGGGTGCAACAACCCTTAACCCGAACTCCCGGAGCACGGAGAAATATAACCCTCCTGCCGACCCCTGACAAAACTATCCAACCCCCGGCGGGCAGCTATGTTAAATTCGACAGATCTCCGCGAAAACGGCCGCGAGCCAGTTTCCCGACCTCTCGCCAACTCAACCCCACAGCGTGATTCAACATCCCACGCACACCTACTATCTCCCGCCGCCATGCCCGCCGGACACCCCACCCCCTACAAGCCCGAATACGCCGCCACCGCCCGGCGGCTGTGCCGCAACGGCGCGACCGATATCGAGGTCGCCGATATCCTCGGCATCTCGGTCCGCACCTTTTATCGCTGGTGCCTGCTCCATGACGATTTCACCGCCGCCGTGCGCGTCGGCAAGGACGCCGCCGATGATCGCGTCGAGCGCGCGCTATATCAGCGTTCGGTCGGTTACGATTATGTCGCGGAAAAGATCGTCACCCCGCGTGGCGGCGCGCCGATCGCCATGCCCTTCATGGTCCATGTCCCCGCCGATGTCCGCGCTGCCTTGCACTGGCTCGCCATCCGCCGGCCCAAACCCTGGGCGCGCACGCCCGATGAACCCGAAATCGACATCGCCCGCCTCGTCGCCGAGGGTCGCCAACGCGTCGCGCGCGAAAGCGCGAAGCAGGCGGTCGTCGACAAGACGCGTTTCGTCGCCGCCGTCGAAGCCGAGGTCGCGCGGCGCATGGCCTCGCCATGAGCGGCGTCGCGCGACTGCGTCGTGCCTCAGGCTTCCAGCTCGACATCCCAATAAAGCCAGTCGTGCCAGGTATCGTGGAGGAAATTGGGCGGGAAGCGCCGGCCATGTTCCTGCAGATGCCAGTTGGTCGGTCGGATCGCGGCGATGTGCAGCGGCATGCCGGCCTGTTTCGGCGTCCGCCCGCCCTTCTTGAGGTTGCACGGCGCGCAGGCGGTGACGACATTCTCCCAGGTCGTCCGCCCGCCCTGCGCGCGCGGCACGACATGGTCGAAGGTCAGGTCGCGACCGCAACCGCAATATTGGCACGCGAACTTGTCGCGCAGGAACAGGTTGAAGCGCGTGAAGGCCGGGAAGGCGCTCGGCCGGACATAGGATTTCAGCGCGATCACCGAGGGCAGTTTGAGGCTGTGCGTCGGGCTGCGCACCTCGCGCTCATAATGCGCGACGATGTCGACCCGATCCAAAAAGACCGCCTTGACGGCGGTCTGCCACGGCCAGACCGACAACGGATAATAACTCAGCGGGGTGTAATCGGCGTTGAGCACCAACGCCGGGCAACCGTCGGGATGGCGGATCAGATCGGGATGATACACGAGGCTCCCCCTTTGCGTTCTGAACGGCTACAACCCGATCAGGATGACGCCATGATGACAGCACAGCGCGCGACTCGCGGTCAAGGGCCGGTTTGAGCGAAATTGTCACGCGATTCGCACCGAGCCCGACGGGCCTGTTGCATCTCGGCCACGCCTGGTCGGCGATCCAGGCGCATGATCGCGCGCGAGGGAGCGCCGGGCGCTTCCTGCTGCGGATCGAGGATATCGACGGGACACGCAGCCGCGAAAGCTTCGTCGCGGCGATCGAGCAGGATCTGCACTGGCTCGGGCTGGACTGGGACGGGCCGGTGCTGCGGCAGTCGCAGCGTCTCCCTTTCTACGAGGTCGCGCTCGATCGGCTCAAGGCGCTCGGGCTGCTCTATCCCTGCTTCTGCACCCGCGCCGAAATCGCCGCGAGCCTGTCGGCGCCGCATGGCGATGCCGGGCCGATCTATCCCGGCACTTGCCGCCATCTGCCCAATGAAGAACGGTCGCGGCGGCTGGCCGGCGAGCAACATGCCTGGCGACTCGACATGGCGGCGGCGATCGCCCGTGCCGGCCCGCTGGCATGGGATGACGAGCTGGCCGGGACGATCGCCGCGACGCCGGCGATGCACGGCGACGTGATCCTCGCGCGCAAGGATGCGCCGGCCAGCTATCACCTCGCCGTCACCGTCGACGATGCCGCGCAGGGCGTGAGCCATGTCGTGCGCGGCCGCGACCTGTTCGCCGCGACGCATGTCCACCGCCTGCTCCAGGCGTTGCTTGCCCTGCCGACCCCGGTCTATCGCCACCACGCGCTGATCGGCGGCCCCGACGGGCGCCGTCTCGCCAAGCGCGATCGCGCGCCGACGCTGGCCGATCTGCGCGCCACCGGCCAGGACGGCACAGCCCTAACGGGCATGCTGCGCAGCGGCCGTCCGCCCATTGGCTTTTCGCTGGTGGAGGACTAGATTGTCGCCATGAATACTCTCGTCATCATTCTCATCATCGCGGCGATGATCGCCACGGTCACCTTCCTCGTGCGCGGCATCGTCGCGTTCCTCGCGAACTCGACCGCGGAAGTGCATGGCGAGCAGGGCAAGGGTCCGAGCGCGGCGGCGCTAAAGTCGAACAAGATGATGCAGGGCCGCATCCTGTTCCAGGCGATCACCGTCGTTCTGGTCGTCATCCTGTTCTTCCTCGCCGGCAAGCGCTGAGGCTGTCCTGGTCAAGCTCAACAAGATCTACACCCGCACCGGCGACGACGGCACGACGGGGCTGGTCGACGGGTCGCGCGTGCTCAAGAGTACCGCGCTGATCGGCGCGATCGGCGATGTCGATGAGGCCAACAGCGCGATCGGCGTGGCAATCGCCGAGATTCGCGGCGCCGCGCTCGGCGCGACCAGTTCCGCCTTCTGGCTGATCACCCTGCTCGAGCGCATTCAGAACGACCTGTTCGATCTCGGCGCCGATCTCGCCACGCCGGAGGCGACACCTGGCGAGGCGTTGCGCATCCTGCCCGGCCAGGTCGCGCGGCTCGAGCAGGAAATCGATTCGTTAAACGAACAACTCTCCCCGCTGACCAGCTTCATCCTGCCCGGCGGCAGCCGCGCCGCGGCGGCGATGCACGTGGCGCGCGCCACCGTCCGCCGCGCCGAGCGCAGCGCAATTCGCGCTGCGGGCACGGTACCGATCAGTGCCGATTGTGTCGCGTATCTCAACCGTCTGTCGGATTATCTGTTCGTTGCCGCGCGAATATTGAACCAGAACGACGCTGGCGACGTTCTGTGGCGACCGGGCGCAACACGCTGACCATCACCCGGTTGCAAAATGCGATCGGTTCTGGGAAAAGGCGAACATAATGCGAACATCGCTTTCTCCGCGGCGCGCTGACGCCGATCTTGCGACGCTTTATGCGCGCGTGCGCGGGTTGAGCGAGGCGCTGGTCGCGCCGCTCAGCGACGCCGATGCCAGCGTCCAGTCGATGCCCGATGCCTCGCCGGCGAAATGGCACCTCGCGCACACCAGCTGGTTCTTCGAGACCTTCGTGCTGCGCGACGGCGTGCCCGGCTATAATCTGTTCGACGACCGCTTCCCCTTCCTGTTCAACAGCTATTACGAGGCCGAGGGCAGCCGCCATGCGCGCGACCGGCGCGGTATGATCACCCGGCCCTCGCTTGCCGAGGTCTTGGCCTATCGCCGTCATGTCGACGCCGCGCTGATCGCCGCGCTCGACGACTTGCCTGCTGCGGTGCGCGATCTCGTGACTTTGGGCTGCCATCACGAGCAGCAGCATCAGGAATTGCTGCTCACCGACCTGCTCCACTTGATGGCGCAAAATCCGGTCGAGCCGGCGGTGTGGACGGGTGGCGCCAAGGTGCCGGTGGCGATGCCGGGCCGGCTCGGTTGGCTCGATCATCCCGGCGGCGTGGTCGAGATCGGGCATGCCGGCGCCGGCTTCGCCTTCGATTGCGAGACGCCGCGTCACCGGGCGCTGCTTGCGCCGCATGCGCTGGCGGATCGTACCGTCACCAACGGCGAATGGGCCGCCTTCATCGCCGATGGCGGTTATGCCGATCCGCGCCACTGGCTGTCGGACGGCTGGGCATGGGTCAAGGGCAATGCCATCGCCGCGCCGCTTTATTGGGAGCAGCGTGATGGCGGCTGGACGCGCTTCGGGCTCGACGGGCGCCGCGCGATCGATCCCGCCGCGCCGGTGACGCATATCAGCTTCTACGAGGCCGATGCCTATGCCGCCTGGGCCGGCGCGCGGCTGCCGACCGAGGCCGAATGGGAAGTCGCCGCCGCACCGTTCGATCCCGCCGGCGGCAACCAGCTCGATGCCGCCGGCCCGGTCGAGCCGCGCCCCGCGACCGAAGGTCACGGCTTCTTCGGCGATGTGTGGGAATGGACCGGCAGCGCCTATCGTCCCTATCCCGGCTTCCGCGCGGCGGAAGGCGCGGTCGGCGAATATAATGGCAAGTTCATGAGCGGGCAGTGCGTGCTGCGCGGCAGCTCCTGCGCCACGCCGCGTGGCCATAGCCGCGCCAGCTACCGCAACTTCTTTTACCCGCACCAGCGCTGGCAGTTCACCGGCGTGCGGCTGGCAAGGGATCTCTAGGATGTTGAAGCGCGAAGTCGAAGACGGCGACGTCACCCTGGCAGACCCGGCGTTCCGCGCGGATGTGCTCAACGGCCTGGCGACGCGCCCGCGCGCGATCCCGGCGCGCTGGTTCTACGACCGGCGCGGTTCGGAACTGTTCGAGGCGATCACCGACCTGCCCGAATATTATCCGACCCGCACCGAGATGGGCATCCTGCGCGATCGCATCGCCGAGGTCGCCGCGCTTGCCGGCGCGGGCCGCGCGGTGGTCGAGTTCGGCTCGGGCTCGTCGACCAAGACGCCGATCGTGCTCGGCGCGCTGAACCCGTCGGCCTATGTGCCGATCGACATTTCGGGCGACTTTCTGCGCGCCTCGTCGGCGGGCATCGCGGCGGCCTTTCCCGGCCTGCCGGTGCTGCCGCTCGAAGGCGATTTCATGCACCGGTTGACGCTGCCGCCGCAGGTCGCTGCCTTGCCCAAGCTCGGTTTCTTTCCCGGCTCGACGATCGGCAACATGATCCCGCTCGCCTCGACCGACCTGCTGCGCGCGATGCGCGAGTCGCTCGGCGAGGGCGCGATGCTGTTGATCGGCATGGACCGGGTGAAGGACGAACAGACTCTGGTGCGCGCCTATGACGATGCGCAGGGCGTGACCGCAGCGTTCAACCTGAACCTGCTCGAACGCATCAACCGCGAGCTCGACGGCACGATCCCGCTCGACAAGTTCCGCCACGTCGCGCGCTGGAACGACGAGCGCAGCCGTATCGAGATGCACCTCGAAGCGTCCGAGGATGTGTCCTTCACCGTCGAGGGCCGCCCGTTCACGATCGCGGCGGGCGAGACGATCCACACCGAGAACAGCCACAAATACGGCCCGCGCGACGCGCGTATCCTACTCCGCGCCGGCGGCTGGACGCCGATCGCCGAATGGACCGACGCGGCCGATCAGTTCGCGCTGATCCTCGCCGAGGCGCAGGCGCCGCGCCCCGCGCCCTGATATCTGACGGGTTGCCCGTCCTGCTGCGACACCGCATGTAGGCGCACGATGCGAGCCCTGGTTGCGACGATCCTGATGGCGCTGGCCGGAACTCCGGTCATGGCGTCGCCGCGCCACGCCCCTGACCTGACACTCGTCGGAAGCTATGGTGCGGCCGAGGGCGACGCGATGATCCTCGAACGCGGCGGGGCATTGTACCTCGCGCGGACCGGCGCCCCGCAGGTTCGCCTGATCGCGGCGGGGCGGCATCGTTACCGCGCCGGCGCCAGCATCGTCATCATCGCCCCCGACAGCATCATCGTCGATGGTCGTACCTTCCCCCGGCACGATTTCGGCGCGGAAACCGAGGCGGCGATACGCGCGGTCGTCCGCCACGACGGCGCTGCATTGCGCGCCGCGGCGCTCGCCGCGCGCCCGCCGGTCGAGCCCGCGATACGCCGCGCCAGCGACCTGGTCCCGCTCGGCGGCCTGGTGCCGCATGTCCGGATCGACACCCGTTATGCCACCGCCAACAACTTCACCGGCCAGCCGATCTACGAGCGCCCCGGCGCCTATCTCCAGCGCCCCGCCGCGCAGGCGCTGGCACTCGTGGCAGCCCGACTGGCGCGGCGCGGCTTCGGGCTGATCATCTACGATGCCTACCGGCCGTGGTTCGCCACCAAGCTGTTCTGGGACGTCGTCCCGCCCGAGAAGCATGCCTTCGTCGCCGATCCGGCCAAGGGGTCGCGGCACAATCGCGGCTGTGCCGTCGATCTGGGGCTGTACGATCTGCGCACCGGCGCCATCGTTCCAATGCCCAGCCGCTATGACGAGATGTCGGTGCGCGCCGCGCCCGATTTCGTCGGCGGCACCGCTGCGGAACGCGCGCACCGTGACCTGTTGCGCGACGCGATGGAAAGCGAGGGCTTTACGGTCAACTACAGCGAATGGTGGCATTTCGACTATCGCGACTGGGCCGATTATCCGATCGGCACCGTCAGCTTCACCCAGCTCGAAGCCAGGCGGTAGGCCATTCGCGTCCTAACGCCGATCCACTACCGCTCGCCATACTGTCAGCCAGTTCACCTGGTTGGCACATATGTCCATGCGTTCCTGGTCAACGAGCCGGAAGGAACGACCATCCCAGACATAGCTCTCGCTGTCGCCACAGTCGCCGAAGCCGCGCCCTTTTGTTTGGCTGAACAAAGTGGCGGTTTCCGGATCCCAACCCGCATTGGACAGTCCCGGCACGCTATCGCCGCTGTCCGAATTGTCGTTTTCCGCCGGCCAATCGAAGATGGCGAGCGCCGGCTTGCCAGCGACGACCACGAAGGGGATTGTTATGACATTATACGCCCCCGCTTCGCACGGCAGCAGCACCAAGGTGGCGCCGCCGCCGATCGCCACCCCGGTGATCGGTTCGTTGATCGAGATGTCGCAGGCTTCATTTTTCGACAGCGCACGGATCGTGCGGATCAATGCCGGGGTTACCGGAGCGGCGACACCGCCGGCGCGAACCGCGGTGATATGAGGTAGAACGGCGGCAGGAGGCACCGTGCTGGCCAGCCTCTCACCTTTGGCCATCACGGCGGTCACCGTCCCGGCGCGGCCTTGCTCGGCATCGATGAAGCGCAGTGCTGCAGCGCTGCCGTCGAGCGAAACATGGCTGGGCTTGGCATTGCCGCCCCCCAGAAGCGTCATATGTTCGCCCGTCGCCATTGCGGCTACGATACGACGCGCCGCGTCGCCGCGCAGGGTCAGATCGTCGCGCTCGGTCACGCCGCCGCCAAACGTTGTACCGTCGATGACGATATGCGCGTTGCGGCCACGTTGCTGGGAAGCACTCACATCGACGGTGAAACCCCCTGTCGGCCCCGGCTCGCGCACGATCGAACAGTCGGCTTGCTCGGCGGGCGCATCTTCGTCGACCGCCTTGCCCGGACCGGTATCCGGGTGCAGCGCGGTCATTTCACACCGACGGAGATTGTCGCAGGCCACCTCCCATTTGCCGAAGGTCTCGATCTTGCCCGGATGCGGCGCGGTCGCCGTAACGGCGAGCAAAAGGAATGGCAGCATCGGCATGGTTTCACTTCTAGCCTGCCCGTTCCCAAGGCGATAGGAGCCGCGCAAGATCAGCCATTCGGAGCGAAGCGACATGCAGACGGTAGGCGTCATCGGCGCGGGACAGATGGGCGCGGGGATTGCGCAGGTTTCGGCGCAGGCGGGGTACAAGGTGCTGCTTTCCGACGTCGACTTTGCGCGCGCCGAGGCCGGCAAGGCGGGGATCGCCAGGGCGCTCGACCGGCTCGTCACCAAGGAAAAGATCACCGCCGACGCGCGCGACACCACGCTCGCGCTGATCGAGCCGGTCGCCGGCGTCGAGGCGATGGCGCCGTGCTTTCTCGTCATCGAGGCGGCGACCGAGCGCGAGGAGATCAAGCGCGCGATCTTCGCCAATGTCGGCAAGGTGCTCGGCCCCGACGCGGTGCTCGCCTCGAACACCTCGTCGATCCCGATCACGCGGCTCGCCCAGGCGGCGCCCGATGCCGCGCGTTTCACCGGCGTGCACTTCTTCAATCCGGTGCCGGTGATGGGCCTGATCGAACTGATCCGCGGCCTCGCCACCAGCGACGCGACGGTCAGGATCGTCGAGGATTATGCCGTGACGCTCGGCAAGCAGGTGGTGCACGCCAATGATGCGCCCGGTTTCATCGTCAACCGCGTGCTGATGCCGATGATCAACGAGGCCTGCTTCGCGCTCGGCGAGGGCGTGGCGACGATCCGTGACATCGACCTCGCCTGCCAGCTCGGCCTCAACCACCCGATGGGCCCGCTCACGCTGGCCGATTTCATCGGTCTCGACACCTGCCTCGAAATCACCCGCGTGCTGTTCGAGGGTACCGGCGACCCCAAGTTCCGTCCCGCGCCCGTGCTGGTCAAATATGTCGAGGCCGGCTGGTACGGCCGCAAGACCGGCCGCGGCTTCTACGATTATTCGGGCGCGGAGCCTGTGCCGACGCGGTGAATGGGGGCGGTTCGCTGTTCGTGTGAAGGCCAATCCGGCCGGGTCGCATCCGGCCGGCGTAAGAAATTTGGTTCGCGCGGAGGCGCGGAGGCGCGGAGATGGTGCGCTTGGCGCGCCCGTTATGCGCCGCCGCAAATCTCTTGCAAGGTGGCAGCGTTGGTTGCCTTCTTTGCTGCGCGATGTCGCTGCCAGGGGCGCGACCCCTCCGCGCCTCCGCGCGAACAAATCTTCTTCTTCTCGCGTCAGGCCGCCAGCGCCTCGAGCCATTTCTGGTGCCACGCTTCCATCCGCGTCGGAAAGAGCAGCCGGCCGGCGCGGGCGACGAGGCCGTATTGCGTTTCCTCGGTCAGGATCGTGCAGCCGGTCGGCGTCGGGGTTATCAGCCAGGCATGATAGGCCTTCACGCCGATGCCGGTGGCGAGCCAGGCGATGCGGCTGTCGGGTTCGAACTCGAGTACGCGCGACTTGAGCGCCACGCCGAAGGTTTTCCACGTGAAACGTGCGCCGTCGAACAGTTCGGCGCCGCCGCCCTCGATCTTCACGTCCTGCGCATTGGCATAGATTGCCGGCCAGCCCGCGGCGTGGATCAGCCGGGTCCAGGCGACGCTTGCCGGTACGGCGGCGTCGATGCGGTTGACGACATGGATCGGCGCCTCATCCGGGGCGTAGCCCTTGAGCCAGCGGATCCCGTCGCTCATTTCGCCGTGTCGCGCTGCGCCGGCAGGGCGGTCAGTGCGGCGACCAGTTTCGCATCGTCGGCCGGGTCGATCGTCGCGTGATAGGCCTTGCGCATCTTGTCGATCGTCGCCTGCCATTTGTCGGCGGCGAGGTGCGGCTGGTTGAGGATCATCTCGGGCGAATGGCAGGCGGTGCAATTGACCGTCAGCAACTCACCTTCCGTGCCGGACGCGAAGGCGATCTTCTCGTCGGGCAGGGCGAGCGTCTGCGAGGTCAGCGTGACGCCGGCCGCCGCGACGCTGGTCGTCGTTTCGGTGACCGCCGGCGGACGATGCGTCAGCCAATAGCCGCCGAACAGGAGGGCGACGATGCCGATGGCGAGAAGCGCGATCCGCCGCATCATGCCACGCTCACCGCGATGCTCTCGATCGCACTGCGCATGAAGCCGCTCGGATTCCAGATCGGGTCGAAGACCTGCGTCACGCCCGCGCTGTTGGTGCAGCGTACCGCCAGCGTGTAATTGCCACGCGCCGGGGCGGCGATGGTCTTGCGCCACAGCCGGAAGCTGTAGCGACCCTCGTCATTGCCCAGTGTGGCGGCATGCCAGCTGCGCCCGCCGTCCGACGACAGCTCGACCGCCTTGACGCCATGATCGCCGCCCAGCGCAATGCCGCGCAGCGCGATCGGCGCGTCCGCCGGTAGCGTCGCGCCATCGGACATGCTGGTAAAGAAGGCGCGCGGCACCATGCTGTTGATCGGCGTGGTCGGGAAATCCTTCGCGCCCGGCACGACATTGGCGCGCGGCGCGGTGGGGATGCGATAGGCCTTGTCCATCCAGTAACCGCTGTCGGGCTTGTCGAGCAGCTCGAGCTTGTCCAGCGCCTTGACCCAATAGGTGGAATACCAGCCCGGCACGATCAGCCGCAGCGGAAAGCCGTTGAGCAGCGGGAGTTGCGTGCCGTTCATCTGGAAGGCGATCATCACCTCACCGTCCATGGCGTGCGCGATGTCGAGCGACTTGGCGAAGGCGGGCGCGTCGCCCGGCGGCTGATCGAGCCCCGAGGCGCGCACCTGCACCGCGCCCGGCGCGACGCCGGCGCGGTCGAGCACGTCCTTCAGCCGCACGCCGACCCATTTGGCGTTGCCCATCGCGCCATTGCCCCATTGCGCGCCGGGCACGCGCGGGGCGAACAGGCCGCGCGAATTGCCCGAGCACTGATTGACCGCGGCAAGTTCGACGCGCGGCATCGCGAGCAGGTCGCCGAGCGACAGCGACAGGTCGCGCTTGACCGCACCGACCACCGCGAGGCGGAAGCGGTGGACGTCGACCGACAGCGGGATGTCCGAATAGTGCCAGCGCACGAAGAAGCGGTCGTTGGGCGTGAAGACCTGGCCATCGAACGCCGCCATCGGCGTTTCGAGCAGCGGCGCGCGGCTGCGCTGCAGGATCATGCCCTTCTTGCCGGGAAAGGCGTCCGTGGTCGGCCGGGTGCCGTTGCCGCCGGGCAGATGCAGGTCTACCGACGACGCGGCGAGCGATTGCGCCCAGAGCGGCGCGCTCGCCAGTCCGGCACCGAGCAGCCCCAAGGCGTGGCGGCGATCCAGCTCAGCCATCTGCTTCCTGCGGGCTGCGTGCCATCGAGGCGGCGAGCGGTGCGAAGCGCGCGACCTGGCGCCCGACCATGCACAATTGCTCGACCACTGCCGGGTCGCTCGCGCCCCCCATATCGTCGAACTTGGTCGCCGCCGAATTGATCGCGGCGGCGAACGGCGTCGGCCAGCCGCGCAGTGCATGGACGATCGAGCGCAATGCGGCGATCGTCGAGCCGGTCGCCTGCCAGCCATAGGCGGTGGCGATCAGCCCGACCGGCATATCGGCGAGATAGGGGCGGGCAGGGTCGCGCGCGGTCTCTTCGAGCAGGTCGAGCGCGTTCTTCACCACGCCCGAAATGCTGCCATGATAACCCGGTGAGGCGATGATCAGCGCCGAGGCGCCGCGCACGGTATCGACGAAATCCTGTTCCTGCGCGGTGCGGCTGGCGGCCTTGGGATCATAAAGCGGCAGTCGCGCCATGTCCTCGCCGCCGAACAGGCGGGTGCGAAAGCCTTCGCGGCCGGCGGCGTCGAGTGCGATGCGGAGCGCGCGCTCGGTCGACGAAATCCCGCCGATCGTGCCGCCGATCCCCACGACCAAGGGTTGAGATGCGTCGCTGTCGGCCATGCACTTGTCTTCCGTTCGTCCGGCTTGCGGGAGCCTAGTCCTACCCTCCCGGATCTTAGAAAAGAACAGCCCATCTTACCACCCGACGTCACCCTGAACTCGTTTGGCACTTATCCCCTTCGGACATTTAGGTCCGGTTTCGGGGTGAGTGCCAGCTTGTTTCAGGAGTTTGAACGTGCCGATATTCATCGCTGCGATGCTGCTGGTGGCACAGTCGTCCTTAGTCAAAGTCGATTTCGTTGCCCGAGGAATAGGGCGACAGGCGTCCGAGATTGAGGCTGTTCTCGCCGCTAGCGAAATAGCAGAATTTGTACCAATGAGTTCGCCCGAATATGTCCGCGTAGGTGCCCGCACCGTAAACGTAGAGAGCGGCGCGACCCTCCTCAATTTCAATAAGCGAGGAAGCGTTGAGAGGGGTCCCATGGGGCTGCACGGCGTCCGATGTGGCGCCGGGACCAATGACCGTGCAACTCATATCAAGGTCATCGGGCGCGGCCGGAAGGGGGTCATGCAAGGGGAAGCATTCTACCCATGTATGGGTCCACCCCCTCTTGTTGATGGCTGGGGTCTGTCCAAAGTTTTTAATGGTAATGCTGGCCACCGGCAGAGCGTCAGCACCAATTTTGAAGCCGGCGTGAGAAGGGAATACGTACGGCCGCAACTGGCGCTCGGCATTTTTGGCCGCCAGTTCATTACCGCGTTTGGCGACCCGCAAGGATTTTTTGGATTCATCAACGGTGATTACGTTCGCGTCGCTCGCGAGGTTCGCAGTCCGCTTCGTATGGTAGGCCGCTCTTTCGGCGAAGAAGGCGGCAGCGAACGCGGCAAGCAGGGCCAGGTACACGCAGATGGCGGAAACGAGCGTTGCGCTGGATTGCCGATAGGTAAGCCAAACGCTTTCCTCCGAAGCGTCCGATGCGCGAGCGGTCGCGATCAAATCATCGGCTTGATAACGAGCCTGTCCCTCTGTTGCTTCGCAGCCTTCGCGGTGACCAAGGGGTTTCCCCGCGACAGGCCGCGCCCAGTTTGGCTGGCAATAGCGCTGGTGAGCGCGAATATCGGCCTCTACTGCCTGCACCCGCTTTTGACTTGGGAGGTCTGGAGCTTTTGGCCATAGCGCCGCGCCGATGATGATGACGCCTACGATTCCCAACACAGCAAAAGTGGCAATGTAACGCCGATAACGAGTAGGCATTTTTAGAAGCGCCACTGCAATTTACCCCGGCCGACTTGTTCCCGAGATTTCAGAGCGAGTCTATGGTAAGGAGCGATATGACCGACGACACACAGGCCCGCTTTGACCGCCTCCTGACGGCCATGGCGACGGGCACCAAGCCTAGCGTGCGAAAGAAGCCATCATCCGGTCCAGCATCAGATGCGGGACGTGACGCATGTTGTAGCGATACTCAAACTCGCCCAGATATTTCGACAGATGCTTCCCGCTGACGTGGATGTGGGTGCCGTTGATGCCGCGCTTTAGCTGCGCCCAGAAGCCTTCCATCGCGTTGACGCCCGCGCCTTCCTTGGTCGCGTACTGCTTGGCGCCATGGTTCACGGTGACGTGCTGATAGCCGTTCTGCGAAATGTCCTTGTAGCCGCCGAACTCGTCGGTGTTGAGCGTGGTGCCCGGCAGGACGTGCTGATTGATGAGCGAGTGCATCGCTGCCTTGTGGCGGGCTGGTGCAACGCGAGTGATTAGCTCGCCGCCGCGCTCAAGCATCCCGACGACGCAAGTCTTGTTGCCCTTGTAGCCCGAGCCCTTCCCGCTCACCGAGCCGCCGATAAGCGTCTCGTCGATCTCGACCACTTCGCCGACGCCGCCCAAGGGATCGTCGCTGTCCAGATCTCCCATATATTCGCGGATCATGTGGCACATGCGCCATGCCGTCTTGTAGGTGACGCCAAGCTGACGCTCGACCTCTTTGGCGGCGACGCCGTTACGCGAAGCGGCGAACTGGAACATCACGAAGAACCAGTCCCGCAGCGACGTGCGAGTGCGGTCGAACGGGGTGCCAGCGGTCGGGTAAACCTGATGCCCGCAATACTCGCACACATAGGCGCGGCGCGTGCTGACGCGGTAATAGTGGGCGCTCTTACCGCACCCGGCGCAGTCGTGCCGATCACCATAACGGGTGCGCATCAGATGCTCCAAGCACGCTTCCTCCGTCGGGAATTGCGCTTGAAAATCGCGGAGCGTGGGGGCCTTGTTTGCCATGCGATTTTACTAGCACTATCCCCTAAGTGTCGCAAGGGGATAATTGCCAACTCGTTTCAGGGTCTATGCGCGGTCAGGTATCACAGGAGCGTCGCTCGTCGGTTTGGTGACCGTGCATGGATGCTGAAACGAGTTCAGCATGACGAGAGAATTTTGTTAAGTATTTGTATATTAATGTATTTTACAGCGGGGCGTGGTCGATCTTGGGCAGCACGTGGCGTGCGAACAGGTCGGCCTCGGCGGCGTGCGGATAGCCCGACAGGATGAACGCCTCGATCCCCATGGCGCGATAGGCGTCGAGCTTGGCGAGCACCTGGTCGGGGTCGCCGACGATCGCCGCGCCGCAGCCCGAGCGTGCCCGGCCGACACCGGTCCACAAATTGGCCTCGGCATAGCCGTCGTCCGACGCGCCCTCGCGCAGCGCGGCCTGCGCGGCGACGCCGGCCGAGGTCGAATCGAGCGACTTGGCGCGGATCGCGGCGCCCTGATCGGCATCGAGCTTCGACAGCAGTCGGTCGGCATAGAGTCGCGCCTCGGCCTCGGTCTCGCGCACGATCATGTGCGCGCGGTAGCCGAAGCGCAGCGTGCGGCCGTGGCGCGCGGCGCGTGCCTTCATGTCGGCGATGATCGCGGCGATCACCTCCTGCCGGTCGGGCCACATCAGGAACACGTCGCAACCCTTGGCGGCCGCCTCGCGCGCATCTTCGGAAAGGCCGCCGAAATAGAGCGGCGGCGCCTTGCCCGACACCGTCGTCACGCGCGGCGGGGCGATGTTCAGCTGCCAGAACTCGCCCTGATGATCGAGATGCTCGCCGTTGAGCAGCGTCTTCAGGATGTGCATCGCCTCGACCGTGCGGGCATAGCGCGCCGGCGAGGCGAGCTTTTCGCCCGGCATGTCGGACGAGATGATGTTGACCTTGAGCCGCCCGCGGCCGCTGCCATTGGCGGCGGTCATCCGGTCGATCGTGGCGATCTGGCGGGCGAGCTGCACCGGCCAGGTCTCGCCGATGCGCACCGCCATCAGCAGATCGATGCGCCGCGTCGCGATGGCAATCGCGGCGGCGAAGGCGGTGGTGTCGATGCCCAGCTCATAACCCGAGGGCAGCAGGATATTGTCGAATCCGCCGCTTTCGGCCTGCACCACGATGTCGCGGCAATGTTCCCAGCTCGACTTGAGCCCGGCATCGGGTACGCCGAGAAACTCGTAATCGTCGTCGCACAGCGCCGAGAACCAGGCGATTTCGCAAGGGTTATGGCTCACGGCAGTTTCTCCCCGCGTGCCGCGACCAGCACCTCATACCAGGACTGGCGCGTCCAGCGCACCTTGTAGACATCCGCAATCTCGCCGATCCGCGCGACATTCTGCGTGCCGACGATCGGGATCGCGCCGGCCGGATGCGCCATCACCCAGGCATAGGCGGCGGCGGCGCGCGACACGCCCGCCTCCTGCGCGACGAGATCGAGCGCGGCGGCGACGCGGCGGCTGCGCTCGTCCTGCGGATCGCCGAGCCGGCCGCCACCGAGCGGCGACCAGGCGAGCACGGCGATATCGCGTTCCATCGCCAGGTCGAACAACCCGTTCTCGATCGGCTCGAGATGCAGCGGCGAGAATTCCGGCTGGTGGCTCGCCAGCGGGATCGTCAGCAACGCCGCGATCGCGCGGGTCTGCGCGACGGTATAGTTGGACACGCCGATCGCGCGGACCTTGCCCGAGGCGACCATCGTCTCAAGCGTGCGCGCCACCTCCTGCGGGTGGGCGAGAATGTCGGGGCGGTGGATCTGGTAGAGCTCGACCTGCTCGACGCCGAGTCGGCGCAGCGAATCGTCGAGCGCCTGCATCAGATAGTCGCGGCTCGAATCATAGGGCACCGGCGGGTTGATGCCGCCCTTGGTCGCCAGCACCATCTTGGCGCGCAGCTGCGGTGCCGCCTTGAACACCGCGCCGAGCGCGGTCTCGGCGTCGCCAAAGCCGCCGTCGCCGGTGAAGCCGTATATGTCAGCGGTATCATACAGCGTCACGCCGGCGGCCATCGCCGCCTCGATCAGCTTTTGACCCTCGGCAACCGAGGCGTGGCCGAAACGCCACATCCCCCAGGCAATGGGGCTGACCAGCAATCCGCTCTTGCCGAGCGGGCGGGAATCGGGTGTAAGTGAGAAATAGGACATCGCTGTCATACATAAGGGCAAGACGGTTGGGAGAGCAAGTGCGTTACGGCCTGGTCGGCACCGGCATGATGGGCGTCGAACATTTGAACAACCTGGCGATCACGCCGGGCGCGGTGGTGACGGCGCTCGCCGACCCGGTGCAGACCTCGCTCGGCTGGGCCAAAGGGGCGCTCGGCGACCGGGCCGATGCGGCGACGGCGTTCGACAGCGTCGAGGCGCTGGCGAAGAGCGGCCTGTGCGACGCGGTGATCGTCGCCTCACCCAATTTCACGCACCGCGCGGTGCTCGCGCCGCTGTTCGATGCCGGCCTGCATATCCTGTGCGAAAAGCCGCTGGCCACGACGATCGCCGATTCGCGCTGGATCGTCGAGCAGGCCGCGAAGACCGACAAGGTGTTCTGGACGGCGATGGAATATCGCTACATGCCGCCGGCCGCCGAATTCATCGCACAGATCCATGCCGGCGACATCGGTCGCTTGCGCATGCTGTCGATCCGCGAGCATCGCTTTCCGTTCCTCGAAAAGGTCGGCGACTGGAACCGCTTCAGCCGCAACACCGGCGGCACGATGGTCGAGAAATGCTGCCATTTCTTCGATCTGATGCGGCTGATCGTCGGGGCCGAGGCGGTGCGCGTCTATTGCTCGGGCGCGATGGACGTGAACCATCTCGACGAGAATTATGGCGGTGAACGCCCCGACATCATCGACAACAGCTACACGACGGTCGATTTCGCCAATGGCGTGCGCGCCATGCTCGACCTGTCGATGTTTGCCGATGGCGCCGAGAACCAGGAAGAGATTGCCGCGGTCGGCGACAAGGCGCGGCTCGAGGTGCTGATCCCTGAAGGCGCGATCATCCTGTCGCCGCGCGTCGGCTTCCGTAACCCCAAGGCCGCGTCGCGCCGGGTCGTCCACACCGACGAGACCGCGCTCAACGCCGGCAGCCATCACGGCTCGACCTTTTACGAGCATCAGAAATTCAACGCGGCGGTGCGTGGCGTGGGTCCGGTCGAGGTCACCGCGCGCGACGGGATGATGGCGGTCGCGATCGGCGCGGCGGCGGAACTGAGCGCGCGCGAGAAGCGTGTCGTCAACATGAGCGAATTTGGGTCGGAAATGGGCGTCTAGGCGCCCGCGTTGAAAGCCCGGCTTTAGACCGGCAAAGCCCGACAGCGCTGTCGCATTTGGGCCAATAATAATAATCTCTAGTGATCTACTGGGAATTAAGGGAGGGTATCATGACCAAGGCTTTCTATCTCTCCGGCGCGGCGCTGCTGGCGTTCGCATCACCGGCCTTCGCGCAAACCGCGCCCGCCGCCACGCCCGCTCCGGCGGCGGCGACCGATCCGGAAAACACCGCCCCGGGCGACATCATCGTCGTTGCGCAGAAGCGCGCCGAGCGGCTGCAGGACGTGCCCGTCGCGGTCTCGGTCATTTCGGGCGACGCGCTCGCCTCGCAGGGCAAGGTCAGCATCGAGGGCGCGCAATATCTCGTGCCGACGCTCAACGTGCTCAAGACCGGCACGACGCTCAACCAGACGATTTTCCTGCGCGGCGTCGGCACCTCGACCTTCTCGATCGCCGGCGAGCCGTCGGTGTCGACCGTGGTCGACGGCGTGGTCTATAGCCGTGCGGGCGAGGCGTTCAGCGACCTCGTCGATGTCGACCAGATGGAAGTGCTGCGCGGGCCGCAGGGCACGCTGTTCGGCAAGAACGCCTCGGCCGGCGTCGTCAACATCATCTCGAAGCAGCCGACGCACGCTTTCGGCGGCTATGTCGAAGCGGGTTATTACAGCCGGGCCGAATATCGCGGCCGCGCGGTGATCAACGCGCCACTCAGCGACAGCGTGCGCACGCGCCTGACCGGCTTTTACGACAATTATGACGGCAACATCTACAACACCACCGCCAAGACGCACGTCAACGGCTTCGAACATTATGGCGGCCGCCTGCAGATCGTCGCCGATGCCAGCCCCGATATCCGGCTGAGCTTCATCGCCGATTATCACCACAATAACGACGATTGCTGCGCCGAGGTGATCGGCACGCCGCCGATCAACGGCGCCGACGGCAAGGTGATTACGGTAGTAGCCGGTTCGCCGCCGCCGGCCGCGACCTTGCCATCCGCCGCTCTCCCCACGCCGCTTGGCGACCAGTCGCGCACCATCGCCCAGAACCTCGTCACCGCGACCAAGGAAACCGGCTACGGCTTCTCGTTGCAGGGTGACATCACGCTCGGTCAGCATACGCTGACCTCGATCACCGCCTATCGCAACTGGAAGAACACCGAGATCCGCGACGGCGACTGGCTCGACCAGGCTTATATCGGCTCCAACCAGCTGCACGATTTCGGGCCGCAGACCGGGCACACCTTCACCCAGGAACTGCGCCTGACCTCACCGGGCCACCAGTTCTTCGACTATGTGATCGGCGGTTATTATTCGCGCGCGACGAGCGAGCGGATCTTCTCGCGCTTCGATCAGGCCTGCACCGCGGTGGGCGCCGCGCCGACGACGCTGACGCCGTGCACCAGCGCGCTCGCCAACCCGTCGACCTTCCCCAACGGCACGGCGGATTTCGGTTCGGTGTTCGACAATCTGGCGTTCTTCGGCCAGGGCACGCTCAACGTCGCGTCGAACTTCCGGCTGATCGGCGGGCTGCGCTTCACCAGCGACCATCTCGACGTGTTCCATTCACGCGTCTCGCCGCTGACCGGCCCGGGCATCCAGCCCAATTTCGATCAGGGCGTGTACAATGAATATGTCCGGCTGGTCGGGCTGGGCACCTCCCCGACCACGGCGGCGACGCAGGCGGTGGCGCTATCGAACGGCGTGCCGTTCCGCACCGGTACCAGCCATACCAATCTGTCGGGCAAGGCCGGTTTCCAGTTCGACCTGTCGCATGACTCGACCTTCTACGGCACCTATGCGCGCGGCTATAAAGGCCCGGCGTACAATGTGTTCTACAACCTGACCGCGACCGGCACCAACGTCATCGCGCCGGAAACCTCCGACGCGTTCGAGCTCGGCCTGAAGAACACGCTGATGGGCGGCAAGCTGACGCTCAATCTCGCTGCCTATTACGCCAAATATCACAATTTCCAGGCTAACAACCCGGATCTGGTGGCGGGCGTGGTCGTCACGCGCTTCACCAACGCCGGCAACATCTCGACCCGCGGCTTCGAGCTCGATGCCAGCTATCGTCCGGTGCGCGACCTGAACATCACGGGCGGCTTCGCCTATACCGATGCCAAGGTCGACGCCTTCCTCGCACCGCTTGGCGCGGCGGTCGTACCGGCGGGTACGCCGCTCGGCTTCGCGCCGAAATGGAAGGGCAATATCAGCATCGACTATCGCATCCGCACCGGTGGCGCGGTCGATGTCTTCATGGGCGCACAGGGTTCGTATCAGAGCTCGGAACTGTCGCTGTTCTCGGCCGATGCGGTACAGCGCCAGTTCGGCACGATTCACGCTTATGGCCTGGTCAACCTGTCGGCAGGTGTCGCGACGCCCGACGACAAGCTCAAGCTTACCTTCCAGGTGCGTAACCTGTTCGACCAGAGCTTCGCCGCGCTGATCACCAATGGTGGCCCCGGCGGCGCCTATCGCTACCAGATCCCGCGCGACGCCGATCGCTACTTCGGCGTGACGGGACGCGTGACCTTCTGATCCCAGCCCCCTTGGGACCCCGTGAGGCCCGGCCGGCATGATCCGGTCGGGCCTTTTCGTTTTGCGGTTTCAGAGAGAACCCGGATGTGGAGGTTGCTGCTGAGCGACTACAATGGGACGCCACTCAACATAGATTAGCTATCACTCTGATTACAGGTAGGGGCCCAGGCGACCTGATCTGCATGCTGTACCCCCAACCCTTCATCAGCCAACATCCGGTCAAAAACCTTGCTACCGACATACCACGAGAAACGATGGATTTTTTCCGGCTTTAAGATATATTCCCGCATCAAAGGATATTGATCCTTCTGCAGTGCGCAGCCAACCGCGAGGGTGGTACCAAGCCCGGTTGGGTTAAATTTGGCGGCTAGCCCAACATATTTACGAAGGATCGGATCCTTCGCGTTCACGGTGTAACGCAAGCTGACCACTTGTTTGCCGAGTGGGCGCAAGCGTCGGCATGTATATGCCCGGTCCGTAGTTGGCTGCTCGCTCGCGTCGCAAAAGTCGATGCGGTCAATTGCTGGTGCGAGCAACAGAATGTGAATTCGATTGCCATTTTCGCCAAGCGGCGGTGGCGCGAGGAAGTTCGCACTATCGCTCCAAGCAGCAGCTAGTTTTTTTGTATCAGCGAGGAAGTCAGGATCGTAGACAGGGTTACCGAGTGCAGAAAGGACAACGGAGGATCCGCGGCTATGCGCTATAAGATAGATATCCTTGTCACTAAACTGATCGAGCAGGCGTCGAAGGCCGCGTGATCCGGCGAGCTGGCTATTACCAGTCGCCCAGAACCATATTCTACCACCGCCCAATCCCGATCCGGTCAAACCATCCCAATAGAAGCGAATAATTCCATCGCTAGCCTTCAGGCCTAGTCGGGTTTCGATTGCTTCATAAGCTGGCGTCGCTTCTGCAACAGTGTTGTTGTAGCCATGAACAAGGATAAATATTCTTTTCTTCTCGCGTCCGAAGGCTGCGATATCAGCAAGTTGACGTGGTTCATCAACTGTGAGTCGGTTGCGCATGGCGGAGCTATGATTCAGCAGGCTTCCCGCCGGCCAGTGTCTCGGCGTACTCAACAGCACGCGCCATTCGGAAGGATAAAAGCTGCCATTCGCGTCAACAAAAACCTCGGCGTAATTGGGGCCACGTTGGCTTTGGACAAAACGATCGGCAACTGGGAAGGAGTGATGGTAACATGCGGACAAAAACAGACTAGATCCGAGAATGATCGGAGCACACATCATGCGCCGGATTAATAGAAAATTTTCTAACATCGCCACCCCCTCCGTATTAAATGCATCTTGGCAAAATTGGAGGCAATTGCGAGTCCAAAAAATATCCATTTCGGACGAGTCTTTTAATTTCCAGAGCGTTGATTTTTCGGCGACTCAGTAAGGCCCTGGTTGAATTGAACTCAGCTGGTGCGGGTTGCTCAATGCCCCATCACCAGCCCATCGCCGCGCTCGCTCTCGTCGACCGGCACAATCACCGGGATGATCAGCTGGATCGCGAGCAGCGCCAGCAGATACGACACCGCGCAGATCGCCAGCATCGGCGCATAACCAAAGCCGTGCGACAGCGACCAGCCGGCGAACTGGATCATCCCGACCGAACAGAGATTGCCGCAGAATGCCGCGATGCCGATCGTCGAGCCGACCGAGCGCGCCGGGGTGATGTCGGTCGTCACGCCGAACACATTGGTCGAGAAACCCTGATGCGCGAACAGGCCGAGGCCGAGCACCAGCGCCGCGATCCACGGGCTCTGCAGCGACTGCACCGTCGCCACCGGCAGCACGAGCAGCGCATAGAGCAGCATCGTCGTCTTGCGCGCGCGATTGACACTCCAGCCGGCCTTCATCAGCCGCGACGGGATGTACCCGCCGGTCAGCGCGCCGCACGCCGCCATGACATAGACGAGCGCGATCGGCAGGCCGAGCGTGCCTTGCGGCAGGCCAAACAGCCGGTGGAACAGGTCGGGCAGCCATAACAGCATGAAGAACCACACCTGGTCCGACAGCACTTTGGCGATGGCGATCGCCATGGTGTTGCGGCTGCGCAGCACGCTTAGCCACGGCACGCGCGCCGGCGACAACGCGTCGAGCGCGACCGGCTTCACGCGGATCGCGAACCATACCACCACCCATAACAGCCCGAGCCCGCCTGCGAGCAGGAAGGCCGCCTGCCAGCCATAGGCCACCGCCAGCGCGGGGATGAACAGCGGGGTGACGATCGCGCCGATATTGGGCGCGGTATTACCGATGCCGAGCGCGAGCTGGCGGTCGCGATGGTTGAAATAGGTTGCCGCCGACTTGACCGCGGCCGGCGTACCGACCGATTCGGCCATGCCGAGCAGGATGCGTGCGCTGAAGAAGCCGGTCACGCTGGAGGCAAAGGCATGGCCCATGCCGGCCAGGCTCCATATCGCGACGCCGAGCGCGAAGCCGAGCCTGAGGCCGACCCGGTCGAGGAACCAGCCGGTGCCGAGAAAGGCGAAGGCGGTCGCGACCTGGAAGGCCGTGCCCATATTGGCATAGTCGGCGTCGGACCATTTGAATTGCAGCTCGAGCGTCGGTTTGAGCAGCGCGAGAATCTGGCGATCGACATAGTTGAGCATGATCGCGACGAAGATCATCGCAACGATAATCCAGCGCGCCGCACCGCCGCCTGCGCGCTCCCCGGCGCCCGCCTGATTATCGGCCATCTCTCCACTCCCGCTTATTTTCCGATAGCGTTGTCATATTGACGGTCGCTACGCTAATGAAAAGCTATCCGTTCGCCCCGAGCTTGTCGAAGGGCTGTCCTTCCATCCTCGTCGCCGCGTCCCGCAAGGACGGGGCTTCGACAAGCTCAGCCCGAACGGGCATGAGGGCGACATGGCACTTACCACCAAGCGGCCGCTGCCGATGGCGGCGGATCTCTACGGCGATATCGAACCGTCGCCGCAGGCGACGTGGCGCGGTTACTGGCCCGGGCTGACGATCGTCGCGGCGGGCACGCTCGCCGCCGGTTTCCTGTCGGACCATTATGGCGTGCCGCTGACGCTGATGGCGCTGCTGATCGGCCTCGCGCTCAATTTCCTGTCGGCCGATGTGCGGCTCACCCCCGGTCTCGCCTTCGCCTCGCGCTCGCTGCTGCGCTGGGGCATCGTGCTGGTCGGGGTGCGCATCACGATTGGCCAGATCATCGCGCTCGGTCCGCTCGCCTTGCTGTGCGTGCTGCTCATCGTCGCGCTGACGATGGGCGCGGGCATCCTCGTCGCGCGGCGGCTCGGCTTCGATGCCGCGTTCGGCACGCTCGCCGGCGGCGCGGTGGCGATCTGCGGCGCCAGCGCGGCGATGGCGCTGGCGACGACGCTGGGCGAGAAACGCGCCAGCCAGGCGCAGCTCACCCTGGTGCTGGTCGGCATCTCGGCGATGAGCGCGACGGCGATGATGGTCTATCCGCTCGCCGCGCACGCGCTGCACATGAGCGACCTCAAGGCCGGCTTCATGCTCGGTGCGGCGATCCACGACGTCGCCCAGGCGCTTGGCGCGGGATACTCCTATTCCGAAGGCGCCGGGCAGATCGCCGCGATCGTCAAGCTGACCCGCGTCGCGCTGCTCGCGCCGGTGCTGGCGATCGTCGCGATGTTCCTCGGCAAGGATGCCAGCGGGGCGAAGAAGGTCGGGCTGCCCTGGTTCGTGGTCGGCTTTTTCGTGCTCGCCGGGATCAATTCGACCGGGATCATCCCGCCTTTCGTTGCGACCGCGGCGGAGAAGACCGCCGCCGGCCTGCTCGCCGCCGCGGTCACCGCGACCGCGATCCGCTCGCCGCTCTCGCAACTGCTCGAGGCCGGACCGCGCCCGCTGTTCGTCATCCTCGCCGCCACGCTCGTCGCCTTCGTGCTGGCGGTGGCGGCGGCCTATTTTCTGATCGGCTAGTTCCTTTCGCCACAGCACCGCGCAGGGCGAGGTCGCGCCTTTTTTGTTCGCGCGGAGGCGCGGAGGCGCGGAGAGCTCGCCTCTGTGGCGAATGTTCCGCGTCAGCAAAAACCGCAACCGGCGCGGCGCGCGTGAGTCGATTTGCTGACGCGCGACCTAACCCGGCACGCAACCCCTCCGCGCCTTCGCGCCTCCGCGCGAACAAATCTTCTTTCCGAAAACCGGGGAGCTACGTCCTGATCGGATAAAGCGGCCCGGTCGAGCCGCGCACGATCAGCTCGAACGGCACCTCGCGGCGTTCGACCACCGGCGTCTCGTCGGACAGCAGCATGTCGGCCGCCTCATAGCCCATGCGCCGCGTCGGCTGGCGGATCGTGGTCAGTGGCGGCCAGACATAGCCGGCCAGCGCATCGTCGCCGAAGCCGGCGACCGACAGCGTGTCGGGCACTGCGATCGCGCGGCGATGCGCCACGGCGAGCACGCCCGCCGCCATGTCGTCGTTCGACGCGAAGATTGCGCTTGGCGGTCGGTCGAGCCCGAGCAGTTCCTCGCCGGCGACCGACCCGGAGGCGAAGTCATAGCCGCCCTGCTTGACCAGGCCGAGGTCGAGCTCGATCCCGGCCTCCTGCAGCGCGCGCATATAGCCCGCGAGACGCTGCGCGCTGGTCGCATAGCTCTTGTGCCCGGCGACGAAACCGATCCGCCGATGGCCCAGCCCGATCAAATGCCGCGTCATCGCCGTCGCCGCCGCCTCATTGTCGAGGAAGCTCGACGGGGCGAGGTCGAGCTGCGAACCCGGCGAGATGCGCACGAAACGCACGCCGCGGCGCTGCAACAGGTCCAATACCTGCGGATAATCGGTCACCGGCGGGGTCAGGATCAGCCCGTCGACATGCGTCGCATCGACCAGGCTTTCGACATCGTCGAGCAAGGTCGCCGAATCGCGGTCATAGGGTTGGGCGATCATGCGTACGCCGTCCTGCGCACAGCGATCGCGGATTCCCGACTGCATCTCATAGACATAATAGGGGCTGGGATTGTCGCAGATCAGCGCGATCTGCCAGCTGCGCTTGCCGGCGAGCGAGCGCGCCGCCGCGCTCGGCCGGAAATTGAGCGCCGCGACCGCCGCCTCGACGCGCGTCCGCGTCTCGGCCCCGACATATTTCTCGTTGTTGAGGACGCGCGACACCGTCTTGATCGAAACCCCGGCGCTTCGCGACACGTCCTTGATCGTTACTCGCAAGCCCGCCCCTCCGCTGGTATAGCGGCCACGATGTGCCGCAACGCAGCCCTCGCGTCCACGCCGACTTGCACGAGCTGTTATATTCACGTAATACACGCACAGGCCGAGTAAGAGACAGGCGATGCGTTCCTATCCCTTCGATCCCGATGGCCCGGCCCAAGGTCGCGATCCGCTCGAGCTGACCGGCGGCATGCCGCCGCCGTCGCGCTACGCGTCGGACTATCGGCGCGATCCGCCCGACGATCGCGACGCGCCCGAAGACTTTCCCAACCACGCTTATACCAGCAACCTGCCGGTGGTGCAGCGCCCGCGCCGCCGGCTGCGCTGGGTGATGCGCGGGCTGGCGGTGATGGTCATGCTGTTCGTCGTCGCGGTCGCCTGGCTGGCGATCACCGCGCCGCTGTCGAAATCGCTCCAGCCGCCGACCCCGCCGAGCATCACGCTGCTCGCCGACGACGATACGCCGATCGCGCGACACGGCGCGATCATCGGCAAGCCGGTCGATGCCGCGAAATTGCCCAAGCACATCACCAACGCCTTCCTCGCGATCGAGGACCGCCGTTTCCGCTCGCACTGGGGGGTCGATCCGCGCGGCGTCGCGCGCGCCTTCATGCACAATCTGTCGCGCGGCGGGCTGCACGAGGGCGGCAGCACGATCACGCAACAGCTCGCCAAGAACGCCTTTCTCGATTCGGATCGCACCGCCGGCCGCAAGTTCCGCGAGTTGCTGATCTCCTTCTGGCTCGAGGCGTGGCTGTCGAAGGACGAGATCCTGTCGCGCTATCTGTCGAACGTCTATTTCGGCGATAACGTTTACGGGCTCAGCGCGGCGGCGCGGCATTATTTCAACCGGAGACCTGAGGATCTGTCGATCGGCCAGGCGGCGATGCTCGCCGGGCTGGTCAAGGCGCCGTCGCGGCTGGCCCCGACCGGCGATCTCGAGGGCGCGCGCGCGCGGCAGAAGCTGGTCGTCGCGGCGATGGTCGCCGCCCACTTCCTCAGCGCGGACGACGCGGCGGATGTCGGCCCGGCGCGGTTGTCGGTGCCGCCCGAGCGCCAGCGCCTGCCCGACGGCACCTATTTTGCCGACTGGGTGCTGCCCGCCGCGCGCGACCATGCCGGCGAGATCGCCACCGAGACCACAGTCAAGACGACGCTCGACAAGAGGCTGCAACGCGCCGCCGAGCGCGCGGTGGCGCGCGCCGGGGTGCGTCAGGCACAGATCGCGCTGGTCGCGATGCGCCCCGATGGCCGCGTCGTCGCGATGGTCGGCGGCAAGAGCTATGCCGACAGCCCGTTCAACCGCGCGACGCAGGCGCGGCGCCAGCCCGGCTCGGCGTTCAAACTGTTCGTCTACCTCGCCGCCTTGCGTTCGGGCATGACGCCGGATTCGATGATCGACGACAAGCCGGTGACGATCGGCGACTGGAGCCCGAAGAACGCCGATGGCCGCTATCTCGGCCCGATCACGCTGCGCCAGGCGTTCGCGCGCTCGTCCAACGTCGCGGCGGCGCGCATCACGCAGAAGGTCGGCGTCGCGGCGGTGATCAAGGCGGCGCGCGATCTCGGCATCTCGACGCCGATCCCGAGCGAGACGACGATCGCGCTGGGCACCTCGACCGTCTCGCTGCTCGAACTGACCGCCGCCTATGCCGCGGTCGCCGGCGAGAGCTACCCGGTCCATGTCCGCGGGCTAGAGGATATGCCGGGCCGCAGCTGGTATGACGAGGTCGCCAACAGCCAGCATCCGCTGACCGGCCGCATACGCGAGCAGATGCTCGATTTGCTCTCGGCCTCGGCCGAGACCGGCACCGGGCGCCAGGCGGCGCTGTCGGTCGCAACCTTCGGCAAGACCGGGACGACGCAGGACAGCCGCGACGCGCTGTTTATCGGTTTCGCCAATGGGCTGGTGTGCGGCGTGTGGGTCGGCAATGACGACAACACCCCCAATCGCGGGCTGTCGGGTGGCGGCATCCCGGCGCGGGTGTGGCGCGATTTCATGCAGAGCGGGCTCGGCGTCGGGCCGAAACAGGCACCGCAACCGGTGACCGACGCGGTCGATCCCGATGCGGCGGACAGCGCGGATGCCCCGGGCAACGACGTGCTGCCGATCGAGGGCAATATCTCCGGCCTCGGTCTCGACCTGCATATCGGCCGCGACGGCAGCATTCAGATCAACCGCGCCCCGCGCAACGACCCGCCACCGCCGCGCGACCGTCGTGAGGAGCGCGCCACGCCGCCACCGGGGCGCGGCGACGAGGAGTGAACAACGCGCGCGCCTTCGGCGTGATCGCATCGGTCGCCGCGTCGATTGCCATCGTTTCCCCAGCCGCTGCGGGACACAAGGCGTTGTTGCGTCCCTGCACCTATGCCTTCAACGTCGATATCGGCACCTTCGCACACTGCGCGCGGCTTGATCGCACCGGTCGGATGAGCGTGCGCCCGTTTCACCTTCGTCGGCTCGCCTTTGATCGTCATGGCCTGGCCAATATCTATGTCGATGGCTGGTATTACGTCCGACGCGACGGCCGGAGCGCCCCGGTTATGACGTTGGACAACGGCGCGGAGGGCTTTTCCGACGGCCTCGCCCGGTCGCAACGACGCGGGAAGATCGGTTATATCGACCAACGGCTCGGGCTCGTCATCGCGCGGCGTTATGATGGCGCCTATCCGTTCGCGAGCGGCGTCGCGACAGTGTGCATCGGTTGCGAGGTGAAGATGAGGGGCGAACATGGCAGCTATGTCGGTGGGCGCTGGGGCTGCATCGATCGTCGTGGCGTGCTCGTCGGGCCGATGCGGCGGCAAACGGACTTTCGCGATTGCCCCCCGGCCGATTGATGCGGGCGAGGCCACCGGTTCTTTGACAGATCGCACCTGCTGTCGCCGCGACCCTGAAGCGGTCGATCGTTGCGTTGCCACCCACGGCGCCACGTGCGACGGTCCTGCATGACCGACCCCGCCCCACCCGAAGCAGCGCCTGCCGTCGGGTTTCGCGCCTTCCT
The DNA here is from genome assembly GCF_036663795.1 of Parasphingomonas halimpatiens. Lineage (NCBI taxonomy): Bacteria > Pseudomonadati > Pseudomonadota > Alphaproteobacteria > Sphingomonadales > Sphingomonadaceae > Parasphingomonas > Parasphingomonas halimpatiens. Next base: position 258,107 of record NZ_JAXOJP010000005.1, read on the forward strand.
CAAATCGCTCGGGCCGGGCCTGATCACTGGCGCCGCCGATGACGATCCCAGTGGCATCGGCACGCACAGCCAGGTCGGCGCCGAGTTCGGCTATGGGCTCGCCTGGACTTTCCTGCTCAGCTTCCCGCTGATGGTGGCGATCCAGCAGATCGCCGCCGAGATCGGCCGCGTCACCGGCGCGGGCATCGCGCGCAACCTGCGCCGGCACTACCCCAAATCGCTGCTGTGGCTGATCGTCTCGCTGCTACTGATCGCCAACATCGTCAATCTCGGCGCCGATCTCAGCGCGATGGGGGCGGCGCTGACCTTGCTCATCGGCGGCAACGGTGCGCTCTACACGCTGCTTTTCGGCATCGCCTGCATCGTGCTCGAAGTCTGGCTGAGTTATCCGCGCTATGCCGCGATCCTCAAATGGACGACATTGTCGCTGTTCACCTATGTCGCGGTGGTGCTGGTCGCGCACGTGCCCTGGCCGCACGCGCTGCGCTCGCTGGTCGTGCCCGAACTGCAGTTCAACACCGCTTATGCCACCGCCTTCGTCGCGATCCTCGGCACGACGATCAGCCCTTATCTGTTCTTCTGGCAGGCCGGACAGGAGATCGAGGAGCAGCACCGCCACCACGCCAAGCCGCTGTGCCTGACGGCGACCACCGCCGGCCCCGAGCTCAAGCGCATCCAGATCGACACGCTCACCGGCATGGCGTTCAGCACGATCATCTCGCTGGCGATCGTCTTCGCGACCGCCGCGACGCTCCATGCCAGCGGCGTGCGCGACATCGCCACCTCGTCGCAGGCGGCCGAGGCGCTGCGCCCGATCGCCGGGCAATTCGCTTTCGCGATGTTCGCGGTGGGGATCATCGGCACCGGCCTGCTCGCGGTGCCGGTGCTCGCCGGCTCGGCGGCCTATGCCGTTACCGAAATGGCGGGTGTTGCCGGCAGCCTCGACGCCAAGCCGCTCTCGGCCCGGTTGTTCTACGGTACGATCGCAGCGACGACGCTCGCCGGCGCGTCATTGAACGGCATCGGCATCGATCCGGCGCGCGCGCTCTATTGGGCGGCGGTGATCAACGGCATTCTCGCCGGCCCTTTGATGGTGGTGATGATGCTGATCGTGCGCAATCCGCGCGCCATGGGGCGGCTGAAGGTGTCGCGCTGGCAGATCGGCTTCGGCTGGGCGGCGACCGGGGTGATGATCGCGGCCTCGGCGCTGTTCCTCGGCTTCGTCGTCACCGGCGCCGCCTGACGGGCACCCCGTTGACGCCGCGCGCGGCGCGCAGCAAGGCACCGTCATGCGCTTCTTCTCCGACAACGCCGCCCCGGTCCATCCCGCCATATTCGCCGCGATGGCCGCTGCCGACACGCTCGACACCGCCTATGATGGTGATGCGTGGAGCAGGCAGCTCGACGGGCGCTTCTCGGACCTGTTCGAAACCCCGGTAAAGGCGCTGTGGGTGCCCTCGGGCACCGCCGCCAATTGCCTCGCGCTCGCCGCGCTGTGCCCGCCGCACGGCGCGGTCGTCTGCCACCGCGACGCGCATATCCAGAATGACGAATGCGGCGCGCCCGAATTCTATACCCATGGTGCCAAGTTGCTGCTCGCCGACGGCGAAGGCGCCAAGCTGACGGTCGAGACGATCGCCGCCGTGCTCGACGCGACGCGCAACGACGTCCACCAGGTCCAGCCGCACGCCATCTCGATTACCAACGCGACCGAATATGGCCGCGTCTACACGCCCGACGAGGTCGCCGCGATCGGCGCGCTCGCGATGGCGCGCGGTCTCGGCCTGCACATGGACGGCGCGCGTTTCGCCAACGCGATGGTGCACTGCGGCTGCACCCCCGCCGAGATGACCTGGCGCGCCGGGGTCGATGCTTTGAGCTTCGGTTTCGTCAAGAATGGCGGGATGAACGCCGAATGCCTGGTGTTCTTCAAGCCCGAGCTCGCCGCCGCCACGCTCTATCGCCGCAAGCGCGCCGGACTGCTCTTTTCCAAGGGGCGCTACCTCGCCGCGCAGCTGCTCGCTTTGCTCGACGACGACCGCTGGCGCGACAATGCGCGTGCGTCCAACGCGGGCGCGACGCTGCTCGCCGAGGCGGCGGGCGACCGGCTGGTCCACCCGGTCGAGGCCAATGAGGTGTTCCTGCGCGCCAGCCCCGACGAGGCGGCGCGGCTGCGCGCGCTCGGCTTCGACTTTTACGACTGGGCGCCGGGCGAGGTACGGCTGGTGATTTCCTGGGATCAGCAGGCCGAGGCGATCCGCCCGCTCGCCGAGGCGATCGCCGCGCTTGGCGCCTGACGCGGATCGATCAGGCCAGCTTATCATCCGATAAAGAGAAGCGCATCGACAGCGGCGTGTGCGCGGCTAAAGGCTTGGCCGTGACCGCAACGACCGCCCCTTCATCGACGCGCTTCGCGGTGCTGCTGCCGTTCGCGATCGTCACCCTGGTGTGGGGCTCGACCTGGCTGGTGATCCGCGACCAGGTGTCGAGCGTCCCGCCAAGCTGGTCGGTCTGCTATCGCTTCCTCGTCGGCGGCACGGGCATGGTGTTGCTCGCGCTGGTGCGGCGCGAGACATTCGCGCTCGATGCGCGCGGCTGGCGCTTCGCCGGGCTCATCGCGCTCTCGCAATTCTGCCTCAACTTCAACTTCGTCTACCGCGCCGAGGAGCATATCACCTCGGGCATCGTCGCGGTGGTGTTCGCGTTGATGCTGGTGCCCAATGCGGTGCTCGCCCGGGTCTTTCTCGGCCAGCGCATGGGCGCGCAGCTGCTGCTCGGCTCGGCGGTGGCGATGGCCGGTATCGCGCTGCTGTTCCTGCACGAGGTACGGCTCAACCCGCGCGGCCCCGGCGAGGCGGTGCTCGGCATCGGCCTGACCGCGCTCGCCATTTTTTCTGCCTCGACCTCCAACGTGTTGCAGGCGACCGATACGGCGAGGCGTTATCCAATGGTGCCGACGCTCGCGGTGGCGATGCTGCTCGGCGCGGCGCTCGATGGGGTGATCGCGCTCGTGCTCAGCGGCCCGCCGGTGATCGAATGGCGCCCCGCCTATATTGGCGGCATCGTCTATCTCGGCCTGATCGGCTCGACGTTGACCTTCCCGCTCTATTTCGGCGTGGTGCGCGCGATCGGCCCGGCCAAGGCGGCCTATTCGGGGGTAATCGTCCCGGTCATCGCCATGCTGCTCTCGACGCTGTTCGAGGGTTATCGCTGGACCGGGCTCGCCGTCGCGGGCGCGGCGCTGGCGGGGGCGGGGCTGGTCATCGCGCTTAGGGCGCGCAGGCCGGCGCGGTAGGTCGGGTAACGCGGCGCCCAGCCGAGCACGCGCTTGGCCTTGCCGTTCGCCACGCGCCGGTTCTCGGCATAGAAAGCGCGCGCCATCGGCGACAGGCTGTCGAGCGCGACATAGGCCGGCGGCGCCTGCCCGAGCAGCCGCGCCGCGAATTCGATCACGTCATTCTGCGCGCAGGGCAGATCGTCGGCGAGGTTGTACGCCCCGGCCGGCGCGTCGAGCGCCGCGATCACCCCGCTGACGATGTCGTCGACATGCACCCGGCTGAACACCTGGCCCGGCACGTCGACGCGGTGTGCCGCGCCGCTTGCCACGCGTTCCAGCGGCGAGCGGCCGGGGCCGTAAATCCCCGGCAGGCGAAACACCCGCGCGCCCAGCGCCAGCCACGCCGCGTCCGCCGCGGTGCGGGCATTGCGGCGCCCGGTTCCGGTCGGCGCGGTCTCGTCGACCCATGCACCGCCGGCATCGCCATAGACCCCGGTCGAGGAAAGATAGCCCAGCCAGCCGCGCGCCGCCGCCAGCGCATCGCCATAGACGGCGAGTGCCGGGTCCTGGTCGCCTTCGGGCGGGATCGACGACAGTATCGCGTCGGCCGCGCCGATCGCCGTCGCCACAGCGTCGCGCTCGCCAAAGGCCAAAGTGCCATCGCGCCCGTCGCGCGTCACGCCGGTCACGGCCCAGCCACGCGCGACCATCGCCGCGCCGAACCGCCCGGCGGTATAACCGCGCCCGAGGATCAGCAGCCGCCGCGTCATTGCCCGTCGAGCTTGATGTCCGGCGTCACCATCGTCGCGCCGGGCACATGGTCTTTTTTCCACTGCATCGCCATGCGCACGCGCGTCGCGCCCGATGGATGGTCGAAGAACAACATCTCCTCGATCGGGCCGGGTTCGATCTTGCGATATTCCGACAAACGCATCGCCACCTTGGCGAAACCATCAGGCTCCTGCGCGACACTCAGGCCAAACGCGTCGGCCTGGCTTTCCTGCACGCGGGTCAGCGTGTTGAGCGCCGGCGTCAGGATCAGCCCGGTCACCGCCCCAAGCAACGCCAGCAGCGGCAACACCGCCGGGTCGGCGACGTCGCGCACGCCCCAGCGCGCGCCATAGCGCGCCAGGATGCCGGGGATGATGCGTTGCAGGATCCAGAAACCGGCAAACAGCGCCAGCGTGATGATCAGCAACGCGCGCTCGATATGGCCGATGACATAATGGCCCATCTCATGCCCCATCACCGCGGCGATCTCGTCCGGCCCGGTGCGGTTGAGCAGATTGTCGTTGAGCGAGATGCGGATCGTCGGCCCGATCCCGGAAACATTGGCCGAGATGCGCTTCGTCTGCTTCGAGGCGTCGAATAGATAGATATGCTCGGCCGGGATATGGCTGGCGGTCGCCATCGCGACGATGCGGTCGCGGATCGGCCCGGCCGGCAGTTCGGTATAGGTGTTGAACAGCGGCGCGACGAACACCGGGCCGAGCAACAGGCCGAAGATGAGGAACGCGCTGGTCGTCGCCGCACCCCATAGCCACCAAGTCCGGCGAAAGCGGCGGATCACCGCGAACAGCGCGACCAGCAGCAGCGCATTGACGATGATCGCGACGCCGAGCCCGATCGCCTGCTCGCCCAGCCAGGCGGAAAAGCTCTGGCTCATCAGACCATAATGCCGCTCGCGCACGAAGTCCGACCAGATCGTCCACGGCAAGGTCAGTAGCGTCGACACGATGACAAACGGCACGGCATAGAGCGCCGGCACCAGCCAGCGCCACTTGGACAGCCGCTCGGCCACGTCACGGAAACGCGCCGACAGACCGCTGCGCAACATCAGCAGGTAGATGACCACTGCGACCAGCGTGCCCCATAAAGGCAGCCAGTAACCGCCCTCGAAATAGGCATCGGACTTGGCCCGCGCCGGGCCCTGCAACAAAGCGAGATAGGCATGAGTCGCCGTCTCGACATCGAACGGCGGATGGTTGGCGGCGAGCGCCGTCGCCGGCGCCAGCAGCGCGGCAAGCGCGATGGCGGCCGCGATCGGTTTGTTGCTCATCTCATGTCCCCCTTGTCGGCGTTATTGTGCGCCATAGCCGTGATAGAGCAGCCCGAAGAAATCGCCCTTGTTCCAGCGCGGCCGGGCGTCGCCATCGGCGATCTCGCGCGCGATGGCGTAGTTGACCGCCACGAAACGCACGCCCTGTGCCCAGTCGAGCGTCTGGCCGATCTCGTCCGACGGCTGGTGATAGCGCTTGGCGAAGAAGTCCGCCCACGCCGCCTTGCCGTCGCCGGCTTGGCCCGGCCACAGGAACACCGAGGGGATGCCCTGCTGGACGAAGCGATAATGGTCGGAGCGCACGAAGATGCCCTGGCCGGGGTCGGGGTCGGGTGACATCGTCACGCCCAGCGCCGCCACCGCCTTGCCGACGATCGGGCCGAGCGTCGAGCGGTCGGCGCCGAACACCGTCATGTCCTGAAAGGCATAGCTCAGGATCGGCATGTCGAGATTCACGTCGGCGACGATATGATCGAGCGGCAGTGTCGGGTGGCGCGCGAAATAGTCGGATCCGACCAGCCCCTTCTCCTCCGCCGTCACCGCGAGGAACAGGATGCTGCGCCGCGGCGGCGTGCCGCTCGACTTGAAGCGCTTCGCCTCCTCGATCAGCGCGGCGATGCCGACGGCATTGTCCTCGGCGCCGTTGTAGATCGTGTCGCCATTCTTGTCGGCGCGCCCGACACCGAGATGGTCGAGATGCGCCGACAGCACCACCACCTCATCGCGCAGCTTCGGGTCGCCCCCCGGCAGCAACCCGGCGACATTGGCGCTGCGCGATGGCTCGAACGCGCTGTGCAGCGATATCGTTAGCCGGCGCGGCAGCGGCATCGCGAGGAAGGTCGCGCCGTCCTTGTTCGCCGCCGTCGCGATCGCCGCCCATGGTGTCTTCCCACCATCGAACAATTTGGCCGCGCCGCTCGCGCTCAGCGTGGCAAGCGTCGGCGCGCCGGGTTCGAAGCCGGTGCCGTCGGGTTTCGCCCAGACGGTGCGGGCGCGGTCCCAGCCCGTCGCCGCGCGCCCCAGCGCGCGCGGCAGGATCTGGATCACACCGATCGCGCCGTGCTCCGCCGCGGTTGCAGCCTTGGTCGCGGGGCTGGAGAAATGCGCGCGCTCCTCGCTCTGGAAACGGCTCGGCGCGCCGCCGAGCATGGCGACGATCTTGCCGCGCACATCGACCCCGGCATAGTCGTTGCGGCGATAGGTCGGCGCGACGATGCCCTGGCCGACGAACACCACCGGCGCGTCGATCGTCGTCGCCGCGCGCCCGGCCACCGCGCCGGGGACATAATCCTCGCCGAACACCAGCGGCTGCGGCGCGGCGCCCTTGCGCGTCACCACCACATCGCCATGATCAGCCGGGCGCACCGCGACCAGCGGCACGTCCTGCAGATAACCGCCCTTGTCGCCCGCCGGCCGCAGCCCGGCGGCATAGAATTGCGCTGCGACATAATGCGCCGCGATCATGAACTCCGGGCTCGATGCCTCGCGGCCCTTCATTACGTCGTCGGCAAGAAACAGCACATGCGCCTTCAGCGCCGCCTGGTCGTCGGGCAGCGGCGCGTTGATCGTCGCCAGGTCGCGCGTCGGCGCATCCTGCGCCGGCGCCGCGCTCGCCGCCAGCAACGCCAGCCCCGCCATCATCCGCCGCATCATTTCCGCTCCGCTTCGTGTGTCACCGCGCTATCACAGCGGCGGGCGCGTGCAAGCATCGGCGCGTTTGGGGTGGCACCGCGGCACGCCACCGCCTACATCGCGAGCCTATGCTCGATGTTCAGAACGCCGCCGCCGTCCCGCTCGTCACAAGGCGCGAGGATTATCGTCCCCCGGCATGGCTGGTGCCCGAGATCGCGCTCGATTTCGATCTCGATCCGGCCGCGACGCGGGTCCGCGCGACGCTCCACATCCTGCGCAACGGCGCGCATGATGCGCCGCTGCGGCTCGACGGCGGCGGCCAGACGCCGCTTTCAGTCATGGTCGATGGCGTCGCTGTCAATGACTGGCATGTCGAGGACGAGGCGCTGGTCATCCCGATCAGCGGCGATGCGCATGTCGTCGAGACCGAGGTCGAGATCGCGCCCGATCGCAACACCCAGCTGATGGGGCTCTATGCCTCGGGCGGCAATCTCTGCACCCAGTGTGAGGCGGAAGGGTTCCGCCGCATCACCTTCTTCCCCGATCGGCCCGACGTGCTCAGCCGCTACACGGTGAAGATGACCGCCGACAAGGCGCGCTTTCCGGTGCTGCTCGCCAATGGCGATCCGACCGCGTCGGGCGATCTCGACGATGGCCGCCACTGGGCGACCTGGCATGATCCCTTCCCCAAGCCGAGCTATCTGTTCGCGCTGGTCGCCGGCGATCTCGTCGCCAATCGCGGCAGCTTCGTCACCGCCTCGGGGCGCGAGGTGGCGCTCGGCATCTGGGTCCGCCCGGCCGATCTGTCGCGCACCGGCCATGCGCTTGCCGCGTTGCAGATGGCGATGGCGTGGGACGAGCGCGTCTATGGCCGCGAATATGATCTCGACGTGTTCAACATCGTCGCGGTCGACGATTTCAACTTCGGGGCGATGGAGAACAAAGGCCTCAACATCTTCAATTCGCGCTACGTGCTGGCCGATCCCGACACCGCGACCGATTATGATTATGACGCCATCGCCGCGGTGGTCGCGCATGAATATTTCCACAACTGGTCGGGCAACCGCGTCACCTGCCGCGACTGGTTCCAGCTGAGCCTCAAGGAAGGCTTCACCGTCTATCGCGACCAGAGCTTCTCGGCCGATCAGGGCTCGGCGGCGGTCAAACGGATCGAGGATGTGCGCGGCCTGCGCGCGTCGCAATTCCCCGAGGATGCCGGCCCGCTGGCGCATCCGGTGCGCCCGGAATCCTATCTCGAAATCGCCAATTTCTATACGGCCACAATCTACAACAAGGGCGCCGAGGTCATCCGCATGCTGGCGACGATGCTGGGGGCCGAGCGCTTCCGCACCGGCACCGATCTCTATTTCGATCGCTTCGACGGCACCGCGGCGACGTGCGAGGATTTCGTCGCCTGCATGGAGGATGCCGGCGGCATCGACCTGACCCAGTTTCGCCGCTGGTACAGCGAGGCCGGCACGCCGCGCGTCACCGCCGCGCTGGCCTATGATGCAGAGGCCGCGCGTGCCACGCTGCGCCTCGCCCAGCGCGTCCCGCCGACGCCGGGGCAGAGCGACAAGCCGGCAATGGTGTTGCCGCTCAAACTGCGTCTGTTCGGCACCGCCAGCAGCCAGCCGCTCCTTCCCGAGCAGTTGCTCATCTTCGATCAGCCCACCGCCGAAATCGCCTTCGACAACATCGCCGAGCGGCCCGTGCTGTCGATCAATCGCGGTTTTTCCGCGCCGGTGGTGGTCGAGACCGATCGCAGCGCCGCTGATCTCGCCTTCCTCTCGGCGCATGATGACGATCCGTTCGCGCGCTACGAGGCGATGCAACAGCTGATGCTCGACACGCTCGTCGCGGGTGCGCAGGGCCGCATGGCCGATCACGCCGCGGTCATCGCCGCGGTCGGCAACACGCTCGACGACACCGCGCTCGATCGCGCCTTCGTCGCCGAGGCGGTGCTGCTGCCGTCGGAGAGCTTCATCGGCGACCAGATGGCCCTGGTCGATCCCGAGGCGATCTACCGCGCACGCGAGGCGCTGCGCGGCGATCTCGGCCGCGCGCTCGAGGAGCGCTGGCGCGCCGCCTATCTCGCGGCGAAGGGCGTCGGCGCCTATCGCTACAATCCCGAGGACAAGGGCCTGCGCCGGCTGAAGAGCGTCGCGCTCGGCTATATCGCCGCCAGCGGCGCGGCCGACGTCGCCGGCCTCGCCTTCGCGCAGTTCGAGGCGGCCGACAATATGACCGATCGCCAGGGCGCGCTGACCACGCTCGTCAACAGCGACGCGCCCGAACGGATCGCCGCGCTCGACATCTTCTACAACCGCTATTCCGACAATGCGCTGGTGCTCGACAAATGGTTCTCGACCCAGGCGCTGGCGTCACGCGCCGATACGCCGGCGGTGGTGGCGGAACTGGCGCGGCACCGCGACTTCACGCTCGCCAATCCCAATCGCGCGCGCTCGCTGGTCGGCGCGTTCAGCGTCAACCAGCGCGCCTTCCACGTTGCCGGCGGCGCGGGCTATCGCTTCCTCGCCGACCAACTGATCGCGCTCGACAAGCTCAATCCGCAGACCGCCGCCAAGCTTCTCCCGCCGCTCGGCCGCTGGCGCCGCTTCGACAGCGGACGCGCCGCGCTGATGCGCGCGGAACTGGAACGCATCGTCGCGGTACCTGGCCTGTCGAAGGACATGTTCGAACAGGCTTCCAAGAGCCTCGAGGGGTGACCTGAAAATACCTCCCCGGAACGGGGAGGGGGACCGCCGAAGGCGGTGGAGGGGCCGGTCGGGGGTGATCTGGCGTCGCTCGATCAGCGCGCGTTTGCCTGACCTGGCGGCGGACGCACCGGTGGATTTTGTGGCTGGCTATCGCCCGACCAGCCCCACCACCACGCCGCTTCGCGTCGCGGTCCCCCTCCCCGTGCCCTACCAGATTCACACATTGGTCTGGTATCCGAGGGTTTGGATGGCACGTTTAGCGGCCTGGATTTCGAGCCATCCGTTGAGCATGACGACCGGGCCGGGTTTTCCGTAGTAGCCGGTCCATCCGCCGAGGCGAGCGCAGACCCATGCGGCATAAGCGAGCGAGCCCTTGGGATGAGGGTTTTTCTGACGCTCGGTCTTGCCTTCGA